>JAKVBH010000090.1 GCA_022447495.1 Marinovum sp. | reverse complement strand
TCAAATCGTCCAAACCCGCCGCCATAGGCAAATAGGTCCAACGACGACACCTCGACGCGGTCAATTCCGTCTGACGGCTCTATCAAAAACTCTGGCTGATTGCGCAGCGTTTCCAACAAAACCTCGCGACGGGGCGCTTCGACCGGTGGCGGCGCATTTGGCGCAAAGTGCTTCGCAAAAGCGGTGGCGTATTCATCCCGCAGGTTCTTTCCGCCGCGCGCACTGATCTCCAAGATCCGCTCTTTGGGATCACATGCGATGCCTATTTCAACGACGCGCGGAAAGACCCGGCGCTCCAAGCTCTCCGATGATCCAAACACCAATTCGCTCGACGCGCGATCTTCGACATAGATCGTCGCATGGGTCATTTCGGTTTCTTCACCGGTGATGGGGTGCACGCGACACGAGGTGTACCAATCCGCCTCGCTTTTCGATGATCCGGCAATTCAAGAATGCCAATCGCATCGCGCACAAAAGCATCACGCGCAGCTTGCTGATCCAGAACTAGACCAACTTTTCCCGCCATACCTCTGGCTGAGAGAGGCCAGCACGCCAACGCGCTCCAATGCTAGGGGATGGTCGATTGCAAGCATCAAAATCACGTCTTGAACGCCCTCAAGGCCTTCGAGACCAATACCCAAAGCCGGGCAAATCTGTTCCGCCGCCACTATTGATTTGTCGTTGGCGAGACTGGCAAGATGATCCAATTCCGCCTTCACCCGATCTTGTTGCAGCGCAGGCAAAGCATCAATCAGAGCTACAATCTCCTGAACCAACGCCGTTCCACGTCCAGAACTCTGCCAATTGAAGTTGTCAGGAAAGTCGAGCCCACGTTTCTCAAACCAAACCTTCAAACGCTCACTAGGCGATTTGCGAAGAAACGTGCTGAATGATGCCATATATGTTGTGACCAATCGCTAGCTACCCAACGAATATGGTGTTCAACCAAGGCCAGCGCAAGTCAAACGGACCTAGAGCAACTTAAGAACAAACCCGGTTGTAGAGTAAACGAGTGCAGCGCCCTGGAAACCTTTGGAAAACAACTGCCCGCATCTCAGTCCGCAACGGGCACTTGGAAAAGAAACTGGATTCATGCCCTTTGGACGATCAATCATACCGGCTAAGGGGGGCGGAAACCAAACTTTCGCTGCAAATGCGAAGTGGCTAGCCGTTGAGGCAAAAGCAGCGGTGGTCAAAAGCCTATAAGAGGGTGCTGGGATATCTTGTTAGCGCAACTCTTTTCTTAGCGAGCTATAGCTTAGGTTGCGGCGCCAGTAACGATTTTCGTCGCACCCTAGGCCCTAGCAGAAGACTGTGGCTTTGCCGAACGGGACGGCCCAGCGGGCTTTGATTTCGGTGAGAAAACGGCCGCACCAGGCGGCGTCTACCGGGTAGTTGAGAAGGTGTTTGCCTTCATCACCTAGGTCCTCCATGAGATGTGTTATTGGGTCATTTGTGCACAGCGCCAGGACTGCGTAAGCCACAAGTGGTTCTATATGCACGGCGGTGCCGAACCCTGGCGCTGGAAGATAGCAGAGATTGCCGCTCTGTAATGCATCTTTGAGTAGGGCAAGGGTCACGGTGTCCTTGATCGTCCACTCGGCATCGGCATCGAGTGGTGCATCCAAGGCAGCAGGGTCGACGCAGCGCAAATACCCCGA
>JAKVBH010000009.1 GCA_022447495.1 Marinovum sp. | reverse complement strand
CAGACGAAATTTACACGGCAATCAAGATTTGCAGTGACGGAACGCTGGTGTCTGCCCGGCCCACTCCAGGGCGGACATAACCAGCCGAAAGGCCGGCACCGGTGTTCCCCTCTGGTGCCGGCCCCATCGCCGGAAAGGGAAAGGACCATGTCGGTTGCAAAGGGAAGGTTTGAGGCGGTCGCGCAGACATCTGTGAAGACTGTGCTTCGCGAGGTGGCAGATCCGGGACGCCCTGCAAGGGCGCCCGCACTTTGCGCGCTGGGCCGGGACGCCATCCCTCCTATGGTCGCTGTGCTGCGCTTTGCCGAGAGCGCACCGCCTGACTATCCCATTTCAAGTATGTTTTGGGACGACATCCTAACGGCAGAGCGCGCTGAGCGCAAAGACACGATGGCGCGTTGGAAGTCAAAAGCGTCTCGGCGTGGGTGCACCTGCTCAGATCACACAGCAATCGGCCTTGGTTGTGTTGCGCAGCCCGCCTCGGTGAGAGGTGCCCTACGCTTCCGCGCGCAGGCATTTAACAGTCGGCGGCGATCCGTGCGCCCGCCCATTCCTTAAAGCGGTCCGTTCTTTGGCCCACCCAATGAACCATGCGCCTGCAAAGGCGTTCCTGCAAAGAGGANCAGACCACAATGACCCTTCAGACGTTCAGCAAAACCGCTCAGATAATACCTGCAAACCAAGTGGTGGAAGGCACATCCGCGCTTGTTGCCTCAGCCCCCCCTGCCACACCAATGTCCGAGGCCAGTGGCAGTTTGGTTTTCGTGATTTTTCTCGTCGTGCTGATTGGATTGATCGTGTTTGCCTTGTTCAAAGCACTGCGCGCGATTGGGCGGTTGCTCATTCCGTCCTGACACAAAAAAAGGCCCGCATGCGGGCCTCTTTATCAGCATTGATGGATGTCTCAGGCGTGCTGTTCCTGCTCCGCCGCCAGGCGCTCGGCGATTTTGCGGGCGCGGGGGCATTGCAAGCGCTCCTTCAGGGGGCTGTCGGGATCAATGTCTTTGGCGCAGACAAGACATTTGTCTGCGTCAGAGATCGCGTTCAGTCCGCCACAGCTGCCCTTGATCGTCTTGCCCATGAGGATGACCCCAAGCGACATGCCGAGCATGACGAGGGTGAGCAATCCAAAGGCGAGGATGAAGGTGGACACGGCTGGGATTCCCTTACTTGGCCTGCAGCTTCTTGAAAGCCGATGACGCCACTGTCGTAAATGCGACGTCTTGTTCCTGAGGATCACGATCAATGAACAACACGCCAAGACCATGCTTTTCCGCAATCGGCAGACCTCGCTCGGAGCCCAGAACCAAAAGCGCCGTTGCCCAGCCATCAGCCAGCATGGCGTTGTCTGCTAAAACCGTAACGGATGCAGTTGTGTGCGTGATTGGGTTGCCGGTTTCGGCATCGATGATGTGGCTGTAGCGTACACCATCGGCCTCAAAGTAATTGCGGTAGTCCCCCGATGTGGCCATCCCAAGCCCGGAAAGGTCGACGATTTCCTCGATCTTCTGCTCGCCAGCGTCGGGGCGTTCCACGCCGATACGCCATGCTTCGCCCGAGGGATTCTGTCCGGCGGTAACGAGGTCTCCGCCGATCTCCACCATGTAGTCGGTAATCCCGAACGCTTGCAGTGCACCGGCAAGGCGGTCCACGCCGTGGCCCTTTGCGATGGCCGCGAGATAGACGGAGGTGTCGGGATAGGCTTTTGCCATCGTGGCGGGCGCATCGCCCAGCGTCAGCACTTTGTCCATGCCCACAATATCAAGCGCTGCAGCCACGGCCTCGGGCGCGGGCACGGGGCTGTCGGGTGTGCGGGCACCAAATCCCCAAAGCTCGATCAGCGGACCCAGCGTGACGTCAAACTGGCCTTCGCTTTCGTCATGAATGAACTGTGCTGCTTGCATCACGGTTGCCAGCTCAGCAGATATTTCAACAGGTTGCGTGGTTTCAGACGCATTGAACTGGGAAATCTCGGAATTCGGATCCCAGTTCGACATCTGGCTGTTCACGTCTGCCAGTGTCTGTTCAAGCGCGGCTTGCACGCTGTCAGCATCAATCTCCGCAGTCTTGTCGATCGCGACGATATTATAGGTGGTGCCCATGGTCTCGCCGCTCAGGCGCAGCGTTACAGGGTCAGATTGGCAGGCTGTCAGAAGCAGCGCTGCGCATATGGGAACGAGTCGAATCATGCGCCGCTTTTAGCGCAAACATTTTCTTCGTGTGCCGAAAAATTGCCGCAGTGCCAAATGCAGGTCGGTGTGGAATAAGCGCCGCGCAAGGAAAACGGTCCCGGGTAAACCTGTCGGCAAGGCATCCGTGCTCACAAGCACGCCCAAGCAGACAGACGGGATCCATCAACGTCGTGGAAGACACT
>JAKVBH010000089.1 GCA_022447495.1 Marinovum sp. | reverse complement strand
TCGCAATGCCAACCCCGCCGCCCATGGTGATGCCATCCATGAAGGCGATCACGGGCTTGGGATAGGTGAACAATAAATGGTTGAGTTGATATTCGTCGTGGAAGAATTTGCGCCCCGACACCCCGCCATCATTGAGCGCGGAATTGCGCAAGAAAGCGATATCGCCGCCCGCGCAAAAACCGCGGCCATCATCGTGGTCGATGATAATCGCCTTGATCTCGTCATCATCCGCCCACTGGGTCAGCGCGGCAGTCATGGCATGGCACATGTCCAGCGTCAGCGCATGCAGCGCCTTGGGCCGGTTCAAAGAGATATGGCCGATCGGCCCCTCTTTGCGGGTGAGTACGTCTTCAGTCATCTCTCAAGCTTCTTTTGGTTCTGTTAAGTCCCAGCGATTGCCGAACGGATCGCTAAAGACAGCCACGGTTCCGTAAGGCTCATGGCGCCGGTCTTCAAGAAATGTCACGCCGGCGGCTGTGAACTGATTGTGGGTTTGGTCGAAATCATCAGTTTTTAAGAAGAATGAGACCCGCCCGCCCGTCTGCTGGCCGATGGCGGCGTGTTGCGCAGCGTCGGCGGCTTTGGCCAAGAGGAGGCGGGCGCCTTGATGGGGTGCCACCACGACCCAGCGCTTGCCATCGCCAAGATCGGTGTCTTCGACGAGGTCAAAGCCCAAAGCGTCGTGGTAAAAGGCAATCCCGGCATCGTAGTCGGGCACGACGAGCGTGATGGTGGCGAGAGTAAGCGTGGTCATCGGGTCCGCGTGTTCTTGGTGCTTGCTTTGTTGGGCGCGAAAAGCTTCCAGGCGATCAGCCAGTATGTGAGCGAAGCTGTGAGCGCGACCGCGATAACCACGATGACATCGCGCACGGCAAAGGCGCGCAATTCAATCAGCTCGGTGAACGCAAACGTGCCCAAAGTCGCAAGGATAAGCACGCCGGTCGCGATCCCTGCACAAGCAAAGATCCACACGGAATGAAAACGAGTGAGTTCTGTAAAGGCGATGGTGGGCAAGGCGATAGGCAAGCACATTAAGGCACCCGTGCCCGCACCTTTGAGAAACAAGGGCGCGATGTAGCCAATGCGTTCAAGGCTGAGCGAGCCTGCATCGATCCAGCCGAACAGGACAAGCACCACCATCGCCGCCACCGAAGAGGCGGCGTAGCCGGCAAGGATGGTGAGGAGCCTCATTACAAAAATGCGCCTTCATCATCTCCGGTGTCGCCTATGGGGCTGGGCGGGAACAATCGCCAAGCAAGAACCCAGTAGGTGGCGCCGGCCACGGCTCCGCTAAACCCGATGGGAATCAAATAAGTTCCCAAGCCGGTTCCTAAAGCCCAAAAAAATGTGGGTGCGCAAATTGCACAAGCAAGCACATAAAAGTGCCAACTTGAAACCTTCTTTACCTCAGTAAAAACTAGCACAGGGACAGCGATCACGCTCGTCCAGAACAGTCCGACGATTGCAAATGCGAAGGTAAATGTCCAAAACATGCCAGAGTTGCCTTCCCCAATAAGAAGGCCAACTAGCATAAGGGAAAACGAACCCACAAAGGCTGCGAGTACAAAGCTAAAGACTACCCAGAGCACCCTCACTGCCGAAGCAGGTCCCGGCCCACCACCATGCGCATGATCTGGTTCGTGCCCTCTAGGATCGAGTGGACGCGCAAATCGCGCCAGAAGCGTTCGATCGGATAATCCTGCAAATAGCCATAGCCGCCGTGGAGTTGCAGCGCGCGGTCAACCACGGCGCTGCCATTGTCGGTCGC
>JAKVBH010000088.1 GCA_022447495.1 Marinovum sp. | reverse complement strand
CGCCAGCCGCAGCGCCACCCAGCCCCCGGTGATCGACGCACAGCGTGTACCGCCATCGGCCTGCAATACATCGCAATCCACGGTGATCTGACGTTCGCCCAAGGCAACCCGGTCCACACCGGCGCGCAGCGACCGCCCGATCAAACGTTGGATTTCCACTGTGCGACCGCCTTGCTTTCCACTGGCGGCCTCACGCCGCATCCGCGTATTCGTCGCGCGTGGCAACATGCCGTATTCCGCCGTCACCCAACCCAGGCCGGAGCCTTTGATAAAGGGCGGCACGCGGTCCTCGATCGTGGCGGTGCACAAAACATGCGTGTCGCCCATCTTGATCAGGGCAGAGCCTTCGGCATGTTTGGTGAAACCCGTTTCAATGGTAACCGGGCGCAATTCGTCAAGCTGTCGTCCAGAGGGGCGCATGGAAGCTCCTTTCATCTCGTCATGCTCCGATACTAGGGCCAGCCCTTGTGATGCAAGCGAGATTGGCTTTTATTCTGGATCAGTGTTTCAGAGCAGCATGGACCGGCAAAGAGGATGAGTGACGCAACCCGAATTCTGAATGAGTTGAATGATCGCTCCCGCGAAGTCTTTCGCCGCGTGGTTGAAGGCTATTTGCAAAGCGGAGAGCCGGTCGGCAGCCGCACCCTGACACGGGATTTTAGCGAAAAAGTCTCTGCTGCCACGATCAGAAACGTGATGCAGGATCTAGAATATTTGGGTCTGTTGGACAGTCCGCATATCAGTGCCGGCCGCGTGCCGACACAGACCGGGTTACGAATGTTTGTGGACGGGCTGCTTGAGGTCGAGAATCTCGATCAGGAAGACCGCCGCAGGATCGAGGCAACCGCGGATCAGTCGATGGGCGACGTGGATGCCATGCTTGATCAGGTTGGCACGGCCTTATCATCAGTCACGCGGGGAGCCTCACTGGTTCTGACCCCCAAACATGATGCGGCAATCAAGCATATCGAGTTTGTGACGCTGGCACCGGACCGGGCATTGGTGGTGTTAGTCATGGCGAATGGTCATGTGGAAAATCGTCTTTTTACGCCCCCGGCAGGTCAAACGCCCAGTTCGATGCGAGAGGCGGCCAATTTTCTGAATGCGCTGATCGAAGGACGCACGCTGTCAGAGGCGCGCAAGGTTATCCAGTCGCAAATCGCCGTTCAAAAGCAGACGCTGGATGTGTTGGCGCGGGACATGGTCGAGCAGGGGTTGGCGTTATGGGATGACCCCGACGGCGACTCACCCCGGTTGATCGTGCGCGGGCGCGCGAATTTACTGGCTGGTGGTGAAGAGGAAGACAGTCTTGAACGCATTCGCAGCCTCTTTGATGACCTTGAGCGCAAGCGAGATATCGCCGATTTCCTCGAATTGACCGAGCAAGGCGATGGCGTGCGCATTTTTATTGGCTCAGAGAACAAACTTTTTTCACTTTCGGGTTCCTCTCTGGTGGTCTCTCCATATATGAACGCGGACCGAAAGATCGTCGGTGCTGTGGGTGTGATTGGCCCGACACGGCTGAACTATGGTCGTATTGTTCCGATTGTCGATTACACGGCCCAGCTTGTGGGGCGGATCATTTCGGATCGAAGTTAGAGCCTGCGATCCAGCGCAGGAATGAGGTAGAGAATGTCAGATCCCAAGAACGAAGACTTCCTCGATGATATTGCGGCTGCCGAAGCTGAAGAGCTTGCTGAAGATATGGCCGAAATCGATGATGCAGTGCTGGATAATGAAGCACTGCGGGCCGAACGGGATGAAATGAAAGATCGCTGGATGCGAGC
>JAKVBH010000087.1 GCA_022447495.1 Marinovum sp. | reverse complement strand
CGCCGATTGGCCGGACCATGGGCTGGACCTTGTCGATGCCGAGGCCGAGCGCGAGATGCGCTGGACCATCGGTCTGATCGAAGACATCCGTTCTGCCCGCGCGCAGATGCATGTGCCTGCTGGTCTGCATGTGCCGATGCTGGTCAATGGTATGGATGCGTTTGCCAAAGGCGCCTATGCCCGGAATGAAACGCTGATCAAACGTTTGGCGCGGGTCGAAAGCCTGACGGAAGGGGCGTTTCCGAAGGGCACGGTGTCGATCCCCGCCGAAGGTGCCAGCTTTGGTCTGCCGCTGGCCGGGATCATCGATATCGAGGAAGAAAAAGCGCGGCTTGAAAAAACCCTGGGCAAACTGGCCAAGGAGTTGGGCGGTCTGCGCGGTCGTCTGAACAACCCCAAATTCGTGGCTTCCGCTCCGGAAGAGGTGGTGGAAGAGGCGCGCAACAACCTCGCTGCGCGCGAAGCAGAAGAGGCCAAGCTGCAAGAGGCCTTGGCTCGTTTGGCAGAGCTGGGCTGAGCTACGCCTGCGAAAGTAGCGGCGGGGTAAACCCCGCCCTACAAAAACTTCAGATGGGTCTGGCTTTGCTGCAGGATATAGCCCGGATCAAAGACCTGCACGACCAAACCTCTCTCGAATGACGAACGCGACGACCGTCGCAGTAACTATTTCTTTCGGATGCTGGCGTCGGACACTGTCGACATCACGGATGAAGAGCTGGCATATTTTGCCGCCATATCGACGATATCACATCCGCGACGCGCACCCATCGCCTGTTTCTCGCGGTGGAGCTAACAGCAGGCATTCTGGCTGTGATCCTCTCAAACCTTGTTTCGCACATGCCCTTGGATCGCTGGCTCGGCCTGGGAAGCGAGAGCATTCTGACTGACGTTGTTTTTGAAAGCGGCGTGGCATTGATGGGGGCCGCTATCGCAGCCTATTTCATGGGTGTGCGTTTGAACCGTGAGCAGAAAAACGCAAAGGCCTTCCGCAAAGAAAGCCAACGCAAACTGCGAGAGCAAGACTGACAAGACCCCGGCGTGCACATGGCTGCCGCTGGGATCTGATCCGCCCGTCACTCTCCAAACAAATCGCCAAATGTCTCACTCAACGAGGCCATGATCCCAAAGATCACGATTGCTCCAACGATCATCATGACCGTCCATGTGAACAGTTGAAAGCCGATTGCCAAAATGCCCAAGGCGAGGGCTGAAAACGCTGTGCGCCGATCTTCGCGCCGGATGAACGCGGCCAAGCCCAAGACAATCGCAAAGCCAGCCAAAACGGCCACTGCAATCTCAAGGTAATCATCCACGGTTCGAGGGATGACTTCAGGCGCTGGCTGCGCCTGCCCCGCCACCGAACGCGCCGCTGATTTCGCAATCTCGGCCGCCATTTCGCCCAAAGTCACCGTGGCCGCCTGTTGTGGTGCAAAGGGACCAGCCCAGAAAAGGACAATTGTCAAAACCAGGGCCATCGCCCCAATGGCAAAGCCGAGCCACCCCATCACGGCACCGGATGTCTGAGACTGCGAAACCACCGTTTATTCCTTATCATGCTGCTCGCCTGCATACCGTGTTACGTCATTTATGCGGCGCAATTTTGGCAATAGCTTCGATCAAAGCACCTGTCGCCCTTCGAAATCCATCTGTTCATCCCGATCTCTCAAGTATGATCGATGCTTTGACCACTCTCATAGATCGACAAATGCATAAAGCCGAAGCGCCGGGGCAGTTGTGCGGCTTGGACGGTGAAGGCAAGCCGTTGCCAGATCGGTCATCAGACGTTGTGACAGATCCGGCGTTGGCTGCGGGTATG
>JAKVBH010000086.1 GCA_022447495.1 Marinovum sp. | reverse complement strand
AAGGACTGTGGCGAGATCAAATGCACGCGGTAGTGCCAGGTGCGAGCTGTCTCATACTGAGGTGCTCAGTATAATGTCTCGAACAATCACAGGCGTTTGTTTTGTATCGTTTGGTTCTTAATTTCACCCTTGCAATGGTCCAACACATACGGAGCAGCACTTGTTTTCGGAAAGAACGTTCCATGTCGCTGACCAAATCTCAACTTGTCGCTGCTTCTCTGATCGTTGCAATGGCCACTACATCGCTGACCGCGGGTTCCAAACTTAACACCTCCTAGACGAGTCTGGCATCGCAGAGCTTTGATTCAAAAGCCTATTGCACGACCAGCACGCCGTTGCGCGGCGACTGAAGCATCACCATGATCCAAAATCACGCCACTTACCGTTTTGCCACCGAAGAGAGCAATCCTAACGCTTGCCGATCGTAACATGAAGATTAATGCGCCATTGGCGCGGCGATGGGCGACAAGTTCGGCGGAGATCCGCCACATTGAACGATCTTGGACGGCGAATTGTTCCTGAACATCCGTGAAGACATTCAGGAGCACTGGCCTTTTTGAGCGCAAACGTGAGCAACGTAGTTTCTAGTTGCCTTTCCTTTCTCCGCACATCCTCTAACCTCACCCAACGTAGAGTATCCCTTGGGAGGGTGAGATATGACGCGGATGACTTGGGGGGCTGTCTTGGTGAGTGCAACGCTAGGGATTGCGGGGGACGTTCAGGCCCAAAACCGGATCGATGGGCAGCGCCCGCATGCGCCGGAACTGGCGGCTTATGGCGATTTGCCGGTGGGGGTGCGAACAGTCAAGTTGACCAATGCGGACCAGATCAATGTGCTGGCGATTGATGGCAAGGCGGACAAGCCCGAGACATGGCCCGTATATGACCGCGACCTGACCATCGAGGTGTGGTACCCGGCTGCGACCGGCGCCAGCGGCGACACCAGACATGGCACGGTGATGCGCGACGGGCAGACCGAGATCACCCTTGAGGGGCAGGCGATGCGCGATGCCGCGCCGGAAGACGACACATATCCGTTTGTGATGATTTCGCACGGCTGGCCGGGCAATCGCTTCCTCCTGTCACATCTGGCCGAAAACCTTGCCTCAAAGGGCTATGTTGTGGCGTCGATTGACCATAACGAGAGCACGTATCGTACCTTTCAAGTCAACGATAATTATTTTGCTACCTTTGGCTCGACCTTGGTGAACCGGCCGATCGACCAGAAATTTGTACTAGCCTCGGTGACCGAGATGGCGGGCGACGAAAACTCGTTCCTGAATGGGCTTGTGGATACCGACACAACGGGGCTGATCGGCTATTCGATGGGCGGCTATGGCGCACTGATCACAGCGGGCGGTGGCCTGACACAGGCCGGCGTAGACCTGCCCTTTGGGGCCCCGCACGGAGTGCTTGAATTGCACAAGAGCGAGCCCAATAACCTTGCCGCGCAACCCGATCCAAGGATCAAAACCATCGTCACCTTTGCACCTTGGGGGCGCAACTGGAACATATGGGATGCGCAGACCCTGGCAGGTGTGCAGGTTCCTGCACTGTTGATCGCGGGATCGATGGACGACGTTTCGGGCTACGACACCGGGGTGCGGACCATCTGGAGCGAGTTGCTCAGCGTCGACCGCGCGCTACTGACTTTTGACAGCGCGGGCCACAATGCAGGCGCGCCCATGCCGGTTCCGGCAGAGGCGCTGGCCGAGGGGGCAAGTGGCGCCGACCACTATCTAGACCCAGTGTGGGACACGGTCACGATGAACAATATCTCGCAGCATTTCATCACCGCGTGGCTGGACAGTATTCTGAAGAAAGACACCGACAAAGCGGTCT
>JAKVBH010000085.1 GCA_022447495.1 Marinovum sp. | reverse complement strand
GCCATCGGCCCGCGGGTTCAGGAGCACGTATTCCCCGTAGCGATGGACCACAAAGGCGAGAACTTCGTCATCCGCGTCGCCCTCCATGATGCGTTCGCGCACCAAGAGGCGCAGGTCACGGGCGACCTCTGCGTTGCTTTCATCGATGCTTTCATTGCGACAGACCAGACAGCGCAATTCCTGCGACAAAAACCGCGCGCGGGCCTCAAGGCCCGGATCGGCCAGGACTTCGTCAGGCTCTACGGCGTAGAGCGGCGTTGCAAAGAGCCAAAGCAGGATAATCAAATGTTTCATTCCACAGGCACCGCTCTGGTCTTGCGCGCGCCAGAGGCCACTCGATAGCGGCGATCAAACAGGCTCGCCAGACCGCCCAAAGACATCAAAATACAGCCCAGCCAAATCCAATTGGTCAAAGGCTTGATATAGCAGCGCACCGTATAGCCGCCGTCGTTCTGCGGGTCTCCGAGAACCACATAGATGTCGCGCAGGAAGCGGTAATCAATCGCCGCCTCAGTTGTGGGCATGCGCGCGACCGGATAGATGCGTTTCTCAGGGTGCAGCACGGTGACCTCATTGCCGTTGCGCGTCACACGTACGGTGCCGGTGGTCGCGAGATAGTTTGGGCCTTCGATATCGTGCACCTCTTCGAGCACCATCTCATAGGCCCCGACAGAGAACTGCTCGCCCAGTTGCACAACGCGAATGTCTTCGACTTCCCATGCGGTCAGCCCCGCTATGCCAAACATCGTAATGCCAAGCCCGCCATGGGCAATCGCTTTGCCCCAATCTGCGCCGGGCAGATTGCGCAAGCGACGCAGCCGCGCGGAACGGTCTCCACGTCCCGTACGAGCCCAAAGGTCAAAGATCGCGCCAAAGACCATCCAGCTTGCCAACAGCAGCCCGATTGGGCCTAGCAACGTCCGCTCCGTTTGCATCGCCCAGACGAGGCCCGCCAATGCGATGGCGAGAACCAAAACAGGCACCAAAGGCCGCGAGATGCGCCCCAACTTGCCCCGTTTCCAGGGGGTCATCGCCCCAATCGGCAAGAGTGCCCCAAGCGCCACCATGAAGGGTGTGAAGGCCATGTTAAAGAACGGAGGCCCAACCGAGAGTTTGCGGTCAAAGAACAGCTCAGCCACCAAAGGCCAGATCGTGCCGATAAAGACCACAAAACAGGCGACGGCCAAGAGGATGTTGTTCACCACGAGCATGCCTTCACGGCTAACCATGCCAAAGACGCCCTTGGCTTCAAGCACCGCGGCGCGGGCCGCAAACAGCGTCAAAGCGCCACCCAAGAAGACCGCCAGAATGATCAGGATAAAGACGCCCCGCTCTGGATCATTCGCAAACGCATGCACGGAGGTCAAAACGCCAGACCGTACAATAAACGTCCCAATCAGGCTAAAGCCAAAGGCAAGGATCGCCAGAAGGATCGTCCAAGCTTTCAGGCTCTCACGTTTCTCAACCACAATGGCGGAATGCAACAGCGCCGCCGCCAAAAGCCAGGGCATAAAGGACGCGTTTTCAACCGGATCCCAGAACCAGAACCCGCCCCAACCCAACTCGTAATAGGCCCACCAGGACCCCAGCGCGATGCCGATGGTCAGGAAAATCCAAGCCGCCAAGGTCCAAGGCCTGACCCACCGCGCCCAAGCCGCATCGACGCGGCCTTCGATCAGGGCGGCTACTGCAAAGGAAAAGGCCATCGAAAGCCCCACATAGCCCAGATACAAAAACGGCGGATGCAGCGCGAGGCCCACGTCTTGCAACAGTGGGTTCAGGTCTTGGCCATTGAAGGGAACCATTTCCATGCGGACAAATGGGTTTGAGGTCAGCAGCATGAATG
>JAKVBH010000084.1 GCA_022447495.1 Marinovum sp. | reverse complement strand
GTGACAATCTCTTCCGGCTTTGGGCGCTTGTTGGCCATGGTCTTCCTCCGTTTTCCTAAACATAGCGGAGGACCACTCAAGTGGGGGAAGACCACTGAAGAGATCAGACAAGTTCCTTGCCGATGAAACCCGCTGCCCTGTGCTGGACCCAGGGTGCGGCAGAACAAAGAGCAGTTATCTCTGGGCCATCGCACGTTTGGCTTCAGACAGCTTGTTCCAACCGTCTATACAAAAGGATGGCGTCTCTATGCCAATACCCCGAACAGCAAGCACGTTCTTAGGATAGGACTTTCGCAATATAAGATCCGAGCTGGTCATGTCTCTTTCGAAGCCCTCCAATCTCTCCATGCCTTTCACATTCAACAAGATGAAAATCTTCGATGTAGAAATTCCCAATTTTTATCAGGGGTGGAGTAGTTAGAATGCTATATACACTTCTAAGCAGTGACGGAGTGTTTTTGGGCAATGCTATGTCAAACCCCGAAGATCTGTCCCTCTCAGCGCAAAGCGCCTCTTCCACTCAGATTGTCCTGTTCAATTCAATCTCAGGCTACACTACCACTCTGACAGGGAGCGGGTTCGTACTGGATCCCAACGGATCACCTGTTGGTGGAACGATTACGAATATCTCCGTCTCTTCGGGGGGGCAGGTCATCGGCACGGTGTCCCAAATCTCTTGGAATTTAGTGGAATTTGACAATGCCTATGAGCAGGCCAATTTCGATAACCTTGCGCCCTATGCGTCTTTGCTCAATGCCTCGGCTCCCATCACCATCGATGCCACGGCGGCAACGGCCAGCATCGACTTTGAAGACACCTTTGGGACGCTTTCAAACCTGGTGACAGTGGGAATTACCTATCTCAGCTCGGATTTTCGCGACAACACGCTCGGTTCGGCGGGCAACGACACCTTTGTCCTCTCCGGCAACATCCTAAGGACCGAGATGCTCGCCGAAGGCACCGCTGGTAACGACACCTATGACTTTTCTGATGCGACCAATGTGTCATTTGTCCAGATCGACTACGATCAGGATTATTCTCCTACCCGCTTCAGCATCGACGCCACGCTCAACAGCATCACCAACACTGGCACAGTCGTTGCCGGAAGCGGTCAAGCGGGCAGCTGGACAGACACATTTGTCGATGTGGCCAGTATCCTTGGATCTGGGGGATTGGCCATCAGTGGCACAGAGATGGCCGATACGCTCAACGCGACCCTCGGATACCACGATTGGCTTTATTTCGTAGGTGGTACAGGCAACGATACGATAACCGCAAACATCTCTTCCGGCGGCACCCTGCGGCTGAATTATCGATATGGTGCCACCGAGGACCCAACCCAGGGCATTGTGGCGGATCTGGTCGCGGGGACCATCGTGGATGGTCACGGCGACACCGACGCGCTGAACATTAGCAATGCAGGTCGGTTTGAAATTCGCGGCACAGATTTCAACGATTATGTAACCGGTAGCAACGCCAGCGAGAGCTTCATCGGCGAACGGGGAAATGACACGTTCGACGGCGCTGGCGGCACCGACCGCGTGCGCTATGACCGCAGCGGTGTGGATGCGGTGAATGTCGATCTGGCGGCACAAACGGCCAGCGGCATGTGGGATAGCATCGCTTTCACTGACACGCTGATTTCGGTCGAAGTCATCATCGGCTCACGCACGGGTAATGACACTATTTCTGGGGCGTCCGGCGATGAGGTTCTCGATGGATACGGCGGCAATGACATCATCGATGGCCGCGGCGGTAATGACGTGATCTATGGCTATGACGGCAACGATAGCCTCATCGGTGGCCTCGGCGACGACAGCCTGCGTGGGGAAGACGGCAACGACACGCTGCGCGGTGGGG
>JAKVBH010000083.1 GCA_022447495.1 Marinovum sp. | reverse complement strand
CATGCCTCTATAGCTGGGATTAAACCGCGCATGCGATCAGTTGCCGCTTGTTCCTGAGGCGGCGGGCGCGTATCACATTGGCAACTTGACGAAAGCGGAGGCCACGGATGTCTAAACTTGTCACGATTTACGGCGGTTCGGGTTTTGTGGGGCGTTATATTGCGCGGCGTATGGCAAAAGAAGGCTGGCGCGTACGCGTCGCCGTTCGGCGGCCCAACGAAGCACTGTTTGTGAAGCCCTACGGCTCTGTGGGTCAGGTTGAACCCATCCTGTGCAACATTCGCGACGACGCCTCAGTGGCGCAAGCGATGTCTGGCGCGGATGCGGTTGTGAATTGCGTTGGGATCCTCAACCAAGTCGGCAAGAACAAATTTGATGCCGTCCAGCACGAAGGTGCCGAACGTATCGCGCGCCTTGCGGCACAAGCCGGCATCGAGACGATGGTGCATCTCTCTGCCATCGGTGCGGATGCCGACGCTGAAAGCGACTATGCACGCACCAAGGCTTTGGGCGAGGCGGGCGTTCTTGGGCATATGCCAAATGCTCTGATCCTGCGCCCGTCTGTGATCTTCGGCCCAGAGGATGACTTCTTTAATCGTTTCGCTGATCAGGCCCGCTTTGGACCGATCCTTCCGATCGCCGGTGCGGACACGAAATTCCAGCCTGTCTATGTGGATGATGTCGCGCAAGCCGCCGTCAAAGGCATCCTAGGCGAAGCGACCGGCACATATGAGTTGGGTGGCCCCGAGGTCAAAACCCTGCGCGACTTGCTGAAGGACATGCTCACCAGCATTCACCGTCGCCGTTTGATCTTGAACCTGCCGTTCTTTGCGGCTGGTCTTGTGGCCTTTGGCTTTGACCTATTGCAGACCACCACGCTGGGCCTCTTCACCAATTCCATCGTGACCCGTGATCAATTGAAATCGCTACGCCATGACAACGTGGTGGCCTCAGACGCAAAGACGCTGGCTGATCTTGGTATTCAGGACACACCGCTGAGCACAATTCTGGACAGCTATCTCTGGCGGTTCCGTCCGTCGGGTCAGTATGACGCGATCAAGGACTCGGCTAAGAACCTGAGCTAAGTCCGCGCAAAATGGAATTGAAATCGAGGCCCCGCGGGGCCTCTTTTACGTATAGGCGATGGCCAAAAGGATCGCGCCAAGGATGACGCGATAAATCACGTAGGGTGTGAAGCTGACCGACTTCAGCAGGCGCATCATGAGCCTAAGAGCGATTAGGGCAGACAGAAACGCCAGCGCTGCGGCGATCGCGCAATCTCGGACCATACGTGGGGTCCAATCAGAGCCCGTGTCCAACAGCAGATATCCGCCGCTGGCCAGAATGGCCGGAATGCTCATCAGCATCGCCAAACGTGCGCTGCTTTCCCGGTCATAGCCCAAGGCCCGCGCGCCCGTGATGGTGATACCAGACCGAGACGTGCCCGGGATCAGGGCAATGGCCTGCCACAGACCCAGTTTGATAGCATCGCCCAGAGTCCAATCCGCGTCACTCTTGGTCACCTCGCCGCGCTGATCCATCCACCACAGCAACAGACCAAAGCCCAGCATCGTCCAGCCAATGACCGCCATCGAGCGCATGGCGTCGTTCAACCCAGTCGCGGCCAGGAACACGCCAAAAATCATCACAGGAATGGTTGCGATGGCCAGATGAAAGGCAAGCCGCGCTCCGGGCGTGTCCAACCGCCCGATCAACACGGACGGGATCCCCGCAAGCCCCATCTTCACGTCGCGCCAAAAATAGAGAACCACTGCCCCCAAAGTGCCGACATGCACGGCTACATCCAAAAGCTGACCTTGGTCCGCAGCGCCCATGGCTTGCGGCAGTAAAATCAGATGGCCCGAGGATGAAATCGGCAGAA
>JAKVBH010000082.1 GCA_022447495.1 Marinovum sp. | reverse complement strand
AGTGCGAAATTGCTGTTTGGGATAGACAACCGCTCGCGTCATTCCAGGCGTGGATAAACGCGCTAAACGCCGAGTTTCTGCCCCAAGCTCGCCTGATACTGCGTCCGGACTCAGTTCACGATGCCATAATCCATTTATTCAATAAAGTCGGCATGCCAGCCTGCGAAGAGCGCGGCATGCTCGCAGGTGACATTGCAGCTTTGTCCCACATGTTCGCCGAAATCACCTCAATGGAATACATCAAACTACGTTTAGGCGTTGGAGACCATGCGCATGGCGTAACCAAACAACAATGTGCCGATCGTTCTCAGTTGCTTTGCCAGTATGTTGGGCACGGCATCAAATTAGTCCCAAGGTCCGCTGAGAATTCGACATCCATCAGTGTTCCTGTCGGTGCCCCAGTCATCCTGAGGCGCACCACTTCAGATCAACCGGCATTATTCAACGTGGAAGTTTGTTCGGCAGCAAAAAAACAGGGCGCGCGTTTACTGCTGTCGCTCGACGCTGGCGAGGATTTCAAGACCACTTCTAGAGTAACGACAACGCTTCATTGATAATTGGGAGGAAACGAAATGAAAACGCGCGCGGCTATCGCTTGGGGGCCAAACCAGCCCTTGGAGATCGAAGAGATTGATCTTGAGGGTCCTAAAGACGGCGAGGTCCTTGTTCGGATCGTCACAACGAGCTTGTGCCACACAGATGTATTCACGCTGTCCGGTGAAGACCCAGAGGGATTGTTCCCCTGCATTCTGGGCCACGAAGGCTGTGGCATCGTCGAAGAGGTTGGCAAAGGTGTAACGTCGGTCAAGCCCGGCGATCACGTTATCCCGCTCTACGTCCCGGAAGATCCGAATTGCCCCTACATCAAATCTGGCAAGACCAATCTATGTCAGACCATCCGCGCAACCCAGGGTGCAGGTGTGATGCCCGATGGCACGTCCAGATTCTCGTACAAAGGTAAGCAAATCTTGCACTACATGGGGACCAGCACTTTCAGCGAGTACACCGTCCTACCAGAGATTTCGGTCGCGAAAATCTCTAAGGACGCGCCCTTGTCCAAAGCATCAGTTATGGGTTGTGCGGTCCCGACTGGCATTGGCGCTGTCCGTAACACAGCCAAGGTTGAACCGGGTTCCACTGTGGCCGTCTTTGGGCTCGGTGCCGTGGGTATGGCTGTGATTCAAGGTGCCGTTCTCAAAGGGGCAGCGCGCATCATCGGGATCGATGTGAACCCGAACAAGTTCCCACTCGCAAAATCGCTTGGCGCGACCGAGTGTGTGAACCCCAAAGATCATTCTGCGCCGATCCACGAAGTTCTGATCGAAATGACCAATGGCGGGTTGGACTACACATTCGAGGCCGTCGGAAATGTAGAGCTTATGCGGTCAGCTCTGGAAGCTTGCCATAAGGGGTGGGGCGAATGCACCGTTATTGGCGTGGCTGGTGCTGGCCAAGAAATTTCCACTCGGCCATTCCAGCTGGTGACTGGTCGCGTCTGGCGCGGAACCGCATTTGGCGGCGTATTGGGCCGCAGCCAACTTCCGGGTATGGTAGACGAATGGCTGCGCGGAGATTTTGATGTTGACCCTTACATCACGCACCATATGCACCACGAGCAGATCAACACTGCCTTTGACCTGCTCAAGGCGGGCGAGTCCATTCGGTCTGTCATTCACTTCCGGCCAGACGAAACACTGACAGTGAATTCGTTGCCTGGGAAAATCGTATCGGCATAAGACAATACTGATCTTGGTCCAGCCCTTTCTTCGGGTTGGGCCAAAACACCCCCTCAGCTTCAATGATCTTAACCGAGGCGCCCGAGCATGACAGTACTGACGCCGAGATGGCAGACAGAAGCCGTAGGCCCTGTTCACAGACAGAAGAAGCTATACGCA
>JAKVBH010000081.1 GCA_022447495.1 Marinovum sp. | reverse complement strand
CCTATCACGCAGAGGTTCTGGAAAAAATCTTGCCGCAGCTGAGTACACCTGCAGCGGATTGGCTCAAGACCGCCTGTGCAGCGCTTTGATATGCATTTGTTACACTCAGCGGGCAAAAGCCGCTCAGAAATGAGAATTAGGGGAGAAACATGACAAACATTCGCATCCGCAAGGTTGAAGGCACTTGGGTTGTCCGCTCTGGTGGCGCTGTTTTAGGGGAAAGCGCCAATGCGCTGGAGCTGAGCGAAGGTGATATGGCCCCGGTGATCTATCTCCCTCGCAATGACATTGCCATGGCATTTCTCGATCGCTCTGAGAAAACCACAACCTGTGCCGCAAAAGGCGACGCGACCTATTTTTCTATCGTTAACAAATCCTCAATTTCGGAGAACGCCGCCTGGAGCTATGAAGCACCACTTGAGGCCGCCGAAGAGATTAAGGACTATTTGGCCTTTGATGTCAGCGACAGCGTAAAGATCGAAAAAGTCTGACCTATTCCAAGTGCTAAACAGATAGCAGCCGGGCCATATGCCTGGTTTCATATTTATCTATGCGAGACTTCAGGCAGCGAACTACGAAAGCGCGCTCAGGACATTTTCACCTCAGATTGATGCATATTGTGAGAATCGGGCGCGACCATTCAAACGCACTTCTTAGGTGGATCGACTTAGAGAAAAACGCTCTGGAGTGAGGGTGAGAGGTGAACCACCACCGGCTGGCGCCGGTAGGATCAGCGATGTGCTGTTCCAAGTCCTGAAGTACGATGTCTTAGTAAGCGGTGTATCCGCCCCGGAAATTGGCGTTGCCGCCGAATTTTTTGCAGGCAAGTATGCCTAAGGCAGTGGGTCTAATCGATGTAAACGGCGGAGCAATACTCGGCCACGGTAGCGGCGGCGTTGTGTTGTCGCGGGCGGCGTAAAAGTCGGCCACTTTTGCCCATTCATTTGATGGGAGGGCTTGGGGATATTCACCGTGGATTTGTATTTGAAGGTTCGTCACGCTCACTTTGAGGAAGGTTTGAGTGGGCGTCAGATTGCTCGGGATTTTGGGATCAGCCGAGATAGTGTTTCGAAGATGTTGGCATACCCGGAGCCACCTGGGTACCGGCGGACTGCGCCGATCAAGCGCCCCAAGCTTGATCCTTATGTTGCTCAGATTGATAGCTGGTTGGCAGAAGACAAGACCCGCCCGCGCAAGCAACGCCATACAGCCAAGAAGATATTTGAACGGCTGCGGGATGAATGCCGATTTGATGGCGGCTACACGATTGTCAAAGACTATGTGCGTGCGCAAAAGCGCGGGTCACGGGAGATGTTTGTGCCGCTGAGGCATCCTCCGGGGCATGGTCAGGCGGATTTTGGTGAAGCGCTGGTTGCGATTGGCGGGGTCGAGCAGAAGGCGCACGTCTTCGCCTTTGATCTGCCGCACAGCGATGCCTGTTACATCCGCGCCTATCCGGCTGCGAACACAGAAGCTTGGCTTGATGGACATGTTCACGCCTTTGCCTTCTTCGGGGCTGTGCCGCGCTCGATCCTTTACGATAATGATGGGTGCCTGGTGGCCAAGATCATGCCGCCCTCTCGGCAGCATCGCTTCGCGATGCGCCTGCCGGTCAATGGATGGGACCCGCAATCGCACGCAGAGGTTCAGCGCGATGCTGTCGCATTACGGGATCGGGGATCGTTATGGCCGCCCTGGCAAGGGGACCGCGCGAGGGCTTGTTCGCCATTGGTTCAAGAACAATGGACGAGCGGCAAGGTTGAAGGTCTGGTTGGTTACGGTCGGCGCAACTTTATGGTGCCGATCCCGGGCTTTGCTGACTGGGATGCGTTCAACGACTATCTTGAAGAACAATGCCGCAAACGGCAGGCCGATATTCTGCGCGGCCACAAGATCAGCATTGGCGAGCGGCTGGAAGCGGATCTTG
>JAKVBH010000080.1 GCA_022447495.1 Marinovum sp. | reverse complement strand
ACTCACCGAGTCCTGCACCCATATCATGGACAAAGATCGGGCCAGCATCGAAGACATGTATGTCGACCTTTTAAACCTCGGAAAAATCTTTGGGGTGGAGTATGATGCAAACGCTCTTGTCGATGGATACCGCGCGGAGCTCGCCGCGTTTACCGACACAATCTCGATAGGCGAAGAGCCCGTGCGTGTTTTTGTATACGATAGCGGCGAGGATACGCCATTCACCGCAGGTCTTTACGCTATGCCGACGGCCCTCATCGAGGCGGCAGGCGGCGTCAACGTTATGGACGGCTTTGAAAAAAGCTGGGGGACCGTCACGTGGGAAGAGGTTATTGAACAAAACCCGGAAGTGATCGTTATCGTAAACTATGGCGAAGTCACCGCCGAACAAAAGCGAGATTTCATGATGTCAAACCCTGCCTTCGCGGATATCGATGCGGTGCAAAATGATCGTTTCGTGATCCTTGAATATGTGGAGGCCACGCCTGGCCCGCGGAACGTTCAGGCAATCAAAACACTGGCCGAAGCCTTCTGGTCAAACTGACAATGAGCGATGCAGCAGTGCCAGAAAATCGAGGCCGTAGCAATCGACGCGGCGCAGTCGCAGTCGGGGGTTTGACGGCGCTGCTTGTATCACTCTCGATCGCGATTTCGGTCGGGGCCGTATCTGTACCGACAGGGACAGTTTGGGGTGTTGTGGCAAACAAAATCTCGCCAGGTCTGGTCGAACAAACTTGGAGCCAAGGACGCGACAACATCGTGTGGAACATTAGGTTTCCGCGCGCTCTCTTGGCGATGATGGTCGGTGCTGGGCTGGCCATTGTTGGTGCAAGCCTTCAGGCGGTTACGCGCAATCCGCTGGCAGACCCGCATCTTCTGGGTATCTCATCCGGCGGTGCGTTTGGCGCCATCGTCGCATTGCTACACACAGGTCTGTTTTTGGGTCTTCTGACCGTGCCGCTTTTGGCCTTTGCGGGGGCGTTGATCGCAACTCTCCTTGTTCTTGGTGTCTCCAGACTAGCAGACGCCACCAGTGCGGATCGGTTGGTATTGGCCGGTGTAGCGGTATCTTTTATTATCATGGCAGCGGCGAATGGATTAATTTTCCTCGGCGATCCGCGTGCGTCCCACACGGTAGTTTTTTGGATGCTTGGTGGTCTTGGCCTCGCGCAGTGGGATCAACTTATTTACCCGCTAGTCATTCTGCTTGGGTGTGGCGCTTGGTTGATGCTGCGCACAGCGGAACTTAATGCGGTGACGATTGGAGACGAGACAGCGTCAACCTTGGGTATTGCCGTTGCGCGTTTCCGCCTTGCCGTTTTCGTTGTTGGGGCCTTGATCACAGGCGTTATGGTCGCCTTTACCGGCATGATTGGCTTTGTAGGTTTGATGGTGCCGCACGTCGCTCGCATGATAGTGGGCGGGGATTACAATCGGGTCCTGCCTACATCGGCGCTCATCGGTGCGATCTTCCTTCTTTGGGCGGATATTGCCGCGCGCACCATCATGGCACCGGAAGACATGCCGATTGGAATCGTGACGGGTCTTATCGGCGGTATATTCTTCGTTTGGCTGCTCAGTCGGCGGTCTGCCTAGAAGATGTCAAAGACCGAGACGCCAGAGCGCACAATTATGGAAACGCAACGGCTCCGGCTGAGAAAATGGCACTCCATAGATATATACAACCTCTCAGGCATTCTTGGTGACGCTGCGGTTATGAAATTCAGCGATGGTGGCGTCTTCAACTAGCAGGACCCGAAATACTGGTTGGCGCGCGCCAGCATGGGGATGGATAATGACGTATTACCTGGATACCTTGCAATTGAGCGCAAACAAAATCGCGCGGTCATCGGTTATATGAGCCTTTCTTCTGACCTAAGTCGGGTCGAGCTCGGAATGTACGCCCGGTGTCGAGACCTCTAGGGGGCAGCGGTGGGTGTCGCAGCCTCGTTCAACAGTGGGCTTGAAGCTGTCGCTTGCTGCCGGATACTTTATTTGCCCCTAAGCA
>JAKVBH010000008.1 GCA_022447495.1 Marinovum sp. | reverse complement strand
CGTCGAACGTGCCTGCCTTGTTGATGCGATAATAAGCATCAAGCTGATCGATTTGGTCCATCCCGCCATATCGGATGGCAAAGAATCCGTTGCCGTTTTTGATCACCGGCCCGTGAACACTGCGGTAGATAGTGCGGGGGATAGGCAGTGTGATTGGGCCCAATTTTACCGGCAGCGTTACCGATTTTGTTTCCAGGTCGCGCCATTCGCCATCGAGTTGGTATTGGGTTTCAGCTTCGTTGACGGTTAACTTGTAGATATCGACCATATCGGGGCGGTTGACCGTGTTGGTCCATCCCAGATTTTCGTTATGGCCAACAAAGGGGTAGGGCGATCCGGGGAAATTGGCCCCGGTAAAATGCCAACCTTCGCCCGATTGCACACCCAGCTCATACCATGCCACGCCGCCGCGCAGTGGTTGGTGCGAGTTTGAGATTAAAGTGGTCGGGCCACCTGTACGCGCAGGGGTAACCGCCCAAGCATTCGATCCAAGGTGATCGGCTTCCTCGCCCCATGGCAAGACAAGCGGGCGATGGGCCACATCATCGCTCTTGGGATTGGCCTCGTCGTCCTTTGTGGTGGGGGCGGTTGGAATGAAATCGTCACGCGGAAATCCGGGAATGTCGGGGCCGAATTCGCGTCTTAAAGGCGCGCCCTCGACCAACGGTCCAAGCACGTTTGCAAGCCCATAAAAAAACGGTTGGCGCAGANCAAAGCCCGCGGCGATATCCTCGCCATTGACCGGGAATAGATTGGCCAGTTTGATTTGTGCCGGATGTTCTTTGGCGTATTGGTTAAGACCAGAGGCATACGCATCCAATACTGCTCGTGTGTCCTGTGGCAGATTGGGGTAGTCGCGTTCTGCTGTGCCGCGCGCATCGATCACATGGTAGGCATAGTCAAAAATTGCGCCATCTTCGCCGGCAATTGCACCGTAACGTCCGCGCGACATGGCAACGACATCTTGGAGTGTGAAGAAATCATCCTGAGCATGCGCATAGGCAATGCCAAATGCCGCATCCGCATCGGTTTCGCCGTAAATCATCGGCACGCCAAATTCGTCGCGCACGATCTCGGCCGAATATTTGCGCGCTTCGGGCTCTGAGCCTGTTTTGGCGAAGAATGGTTCCCATGTGGCCAGCGCGACGAACACAAACACCAAGACGGCGACCACAATGATCGCGCCAGCTTTCAACGATTTCATGAGGCAAGTCTCTCCAGCGTCTCAAAATTTTTTGAACAATTGCCGCGCAATAGCTCAAGGTCAAGCGAGCAGCATGCTTGTCTGTGATCCTTTGACGCGACGGCAAGACATTGGGGACTTGCAAAGCGACTTGCGAGACCCACCTATACGAGCAATACACCTGTTTGGGAAAATCGCCGCCACAACCCACTTGTGTTGCTAAAATGCAACACCATATGGGGTGACCTGGATGAGGGCAAAGGATCAGGATCGACTATGAATCTCGAAAAATTCACCGACCGCGCGAAGGGTTTTCTGCAAAGTGCGCAAACGGTTGCTATCCGCATGAATCACCAGCGCATCACGCCTCTGCATTTGGTCAAGGCGCTGCTGGAAGATGAAGAGGGTATGGCGGCTGGCCTGATCCAGCGGGCCGGTGGTGATGCCTCAACCGCTGTGAATGCAATTGATCTGGGCCTTTCCAAGATCCCAGCGGTCACAGGCAGCGGCGCCCAACAAACTCCAGGTATGGACAATGATCTTGTTCGTGCGCTCGATAGCGCGGAGCAGCTCGCCGAGAAGGCGGGCGACAGTTTCGTGACAGTGGAACGCATGCTCACCGCTTTGACTATGGATCAGGGGGCGGCGGGTAAGGCGCTCAAAGCCGGCGGCATTAACGCGCAATCCCTAAATGCGGCGATCGAAGATCTACGGGGCGGCAAAAAAGCGGACAGCGCCAATGCTGAAAGCACGTATGACGCTATGGAAAAGTTCGCCCGCGACCTGACGCAGGCGGCGCGCGACGGCAAGCTCGACCCTGTTATTGGCCGCGACGAAGAGATCCGTCGAACGATCCAAATCCTGGCCCGGCGAACCAAGAACAATCCTGCGATTATTGGCGAGCCTGGAACCGGGAAAACCGCGATTGCGGAAGGATTGGCTTTGC
>JAKVBH010000079.1 GCA_022447495.1 Marinovum sp. | reverse complement strand
CTTTGAACCCACATTTCCCAAGTAGTTGCTTGATTTGGCTTCGCGGGTGCGCGTTTTCGTGATATATTTCAGCGTGTTAATCTCCTTGGGAGGCTGCAATGTTGGATCACCCTACGGGTGCGGGTTCTAATGGCGATATTCGGGTCGATTTTGACGCTCGCGTGCGACTGGAATTCCACGGTTCCAAGATCAGTTCGGATGGCGGTCTGCTGCTCTACCGCGAGCTTGATGAAGCCCTTGGCCTTTTCAACAAAAC
Source organism: Marinovum sp. (assembly GCA_022447495.1). Taxonomy (GTDB): domain Bacteria; phylum Pseudomonadota; class Alphaproteobacteria; order Rhodobacterales; family Rhodobacteraceae; genus JAKVBH01. Next base: position 1,781 of record JAKVBH010000079.1, on the reverse strand, counting down.
AGTTCAGTCCCTTCGGGATACCCGCAAAGGTAAGAACGGCGTTCACACCTTGTTGGGCCTGTTGCGCCAATCGGTGTTTGGTCGTCTTGCAGGCTATGAGGATGTGAATGATGCCGCGCGTCTTGCACGTGATCCGGTGATGCGCCAGATCATCGGGGGCCGTGCGGTTGATGGACAGGCCGCATCCTCCTCCCAGATGGGCCGCTTCGAGACTGAGGTGCTCGCGACGGCTGCCAACCGGGGCGCATTGGCAGACATGCCCGGTCAATGGATTGAGGCGATACACGATGCGCAGCCGACCAAGTGGATCACCTTGGACATGGATAGCTCTGTCAGCCCAACCCATGGCGCTCAGGAGGGAACCGCGTGGAACGGGCATTTCGGGTGTAACTGCTATCACCCGCTATTCATCTTCAATCAGTTCGGTCATCTGGAACGCTGTGCCCTGCGCAATGGTAACGTCCACAGCGCGGATGACTGGAAAGAGATTCTGGCTCCCGTCATTGCCCGCTACAAGACCCGCGACCTGATGCGGTTCTTTCGTGCTGATGCCGCCTTTGCCATCCCAGAGCTTTACGAGACCCTTGAGGCTGAAGGATATCATTACGCCATCCGCCTTAAGAAGAACACTGTGCTGGAAGAGAAGATCAGCCATCGTCTGACCCGTCCCGTGGGACGGCCGTCAAAGACAAAGATCAAACGCTTCTATGAGACCTTCGAGTATCAGGCCGCCTCATGGAGCAAACCCCGTCAGGTGGTTGCCAAGATCGAATGGCACCCCGGTGATCTGTTCCCTCGCGTGGGCTTTGTCGTCACTAACCTGCCGATGGAGCCAGACTGGATCATTCGGTTCTACAATCAGCGCGGCACAGCCGAACAGCACATTAAGGAAGGCAAATACGCGATCAACTGGACGCGGCTCTCCTGCAAGCGCTTCAGGCACAACGAGGTCAGACTTCAGCTCCATGCGCTGGCTTACAATCTCGGCAGCTTCCTACAGCGTGCCGACTTACCCGAAGAGGTTGCAGGCTGGTCGCTGACAAGTATCCAGAGCCGCCTCATCAAAATCGGGGCAAGGGTCGTACGCCATGCGCGCAAGATCACGTTCCAACTGGCAGAGGTGGCAGTCAGTGGACCGCTGTTTGGGCAAATCATCACCGCCATCCGCAACATCAAGCCACCGCCGAGGCCTGCATGACCGCTCAATCACAGAAAACCAAACAAAAATGGCTCTACAACTGCGTCTTGGTGCAGCCTGAATGGCTCAAAAACCGCGAAAAGGCCCGGCAACACGACCGTGAAGCCCTCACAATCGGTGATTTTGTAGCCAACACCATCGCCAGAGTTGAAAACCAACTCGAAAACGCGCAGGCTCGCCGCAAGACAACATTACTTGGGAAATATCGGTTCAAATCAACCGGCGCGCCACTTGGGGAATGTCGGTATAAGGGGTTAAGACATGAGGCGTGAAAGAAACGCTCGAAATATACGATATGGAATTTACATCTTTAGTATATCTTCTGCTTGGCTGGTTTCCATCTCGACTCTTCTGGATTTTTTTCCGTTGAAAGAGCCTTTCGATTGGCCAATTGCCTATAATAGACGATGGTTTGTAACGGACTGGATTTGAGCGTCAGTTGCTCCAGCCTCCGCAAGTCGGATGATTGCCAGTTTTCTCAGGCCGTGCATGGAGTATTTTTTAGCCTCGGCACCGAGATCGGATCGCCATGAGTTGATTGCTTTTCGACAATGTTATAGCCCAGCGGTTCGCGCAGGTTCTT
>JAKVBH010000078.1 GCA_022447495.1 Marinovum sp. | reverse complement strand
GCAGATTATGAACGCTGGCAAAAGCGCGACCTGAGCGCCCGGCGCATCGTGTATGTCTGGGCGGACGGGGTCTACTTCCAGCCACGAATGGACGACAAACAATGCGCTGCTAGGGTCAGGACCCATAAAATGGGTGAGAGACAAGTGCCGACAATGAGCCCAATTTCCTGAATGCTTCGCACGCCACGAACGTCTGCACTTGCGTTTGGAAACGCGTCACTCGGTGGACGCGTAGCACACAGCTTGGAGCTTGTTCCCGTCCGGGTCACGGACGTAGGCGGCATAGTAATTCTCGCCGTAATGCGGGCGTGGTCCTGGCTCGCCTTCGGTGCTGCCGCCCAGACGCAGCGCAGCTTCATGGAAGTCCCTTAGAGAAATAGCTGAAAGTTGGTGATGGCCCGTGAGGGGCGGCATATCATGGCGGTGTTGAAGACGCCGTCAATTCTCGCAGAGAAAGGGATATGCCACATGAGAGAAGATACCATTACCTCCTTGTCTGATCCAAACGGATTTTCGTCAGACCCGCTGACGGATCTGATCCGGTCTGGGGCGCGCCGGTTGATCGAGCAGGCGCTTGAGGCTGAGCTGAGCGCGTTGCTTGCGCAGTTTTCCGATGAGACGACGCACGGGGGCCATGCGCGGATCGTTCGACATGGTCACCTGCCTGAGCGCAAGGTCATGACGGGCATTGGCCCTGTCGCAGTAAAAGTGCCGCGCGTGCGAGATCGCGGACAACGGGCTGAGAACGTGCGGTTTACCTCGTCGATCCTGCCGCCGTATCTGCGCAAGGCGAAGTCCGTCGAAGAGCTGCTGCCGTGGCTGTATCTCAAGGGCATCTCCACAGGCGATTTCCAGGAGGCCCTGGCCGCTCTGCTTGGTCCGAATGCATCCGGCCTGTCATCTACCACTATCTCGCGACTGAAAGCAGACTGGTGGGCAGATTATGAACGCTGGCAAAAGCGCGACCTGAGCGCCCGGCGCATCGTGTATGTCTGGGCGGACGGGGTCTACTTGCAGCCACGAATGGACGACAAACAATGCGTTCTAGTGCTGATCGGCGTGGACGACTGGGGTCGGAAGGAAATCCTCGGCCTGACCGACGGCTACCGTGAAAGCCCGCAAAGCTGGCGTGAGCTGCTCCTCAACCTCAAGCGACGCGGTCTTTCCTACGCCCCTGATCTTGCCGTCGGCGATGGCGCACTTGGGGTCTGGGCCGCTCTACGCGAGGTGTTTGGTGACACCGCTGAGCAGCGCTGCTGGTTCCACAAGACGGGCAACGTGCTGAACGCGATGCCCAAGTCGGTACAGGCCAAAGCCAAGGGGCATTTGCAGGACATTTGGCAGGCGGAAACCAAGGCCGATGCCAACACCGCCTTCGATTTCTTCGTTGAGACCTACGGCGTGAAATACGAAAAGGCGGTCGCCAAACTGGTCAAAGACCGCGACGCGTTGCTGGCGTTCTACGACTTCCCGGCGGAACATTGCAAGCACATCCGAACCACCAACCCAATTGAGAGCACATTTGCCACCGTGCGCCATCGCACTGGCCAAACCAAGGGATGCCTCAGTCGCAAAACTGGGCTGGCAATGGCCTTCAAACTCATGATGTCAGCCCAAGGGAAATGGCGAAAACTCGACGGATCAAACCGAATGCCCGAGATCATTCAGGGCATTGCATTCGTCGATGGGATCAAACAAGTTCAATCCGCCGCCTGATCACGCCGTCACCAACTTTCGGGCATAGCTCTGCCCAGCAAACCGAAACCGACTAAGACTATCGAAATAACAACGCCGTGCCGTGTCATTGACTTGGGCTTCGAAACGCACCCTGAAATCACGCCTTGGCCCGAAAGAGCACATAGGCAATGCCGCCGATCACACTGGCCCAAATTAACCCAGCCCAGAATGGCAAGCCGGACTGTTTTAAGGCAACGCCGCCACCGCCGCCGCCGCCACCACCACCAAAGCTGACGGGTCCGTTGAGATCGGTCATCGAGATTTTGTAGATACGAGACATTTTCACGTCTTCCTTCCAGTTG
>JAKVBH010000077.1 GCA_022447495.1 Marinovum sp. | reverse complement strand
TGCCCCGAGCGCGAGACATGGGCGTATGCGTCATGGCAATTGCCAATTCCCACCATTGCGGGGCGTTGTCAGTACAGGTGGAGAAAATTGCCGCTGCGGGGATGATCGGCCTGATGGTGGCAAACACGCCCAAAGCAATTGCGCCCTGGGGCGGTCGCGATCCCCTGTTCGGCACCAACCCGATTGCCTTTGCAACGCCGCGCGAGAATGGCCCTGCTCTCGTCATTGATCTGTCGCTGTCGGTTGTGGCGCGCGGCAAGGTCATGAACGCCAAAAAGTCTGGCGGCGAGATCCCACTGGGCTGGGCCTTTGACAAAGATGGCCAGCCCACCACCAACCCGGAGGCGGCCTTGGATGGATCCATGCAGCCTATCGGGGAGGCGAAGGGCACGGCATTGGCGCTGATGGTTGAAGTGCTGGCCGCCGCGTTTACCGGCAGTGCCTTCAGCCACGATGCAGGCTCGTTCTTCAATGCGGAGGGGCCGGCGCCGCGCGTCGGCCAGACACTGGTTGCCATCGATCCAAGTGCCGATGACGGCTATCTGGCGCGGGTTGGAGATCTGTTGAACGCCATCAATTGGACACCGGGCGCACGTCTGCCAGGGGCCCGCCGTCTGGCAGCCATCCAAATAGCAAGAGACGAAGGGATCTGCGTCCCCACACTCTATGTCGAACAGGCGCGTGAACTGGCAGGTTCTTGAATCGGCAGGGAAGTGGTCCATTACCATGGCGCTCGCGAATTGGAAGGTTGGCAAAATCCTCTTCGCCCTTTCCTCCAACGTGGCGCAGGTGGCAAAGTCTCGGCCCGTTGTGGCATGCAGATCGAACCTGAGCCGTACCGCGTGGGATCAGGCGCTCCTGAGACGGTTTGGCCAGTAGGTGTCTACATCCGGTTAAAATAGATGCGCATCCAATTAAAGAGTTTGCATGACGAGGCCATGAAGACGCCTTAGTTCACCTGCCCCTATAGCTTGGCGGGTGCACGGTTTTGTTGTCACTGCGAACTCAATAAGTCCAAGTGCGACGATTCCAAAGCGTCTCCACACCCTTTATAATTGACGGAAACAGTCAGTCGTTTTGGGAGGTGTGTTTGGTGCCAAGCTGATTTCACCTATCCGTTTGCCTCAATGCGAAACTTAATCAAGCGATACCAGAGCTCTAACGCTTGCAGCATATCACATAAACCGGCGGTATTTGTAGATAAAACGATTGCTGCCTGTGCTGAGATCAACCTCAAGTAAATGCACTTTGGAACAGCAAAACACCCCGCTTGTGGGGTCGAAAAAAGTGTCAGCGGCCTAAACGTATAGAGTCCATATTCGGAGGCGACAGGGCTTAGCCCGAGGAGGCCCTCAAACTCAGACCACTCGACCGTTAACGTTTGGAGCGGTCTGGATGTCGGTGCGGTTGGTCGTCCCGCTCAGGCTGGTTTTTAATACATGATCGCCCAGTGGAGTAGCGGTATGCCGAAACGTGTTTTGATCGTAGACGATCACAAACTCATCCTTGATCTCTTATCAGCGTATATCCAGCGCAAGTCTGACATGGAAGTGACCTGCGTCACCAGCCGGGCGAAGGCTTTTAGTGCATTGGAGCAGACAGGCCCCTTTGATGCGGTTCTTGTGGATTTACGGATGCCGGGCGGGCAAACACACCTCGACCTCAAAAAGATCGTCGACTTGAACGGCGATGGGTTGGTCGTGATGCTGTCAGGATTGGCGACCTACGCAGATCTGGTAGCGGCTCAGATGATTGGTGTGCACAGTTATATGCGCAAAAGTTTGTCAGGCACGGAGATGGTGGCGTGTTTGAAGCGGATTCTTGACGATCCTACCGACATTCCCGTGCATATGCGCCTTGATGTTGCCAGCCAAGTGCCGCCCGACCTCGAGGGCACTCTGTCCGTGCCGGAATGCAGTCTGCTTTGCCTGATTGCGAGGGGGGCCACCAACACCATTGCCGCAAGCGTCATGGGAACAAATGAGGCCAAAATCAGCCATGATTTGCGCTACATCTATCACAAACTGGGTGTCTCAACCCGTGTGCAAGCGGTCATCGCCCTGATGGGGACGC
>JAKVBH010000076.1 GCA_022447495.1 Marinovum sp. | reverse complement strand
CTCACACATTCGCGGCGGCTTGAACGTTGGGCTCGACCGCGACGAGATCGTCGAAACCATCACGCATATGGCGCTTTACGCCGGCTTTCCGGCCGCCGTGAACACAGCGCTCACCGCAAAAGACGTATTTGCAGACTTAGATGCACACCCTCAGGAGACGCCGTAACTATGCCTTGGACACGCGATGATATGGCCGCTCGCGCGGCGCAAGAGTTGGAAGACGGTATGTATGTCAATCTTGGCATCGGCATTCCGACTTTGGTCGCCAACCACATTCCGGACGGCATGACCGTCACCCTGCAGTCAGAGAATGGCATGCTCGGCATGGGCCCCTTCCCGTTCGAAGGCGATGAAGACGCAGATCTGATCAATGCCGGTAAGCAGACCATCACAGAACTGCCTCACACCGCTTATTTCGATAGTGCGACCAGCTTCGGCATGATCCGCGGCGGCAAAATCGCCATGGCGATCCTTGGCGCGATGGAAGTTGCAGAGAATGGCGATCTCGCCAATTGGATGATCCCGGGCAAGCTGGTCAAAGGCATGGGCGGAGCCATGGATCTGGTCGCCGGTGTCGGGCGCGTTGTGGTTATTACTGATCACAACAACAAAAAAGGCGATCCCAAACTCCTTAAAGAGTGCACGCTCCCCCTCACCGGCAAAGGCGTCGTGGATCGCATCATTTCTGATCTTGGCGTGTTCGATGTCGTTGAAGGCGGCCTCAAAGTGGTTGAGCTGGCGCCTGAGGTCACTCTCGATCAAGTGAAAGAACGAACGGCGGCTGCAATCGTGTGATGAAGAAATTCGGCCCCGGTACGTTTGGAAAACTGCATGCTGAGACATATGACGCTTTGCATAATCCAGGCACCACGGACGAAGCCGTTTCTTTACTCGCTGAGCTGGCTGGTAGCGGCCGCACGCTAGAGCTCGCGATTGGAACAGGCCGCGTTTCCCTGCCTCTCTCAGAGCAAGGTGTCGACATCACCGGGTTCGATGCATCTCCGGAAATGCTCGAAAAGCTCACGCAAAAGCCAGGCGGCAGTCGTATCCCAACGTCCGTTGCGGACATGGCGGACTTTGACTTGGGAGAGCGCTTCGATTTTGCGTTTTTGATCTTCAACACGATTTACAATCTGACCCGCCAAGAGGATCAGGTCAGCTGTTTTCAGAACGTGGCCAAACATCTGAACCCACGCGGCAAGTTTTTGGTCGAAACCTTTGTGCCAAGCAAAGAGACCTTTGAACGTCACCAAGCCGTACGTACAAAACATGTCAGCTTCGATCAGGTATGGATTGAAGCCGTCCAGCATGACCCAGTGACGCAAAACCTCGCCTATCAAAGGATCCACATTACGGCGGATGGGGTGTCCCTATCGCCTCTCCCGATGCGCTATATTTGGCCGGCTGAGATGGATCTAATGGCTGAGCTTGCTGGACTAAAACTCATGGATCGGTGGGGCGGCTGGCAACGCCAGCGGTTCACCGCAGACAGCGACATGTTCGTCTCGGTCTATCAACTTCAATAATCGCATCTGGACACTGATCGCCCAACAGGTTTTCCCCACGGCACGGATTGAACCTGTGCTTTATCGGGCTATCCCTCGCTCAATTATTGAATGGGAGTAGAGCCATGCCTAAAGGTGCGATGCCGGTTTTGGTTGGGGTTGGACAAGTCACCGATCATTGGGACGGCACAGCAGGGCCCGACGGCGCACCTTCTCCCACCAGCCTTTGCGTCAGCGCCAGTCAACTCGCGCTCGAAGATGCTGGTATCGCAGCCTCCGCTCGCCGTCGTTCGCATCTTCGAAGACAGCGTCCCGGGCGATCGCCATCCCCACGGGCACAATACAAACCTGCCGGGCACCATTGCCCGCGATATCGGCGCAAAACCCGACCGCGCGATCTATGCCGCCGTTGGCGGACAGAGCCCGCAACAGCTTGCGAACGAAATGGCAGCGCGCATCCATGCCGGAGAAATTGAGTGCGCGCTGGTGACCGGGTCTGAAGCAAACAAAGCTTCAAAGGCGGCGCGCAAACATGGTGTCGAGATCAACTGGGCGGATGGTGCCGATCTTGA
>JAKVBH010000075.1 GCA_022447495.1 Marinovum sp. | reverse complement strand
AATAAACAGCCTGACCCACCTCTCGCCGCCCAGAACTTTCTTGTTCAGGCATAACACCTTTGTTTGCTTGCCTGTCATCAAACACCGAGAAAAGAGGGCCGCCGAAATTTCTGCCCCGAACCGTAGCAAATCGGTTTAATCTGACAATGCCCTGCCGCGCATTGAGGCACTGCAGACCGACAAACCCGAACTCTTGAAATAGCACAGAGACCACAAGTACGTCAGATGAGCACAACAGAGCCACGCCTCCTGAGTAAGCGCACAAGCCGCTCAGTTCCATTGACGCAAATGGGGTTTGGCGGTGCGCCCCTTGGTAATCTCTACAAGAAAGTTGAAGAAAGCGACGCTCAAGCTGCTCTGAGTGCGGCCTACGACTGCGGAGTGCGTTACTTTGACACCGCGCCACAATATGGGCTCGGGCGATCTGAGACCCGATTTGGCGCCGCAATTGACCGTTTCGGACGCGAGAACATTCAGCTCTCCACCAAGATTGGGAGACTGCTTCTGGATTGCGAACCACATGAGGTTACACCCGAAGCTTTTGTCGACGTCCCCCAAAAGCGCATCGTTTTTGACTATACCTATGATGGTGTCATGCGATCTTATGATGCGAGCAAGAAACGTCTTGGCGTGGACAACGTGGACATCCTGCTAGCGCATGACCTATGCGCCTTCAGTCACGGCAGTCAGGAGATTTCTGACGCCAAAGTGCGCGAGCTATTCGATGGTGGCGGATACCGCGCGCTGACCGAACTGCGTGCATCAGGGGAAGTTGCGGCCATTGGTGCTGGCGTAAACGAGTGGCAGGTGTGCGAAAAACTACTCAGCCTCGGAGACTTCGACGCCTTTCTACTGGCGGGTCGCTACACCTTGCTGGAACAAGAAGCACTCGACAGCTTTCTGCCGCTTTGTGAAAAACGCGACGTGGGTATCATCCTCGGCGGCCCTTACAATTCCGGCATACTTGCTACCGGTGCCGTTCCAGGCGCGAAATATAACTATGATGTGGCGCCCGACCACATCATGGAACGCGTCGCAAAAATCGAAGCGGTCTGCGCGGCGCATGAAACACCTTTGATTGCTGCCGCCCTTCAATTTGTGCTTGGCCACCCCTGCGTCAAAACCGTTGTCCCCGGCGCTGTCTCGGCCGCCGAAGTGGAAGCCAACGCCGCGTTGATGAATCGCCAAATCCCGGCCGGACTTTGGAGTGATCTGCGCAGCGAAGGCCTTATTCGCAGCAACGCGCCACTACCTTTGGAGCTAACCGATGCTGCGTAATATCAACCCGATACTCTGCCCAAACCTGCTGCATGCCCTGCGCGCCATGGGACACGGCGACGAGATTGTCATCGCGGACGCCAATTTCCCAGCCACCAGTCTGGGGCCACTTTGCATCCGAGCCGACGGCTCCAACGCCAGCGAAATCCTGCGCGCAGTTTTACAAGTCATGCCTTTGGACAGCTTTGTGCCTGATCCTGCCCTGACGATGCAGGTGGTAGATGAACCAAGCGCAGTGCCAGAGGCGGTTGCGGATTTCGCCAAGATCATTGGGGAGGAGGCCGACAACCCGGTGCACCCTCAAAGCCTGGAGCGGTTCGCCTTCTACGAACGCGCCGCCTCTGCATTTGCGGTTGTGCAAACCGGCGAAAAAAGACTGTACGGCAATATCATCCTCAAGAAAGGCGTCATCGGATGAGGATCGACGCACATCAACACTTCTGGTCATTGGCACGTGGAGATTACGGCTGGCTGACGCCTGAGCTTGCCGACATTTACCGTGATTTCCTGCCCGAAGATTTGGAGCCATTCCTCAAAAAATGGAACATTGAGGGCACCATCCTCGTTCAAGCCGCACCCACAATTGCCGAAACCAAGTTCATGTTGAAACTGGCGGAGCAAAACGCCTTCATCAAAGGGGTTGTCGGCTGGGTGGATTTTGAAGCCCCCGGCGCAGTTGACACCCTCAATCAACTGTCGATGAGCCCGCATTTTGTAGGCATTCGCCCGATGATCCAGGACATCCCCGATGTGAACTGGATGCTTCAGGACCGTTTCACCCCAATATTTGACGCCATCTGCGCAAATGATCTGGTTTTTGATGCACTTACGCTTCCGCAACACCTTTCAGCTTTGCGCACTTTG
>JAKVBH010000074.1 GCA_022447495.1 Marinovum sp. | reverse complement strand
CAAAATGCAGCATATGTGAAAGCCGTCGCCCAGATTGAGCTGGTTTTTGGGGCGCTTGCATCGCTTTTGTGGTTCCGCGAGGGCCTGTCCCGGCGTGAGCTTTTTGGGCTTTTGCTGGTCGGCGCCAGCGTGATTGCCGTGATTTTGGTGCCCTAGTCAGTCTCGCCGAGGCTCCGGTAGAGCAGTTCCTCATCGTCATTTTGGAAAAACGGCACATGAGGCGGGGCAACATGGGGGTCGGGCCGCGCTGCAAGTTCGGCCAAGACGACCTTGGTAATAAACGGTAAATCCAACCGGCGAGCTTCACTCACTGAAACCCATTGCAAATGGGACAGCTCGTCAGAGGCCGCCGAAAAGTCATCCAGATCCCCGGCAATCGCCTCTGCAGGCAGGGCAAAGAAACGAGCATCGAACCGCCTTGGGCGCCCCGGAGGTGTGACTGCACGAAACACAAATCGCAAGGTCCGACCGTCGGGGATTTCTGTTCCAAATCCAGGCCATGGCGGCGGAAGCTCACCCTCCCTTGCCGATCTTGCGAGCCTCAATCCAGTCTCTTCCCACAATTCGCGGATTGCGGCGGCGACGATCGCGCGTGGCGCAAGGCCGTCGGTTGCTTGGGTCAAGCGCGAAAGACAAGGCTCAGGCGGCACATCAACGATCACGGATCCATCATCCGCGTCAACGGCGCCGCCTGGGAAGACAAACTTGTTGGGCATAAAGGCCGCTCTTGCGCCCCGCTGCCCCATCAAGATGCGAGGGTTGGTGCGCGCATCGCGGACAACAATGACGGTTGCCGCGTCTCGGATCGGAGGGTCGTGTTCCATGGGCGCGACGCTAGCCTGCCCGTGCGGGCAAAGCTAGTCGGGAGCGCCGAAGCCACCCATGCCTTTGGCCCACTGAAAGCCCACGATCATCCCCTTGAGCCGTGGCAAGAGGTAAAGGGCAAGAGCAACCGACCCCACCATAAACACGCTTGCCAACACCATTGGCTCAGGCCGAAACTGCACAAAGCCAATGTGTAACAGTGGCGCCATGATATGGCCCACGATCAGCATGGTCAGCCACGCCGGACCGTCATCGGCCCGATGGTGGTGCAATTCCTCTTGGCAAACGGGACATTGCGGAGCGACCGTCAGATACCCACGCATCATCGCCCCTTCGCCGCATTTCGGGCAGCGTCCGCGCCATCCCCGCCACATGGCGCGTCGAACATCTCGGTCCGTTGCGGGCGCGGTGGCGGTGTCCTGTGTCGTCATCTTGGTCGTCTCATGTCTGTAAGGTGCATGCGACACCCTTTGTCTTTATCTATGGACAGCCGCCGCATGAGGAAACGCGGCACTCTGCCCGTGCGGCGGCATGTCGCGAAAACTTTTTTCGCCCCCTCGCGACGGAACCTCAAACCTCGGTCGTAAGAGATGCAACAACCAAGGCGAATTGAGGCGCTTTGGCGGATGCTTCACCGGGCCTTTGGCCCAAACGACCCAAGACACCTTACGAGGAAGACCTTATGAAACGGACAACAACACTTGCCCTTTTGGGCCTTGCAGGCGCCCTGAGCTTGAGCGCTCCTTTGATGGCGGAGGCCCGCGAAGGCGGCCGCGGCATCGATTTCAGTGCGATCGATGCAGATGGCAACGGTGAAATCACCGCCGCAGAATTCGAAGCGCATAGCGCCGCACGCCTCGCTGAAATTGACACCGACGGTAATGGCGCCCTGAGCCGAGAAGAGCTTTTGGCCAATGCCACAAACCCAGAGCGCGCCGAGCGCCGCATCGACCGGATGTTTTCGCGCGCCGATGCCAATGAAAACGGCCTGATCGAGTTTTCCGAGATGCCAGAGCGTGGCGACCGGATGG
>JAKVBH010000073.1 GCA_022447495.1 Marinovum sp. | reverse complement strand
TCTTGGTGGTGGCGCAAAAACTTAAACCAAAATTGAGCCGGAAGCTCTCGAAGAAATCTTAGAGAGCGCCGAAGAAGCGCTTTAACTTCCAACCATATACGCACCTATCAGCTCTCCTTCGTTGTGCTTGAGGCTCGTACGGGCTGATGCGCCGTAGTCCTGAAAGATGCCATCCGCAAGCTCAGGGAAGAGCGTAAGGAGTTCATCCCGCGTGGCTTGATCCAAGGCTTTCCAGCCCTGTTCACCGGGATGGAAGCTCTCAGAGGGTGCGCCCTCGGCGTAAATGATCTCATGAGTATCAAAGAGCATGTGGAAGTATTCCACCTCGCCGCCCTCATCCCGCAGAATGGAGTGGTCATTGACCAAAGACCTGGCTGTCGCCAGCACTTCCTGTTCCCCAAAGAGCATTTCTGCCTGCCAGCCTTGCAGCAGCATGCGGTGCTGGGGGCTGACGCGCAGGTCTCGGTTGTTCCCAAGGGCGCCCTTGCGGATCAGTATCGGGGCGAGATCTCCTGTTGCCGGCACCTTGGATGACCCTATCCAACGGATCGGCTGATAGCCGCGGTCCATCGTCAGAACCAGATCACCCGCAACAAGGCCTTCGATGCAGCGATCGCCGCTTACCGTTGCGATCCGAGTGCCGCGAGCAAGGCAGATAACCTCTGTCGACGTATCGGAGAAGATTTCGAGTAAGAGCCCGTTACCGCTTCCGTTATGCGCAATTTCAAGCGTCGAAAGGGGAATGTTAAATGTAAGGATTTCGAGGTTCGAAACGTCGGCGCCGGTGTGGGCAATAACCCCGTTGCTGTTAATGAACGCGTTTGATGTCGGCGTGTACGATACATCGCCACTGGCTATCAGTGTGTTCAAATCGACTAATACGCCATCGACTTTGAACGTCAGACGTTCCCCGGCGTTGCCAGCATTCCACTTAATGACAACGTCATTGACCAGAATAGGGGAACCTTCCGATGTAAAACTTAAGTTCAGAGTTTCCGCATTACTTCCGTCCGCCAAATGGATGTTGGAATCATCAATGTCCTGGTAGCCGGGATGTGCTCCACCAGCGCCCGTAATGCTGTAGTTAACGGTTTGTCCCGTCGTCGCATCGGTAAAGCTTCCGCTTTGTCCTGCAGCGCTGGTAGACGTGGTCGTGAGCTCCACAGTGGGCATATACCCGCCTCCCTTAAAAATTATTCTTATACAGTCACTTGGCAGCCAACGCTTAGGCTAGAGGGCGCTCTGCTTAACTCAATGAAGCTTCCGATCAGGTAAAATATGCAAAGGGATATAGATGGGTTGACGATGCGTCCTATACGCTCGTTTAGGGTCGAATGTTTCCATTCAACAGACAATAGGCGACCCAAGCACTGCTTGCCGCCCGCGGTGTTCCCGATTGAGAGGGGGAAATCTCAGACACCAACGGTCGGGTCAAAACTGCGGATTGGTTGACGAAGAGCCGCTGAGTAGTCGGCGGCCCAGTCTATGCACCGAGAAACTGAATGCGCTGCGAATAGCTTCGGCACTTGCAACATTTACTGTGGAGGGTTGGCGTTCAACCACCAATCTGTAGTCAAAAAAATTGCTCCGCCAGTCGTTTGGCGAAGCAATCCATTTTCAACATTTACCGCCGAGGCTGGGTCCAAAACAGCCTCACCTTCTTTTCTTTCCACTCGACTACCTGTTGGACACCATCAGGGCGCGCAACTGGCGCGCTACCGGGTGATAATCTCCGGGCCCATAAAGGTGGTGGGCAGGAAGGTGGACAATGCCGGGATGTAGGTCACCATGATCAGGAAGATGAACAGCACGCCCAGGAAGGGGGCTGCCGCCTTGACCACGGCCATCATCGGCATGCCGGCCACTCCGGAAGTCACGAACAGGTTGAGACCCACGGGCGGCGTGATCATGCCGATCTCCATGTTCACCACCATGATGATGCCCAGGTGAATGGGATCGATGCCCAGTTCAATCGCGATCGGGAACACCAAGGGCGCCACGATCACGATCAAGCCTGAGGGCTCCATGAACTGCCCCCCGATCAGCAAGATGACATTGACGATTACAAGGAACATCACCGGCCCCAGACCCGCATCCAGCATCGAGGCGGCGATCTGTTGCGGGATCTGCTCATCGGTCAACACATGCTTGAGGATCAGCGCGTTGGCGATGATGAACATCAAGGTGATGGTCAGCTTGCCCGCCTCGAGCAGCGTGTTCCGCGTGTCAGGATGGACAAAGGCTGTCACA
>JAKVBH010000072.1 GCA_022447495.1 Marinovum sp. | reverse complement strand
TCACGCCAGGGTCTGCCTCAATTGCGCGGCGGGGGGACGAGAATTGGACCGGTGAGAGCAATCGTTGCGCCAAGGGCGGCTATCGTTTGCACGGTGCAAATGCCGCGCGCAAAGTGGTGTTGGTCGCCTCCGGGAGCGAGGTCGCCTTGGCGGTGGAATGCGCCCAAGCGCTTGAAAAGGATGGGATTGGCGCCGATGTCGTGTCGATGCCGTGCACCGAATTGTTCGATGCGCAAGATGCCGCTTACAAGGCCGACATCCTGCCTGATGATGCGTTGATCGTATCGATCGAAGCGGGCGCAACCCTTGGGTGGGAACGCTACACTGGCAGCGATGGTCTCAATATCGGGATTGACCGCTTTGGCGCATCCGCCCCGGCCGGCGACCTGTTTGCTCATTATGGCCTCACCGCAGAGGCGATTGTCCCCCAAATTCAGAACAAATTGAACAACTAAGCAGGAGCTTTTTTCATGGCAACCAAAGTAGCCATTAACGGTTTTGGCCGCATCGGCCGTCTTGTTGCGCGCGCAATTCTGGAGCGCAGCGACCACGATCTTGACCTGGTTTCGATCAACGATCTGGCCGATACGAAATCGAACGCTTTGCTGTTCCAATATGACAGCACACATGGCCGTTTCCCAGGTACGGTTGAAGTTGCCGATGGTGCGATTGTCGTCAACGGCAAGAGCATCGCCGTCACTTCTGAGCGTGATCCGGGCAACCTGCCACATGCAGAACAAGGCGTTGATATCGTTCTGGAATGCACCGGATTCTTCCAGAGCCACGAAGCCGCCGAACCGCATTTGACAGCGGGTGCCAAGCGGGTTTTGATCTCGGCTCCGGCGAAGAATGTCTCTGCCACGATCGTCTATGGCGTGAACCACGAAACGCTTGGCGCGGACGATGTGATCGTCTCCAACGCAAGCTGCACCACCAATTGCCTCTCGCCAGTGGCCAAAGTACTCAATGACACGGTTGGGATTGAGCGCGGTTTCATGACCACGATCCACTCCTACACCAACGATCAACGCATGCTCGACCAAATGCACGGCGACATGCGCCGGGCCCGTGGCGGCGCGCAAAACATGATCCCGACCACCACCGGCGCGGCGCGTGCGGTTGGTCTGGTTCTGCCTGAACTGGCTGGCAAGCTCGATGGGTCGTCCGTACGTGTGCCGACGCCCAACGTATCGCTTGTGGACTTGGTCTTTACGCCGGGCCGCGACACATCGGCTGAGGAGCTCAATGCCGCGCTCAAAGCTGCTGCTGAAGGGGCGATGAAGGGTGTTCTCGACTACACCTCAGACCCGCTGGTGAGCTCTGACTTCAACCATCACCCTGCCAGCTCCACCGTGGACAGCCTTGAGACCAGCGTCATGGAAGGCAAGCTTGCCCGCGTGGTCAGCTGGTATGACAATGAATGGGGCTTCTCCAACCGCATGATCGACACCGCCGGTGTCATGGCGAAATTCCTCTAAAGTCGGCATTTATGGAAATCCAGGAACTGCCCCCAGAATATCTATCTGCGCTTGCGCGTCAGTTCGGTTTTCTGGGCGCGTTCCTTGGCGGAGTTTCCGCAACTTTGTTTGTGACGCTTTTGACGTTGGCAACGCCGTCTAAGGTGGTGCGATGGGCCATTGGCTTGGCGGCTGTCGCTGCAGCGGCGTTTATTGTCACAGCCTATATGAGCGTCGGCGTGGTCGCTAACACGCATCCGGGCTCCCCAACACAAGGTGCGGAAGCCTCGTTTATGAGTTTGCAAATTCTTATGTCGCTCAGCTTTGTAATCGGCATTTTGACCTTGCTTGGGGCGATCGGTGTGAGCGGTTGGTCCCGCTCTAAGACCTTGGGATACGTGACAAGCGTCGTCGCTTTTTTAGCAGCGCTGCCTGTTTTGCTGGACGTGTTTGTCTAGGCTGTGGAGATTTTCTAATTCATGTCGAAATTCAAAACTCTCGATGATCTGGGCGATGTGACCGGTAAGGTTGCTCTGGTTCGGGTCGATCTCAACCTTCCGATGAAGGATGGATCGGCCACCGATCTGACCCGGGCCGAGGCGGTGAAGCCGACCATACTGGAATTGAGCAAGCGCGGGGCGAAAGTCCTGATGCTTGCTCATTTCGGCCGTCCTAAGGGGCAACGCTCCAGCGTGCTTTCAACCAGCATGGTTCTGGGCGATGTCGAAAACGTCATGGGCAGAGAGATCATGTTCATCCCCGAAGTGGCCGGACCCGTGGTTGAACAATCGATCGGCATTTTGCGCGATGGCG
>JAKVBH010000071.1 GCA_022447495.1 Marinovum sp. | reverse complement strand
CGAGGGGTCGCGATCGCGCCCCGGTGGATGTCGTAGTCAGTGCGCAGGATTTCCCATCGCAGGGCCGCTTCGCTGTCAGTGTCGAGCTTGGCGCGGCTTTCGACTTGGCAGTGACGGCGCACGGCTTCGGCGGCGAAGGAAGTGCTTGGGGTCACATCGATGCGAAATCGTTTCGCCAAGAACGCGCGGAAATCGAGCTTGCCGCACAGGATGCCTGCCTGCTGACTTGGCGGCCGGTCTGCGAAGCGCACTTTCACCGGGGCGTTCATGGCGCGACCTCAACCGGCAACAGCGCGACGAGCGCCGCAACGAACGACAGGACAAGGCACGCGCAGGCGAAAAATCCGCAGAAGCGCTGCGCAGATGACGCGGCGGCTGTGTCGGGCCCGTATTCGTGCAGCGTTGCCTGTGCGAGGAAGCCAAAGCCCGCGCCGGTCATGAGGGCCATGGCGATGTTCATGCTGCACCGCCGCGGTTATGCGCGCTTCTAAGTATTGAGCGTGCGGCGAAGTCCAGCGAGCGCTTCTCGTCTTCGTGTGCAACGGCCCGTTCGATGGCGAGTTGCATTAAGTCATGCACGACACCCTGACCGAGCGCCTTCACGAGGTCTTCGATTTGGGCTGCGGCTTGAGCGTATGCGGTGCCTGCCACCGGGCTGATATCTGAATGGTGAGCTTCTGACGGCTTGAAGTTGTCCCGCTGTAGGCCGTGCTGAACGAGCAAGGCCATGCCGGATCGACCGATGATGCGCGAAGCGGCGTTGCGAAACGCGAGGCCGAGCGCTGCGTGGCCCTGTCCGCGAACCGTGATGCCAAGAATGGTGATTTCGTCCTCTAGTCCTTGGGCAAGCGGGGCTTGTTCGCGGCGGGGGAGGTGTGTCGGTGCATAACAGCCATTGCCGCGTCGGCACTCTTCGATAAGTGCGCGGCCGAGCTTTGCGTTGTCTTCACCGGCGTGCGGGCGAAGGAATGCCAGAAGGGCGTCGGGCTGCGATTGCATTTGGACTAATGTGGTCATTTCTTTCTCCTCGGTTTATCGAGGCGTAGCCTGCTTAAAACCAGTTTGCAACTGTTTATAAGCTGGCAGAAAGAATTTGTTCCACATCCTGCCTGTGCGCCGTAAGTAGAATCTTGCCCAAAACCGGAGGCAAATATGGGTTCTTGGAATGCATTCGCGGCGGCGACCGCATCGATGGCCAAGCTTGAAGCCATGGGGCTTTCGCTCTCCGTCGAGATCGATGCGGCTGCCATTCAGCAATCAATAGCTGAGTCGGGGAAGACCTATCTCTCACCCTGGCTTGATCCTGCCCGCAACGACTTCACCGCTGCTAACTTCTTTTGGCTTGTGGCTAACTCAGATGAGGGCGCGCAAATTGTCGGCGGTGGAAGGCTAGATCAGTACCAAGGCAATGCGGCCGGGTGTCTCCACCAAATGTTCGAGCGTGGTTTCGGGCCTCAAACCGTTTCTTGGGTGAGCCCTGAAATAGACGCTGCCTTGGATGGCCGCGTCATGTATCTCGGCGATCTTCACTCAAGGGCCACGGGCGGCTTGGGGCGCCGGGCGGTGCGGAACTATCTCTGTGTCGCCAATTACCTTGCGGCCGTGCAGTTCCGCGCGGACGTTACGTATTCATTCATTAGGAAGGCAGACACTTTAAGGGGAAGCGCAGATGTGAACGGGTTCACAAACCGCATCCCCGGCGCGCTCGTTTTCCAAGAAGTTCCAGACTACATGGATGCGGAAGGGGTTTTGTGCTACCGACCGAAGGGCCAAGACGACGGCTACTTCAAAGAGATCAGACGGGAATTGGGGCACATCGAACGGCAACGTGCGGGTGTCCATGCTTATCCCGCACAAGCAGCCCTAGCCGCGATGCAAGCTGGCGGACATGGGTCGGCTGGGTAACCGAAACATGATCCGTAAAGTGCGAGTCGATGACGCACTTCTCGGCTAGAACACGACGATGCAGCTCCATCATGGCTACACGCTCAGAGGGGTTTGCCGCTCTGATTTCCTTTTGTGCCACAGCGACTTCCGTCGTCTTTATGCGGATACCAAAGAGTGTCGAGCGGCCCACGCGTTCAATGACTGGCTCAAGCTGGTCCTCTGTGGGGGCCTGGTACAAGTCAAAGTGGTCTGCGAGGTGATCGAGGCCTTCTAAGGTCTTCCCGCCGCGCTCATATGCTTCAAAGAACGTGTCAATACATACTTCCTCTCGCGCTAGCTTATTGAGCTCTCCCACGTCGCCGAGGGTTTCTGCTGGCCTGTCTTCGAGTAGTGCGTCAAGCGTGGTGCCTAATACGTGCGCTAGCCGCTGCATCGCGAAGAC
>JAKVBH010000070.1 GCA_022447495.1 Marinovum sp. | reverse complement strand
CCAAACCAAAACGTTTTTCATAGCCCAGCGCCCATTCATAGTTGTCCAGCAACGACCAGGCGACGTATCCAGCAACCGGAACGCCTTCTGAAATGGCCTGCTTGACCGCGCCAAGGTGCTGGCTGAAATAGTCGATCCGAGCCTGATCCGGCACCCGCCCATCCACACAGACATCCGCATTCGCCATACCGTTCTCGGTGACAAAAAGCGGTAGGTCTCCGGTGTACTCGTCTGCCGTGCGTTTCAGGAATTTATAGAGACCTTCTGGGTAGATTTCCCATTCCATTTGCGTTTTGGGCAGTGGACCGTCGACCTCGTCATGATGCGGCCAAGGCCCGTCGTTTGGCGCGAGAAGTTTGCGTGTGTAGTAATTGATCCCGCACCAATCCAAAGGCTGCGCGATCGTGTCGAAATCATCTTGCCACCCCTTTGGCAGATAAGGTTCCAGACCGGCTAAGACGTTCTCAGGGTAAGATTTTTTGAATACACCCCCCAAGAAAAAACGATTGTAATACCCATCGTAGAGCGCCGCTGCTTGATGTGCCGCATCACTGTTATCTGCCGGATCCGCCCACTCCAGATTAAAGACACCACCCAGATTTTTCATGCCTAACCCGCGCATGGTTTGGATGGCGGTGCCATGGGACAAGAGCACATGGTGCATCGCGCGCGCGGCCGCACGAATGTCGCGACGACCCGGAGCGTGATGGCCCAGAAAGTGGCTCAGCCAGCTCACACACCATGGCTCATTTATCGGAGCCACCGAATACATGCGATCCCCTATGCGGCCCATGATGATCTCCGTGAAATCCGCGAACCATTTGGCGATGTCGCCGTTTGTCCAGCCGCCCTTGTCTGCGAGAGCAGACGGCAACTCCCAGTGATAAAGAGTCGCCATGGGTTTTAACCCGCGTTCAAGCAGGGCATCCGTCAGGCGATCATAGTAATCAAGACCCTCCTGATTGACTGCTCCGGTCCCCTCCGGCAGCACCCGCGCCCAGCTTGTGGAAAAGCGATATGCATCAAAGCCTGCGTCCTTCAGCAAGTCAAAGTCTTGCTCATAGAGGTGATAATGATCACAGGCGCGCGCGCCATCCTCGGCCCGCACGACATTGCCCGGCGCCTTGGCGAAGGTGTCCCAATGGGTTTCGCCCGCGCCGCCAAATTGGTGGCCTTCGATCTGATAGGCAGAGGTGGCCGCTCCGAACAGAAACCCGTTCGGGAAATCGCTCCGTGTGAATTGCATGTTTAGTCTCCGGTTGGGGCCGGTCCGGTGGACCTGCCAACAACAAGTTCAGCTTCTAGAAGTATTTGCTCGGGCACCGCCGTTGGATCCTCGATCCGCCGCAAGAGCATTTCGGCCAACACCCGCCCCGCTTGATGCACGGACGACCTCGTCGCGGTGAAGATCGGAACATCTTGTCCGTTGCGCAGATAGGACAGCTCATCGTCATGGGTGATGACCGAGACATCCTTGCCAATCGTCAACCCCGCCTCTTCGATTGCGCGCCGGACACCGATTGCAGAAATCATCGACGCCGCGAGGATCGCTGTCGGGGGATCCGACAACGCCAACATGTCACGTGTTTCATGGTGGCCATAGACTTCGGTCATCTCGGCGCTCCGCATGAGTGTAGGATCCGGCGTGACACCACGCTCAGCCAGCGCCTCAAGGTATCCAGCGCGGCGACGTTGCGCGAAGTCCATGTCTTCGAGACCGTTAATCAAAGCGATGCGACGATGCCCAAGGTCAAGAAGGAACTCCGTTGCCCGCTTAAAGGAACGGCGGTTGTTCACATCCACCCAGCTATAGTCCTGCCCAGCGCCCGAAGATCGTCCATGCACAACAAAGGGCAGCCCGAGCCGCGTCAAAACCTCGATCCGCGCGTCGTTTACCTTTGGGCCCTGCACGATCACGCCATCGACCGTCCCTTTGCGCTTGAGATCTGTGTAGGCGCGTTCTTCGTCCCCATCGGTGACATGCGAAAACAGCATGTCATAGCCTTCCTCGCCATAGACGCCCGCTGCACCCGCCACGAAATCCCCAAAGATCGGGTTGACCATTTCGTGCTGCGTCGAGGCCGGAATGACGTGGCCAATCGTCATCGAGCGACCCGTCGCCAAACTCGTCGCCCGGCGGTTCGGACTGTAGTTATGCTTGCGCGCCGCAGCCTCAACCCGCTCGCGCGTTTCCGCGTTCACCTCAGGATACCCGTTCAGCGCACGGCTGACGGTTGTTTGGGACAATCCCAAGATCTCTGAGAGCTGTTTCAGGTTCATGCGGCGTCCAAAGCGGTTTCAAATTCCCAAAGGTGTACGATTCGTCTCAAAGGTTTACATCGGTTTTCGCGAGCCGCGCAAGAAAGTTAATTTTTCCCTTATTAAAAAGGGAGAAAGA
>JAKVBH010000007.1 GCA_022447495.1 Marinovum sp. | reverse complement strand
TGGCATCCACGACAGTGCCCACAGGGAAAGCCAAACCGTCTTTGAGCACGGTCTCGGTCCCGTCGGTGGCCACGTGGACGATCGACATGGTCTCGTCTTGGCTCAGCGTTGCGGACACCTCATTAGAGCGGAAATCATTGCCCGACATCGCGTTGACTTCGGTCTTGCTGTCGGCAACCCAAGCGCCCATCGAATGCGGGTTGGATTGGGCGAACTTCTTCACGGCCACGGCGGCACGACGATCCGAATTGCCTTCGCGCAACACGGGGTTCACGGCCGATCCCTTGATCGCATCATACTTGGCGCGCACGGCTTTTTCTTCGTCGGTGCTCGGCGCCTCAGGGTAATTGGGCAACGCATAGCCTTGCGCTTGAAGTTCTTTGACCGCAGCCAGCAATTGCGGCACCGACGCTGAGATGTTGGGCAACTTGATCACGTTCGCCTCAGGCGTCTTCACTAAACGGCCAAGTTCCGCAAGATCATCCAAAATCTGCTTGTCATCAGGCAAGTACTCCGGAAAGGCGGAAATGATCCGACCGGCCAACGAAATATCCTTGGTACCAACACGCACACCAGCGGCATCGGCGAATTTTTGAATGATGGGAAGAAAGGACGCAGAGGCGAGCTCGGGCGCTTCGTCCACTTTGGTGTAGATAATGTCAGACATGGGCTGAGTCTCCTTGGCTCAATCTTTGCCTGTCCTTACGCCGCCCATCGGCATTGCGCAACTGCATACCGTTGTATACGAAGTTTCACACCTCGTCGCACCTCCGCACATGTCAAACCGCCGCGAGATCCCCCAAAGAATCGGACAAAAGTTCAGAAAACGCCCCATGTAGGCGCTGGCTGAAATCGTTCGGGGACACACCTTCGGGTAGCCCGGTATGAGCGGCCATATCAATCACGCGCGGCTCGCCCATGTCGCCCAAAAACCGATTGAGTGCATGTATCGCCTCCGCGCTCGGCGGCGCATAGAGCATCAACGCATGGGCTAAAATGGCATAG
This sequence comes from Marinovum sp., assembly GCA_022447495.1. Lineage (GTDB taxonomy): Bacteria > Pseudomonadota > Alphaproteobacteria > Rhodobacterales > Rhodobacteraceae > JAKVBH01. Next base: position 17,968 of record JAKVBH010000007.1, on the reverse strand, counting down.
CGGGTTTTGTCGGCCCTTGCCGGACGAAATCGCATAGCCGTACCGGCAAACTTCAAACCACCGAATTGAACGTTGTACGCCCCATCACAAAAGGCCCCCGGCTGCCACCCCACGCTGGCCCCCTGCCCCAACACATCGCAAATTGGCGCACAAATTCGATTATATTCTTCGGCCAAATCCACCGGCCCACCGGAGGCGCGCGCATAGACATGGGTAACATTCACAATGCCGGACCCTTGGGGTGTGACATCGCCTCCGGTACTGCGCACAGCAACAGGCCAACCTGCATTCGCCGATCGCGCAGAGGCGGCTTGAAACCCCGGTTTGACCGCCAAATTGCGCGGGGCAATCAAGCCTTGCGGGCTGCTCCAAAACCAAACAAAACGTTGGTCTGGCGCACGGCTCACCACATCCAAAAGATGGGCCTCTCGTGCCAATGCTCTTGTCGCGGCCAAGGTTTCAATCATGCGGCATCGCTCCCCGGTTTCGCGGCGAAACCATAGATTCATTAGTTTTCCGAAAACACATCGGGCGCCATTTCTTCCCAGAAGGCGATGATCGCCTCCACATTCAACGCTGACATCCACCCATGCTGTTCAAAATCGCCCCGAAGCGCAGGGATCGCCAGGCGGCTGGCAAAGAGTTGTTTATCGGCCACCCTCTGCATTGGAGTGCGCGCTTCGACCGCGCGTTGAACTGCGCGCAATTGTGCCACCCGGGTCAAAGTTGCAACCGACGGGGGCGCATCAAGCTCGGCATCTGCGGTAGAGAAATCTTGTGCAATTGCAGCACTGAGGTATCCGACCGGGCTTTTGACATCTCCCTTCCGGCGCACGTAGGCTATCTTTTCGGAGACATATTCTTCGCCATGTTGACTAATCCATTGGCGTGCAAGGCGGTCACTGACCCCCAAACGGCGCAACCCTGCATAGACTTCGCCATGGCGCGTGGCTTCTCCATCATCAAGATCCAGGATTGCCAGTTGTGGATTGCGTTTGATGAGAAAACGGATGTCGCTCACCGCCCGCCCCTGGCGCCGAAACTCTGGCATGACAACAATATCGCTGACCTTGTTCACCTCAGCCACGGCAGGTTTGATAATCTTGGCATTTAGATGCTTAAAGCTCTGGTAATAATCTGACCCATCGACGCCCATCAAACGACGAAAGAGATCCAACGGCCACCACCCTGTGCTACCGGTATTCACAAACCGAAAGCAATTCTCATATAGCGCCAGCGCATGGCCACCGGTGAAGTTGCGCTGAATGTTGAGATTGATCAGAGCAAAAACTGCGGGATCGTGTAACTTCTCGGCCAACGCCGTGGAATAGCTATATTCACACACCCCGTTCTTGAGTTTGGCATAAGAGAGCAGCGAAGACACACCCCATTCCTGGCGGCCTTTGTCATCCAGCATGTTCCATTCCGCCACTGTCTCAGCCAATCCACGCAACGAAGCTTTGAGCGTCTCGGTGTCGTTGGAGTTGTACCCGATCATNAGGCACAGGGTCTGGGCGTCGATGCGATGCTGCGTCTGTGACGTGAGCGCGTCATAGGCATTCAGCAGAAGCACATTGGAGAGTTTGCGTTGCAGCAAAGTCAGCTTGCCGGACACGTGGATCGCGGCGACATTCTTTTTGACGGAATCACGACGCAACGCGCCGGACAGCTTGTCTTTTGGAATCGGTTGCATGGGCCTGCTCTTGTTTTTGGCTTTATACCACACAAGGAACCCCATGCTAAGACCCTTTGAGGTTCCTTTTGTTCTTGCGTAATTCGAAACGGAAAGGGACCCAAACACGGGATTACGAAACCACACCAAGTGCTGGAATCTACAGCCTTAGACACTAATCCAGCGAAAACAGTCACTTCCCGGGAATCGGTTCCTCTATCCCTGAGAATCGGAACCTTATAACCTGTAGATGGGTGCCTTTTGTCCTGAATATAGGTTCCTCTCGTCCCGTGTTCAGGGCCACAAACCTACCTAAGTAATTGATAAAAAAAAGGACCTTACACATAAAATATTTAAATAGATACAAGCAAAAAAACAGTTTTAGTGTTGTCATTTTGGAATTTACGTGAGGAATTCCCAAATCAACAGTGATGTGCAATACTTTCCCAAGAATGCCCACAAGCGGCGCACATGACAGCGGACATGACAGGCACCTTCCATGGTAAACGACACCGAACGCGCCCCCCCCCCTTACTTCAATATCGACCCAAAGGCAGCTGCCGACAAACTCACGGATCCCGTAACCACAGAACGTTTTGCCCGTGCGGCAGCTTTTGCTGCGAAAGGTCGTGAATTTCTAGCACAACGCGGCTATGCGCCAGACGGTCAGAAGCATCTACGCAAATTTTCAACCTGGGAAATCTGTCGCTATTTGATACCTGTTGCTCCCGCTCATTTTCGGCGCGTATTAAAAGGAAACCCTGATCTTCCGCAGGGTGACGGACAGGGTGGATCAAAGTGGTTCACGCTGGAAGAAGTACTCTCACTTAGGGACTATTTCGCTTCCCAAGGCGCTTCCGACCGTGAGTACCGCCCTTACCGCCCAGAGGGTCTGCCCGCTAAAGTCATTGCAGTGGCGAACTTCAAGGGGGGTGTTGGCAAGACGTCAACCTGCGCGCATTTGGCGATGTCCGCAGCGCTCGATGGGTACAAAGTGTTGGTCATCGATCTCGACAGCCAGGGTTCCATGACATCCATTTTGGGATGCTCCGTTGAAGACGAATGGAAGACTGCATTCCCGCTTATGGCCAAACACTTCGCCAGCCATGTGGCCGCAGAGAACCGGGTGCGTGCGATCGCGGATGATGATCAAATCCCGTTGGATGAGACACTTATCGAAGCGCAGAAAATGACGCCGGGGGACATCATCCAAAAGACCCATTGGCCCAATATCGATCTCATTGGCGCACAGCTCAATCTCTATTGGGCGGAATTCCAGGTCCCAGTTTGGCGGATGCAGTTGCGGTCATGGCCGTTGTGGGATGCGCTGTCTGGATTCTTGGAAGGCGAGGGCATTTTGGATCAGTACGATCTGGTGTTCCTTGATACGCCTCCCGCACTTGGGTACCTCACCATCAATGCTCTCTCGGCTGCTGATATTCTTTTGGTACCGCTCGGCGCGTCCTTCTTGGAGTTCGACTCCACAGGCCGATTTTTCGACATGCTCTACGCAACGTTTGCCTCGATTGAGGACGGTGAGAACCGGGCGAGGCTGACCGAGGGGCTTCCAGAAATTCGGTTTGAATGGGACGCAGTGCGCGCCATGATCACCCGCTTCGACCCGGCGCAGCAAGGTGATTTGAGCGATGTGATTCAGGCCTATTTCGGCGATTTCATGACCGCCCACCGCCAAGATTTCACCGCCATGGTCGGACAAGCGGGTGAGCAGGTGAGTGGCATCTACGAAGTCGACTACCGCGACTTCAATCGCGACACCTATGTGCGTGGGCGCGAGATGTTCGACGCCTCTTGGGCCGAGGTAAAAGAACTTGTTCTGGGCTCTTGGTGGAGGGATATGCAGCTTCAGGAGGCAGCAAAGTAATGGCGAAAAGACGTAAACTCACCGCCCCTTCTGCGGAAGACCTTGGCAAACTTGACGTGGAGTTTCGCCGCGAAACCTCCCCGCGAAACACTCCGATTGCGCCCATTGCCCAGGTGGCTGCGGACGCGGCTTTGGTCACGAACCCGCTGCCCTCAGAGACCCGTGAAAAGATCGCGGAGGCCGAGGCTTTCCAGGAGGCGAAAGAGCAGGGGCTTGTTATCACGCGCATCCCCCTTGAGCAGATCCACGCTGAGGAAGTGTTTCGAGACCGCACGGTGCTTTCACGTGATGAGTTGGAGGAACTCAAGAACTCCATCCTGCTCAATGGACTGCGCCTACCCATTGAGGTTTTCCAACTTCCTGAACCAAAGGGTGAGTACCGCTACGGCCTGATCTCGGGCTACCGCCGCTTGCTCGCCATGCGCGAGATTATCACGGCGTATCCGGTTGATGACTACCAAAAAATCAAAGCGATCATCCGCCCGCCAAAAACCAGTGCACAACGCTTTGCGGCGGTCATTGAAGAGAACGAAGTCCGCGCGTCTCTGTGTCACTACGAACGCGGTCGCTTCGCGGCAATGACCGCATCCAATGGGGTGTTTAATGGCGTTGAAGATGCGGTCAAACAACTCTTCCCGTTTGCTTCCAAGTCCAAGCGCTCCAAGATCCGTTCCTTTGCCCTGATCTTCGAAGAACTCGGCGATATGCTTCACCATGCCGAGTTCCTTACGGAAAAACAGGGCTTACGCATTGCCGCTGCCCTCAGAGAGGGGGCGGAGAACCCGGTCAGAGATGCTCTGGCGCAAGCGGTTGTGACCAATGCAAAGGACGAGTGGGAGGTGATCGAAGAGATTGTGCTCCAATACGAAGCGCGTGACAAAGACTCGTCACGCGGGGGACGACCGCCCAAGGCCAAGAAGCCTGGGCGTACCAAAAAGATTGAAACCAGCGCCGGCATCACGCTGGAATGGCACGGAGACGGGCAGGGGCGTTACACGCTCAACCTTGATGGTCCCGGCCTAGATCGAGACATCATGGACAGCCTCATGTTGCAAATCCAGAATTGGTTGGGGCGCTAAGCGTTGAGGGCTGCGCTCACCTCATCAAGGCTTTTGAGCGCGGCACCCGTGATATCGACCTTAGTGAAACCGTTGCTGTCAACATCGGCAAAGAAGTTTGATTTAAGCGCCTCGCGATAGTCATTGATTGCGTTGTTCGCCTCTTTTTCCAAAGTGTCGCGCGACACGTCGTCTTTGGCCGATACGATACTCTTCAAGCTCTTTTCAAGCCGAGTATCGAACGCCTTGCTTATGTGCTCCATGAGCGTTGGCGCGCGCTTTGCTGCCTCGGTCAAAGCAGGGTCCTTGCTACAAGCCGTTTGAATCGCTGAGATCAATTGATCCATTTGTTTGTCCAGGTCCGAACGGGTGGCTTGCCACGATTTTAGGGATGCCGCCACGGCTTCGGTTGAGGCGGGGGTTTCTGCTTGTTTTGGGGCAGGTTCAGCGCCGAGATTGTCTAGGTGTGGTTTGAGTTTCTTGGCGACGTTCAAAGCGCCTTTGAAATCGCCATTGGCAGCCGCGTCTTTTGCACCCGTCCAGGCTTTGACAATGGTCGGACCGTTCTCATGGGTCGTGGCTGCGGCGACTCGGGGATCAAAGGCTTCGGAGATTTTGGCCCATTGCGCGGCCAACGGGTCCGGCGCTTTTTCGTTGGTTTCGCTTGTGGCTGGCGCCGATTTCAGAAAGGGCCCAACCTTTTTGGCGATGCTAAGAGCGGTTTCGTAGTCGCCTTTCTGAGCGGCTTTACTTGCGGATATCCATGCGTCTTTGACCTTGGGGGCTTTCTCGTGACCAGAAGTCAAAAAGGCTTTGAGCGCGGGTGTCATGGCCTGCGAGACTTTGGACCACTTCTCGTGCAGAGCGTCGACTTCTATGGCTTGCGTCTGAGCCGGATCTTGGTTCGCGGCCGTGTCATCTTCATCCCCGTCGGCCTCCAATGTCGCGCCACTCGGATCAAGGATGACAATCTTCATTTTCATGTCCTGCTTGGTCATGAATTGCTTCATGTTCTTGGCCAAGCCAGGAAGCATTTTGCCGTGGATTGTCAGTTGGAGGATTTTGCCAGACACCTCGGCGGTGCCGTGCGTGATCTTGCCGGTTTCGCCATCCGCTTTGGCCTTGCGCATGACGACTTCGCTACCCTTTTTCAGGTCGAGGTAGAGCACGTTGTCTTCGGGCTTTTTACCGAGACAGAGGCCAAAGTTCACCGGCTTTTGCCGTGCTTTTTGCATCAGCTTTTTGAGATCGTCGAGGGCGTCGGGTTGCATGGCCATGGCGGGTTCCTGGTTAGTGAACGGATGAGCGAACGCTCGGACTATTGTACCAATGTTGTTCGGAAGCAAGTTTCGCGCCAGTGGTCCCTGATGGTGTAACCGGGCCCAAAGGACTTGGAAGAACCGCCCTCAGAATCAGCGATCCTCAATCTAGAGTTGATTCGTTTTCAAGTCCATCGCCTCGCCTGCGGTCATCGAGCTAATTCCTATCCGTAGCGCTTTGGTGGTTTGGAATTGCCAAATTGGCAGGGTTTTCCAGACCTGAGACGTGCTAGCCAAACAAATTTTTTGTGATAAAGTCCTTTAACGTGCGTGGGATGCGTCCGGACATCTTACGCGGGAACGTTTTTTGCCCCAGGGGGGATCATGGATTTAGAAGTCCTTCTTCAATCGCTTGGAGAAGATGCGCCAAGCGGCGAGGACCTTGAATACGATCCGGTGTTCACCGAGATGGAGATTGCTGCCCAGCCAGGCGAAGAGCGCCAGTTGGGTGATCAAGTCATTCCTGCGGAGGATCCTGATTACAAGGAAGTCACCGCAAAAGCCAAAGATGTACTAGAGCGCAGCCACGATTTGCGCGCGGCCATTTTCATGGCCGAAGCGCAGTTGCGCCTCAACGGTTTCCCGGGGTTTGCCAAATCAACCCGGTATATAGCGCGTGCCTTGGATGAGTATTGGGAGACCTGTCATCCGCAGTTGGATGAGGATGACGATGATCCGATTATGCGCATCAATGCGGTGCTGACGCTTGCGGATCCGTCGCGCATTTTGCGTGGCGTGCGCGCGGCACCATTGTCGAAGAGCCGGATGTTTGGTGGCGTGACATTGCGTGACATCGCGGTGGCCGACGGGGAGATCACGCCTTCTGAAGACATGGAAAATGTGTTTGACCATGCTCAGATCGCGGCCGCGTTCAAGGATACCGATGAGGATGAACTGGCCGAAATTGTCGGCGCGGTGTCGCAGGCCCACATGGATGTCACGGCGATTTCGGCGGTCTTTGATGACAAGACACCGGGGCAGGGCCCTGATCTTGACCCATTGCTTGATCTTTTGGCCAAGGCCAAGGCGTCTCTTGGTGGAGACGCGCCTGAGGGCGAGGCCTCTGACGGTGATGTCGAAAGCGACGCGGGTGCGCCCGTGGCGACAGCCGCCCCGATGGCGGGAGGAGGTGGCATTGGTGGGATCAATTCCCCGACCGACGTTCAAAACGCGATTGATCGGATCATTGCGTATTATGAGCGTTCGGAGCCATCGAGCCCCGTGCCGATTTTGTTGATGCGCGCCAAGAAGCTCGTTGGTGCGGATTTCTTGACAATTGTAAAAGACATGGCCCCCGACGGGATCAGCAACGTGAACTTGGTCGGCGGGATCGAAGAAGAAGACGATTATTAGAAACTTGCGCTTCGCCGCGACAGAACGGTGGCGGTTGTGCGTGGATACAATAGGGAAGGGGGACATGGATCATGTCTGGTAGCTCTCAAAAATTCATTGCCCGCAACAGGGCACCACGGGTTCAGATCGAATACGATGTGGAGCTCTATGGCGCGGAAAAGAAAGTGCAGTTGCCCTTCGTGATGGGTGTCATGTCCGATCTTGCCGGCAGGTCCGAGGTGGAACAGCCCGCCGTGGCGGACCGCAAGTTCCTCGAGATTGACGTCGACAACTTCGATGATCGTATGAAGTCCATGGCGCCGCGTGCCGCGTTCACTGTGCCCAACACGTTGACGGGTGAGGGAAACATGGCCGTCGACATCACGTTTGAATCAATGGACGATTTCAGCCCCGCCGCGATTGCCGCCAAGGTTGAGCCGCTCAAAGAACTCCTTGATGCGCGCACGCAGCTTAGCAACCTGATGACCTATATGGACGGCAAAACCGGCGCCGAAGAGCTCATCGCGAAAATCATGCAGGATCCTGCGCTACTCAAGACGCTGGCGGCGCAGCCATCCCCGACATCCGGCGACGAGGAGTAAGTTATGGCTGAACTCGAAACAGAAGCTGCTGGCGGCGCCGAAGCTACAGTCTTTGGGTCCTCTGACTTTGAGAACCTCCTGAAGAAAGAATTCCGCCCCAAATCGGACCAAGCTAAAACGGCGGTCGAGCAGGCGGTCAAAACCCTCGCTGAGCAAGCGCTGGCCAACACATCGCTCGTCTCCGATGATGCGCTGCGCACCATCGAAGGCATCGTGGCCGAGATCGACAAAAAGCTGACCGAACAGGTCAACCTGATCTTGCACCACCAAGATTTCCAACAACTCGAAAGCGCGTGGCGCGGTCTGCACTATCTGGTGAACAACACCGAGACCGACGAGATGCTGAAAATCCGGGTCATGAACATCTCCAAGAAAGAGATGCACAAGACCCTGCGTAAATTCAAAGGCACCGCGTGGGACCAATCGCCAATCTTCAAAAAGATCTATGAAGAAGAATTCGGCCAGTTTGGGGGCGAGCCTTATGGCAGCCTCGTGGCGGATTACCACTTTGACCACAGCCCACCCGATGTGGAGCTGTTGGGCGAGATGTCGAAAATCGCCGCTGCGGCCCACGCGCCGCTCATCACTGGGGCCAACCCTACGCTCTTCCAGATGGACAGCTGGTCCGAGCTCGCCAATCCGCGCGATCTCACCAAGATTTTCCAGACACCCGAATACGCCGCGTGGCGATCGCTGCGGGAAAGCGAAGACAGCAAATACGTCGGCCTTGCTATGCCCCGGTTCTTGGGTCGTTTGCCCTATGGTTCCAAGACCGATCCGGTGGATGAGTTTTCCTTTGAAGAGGACACCGAGGGCGCAGACAGCAGCAAGTACGGTTGGGTAAACGCGGCCTACGGTATGGCTGTAAACATCAACCGCTCCTTCAAGGAATACGGCTGGTGCTCGCGTATCCGTGGGATCGAATCCGGCGGTGCCGTCGAAGGTTTGCCAAGCCATACCTTCCCGACGGACGACGGTGGCGTGGATCAGAAATGCCCGACCGAGATTGCCATCTCGGACCGTCGCGAAGCGGAATTGGCCAAGAACGGTATGATGCCGCTCATCCACCGCAAGAACTCTGACGTGGCCGCCTTTATCGGTGCACAATCCCTGCACAAGCCAGCGGAGTACGANGACGCGGATGCCACGGCAAATGCCAACCTGGCGGCTCGCCTGCCATACTTGTTCGCGACCTGCCGGTTTGCACATTACCTCAAATGTATCGTGCGCGACAAAGTTGGTTCGTACAAATCCCGCAATGACATGCAAGAATGGCTGCAATCGTGGGTTAATCAGTACGTGGATTTCAACCCAGACACCTCGCCGGAATCGGTCAAAGCTCGACAGCCTCTGGCCTCTGCCGAAGTGGTTGTCGAAGAGGTCGAAGGCAATCCTGGGTATTACTCATCTAAGTTCTTCTTGCGTCCCCATTATCAGCTCGAAGGCTTGTCCGTGTCCTTGCGCCTTGTTTCAAAGCTGCCAAGCGAAAAGGGCTAATCCGCGAGGATTGGCCCACTCATTCAAACCGAACTAACCTAAATAGGAGAGAACCATGTCATTTGACGCATTTATGTGGATTCCCAACGTCAGCGAAGTCAAAGGCGAGACCCAAGACGACGCCATGAGCAAAGAGGGTGCATTTGAAATCCTCAGCTTTGAAATTGGGGCTGAAAACAACATCAACATCGGCTCCATTTCGGGCGGTGGTGGCGCCGGTAAGGCGACCTTCAAAGAATTCACCGTGACTAAGAAAACCGACACTGCGTCGGCGGGCATGTTCCTGAAGCTTTGCGAAGGCAAGCACTTTGATGATGCACACGTTGTTCTGCGTCGCTCTGGCGGCTCCGACAATGTGTCGGGTGCCACCTTCCTGCGCTTCGACTTCAAACTTTTGATGGTCCAAGACATATCTTGGTCCGGTTCTGACGGCGACGACATCTGTGAGGAGACCTTGGTGTTCCAATACGGCGCCATGAAGGTCACGTACTCGACCCAGGATAAGCAGGGTAAGATGAAAGAGCACTCCAAAGCCATGTGGAGCCGCGTCAAGAACAAAGCCGATCTGGTCGTCTAATCTACGAAGACGATTTCTACGAAAGTTTGAGCGGTGGGCCCCAGTGTGGATCCGCCGCCCAGACTATAGTGGACCTATGCATGTTTGGGGAGATGGCGCGTGCAAGCAGAAGAGCTTTTGAAAGCGGGTGACCTTGATGGTGCCCTAGACGCGCTCCAGGGCGCGGTTCGTGCCGATGCAGGCAATTCTGCTCTGCGTATTTTCTTGTTCCAGTTGCTGTGTGTGCGTGGCGAGTGGGATCGGGCGGTCAAACAGCTCAAGGTCTCTGCCGAGATGGACGGTGCGGCCACACCCATGGCCCAGACCTATCGTGAAGGCATCATTTGCGAGGTGTATCGCGACAAGGTTTTTGCCGGTGAAAAAGAGCCGCTGATTTTTGGCGAACCTCAAGAGTGGATTGCCCTAATGGTCGAAGCGCTCAAGGCCAATGCTGCGGGCAAAGCCGCTGAGGCGGCGGAACTTCGGGCCAAAGCTTTTGATGCGGCGCCCACCAGTTCAGGTGAAATGGACGGCAAACCTTTTGAATGGATTGCCGATTCAGACATGCGTTTGGGCCCGCTTTTGGAAGTTGTGGTGAACGGCAAGTACTATTGGATGCCGTTCACAGCGCTTAAGCGCATCGTGATGGAGGATCCGGCCGATCTGCGCGATGTGGTGTGGACGCCCGCCACGCTGACCTTTGTGAATGGTGTCGACACGGTCGCGCTGATACCCACGCGGTATGCGGGCACGGTTCAAAACGGTGACTTCGCCCAGAAACTGGCGCGGTCGACCGGCTTTGAAGACATTGGCGCAGAGACCTTTATTGGGGTCGGTCAGCGTCTTTGGGCCACTGATCAAGGCGATGCGCCCTTGATGGACGTGCGTGCTATTGCCTTTCACCAGGGCGAAGAGAGCACGGGTGAAGTAGAGGCTGCTGATGTCGGATAAATCCGTTGCAGAACGGCTCCAGCCTTCGCTTCTGGACCGCCTCATTGATGAGGCGCCCGAAGAGGCGAACGAAGACCGCGATGCACGGGTCATTGATCTTCGTCAGCTGCGTGAGATCATTCAACGGGATCTGTCGTGGTTGTTGAATACCTCAAACAACGAAAACCTGATCGACCCTGAAATCTACCCCAATGCCGCGCAGTCGGTGGTGAATTTCGGGATCAAAGAGGTGGCTGGGGATTTCTCGACCTCGGAACGGGCCGAGATGATCCGCAAGTCCATTGGCACTGCCATCGGGCTATTTGAGCCGCGCATTCAGGCGGGTTCGGTGATGGTGGAGTTGCGCAAAGAAGGTGGGGAACAACAAAGTGTTGTGACCTATGACATCCGCGCCGACATGTGGGCCCAACCCATGCCTATGGAGCTTTACCTGCGTTCGTCTGTGGATGTGACCACGGGAGAGCTTGAGCTGGAAAGGATTGCCTGAGGTCGCTGATGGATACCCGCCTTCTCAAACATTACGACGGTGAGCTTGCCTATCTGCGCGACATGGGTGCGGAGTTTGCCAAGAGCAATCCCAAGATTGCCGGCCGCTTGGGAATGGATGCCGTTGAGGTAGCTGATCCTTATGTCGAGCGACTGTTGGAAGGTGTGGCCTTCTTGTCAGCGCGGGTGCAGTTGGAGCTGGAGCTTCAATATCCGAACCTCACGTCTCATCTTTTTGAGATCATCTATCCGCATTATCTGGCGCCGACGCCGTCGATGATGGTTGTGGCTTTTGAGCCGGACCTCGACAATGCGGTGCTGGAAGATGGCTACACGCTGCCGCGCCAAACGGAGTTGCGATCGGTGCTGGTGGAAGATGACCTCAGCGCCTGTACGTTCCGCACTGCGTCAGATGTGACGCTCTGGCCCGTGGTCATCAAAGAGGCCGAGTATCTCGATGGCCGTGGAGAAGTGTCCTCTGCGGCGAATCTGTCGCGTGAAACGCCTGCTCGTGCGGGGATCCGTCTGCGCATTGCGCGCCACGGTGGATTGCCGGTCGGGGAGTTGCCTCTGGACACGCTCTCGCTCTTCCTCAACGGCGCGGAGGGCAAAAACTGGCAGCTGCACGAACTTTTGAGCACGCAGGTCACCGGCCTTGTAGCCCGTTCCACCGACCGGCGCGATGACTGGGTTGCCGACCTGCCCAATGGGGCCGTGGTGCCCAAGGGCTTCAGCGCGGAAGAGGCGCTACTACCCACGCCGCAACAGAGTTTTGATGGCTATCGGCTGCTGCAAGAGTACTTCGCCATGCCCGAGCGTTTCCACTTTGTGGAGCTTCAAGGCCTCTCAATGGGCATCGCGCGGGCCAAAGGTGAAGACGTCGACATTTTCATTCTGCTCTCCGAAGGTGATCCCTACGTCGCCGCGGGCGTAACGCCAGAGGCCTTCACCCTTGGTGCCGTGCCTGCAATCAACCTCTTTCCCAAACGCTGTGACCGCGTGCACATTGGGCCCTCGGATATCGAACATCACGTCGTGGCCGACCGCACCGCGCCGCACGATTTCGAGCTTTATAGCCTCAAATCCGTGAACGGCATCTCCGCTGACGGCGAAAGCGACGTGCCCTTCCGCCCGTTTTATTCCGCCGACGACCTGACGGCGGCGGGCGATACGCACACGGCGTACTACACGATCAAGCGCAAAATGCGCAAAATCTCCGCCGCCGAACAAGCCAAGATCAAAAGCAACAAAAAACTGCCGCGCGAATATCTGGGAAGTGAGATGTTCATTTCGCTCGTCGATGCCGGCCAAGCACCCTATGCGGCCCATCTCGATCAAGTTGCGATCGAGGCCATGGTCACCAATAGAGACCTGCCGCTACTGCTGCCGAAAGGGCAACAAGACGTCTTTTACTTACCCGATGGCGGTCCCATCGCCCATATCACCACGCCCGTGAAACCCACGCGGCCACGGCCCACTTTGGCCCAAGGGGACACGGCCTGGCGTTTGATTTCACATCTCAGCCTCAACTATCTGTCGATTGCCGAGACCAAAGGCGAAGATAGCGCGGCAGCGCTGCGCGAGCTCATCGCGATCTATGCCCCCGACGGCAATAAGGTCCTAGCCAAACAGCTTGAGGGTCTTCTGGGTGTTTCGACCCGACCCATTGTGCGTCGCATGGCCGATGGCGTTATGTCCACGGCGGTGAGGGGCCTCGAGATTGAAGTGACTTTTGATGAAAGCTTTTACGAGGGCACCAGCGTCTACCTCATGGGCGCGGTGCTTGAGCGGTTCTTCCGCAAATATGTGACCCTTAACTCATTTACTGAAACGGTGCTCGTCACCCAACAACGCGGGGAGATCGCGCGATGGCGTCCGGACACAGGGCTGGGGAGGATCCTCTAAGCCACCTGAACCGGCTCAAGGATCATCCCGAAAGACATCATATCTTTCACGCCTTGCGCGTGATCGAAGCTGCCTTCCCCGATCAGCCACGCATCGGTGATGCCCGTCGTCCCCGCGACGACAAAATCCGCCACGGCCAAGAGGCTGAGCTAGGGTTTCCGCCCTCCACTGTGGCCGATTTCGCGCCACCCTCGGGCGATAACCCGGGCCAGTTGACCAACCGGTTTTTTGGCCTGTTCGGGCCCAATGGTCCGTTGCCGCTGCATCTCACGGAATTCGCCCGTGATCGGCAGCGTAACCACCGCGATGGCACGTTTGTGGCTTTTGCCGATATGCTGACCCATCGTCTGATGACGCTGCTCTATCGGGCATGGCGGGGCGGCCACCCGGCGCCCAGTTTTGATCGCGGCATTGGGGATGAGTTCGACCGCAAAATCGCAGCCGTTGCGGGGTATCATGGCCAGCATTTGCGCGATGCCGATGCGGTACCGGACGTGGCGCGCCGTCATTTTGCCGGGCTTCTGTCCCAGGGGCCGCGCAATGCCGAAGGGCTCACCTCGATTGTGCAGGCCTTTTATGGCGCCAAGGTCCAGGTCATCGAATTTGTGGGCACGTGGCTTGAGCTTGAACCTTCGGATCGGTGGCAACTTGGGGCCAAGGTGGGTTTGGGTCAGACGACCTCAATTGGAGAGCGCGTTTGGTCGCGCCAAGCGAAGTTTCGCCTGCGCATTGGGCCGCTGAGCTTGGCGGATTACGAACGGCTTTTGCCCGGGGGCTCGTCGATCATTCGTTTGCGGGATTTGGTGCACACCTATGCGGGTGAAGCGTTGGATTGGGATGTGAACCTTGTCCTGCGCCGTGAAGATGCACCCCAGGCCAAACTTGGGGAAACCGTTCGACTTGGTCAGACGAGTTGGATTGGAGACACGTCCGGCGAGGGCGATTTGTATGATTTGTATTTAGAGCCCAACGCAACAGTGGGCCGATAAGGAATAACGGGGAAGGACAGCGATATGACAGAGATCAGCAGAGTCGCGCTTTTTGGTAAGCTCAATGCCTTGGGGTACAAAGCCATCGAAGGCGCGACCGTCTTTTGTAAGATGCGCGGCAACCCCTATGTCGAGGTGGTGCATTGGATGCACCAAATCTTGAACAACCAAGACAGCGATCTTCACAAGATCATCGCGCATTTCAAACTCGACCCCGGTCAGATCGCGAATGAAATGACGACCGCCTTAGATGCGCTGCCCCGCGGCGCGTCGTCGGTCTCGGACCTGTCCTCTCACCTCGAAGATGCGATGGAACGGGCCTGGGTTTGGGGTTCGCTCCTTTACTCGTCGAACCAAGTGCGCACGGGTCACATTCTTTTGGGGATGTTGGAGACGCCGAACCTCAAGAATATCTTGGTGGGCATCTCGCCCACGCTTGCTTCGATCAAGGCAGATGATTTGGCCGATGACTTCCATCAGATCACCGATGGTAGCCCTGAGGACGCGATGCGGCCCCAAGATGGTTCGGTCACCGGTGGCGGTGCGGAGCCTGGAGAGGCGTCTGGTGCATTGCCTGCCAAGGCGTCCGAAGGCGAAGCTTTGGAGCAGTTCTGTACGGATCTGACCGAACAGGCGCGCAATGGCGAGATTGACCCCATCGTGGGTCGCGACGAAGAAATCCGGCAGATTGTCGATGTGCTTATGCGCCGCCGTCAGAACAACCCGATCCTTACTGGGGAAGCGGGGGTCGGTAAAACAGCCGTCGTCGAAGGCTTTGCCTTGCGTATTGCGCGCGGTGACGTGCCGCCAGCGTTACAGAATGTGCGGCTTTTGGTGCTTGATGTGGGTCTGTTGCAGGCTGGCGCATCGATGAAAGGCGAGTTCGAGAACCGCCTGCGCCAGGTGATTGACGAGGTCCAAGCCAGCACCACGCCCATCGTTATGTTCGTCGACGAGACCCACACCCTCGTTGGGGCAGGGGGCGCCGCAGGCACGGGTGATGCGGCCAACTTGCTCAAGCCCGCTTTGGCGCGGGGGACCTTGCGGACCGTTGGTGCCACGACATGGGCGGAGTACAAAAAGTACATCGAGAAAGACCCCGCCCTGACGCGGCGATTCCAAGTGGTGCAGGTTGATGAACCGGATATCCCCAAGGCGATTTTGATGATGCGGGGCATCGCCTCGATGTTGGAGAAGCACCATAAGGTGCAGGTCCTTGATGAGGGGATTGAGGCCGCGGTGACGCTGTCCGCGCGCTACATCCCTGCGCGGCAATTGCCGGACAAATCGGTGAGTTTGCTCGACACCGCCTGCGCCCGAGTTGCGGTGTCTCAGCATGCCGTGCCCGCCGAGGTGGACGATTGTCAGCGGCGCATTGAGGCGTTGACCACCGAGCTTGATATCATCGGTCGCGACGAGAGCGCTGGCTATAACGTGGCAGATCGTCGTGAGGCGGTCTCTGCGGCTAAGGCGGCGGAAGAAGATCGGTTGACCGGGCTCATGTCGGCTTGGGAGTCGGAGAAAGCTCTGGTGACTGAGATCATCGATCTGCGCGCTCAGCTTCGCGCAGGCGGTGGCGAAGTTGAAGGCACCGGCACGCCTGAGGGGGCAGAAGCCGATACACCTGAGTTTGACCGCGATGCAGTGATGGCGCAGCTCAAGACCAAGAATGCCGAACTTGAAGAGCTCCAAGGCGACAGCCCACTGATCCTGCCCATTGTGGATCATCAAGCGGTGGCCTCAGTTGTGGGCGATTGGACCGGCATCCCCGTTGGCCGCATGGTCAAGGATGAGATTGAGACGATCCTCACCCTCGAAGAGCATCTCGCGAAGCGCGTGATTGGCCAAGACCACGCCATGAAGATGATCGCCAAGCGCATCCAGACCTCCCGCGCAGGCCTCGATAATCCGTCGAAACCAATCGGGGTGTTCATGCTGGCTGGGACCTCCGGTGTAGGTAAAACTGAAACTGCACTGGCGCTGGCCGAGGTGCTTTATGGCGGTGAGCAGAACGTCATCACCATCAACATGAGCGAATACCAGGAGGCGCATACCGTCTCCTCGCTCAAGGGCGCACCTCCCGGCTACGTGGGCTATGGCGAAGGCGGTGTTTTGACCGAAGCGGTGCGGCGCAAACCCTACTCCATCGTGCTTTTGGATGAGGTCGAAAAGGCGCATCCGGATGTGCATGAGATTTTCTTCCAGGTCTTTGACAAAGGCGTCATGGAGGACGGCGAAGGCCGCACAATTGATTTCAAGAACACCGTGATCTTGCTGACCTCGAACGCGGGCACGGATCTGATCATGGACCTGTGCTCCGACCCTGACCTCATGCCCGAACCCGAAGGCATGGCCAAAGCCCTGCGCGAGCCGCTTTTGGAGGTGTTCCCGCCGGCACTCTTGGGGCGGCTGGTCACGATCCCCTACTATCCACTCTCGCCGCATATGATCGCCGAGATTACCAAGCTCCAACTTGGCCGGATCAAGAAACGCGTGACCGAAGCCCATGGGGTGCCGTTCGAATACACCGACGCGGTGGTCGAAGAGATTGTCAGCCGCTGCCAAGAGCTTGAAAGCGGTGGGCGCATGATCGATGCAATTGTGACCAACACCATGCTGCCGGACATCTCCGCCGAATTTCTGCGTCGCATGATGGAGGGCGGCGAGATCAAAAAAGTCGCGATTAATGTGACCGATCACACATTCACCTACTCCTTTGACGACTTAGCAAAGCGGACGAAGACGCCGCTGACCTATTCTGGCTCGCGCAAAACGACGGGATAAGAGGACACCAAAGCCATGAAAAAAGGCGCCACTCCCCAGCTTGACCATAAATGGTGGAGCAAAAACAAACCCAAGCTGGTGATGAAATCCACAGGGTTTGGTAACGCACTTAAAGCTTACCAAGTGGCCGACGAACGGCTCACCGCAAAAGACATGTCGTCCGACGATATTATGAAGGCCTGTGCGAATGCACTGAAGTCCTTGTCGGAGGTCAAGAAAAAGCCCGTCGTGGCCATCGACTCCTTCGACAAAAAGATGCACGCGGACGAGATCGCAGTGATGAAAAAGTACCCCAAGATCATCTTGGGGGAAGAGAACCGTATCAAAGACATGGCCAAACAGGCCAAAGACTCCGTTTCGGCACCGGCGGCTGCGCCAAAGCAAAAGATCGGCAAGAACCTCACCTATTTCGAGGTCGACATCAGCAAAAAGGTCCTGGCCGAGTTCTCACCCCAGTGGATGGACAAGTTTAGCGGTTACTCGCTTAATCTGACGCTAAACTCCGATATCAGCCAAGCGCTCACCGATGCCGATGATGCGCAAACGCTCCAATTTATGGTGGTTGACGCGCAAAAGCTGGCCGAGGCCTGTGTGACCCAAATGGTTGCGCTCCTGCGGAAAGCGGATGGCGAGATGAAAGGCAAAACTCCCGAGCAGATCGATAAGATCGGCAAGGAGGCAAAAGCCAAGGTTGAAAAGACATTCGCGACGGCGGCCAAAGGCATGCAAATGGTGCCCGAGGCAAGGTGGAAGAAGTTTATCGCCGCGAACAAGCAGTACAAAGATTACAAAGTCAAAGTTGCCAAGACCTTCACGCTTGGGACCTTGGGCATCGCGGGAAGCATCGCTGGGCTCGCAGCCACACCGTTCACCGGGGGCGCGTCTGGTGCCCTGGCAATTGTTGGGTTGGTACGCAGCTGTGCCGCGCTGGCCCG
>JAKVBH010000069.1 GCA_022447495.1 Marinovum sp. | reverse complement strand
GGATCTTGCCACTGTCGATGGCGACCTGTCCGGCCCTACGAATGTTCTCAGGCGTATCAAAATCTGGCTCTCCGGCAGAGAGGCCAATGACATCACGCCCCGCAGCCTTCAGCTCTTGGGCCTTGGCCGTGATTGCCATGGTTTGTGAAGGTTTCACGCGGCTCAGGGAATCTGCAAGAATGGACATAATGCCTCGTTTGTAATCCGGTCATGCTTGTCATAATGTGCGCCCCATTGATGGGCAAGCAAAGTTAAGGGCATCTGCGATGAGCGATCAGGACGATTGGACCGGCGAAGAGGTCATGGATACCGAAGACTGGTATGTGCCTGAGGTCGCGACCTTTGGCGATCGCCTGACAGCGGCGCGTGAACAGGCGGGCTTGTCTCAGGCGGATCTGGCGCGCAAACTGGGCGTCAAGAAGGTGACACTGGTCAGCTGGGAAGACGATCTTAACGAGCCTCGCGCTAACCGGTTGCAGATGGTGTCCGGTTTGCTAGGCGTCTCGCTGAAGTGGCTGCTGACCGGCGAAGGCGATGACGTGGACGTCGAAGAGTCGACGGCCTCTGCGGATCAAGCGATCTTGTCTGAAATTCGCGAAATTCACGCACAACTTCAAAACACAACCAAGCGCTTGGCTGTGCTTGAAAAACGCCTTCGCAAAGGGGCCTGATCTGTGTCTGAGACCCATGAAAACCGTCTAAAGCGCCTGCAAATGCGCTCGATGCGCCGTGGCATCAAGGAAATGGATATTATCCTCAGCCGCTACGCTGAGGCGCATCTTGCCACGATGGATGCGCCGGCGTTGGATTTGTATGAGGCGCTGCTGAACGAAAATGATCAGGATCTTTATCAATGGGTCAGCGGGCAGGCCGAGGCACCAGAAGCACTGTCTGACCTGATTTCCAAGATCTCTGACCATGTGCAGGGCGCCGTTTAAGGCTAATTTTAATAGACTGCGCCGGACTTAACGGATTTTTGGCACTTTTGTCTCAACCTGACTTCTGACAAACCTCGGAGGCAGGGATGAGCATTCATTCACCCACGCGTCTTCCCACGGACGCGGGCTATATTTCCAACTATCTTGACGCGCTCGCGCTGGTGGAACGTCTGCATCGCTTGTTGCTGGATGTGATTAAGGACGAATTTGAGCGTGTGGGCGTGTTGGAAATCAACGCGGTGCAGGCGCTGTTGTTGTTCAATATCGGCGACAATGAGGTCACGGCGGGCGAACTGAAATCGCGCGGGTATTACCAAGGGTCCAACGTCAGCTATAACCTGAAAAAACTGGTGGAAATGGGATACATGCACCACCAGCGTTGCGATATTGACCGCCGCTCGGTGCGGGTGCGCTTGACGCCCAAGGGGCGAAACATCCGCGACCTCGTGGCGACCTTATTTGAACGCCACGCCGATGGGCTGCAATTCAAAGGTGTCTTGGGAATCGAAGGCCTGCTGGATATCACGCAGGCCCTCAAACGTGTTGAGCGGTATTGGACGGATCAAATCCGTTATATTTATTGATTTACCAGTGACCGGTGTTCTCCATCGAGGCCCAGGGCTCTGCAGATGGCAGTGCATCACCGTCCTGCAATAGTTCGATCGAGACATTGTCCGGGCTGCGCACGAAAGCCATACGCCCATCACGCGGCGGACGATTGATGGTGACGCCGTTGTCCATCAGATGCTGGCACATGTCGTAGATGTTTTCGACACTATAGGCGAGGTGACCAAAGTGGCGACTGTCGCTGGGCAGTCCGTCGTCTCCGTCCCAATTGTAGGTCAGCTCGACGTGCGCATCTTCTTGGCCCGGAGGCGTCATGAACACCAAGGTAAAACGCCCACCTTCGTTCTCGTAGCGGCGGGTTTCTTCCAGCCCGAGCAGTTCATAAAAGGCGATTGAGGCGTCCAGGTCGGCCACACGGACCATCGTGTGCAAGTAGCGAATCTTCATGTGTCAGCTCCGGTAAAGATCATGGTTGCGCTAAAGCTAGATGTTTCATGTCGCCTGTCGAGAGGCTTCTGGCGGATTGCGCGGAAATTAACAGCATTTAGCGGCCTTTTGGGTGGTGGCGTCTAGATCTGGGGGGTATGCTTGCTCATGAGTCGCGGGGTGAATGTGCGACGTAGGAGGGCGACATGCAGCAATATCACGACCAACTGCGCTTGATTTTGGATCAAGGAACGCCCTCAAGTGATCGTACGGGAACTGGCACGACGTCCTATTTCGGGATGCAGGCGCGTTATCCACTTAGCGATGGTTTTCCGCTGGTTACGACGAAAAAGCTTCACCTGCGCTCGATCATTCACGAGCTGCTTTGGTTTCTGAGTGGCGATACGAATATCAAATATCTCAAGGACAATGGGGGCTCGATCTGGGACGAATGGGCCGATGAGAACG
>JAKVBH010000068.1 GCA_022447495.1 Marinovum sp. | reverse complement strand
GGCCGGGCCATAGGCCGGGAAATCGGTGGCGGATTTGATCACCGCATCCTCTGTTGCCTGATCAACGCGATTGGCCAAATTAGGTTTGCGCCGGGTGCGTTCGAACAGGGCTTCGACGCCACCGTCCTCGACCGCTGCTTTGTAACGGTAGAACGTGTCCCGACTGTAGCCCATCACCTGGCAGGCTTTCGAGACATTACCCAGTTCCTCGGCCAGGTTCAGCAGGCCGGTTTTGTGTTTGATGATCTTATCGGTAGAATTAAGCATCGTGGTTTCCTTGTTTCGATGGTTTGGTTGGCACCACCATCAAAACGGACAACCATCTCCCTTCAAGGGAACCACCGCCCCCAATACAATTTGAAAAATTGGGGGCGGTGTCAGATCACATCGAGACTAATTCACCTCAGAAATGGGGGGATTACCACTGCAATGCCAACGTCCGAAGCGACCCAGACCTTAGTCACACGTGGTTCCCTGTCACGCTCTGTAACCTCCGCAATGTAGGCGAAGTGTCCGCCATAGCTTGGATGCAGGGCGACGCCGTACACCTTACCTTCTTCACCACGAACGCCAGACCAGTTCGCCATCTCCGCGACTTTCTCCAAAGCCCATCGGTCTCGAGTTGCCTTATCACCCAAGAGTTCCAACCTACCCTCAATCGGATCTTTGCGGTGGCTGCTTAGCCGAGGTGCGCCCGGCTGACGCCAATCGAGACAGAAGACACACCAAACGAACTCAAAGCGCCGCGCAAGCGGGCCCACAATGGCGCTCAAAGCAATGAACACGGGAAGTTGGGCGGGTTATCGGAGGTGTCCAATTCTCGTCCGATGATCCGACTTTCCAAGATCAGAACGGAACGGTTCATCGTGGTTTGGGCTACGCCTCGATGGCGGGCTCGTTGCGGTTGGCGGGCGGCATGGGGGCGCTTGTCGATGGGCTTGTGCAAAACCTGCCAATTGAGCGGTTGTTGCAGGATGCGCGCGTCACGCATCTTGCCGAGGTCTTTGGCGGGCTGTCCGCCACGATCATGCACGCAGGTGTGCCACGCCAGATCTCACCGCGGCGGGTGGTCTTTGCGCTTCCGCCACGCATTATTGCAAGGACAATCGAATTTCAGACCGCACTGAGTGACGTGCATAGGCGTACCTTGCTGGAAATTCCAACTTGGATGGCAGGGCAGACCAAAATTCTGGCAGTCCATGATGAGGCACATTGGCGAAAAGCGGGGCTGTCTGGTGATGCGATGAGCCAGTCGGGCCCGATGGTTGAGTTGCATGACGCGTCGCCTCACGCTGGTGGGCCTTCCGCGGTCTTCGGCTTCGTGGGCATTCCTGCCGCGCAGCGGTTTGGGAACCAAGAGGCATTGATTACAGCGGCCAAGGCGCAGTTGGTCGCTTGCCTTGGTCCAAAGATGGCCGCGCCGAGAGATATTCTCTTGCAAGACTGGGCGCAAGTTCTCGAAATTGCAACAGATATTGATCATCCGCCGCTTAGCGCTCATCCTCAGTACGGATTGCCTAAGGCGCTCCGTAATCTTGCGACGAGCGGTATCTTCTTTGCGTCAACAGAGACGGCACATGGATTTGGCGGCTAACTCGAAGGCGCGTTGGAGGCGGCGGAACGGGTCGCGGGCGAGTTGTTGGCCGTCAGGCCAATCTGATGTGTTAGGTTTTGACGATCCTGGATTTGCTCTGATTGAGCCGGTAGCTTTCGCCATTCATTTCCAGGATGTTCACGTGATGGGTCAAACGATCCAACAGGGCGCCCGTGAGGCGTTCGGTGCCGAAGGTTTCTGTCCATTCTTCGAACGGGAGATTGCTGGTGATTAGGGTTGATCCGCGTTCGTAGCGCTGCGAGATCAGTTCGAACAGGAGTTCCGCGCCGGTTTTGCTGAGCGGTACGAAGCCTAACTCGTCGATGATCAGCAGCTTCACCTTGGCCAGTTGCCGCTGCAATCGCAACAGGCGCTTCTCGTCTCTGGCTTCCATCAGTTCATTGACCAATGCCGCTGCTGTTACAAAGGCCACCGGCAGCCCCTTTTGACAAGCCGCCAAACCCAGCCCAAGGGCGACATGGGTTTTGCTGGTTCCTGGCGGGCCAAGCGCGATAACGTTTTCCTGGCGCTCGATCCATTCGCAGCGGGCCAGTTCCAGCACCATCATCTTGTTCAGGCTGGGGATGGCCTTGAAGTCAAAGCTATCGAGGCTTTTGACGGCGGGGAACTTTGCAGACTTGATCCTGCGCTCGACCATGCGCCGTTCCCGGTCGATTAGTTCCAGCTCGGTGAGCCGGGCCAGATAGCGCACATGGTCCCCACCTTCGGCGGCACAGATGCGGGCCTGCTTGTCATGTTCACGCAGGAACGTGGGCAGACGCAGGGTCTTTAGGTGATGCGCCAGCAATATCTCTGGGGCATCTGTCA
>JAKVBH010000067.1 GCA_022447495.1 Marinovum sp. | reverse complement strand
GGTCGAAAGACTGGGCAGGGCGTGTTTTGAACGCTTTGTTCGACGAGATCGATCTGAATGCGGAGCCCTACAAGACCGACGCAGAGGCGCTGCAAACTGTCCGACGCGCCCGGGCGACATCGGCAGAAGCCTATTTCTCAGAGATCGCTGAAGACTGGGACAGGCTACGGGCGCTCTACTATCCAGAGGACGCAATCGAACGCGCTATCCTTGATCAAGTGGCCGGGCAAAGTTTTGAACGTGTCATTGATCTCGGCACAGGAACGGGCCGGATGCTGTCTTTGCTCGCTGCGCAGGCTCAAGAAGCAGAAGGGCTGGACTTGTCGCATCACATGCTGACGGTTGCCCGCGCCAATCTCAATCGCGCTGAGATCCGCAACGCACGGGTTCGGCAAGGCGATGTCACCGCAACGCCGTTTGATGCGGCCAGCGCTGACTTGGTCCTTGTGCACCAAGTGCTCCACTATTTGGAAACGCCAGAAGACCTCCTCACAGAAGCAGCGCGTATTTTACGCCACGGCGGACGCCTCTTGGTGATTGATTTTGCCCCACACGATTTAGAATTCTTGCGCGAAACCCAGGGCCATCGCCGCCTCGGTGTCCGCGAGGAAGACATGACCGAATGGGCGGATGCTGCCGGTCTCGCCCTGGAAGCCCCTCTCCGGTTCGATCCTCCTGCCTCCCTTGATCAAGGCCTAAGCGTTCTCATTTGGAGCGCCACCCGCCCAGCCAACCAACAAGAAGTTGCCGCATGAATACGCTCGCTGTCGCCGCCCAACAGACCACCCCTGCCCCGAATGTTTCGTTCGAGTTCTTCCCGCCGAAGACCGACAAGATGGAGGCGAAACTCTGGGAATCGGTCGCGCGCCTCTCGCCAATGGCGCCGAAATTCGTCTCGGTCACATATGGCGCAGGCGGATCAACCCGCGACCGTACGCAAAAAACCGTAGCTAAGATTGCCCAAGACACGCCTCTGGCTCCGGCGGCGCACCTGACCTGCGTCGGGGCGACGAAAGAAGAAGTTCTAAAGGTCGCTGAAGACTTCTGGGATGCCGGTGTCCGTCATCTGGTTGCGCTGCGCGGCGACCCGCCATCGGGCATGGGTGAGAAATTCGAACAGCATCCTGGTGGTTACAAAGACAGCGTCGACCTCATCGCCGGCATTCGCGATCACTATGTCGGCCCAAATGTCCGCTTTGAGATCAGCGTCTCTTGCTATCCTGAGCAGCACCCAGACAGCCTCGGCTGGGACGAGGACATCGCCTTCTTGAAAGCCAAGCAAGACGCCGGCGCAGACCGCGCAATTACGCAATTTTTCTTTGAGCCGGACGTTTATCTGTCTTTCCTGGAGCGTGCCAGAGCGGGCGGTGTCTCCATGCCAATTGTGCCAGGCATTATGCTGCAGCCAAACTTTAACGGCCTGGCCCGCATGGCAAAGGTCGTGGAAGCTTCCGTGCCGGATTGGTTGTTCAAGCTTTATGAAGGCACTGAAGACGATCCAGAAACGCGCGAATTGATCACCGCCAATGTCGCGGTCGAGCTTTGCCACAAACTGGCAGAGCAAGGCGTGAATGATTTCCACTTCTACACGCTCAACCGCGCCAACCTGGCCCTCTCCACCTGCCGTTTACTCGGCTTGAAGCCGAAAGCGGCAGTCGCATGAGGCATGCCTCGACTTGCCCTGGTTCTCAGGTCCAAAACCTGGGTTCGACTGCGTTTGGCGTTCTCGCGCTAGCGAGCGCATCATGCGCGGGGCCTAATATCGACGAAACCAAGTCCTTCGATGCAGCTGCGTGCTTCGGAACTCAAGACGCTTCAATAGCGCCTGCAGGAGAGATCATCGTCCTCACAGAAGAGCACGAACCGTGTCGAACACCGCACGAGGCTCATAGATATTATCAATTTTGCGAACTAACGATGACCTTGCACAAGGAGCGGACTTGCGAAGACCACTTCAATCCTGACGCTCACCGTGTTCCATCCACCCTCAGTGATGCCGCTGATATGCGCGAGGCGTTAGAAGACGGTTTTCGCCGTGACTGTGGCCGCGACCCAACTCCAACCGCCACGATCTTGAAAAAGATGCAAAGGTGTTACCCATGACTAACCGTAAGACTCGGATCGAACAGCTCCACGACGCCACCAAAAAGCGGATCCTTCTACTGGATGGATCTTGGGGCGTGATGTTCCAAAAAATGGGACTCAGCGAAGACGATTATCGCAATGATCACTTCAATACCGAGACCTATCCCGGCCAGATGAAGGGCAATAATGATATCCTCTGTCTGACCCGCCCAGATCGGGTGTCCTATCTGCATGACGCCTATTTCGAAGCCGGCGCGGATATCACGGAGACCAACACGTTCTCAGCGACGACGATCGCGATGGATGATTATAATCTGAAATTGCAGGACGTGATCGATATCAATTTTGAGGGGGCCAAGCTGGCCCGCGCCTCCGCC
>JAKVBH010000066.1 GCA_022447495.1 Marinovum sp. | reverse complement strand
GTCCGGAACTTCTGCATGCGCGCGCGGCGCCCGAGATCATTGAGATCGCGTTATGAGGCAAACGTATCCCTATCTGCTTGACGACCGAACCCATGCTCTGCGCATGGGGCTCATCGTCCTGCAAAGCGATGAGACAATCGAGCGTGATTTCCATCAGATTTTTGCCCCCTCAGACACGGCGATTTACGTCACGCGCGTCCCGTCCGGCGCAAAAGTCACGCCAGATACGCTGCAACGCATGGCCATTGACTTACCAGAAGCCGCAGCCCTTTTTCCACCTGTGCCACTGGATGTGGTGGGGTATGCCTGCACCTCCGGGGCGAGCCAGATCGGCTCTTCCAGCGTCGCCGACTGCATCAAAGCTTCATCCAAGGCCAAACACGTCACAGACCCGCTTAGCGCTGCGCGGGCCGCTTTTGAAACGCTCCGGCTAAAAAAGGTGGGGCTTGTGTCCCCCTACATCGCCTCCGTGGCAGCACCGCTCGAGGCGGCACTTTCCACACAACAGACGAAAATAGTCGCCTCGCTCTCCTTCGGAGAAGCGGATGAAGCAAAAGTCGCGCGGATTTCCAGAGCCTCGCTGGCCGATGCGGCGCGCGCATTGGCGCAAGCTCATGATCTTGACGGAGTGTTCCTATCTTGCACAAACCTTCGTACCTTGGCGTTGATTGAACCCTTGGAACAGGAACTTGGATTGGCAATCCTGAGTTCAAACCAGGTCATCGCCTGGCATATGTCAAAGCTCTCCGGCACCCCAGTCACGCAAGGATCTGGACGGCTTTTTCAACAGCCAATGGCGCCTCAAGAAGACGCTTCGGCCAGTCGCGCCACATAGCGCGCCATCGTATCGACCTCGAGGTTTACGTCATCCCCGACAGCCACCGTACCCCAAGTGGTCACATCCTTGGTATGCGGTATAAAGTTGACGCCAAAAACCGCCCCTTGAACTTCGTTCACCGTAAGAGATGTTCCATTCAGAGCAACCGATCCTTTTGGCGCAATGAACTTGGCCAAAGCCTCAGGAGCGCGAAACTGGACGCGGGTACTGTCACCTTCATCAGCCACTGAGATAACCTTGGCGACACCGTCGACATGGCCGGATACAACATGACCACCCAGTTCGTCACCAACCTTCAAGGCTCTCTCGAGATTAACTTTTTTTCCAAGCACCCAAGTGCCAAGATTGGTTTTTGAGACGGTTTCGGCACTGATCTGCACGTCGTACCAACCCGGCCCAAGCTCAATCACCGTCAGACATACGCCATCCGAGGCAATGGACGCGCCCATGTCTATCCCGCCCGTGTCATAGCTGGTGCGAATCCGGGCGCGAAGATCACCTTGTTGATCCAGCGCGATGATTTCGCCCATATCAGTCACGATCCCGGTGAACATGGCATAAACTCCTGTGATGCTGTCCTGCCTTCACCTAGCGATGCAACCGGCAGGCGGCAAGTGGTCAATGCTTACCGACCCGCACGGCGCCAGCGGGTTAGAACATCCGGGCCGATAGCACGGGTTTCAAACAACTGCATCCGGGGCGCGTTTGTCAGACGATCCAATCCAAGGGCACCAATGGCCGGCAACCCTTCGGCGCCGATGGCCAGCCCTGCGTTGAACGAAATCGCTTCGTCCACAAGATCATTCGCCAAAAGCGACGCGGCCAGCGCCGAGCCACCCTCGCAAAACACACGCGTCAAACCCGCCCCGCCCAATTGCTGAAGGCAATCGGCTATATCCAACTGGACGCCGCGCACCTTGCATTGCAAAAGCCGAGCCCCAGCAGCTTTCCACGCGGCAATACGCACCGGATCCGCATCGACACCATGGCAAATCCACACAGCAATATCCTGCGCCGTTCGGGCAAGTTGGCCGTCCAGCGGCAAATCCAGATACCGCGAGACGACGACCCTGACGGGCTGATGTGTCACGCCCAGATCGCGAACTGTCAGGGACGGGTCGTCCGAACGCGCCGTACCGGCCCCGACAAGAACCGCATCATGGCGCGCCCGCATGACATGCACCTCGCGCCGCGCATCCGGCCCAGTGATCCATTTGCTTTCGCCAGTGCCCGTGGCAATCCGGCCGTCCAAGCTGGCCGCAAGTTTTAGGGTCAGAAACGGGCGCCCGGTTTCCGTCCTTAGAAAGAAACCCGCAAGATCTGAGACCGCGTCCGCGGCCAGAACACCTGTGGTCACCTCGATACCTG
>JAKVBH010000065.1 GCA_022447495.1 Marinovum sp. | reverse complement strand
TGGTCCCAGGCCTTGAATACCGGCCCAGTGGAAAGCGGCACGCGCGGATTGACAAGCAGGACGGGCGTGCCCGCCAGATCGTTTTCAATCGGCTCCAAAGCCTCGCCCACCCCGCGCCCGACCACCATTTCGGACCGCACGCACGAGGGCACATCTGCGCCAAGCTTGGCCGCACGCGCCTGCCAGTCATCGGGCAGGCCATGGAGGCGTTCGATCAGCCGGAAGACCGCGCCCGCATCGGCCGAACCTCCACCCAGCCCAGCGGCAACGGGGAGGTTCTTTTCGAGGGTAATGTTCAGACCTTGCGGGCGCGGGAGAACGGACAGCGCCTTGGCCACCAGATTGTCGAACGGATCGTCGATCCCGCCTGCAAATTCGCCAATTGTGGTGACTTGGTCCTGCTCGGCTGTGTGCGCGCTCAGCGTGTCGCCGGCATCGACAAAGGCGAACAGAGTCTCAAGCTCATGATAGCCATCCTCGCGCCGTCTGCGAACATGCAGCGCAAGGTTGATCTTGGCGTAGGCGGTTTCTTTCATGGCCGCTAGCCTTCTGGCGTTTCGACAGGGGCACCAAGAAGTTGCTCACCAACATCCCATGCATGAACTTCGCCGGTCGCCGTGTTGACAGCAAACCACCCCATGAGGACGCTGCCACAAACGTCGTGTTCGCAATAGCCGTTGTGCCTCAAGACTTGGTACTTGTTTCCCCCTTCGGTGTGGGAGCCTGCCATATCGCAGCTTGCAATCAGGCTCATATCAAAACCTGCCGAGCCTGCATGGGCCCGCATTGATGCCTCGCAGATTTCTCCCTCGGCTAACCTTTTCTCGACATGCTCAGCGTCGGCGCATCCCATCACGCTTAAGCACAGCAACGGCAGCAGTAGGCAAATCAGATTGGAGCGGGCGGTTTCTTGCATGTTGCGCTCATACCCGCGCGAGATAGTGCGGCAGATTTTTGTCAACATGTACTTCTAGAACGGACATTAGTTCAGCGTCTAACTCGGAATCGAGAGAATCAAAGTCGTCCAGATCATCTTTCCAATGAACGTCCAAAATCTCCCACCTCTCCTCTTGGGACATAGAAGGCAGTTCAACGCCCATACGGGCAAGAATAAATGAAAGCCGCGCGGCACACTTACTCGCCCCGAGCGCCTGAAGCGACGCTAGCACTTCATGGGCATCCCGATCGCTCGAGGCTGTGAGGTAGCTGTTAAATCCCCCATTATTGACCATTCCCATGAACTCGGCCGTTAGCGACGCGGCGCGCCTCTCGGTCCCACCCTGATAAGCGTCAGGATCGCAGTTTAGTACGAAGTTGTTCCAAGCTTGAGTTTTGGGATCAGCCAACAGGTAACCCTACATATTCGGATAGTTCGGCCCGCCGCCACCTTCTGGTGTTACCCAGTTGATGTTCTGGTTGGGGTCTTTGATATCGCAGGTCTTGCAGTGGACGCAGTTTTGCGAGTTGATTTGGAATTTGGGCTCTTTGCCCTCCTCTTCAATCCACTCATAAACGCCCGCCGGACAATAGCGGCTTGAAGGGCCGCCGAAAATGTCATGCTCGCTCGATTTTTGCAGCGCGGCGTCACCCAATTGCAGGTGGACCGGTTGATCCTCTGCATGGTTGGTGAAGGAATAGGCCACATTGGTCAGGCGATCAAAGCTGATCACGCCATCGGGCTTGGGATACTCAATCTTGGGATAGAGATCCGCGCGGCCCGTTTCCTTGTAATCGGGATGATGCTTCATGCTGATCGGCAGCCCGATTTTGAGCGTGCGCATCCACATATCCGCACCGGCCAAAATGGCGCCGATATCTTCGCCATATTTGGCAACCGCAGGTTCTGCGTTTTGAACCAGCTTCAATTCATCCGCGATCCAGCTTGAACGCACTGCCGGCTCATAGCTTTGCAGCTCGGGCTGGCTTTCGTGATTGGCAATTTCCTGCGCGATCGCCTCGGCGCACAGCATGCCCGATTTCATCGCAGTGTGGCTGCCTTTGATCCGCGGTACGTTAACGAAACCGGCCGCACAGCCAATCAAAGCGCCACCGGGGAAAGCCAGCTTTGGCACCGATTGCCAGCCGCCTTCGTTGATGACGCGCGCGCCATACGCAACGCGGGTGCCGCCTTCGAGATAGGCGCGGATTTCAGGGTGCTGCTTCCAGCGCTGGAATTCCTGATAGGGTGAGACCCACGGGTTTTTGTAATCAAGCGCGGTGACAAAGCCGATCGCGACCTGATTGTTGGCCTGGTGGTAGAAGAACCCTCCGCCCCATGTGCCGCTTTCGGAAAGGGGCCAGCCTTGGGTGTGGATCACACGGCCCGGCACGTGTTTCTTGGGATCGATGTCCCACAATTCCTTGATGCCCAAACCATAGACTTGCGGCTCGCAATTGGCCTCAAGGTCGTATTTGGCTTTCATCTGCTTGGTCAGCGACCCGCGCGCGCCCTCGGCAAAGAGGGTGTATTTCGCCTCGATCTCCATGCCGGGCTGATAATCGGGCTTGTGGCTGCCATCCTCGGCGATGCCCATATCCTGCGTGATGACGCCGCGCACCGCGCCATGATCATCGAACATCACTTCATTGGCGGGGAAACCGGGGAAGACCATCACGCCAAGCTCTTCGGCTT
>JAKVBH010000064.1 GCA_022447495.1 Marinovum sp. | reverse complement strand
CCAAGAAAGCCTGTCAGGAAAGTGACCGGGATACGCGTGCCTGTGGTGTCCATGGGCGTGCTCGTCCTCTTTACAATCCTGCGATTCTGCGCGAATAGCATTATGTTATAAAGTAACACTTCACAAGGCGATCCTATGAGCGAAATCGAATTCCAGTCTCGAACGTCCGTTGAACAAGTCGAGGAAAGCACAGACTTCGCCCCCAAATTCGATAGCCATGGGTTGATGCCGTGCATCACTACGGATGCGCAGAGTGGTGAGGTGCTGATGCTGGGCTGGATGAATGACGAAGCCCTGAAGCTCACGATTGAAACTGGGGAAGCGCATTACTTCAGCCGCGCGCGCCAGGTGCTTTGGCACAAAGGCGCGACGTCAGGTTTGGTGCAAAAGGTTGTTGAGGCGCGAATTGATGACGACCAAGATGCAGTCTGGCTCAAGGTAGAGGTCGCCGGGTCCGGCGCGTCCTGTCATGTTGGATATCGGTCCTGTTTCTACCGCGCTGTGCCAACAGCTGAAAACGCAGGGCAACCGCTTCAATTTGTGGAAAGCGACAAGACCTTTGATCCCATGAAGGTTTATGGTGATGTCCCGAACCCAACCCAACTCTGATCAAGCATGGATGGAACGCGCATTGGTCTGGGCGCGTGAGGTGCGGGGCCACGTTTGGCCTAACCCACCTGTGGGCTGCGTGATTGTAAAACACGGCGCAGTTGTTTCTGAGGCGGCCACACATCCCGGCGGCCGTCCCCATGCAGAGCGCAAGGCGATTGAACAAGCCGGTCAAATGGCAGACGGAGCCACACTCTTTGTGACGTTGGAGCCGTGCTGCCATTGGGGGAAAACGCCGCCGTGTACGGACGCGATCATCCATGCAGGCATTTCGCGCGTGGTTTGCGCCGTTCAAGATCCCGATCCGCGCGTCAATGGCGGCGGATTTGCGACGCTTCGGGCGGCTGGAATTGATGTTGTGGTTGGCGTTTGCAGTGCAGACGCCGAGGCAATAATGTCCGGTTTTTTCCACCGCGTTCATTTTGGCGTTCTAGAGTTGGTTGTTTCGTTGGAAAGCGGAGACGCGATTCCTGATGGGACGGACGCTTTTTTGGTATCAGGCGAGACTAAGGTGGTTCTCACAATCCGTTCCGGAACCATGGAGAGCGACCTCAAAAACCCGCATCATCTGCTCAGATGGATGGGGAACCTTGGCCTCACCACGGTGGCAATCCCTAAACTCGATAGGTTTTGGCTCAATGTTGAGTCCCACGCGGAGGTCGCTGAACAAGGCGACCGAGCGCAGATGGCGGTTGCTTTGCATGAGGTCGGATCGCAACTGTGCAGATAATGCTCAAGCATAATGCTCAAGCATAAAGCTCAAAGCTTTTGGCATACGCAACGGGTCAAGCACTTGGTGCGTGACCACTGGGTGGTGGGGTCCAGTGTCTGGTTTCCGTGCGCGAGACGATATGTACGGATCCTGGGTGTGAAGGGCCGGCAACTGAGATTAGGATCGTCACATTGGGCTTTCAGGAAATCCGGGTGTTGGTTCACAAATCAGCGGCGGACATTGCGCAAAGCGATATCGCTGCCGCCATTTAACGACTGCCATGAGGCAATGGTGGATCTTACGCGATCAGACGAGCTTTCAGAGTTGCCGCTTTGCGGTGCTCTAAGCCTTCTATCAATTATCCCTAACGCATGATCTAAGCCGCTTTGGCGATTGGGATTTGAAGCACTCTCCGGGCCAGATCATCCATATCTGCTTCACTGACGTGGCACGCAGTGTTCTGGGCCATGCCAATATTGGCTGAGTTCTTCATCTCATGGGTCAGCGCCTCTCGCCTGACATCAGCGCATTCTGCCGGAAGCTTACGAACAATGCCGCACGCGCGCATCAATTTGGAAAGCGCTTCCGGAAGAGCCGCGGCTTGGGCGGCTGCGCCGAGTGCAGCCGCGGCTTTCGCATAGTTTTCCGCCCCTTCTGGCCGTTCGGTAAGGATCGGAAGGCTGGCCTCCAGGGCGAGTCCCGTCGCCAATCCATGGTGAATGCGCACCAGCGACCCCAAGGCATGGCTGATGTTGTGCCCCATATGGGTGTTGCAATTGTGGAGAGCCAAACCCGCGACGAGGCTGGCCCACAGGACACGCCCACGTGCTTCAAGGTCTTGGCCATCCTCAACGGCTTTCGGGAGGAACTCTGCGAGAAGACGCAGGGCCTCCAAGCCATAAATCTGACCCGCGGGGCTCGTGGTTCTCGCGGTGCTACCCTCCAAGGCGTGCGCAACCGCGTCAATTCCGGTCCAAGCCGTGATATGCGGCGGCAGGCTCACGGTTAGCTCAGGGTCCAGCACAGCCTGAGAGAACATCAACGCTTCGCCCCAGAACCAGGTCTTTGATCCATCGGCCTTTGAAATCACTGAGGTCCGCGTGACCTCCGAGCCGGTGCCCGCGGTCGTTGGAATGGCGATCGTGGGAATACGTTCAGATGGAAGCGGTTGCGCTGCAAGAGCAAAGTCCTCAACGCGTTGGCCAGACCGCGCGACAGCGGCGGCGAGTTTGCTTGCGTCCATCGCAGCTCCGCCGCCCATCCCCACAACGACAGCCGCCTTCAATTCCCGTGCCTGCGTACACAGGTCGTCTACGAAAGC
>JAKVBH010000063.1 GCA_022447495.1 Marinovum sp. | reverse complement strand
CGTCGATCACCATCAAACAAGCTTCACCCGCGCCGCGTTTCTTAAGGGCACTCAGCGCCCCGTCAAAATTCAAGACGTTGGATGTCTTAACGAACCCTTGTTTCATCTTGTGCTCTCCTCTGGTCTGTCTCTTTTGCTCAGGCCGCGATCACGCCGCGCGCCTTAGAATGTCGGCAAGCGCCTCAACATCGACGCCGTGGTCGATCAGCAATTGGCGGTCACCGGGGTCGTTCATGCAGTCGATCAACACACTCACCTGTGTGGGGTGCAGTTCGTCTGGGTGGCTCAAGGCCCACAACGCCAGCTCATCATCTGAGCCAAAGCGAGGCGCGCCATTGGTCGCGCGCGCCTCCGCGACATCCGACCCCTCGCCAAGCCGCACAAAGTCACCCTCCAATAGCTCTGACTGCGCAGGTGTCTCAAAGGCCTGCATGGGAAGCTCTGGCTGGTGTTCGAGCATGGGTGCGGGACCCAGCTCCTCTTCAACGGCACGTTGTTTTTCGGCCAAGCGTTTGGATGCGGCCTCGGCGCGTTTTTCTTGGGCCGCGCGCTCCATGGTGAGGGGCACATAGCGCTCTTCGTTGCCGCCAAATTTGGCGATGCAGATCAATCGGCCTGGCGCTTCGTCTCCATTGATCTGATCGACCTCACGCACCCAGACATGATTGGCGTCGTGGATGTCATATCCGACCAACACCGTGTCACCGTTGTACTCTTGAAGACCCGCGTGAAAATACTTGTTCGTATTGAACTCGATAAGGCAGCGACGAACTTTGCGGGGCACATAAGGCCTGAACAAATCCGCGCTTTCATGCGCCGTGACAGCCACAGGCTCAAATCCATTGCCCACGTGCCATTCCCAACATTCATTGGGCGACATGCGGTCGGGGAGCGCCGCGTGGGGCTTTTCGTTGTAAACCTCAATCGCCTTCCGGCATTGATCAAGGAATTCTTCCCAAGTCGGGAGAGTGACGCTTGTGCCAAATTCCTTGATCTGGCGGCGGGTGATTTTGAAGCTTTTCTGGCGCGCCTGACGATCCATTGGCGCGCCCACGTATGTGTTGAACTCGCGGGAGAGTTTGTTCCAAACCGATCCTTGAAAGCGCTCAATAATGCCCCGCGCCTGAGAGTTTTGTGGCAGCGAGTGATATTTGGTGATCCCAAGCCGACCCATGAGGCCGGTGAGCCGTGCGTCGAGAACGTTATTTTTGAAACCCGCGCCCCGGTCCACATAGAAGATCGCGGGCACGCCATAGGTCTCGCAAGAGTACCGCAGGGCATCGACCACACCGACAGCGTTTTCGGCAAGGCCCACCGAGAAACCCACACAACGGCGGGTGGCAACGTCGACCACAGAGGTGATCTCTGGACGAAACGGGCGACCGTGTATCGGGTGCGCGACCTCTGCATCGAAGGTCTTGCCGTCTGACGTGTAAACGCAAGTTGGCAAAAGATCGGAGGTCGACCGCGTGACGTAGGCCATGCGTGCCTTGAGCGTGAGGGAGCCTTCGCGACCACGATGTCGCTCAACGTTGCCGAGCTTTGACAAGAGCCTACGGACTTTGTCGTAGCTTGCCTCCGCAGGCACTTCGGAGGCGCTTAGACGAAACGCATCCAGTGCCTCGGTGATGCAGGGCTTCTGGGGGCGTGCATAGTGCGGCAGAAACGCCCAAAACCAATCTGGAATGTTCTCTTGGCCCTTTGTGGCCTTCGGAGCGAGTGCTCCAATGCCTGAGCTGTCTCGATATTGGAACCAACGCAAGACAGTGCGGCGCGCCAAGGTTGTGCTTTGCGTTTTTCGGTCATTGGCCAAAGCGAGCGTTTCGCCATCGAGATCGAATTTACAAGGATCAGCAACCAAGAGATCGACCGTTTGACTGCGTGTGCGCCCTTCGGCCACCTGGACGTTTTCAACCGCAGCCAGAACCAACGAGCGCGCATTCATCACTTCACGCTGCCGCGCCGTTAACGCTGACGTGTCCAAGACGTCTCTTTTGACGATCTCCAGGCCGCGCTTGGCCTGGTTGTCGCGCATGGTCACTTGGCGCGATACTTCGGCGGCAAGGGAGGCCTGCATGGCAGGCGGCAACAGTGAGATGTGGTACTCCATGCCACCGCCGACACCTGCGCGCTTCCTGCATAGATCATCTGCATCGGACCAGCCCTCAGTGCGGGCGCGTTTGTTCACGCCCTGCTTAGTGTGAGGTACAGATGACAGGCCCAACCGCTTGGCTGCATCTGCGATCTCCTGGGCTGTCATAAACCGATCCATTAGCCTTCACCGTCCATGCGGCGCTTGACCCATTCCATGATGCGTTCTTCGTGAGCGAGAAGAACCGCATCCAGCTCCTCATCCCTTAAGTCGCTGATCGTTTTGTTGATATTGGCAAACCGGCGCTCAACCGAAGTGTACAAGCGCCCATTCTCCAAGATGAACAATGCATCGGCCACGCTGGTGGCTTTTGGCTGCTTGCCCTCTGGCGGAAAGATCATTGCCAGGACTTTCGCCTGGGTGGCTGCCTTTTCTTTTGCGAGAGCGGTCAAACCGGACTGATGAGCTGCGAGCCAGGTGCCTCTGATCTTCGCTTTGCTGGATGCTGAGAGGCCTTTCCAGAGAGCCACCGCGAGTTGGATCGCACGGGGCGAAACTCCAACCTTTTCGGCGGCATCTTGGCTAAACGAAAAAATTTCGCTTTG
>JAKVBH010000062.1 GCA_022447495.1 Marinovum sp. | reverse complement strand
TCTGACCTGGTCAAGGATGATCGTGTGCGAGAACGCGTGTCGGTTATCCAGAGCAAGACCAAGCGGCCGGTCCAGTTTGAACTGACGGAAAACACGCGTGAAAGTGTCCTAGCCTGGGTCAAATCTCCCGAGATGTTTGCGTGTCGGTTTATGTTCCCAAGCCGCTTCCATGACCGGCCCCACATTTCAACCCGCCAGTATGGACGGCTTGTTCGTGATTGGGTCACGGCGATTGGATTGGAACCAAGCGGATATGGCACCCATTCGCTCCGCAGGACCAAGGCAGCCGAGATCTACCGAAAGACCGGCAACCTCCGCGCGGTCCAACTGCTGCTTGGTCACACGAAAGTCGACAGCACAGTGCGTTACCTTGGCGTTGAACTTGAAGATGCCCTGAGCATCGCCGAGCGTATCGACATCTGAGAAACTTTGGCGAACGGTCCTGCCGTTCGCCATTCCGAAGCGGAGGTCGGTCCCTCATGCGGCGTTGGTCGGTGGTGAGCCCAATCTTCTCGATGCTGCGTTTTGAACGGATGGCCACGAACTGTGCGCTGCTGACATTGGATTTTGTGAGAGCAGTTAAATTCTAGCTTCGACCAAAAGCCTCCAAAGTTGTGATGTTTTTGCAAATGCACCAGCGTTCGTACCCAGGATGAATTTCGAGGTTTTTGGATTGAATGACGACATAGCGCCCAAGTAAATTCGATTGACGCGGCAAACTTCATCTTGTTTAGAGATGGTGCTTGGTCGTCGAAGCCAAAGGGCGGAGGCCTAAGAGGGAACCCGGTGCGTTCGTTTTGAGCTATTCCGGGGCTGTACCCGCAACTGTAAGCGGTAGGGGTGTCGACAAATCCACTGGGATCACCTGGGAAGGATGACACATAACCCGACAACCGCGAGCCAGAAGACCTGCCAGGCGCTGACCCTTTCCTGGGGCGGGTGTCCCCTTTGCGGAGAATTGAAAATGTGGTTGAACGCTCCACCGGCCCGGTTGAGGCCCTTTGCACGCAAGCCTCTCTTAGGCCAGATTTTTCGCTCCTTGCGCCCATTGATGCCGTAGTCAGCCAAGGAGATGCGAAAGAACCCTGAAAACGCGCGGCTCTTACTGGTTGGTGCAGTACCTCGCTTGGTCCTTGCCTTTGTGATCATTAGCGTTCTCTGGGGCTGTTTCTTTCTTGCGACATCCTCTCCCGGTACATTGTGAAGGAGAGTGATATGGCCGCAGCACTCTCCTTTCGGAACCTCACGCTCGGGTATGACCGCCTGCCTGCTCTGCAACAGATCGAAACCGAAGTCCCGGTGGGTAGCTTGACTGCGGTGGTGGGGCCAAACGGGGCGGGCAAATCCACACTGCTCAAAGGTGTTATTGGCGTGCTGGCGCCTCTTGAAGGTAAGGTGAATTTTGGCGCGCTCAAGCGGGAGGATATCGCCTACCTTCCGCAGCAATCCGACATTGATCGCAGCTTTCCCCTCTCCGTCCTCGACCTTGTCGCCATGGGGCTGTGGCGCGAGATCGGGGCCTTTGGGTCGATCGGTCCAAAAGACCGCGTTCGCGTGCATCAAGCCATCGCGAGCGTTGGCCTGACGGGTCTCGAACACCGCCCCATCGGCGCCCTGTCCGGCGGTCAGATGCAGCGGGTGTTGTTCGCCCGGCTGTTGTTGCAAGACGCGCAGCTCGTTCTTTTGGACGAACCCTTCGCGGCGATTGACGCGCGCACAATGGCAGACTTGCTACAGTTGGTTCATATATGGCACGACGAAGGGCGCACTATCATGGCGGTTCTGCACGACTACGATGTTGTGGCAGAGCACTTTCCCCAAACCCTGATGCTTGCACGTGAACTTGTGGCGCATGGTCCAACCAGCAAGGTGCTCACGGCTGAAAATCAGTTTCGCGCTCGCCAAATGTGTGAGGCCTGTGACGGGCCACCCCATTCTTGCGGGAAAGGTGTGGCATGATTTGGGATGCCTTGATCCAGCCATTTGCAGATTTTGGCTTCATGCGGCGAGCCCTTTTGGGCTGTGTCGCGATCTCGCTTGGTGCCACACCGGTTGGCGTTTTTCTGATGCTGCGGCGGATGAGCCTGACCGGTGATGCCATGGCCCATGCGATCCTACCCGGAGCCGCCGTGGGGTTTCTGATCTCAGGACTGTCGCTTGGCGCGATGACCATTGGCGGTCTCATTGCGGGAATGCTTGTGGCCCTTCTGTCGGGGTTTGTAACCCGTGTCACTGCCCTGCGCGAAGATGCCAGTCTTGCCGCGTTTTATCTGATCTCATTGGCGCTTGGTGTGCTGATCGTCTCAACTCGTGGCAGCAATGTTGATTTGATCCACGTGCTCTTTGGGACGGTTCTGGCCCTGGATAACGCAGCACTGGTGCTGCTCTGCTCAATCACCAGCGTGACCCTGTTGATTCTGGCTATTTTGTTCCGCCCATTAGTCTTGGAATGCGCAGACCCGCAGTTCCTAAGGTCCGTGAGCGGGTTGAGCGCTCTTACCCATTTCACATTTCTTGCCCTCGTGGTGATGAATCTTGTTGGCGGGTTCCAGGCCCTTGGCACCTTAATGGCAGTCGGAATCATGATCCTGCCAGCCGCCGCTGCGAGGTTTTGGGCCGCCAGTATCGGTGGTCTCATCATAGGTGCGGTGTGTGTTGCAGCGGTCTCCAGCTTCACAGGCTTGCTTCTGTCCTATCATTTCAGCATGCCTTCGGGCCCGGCGATCATACTGGTCGCAGGCGTGATCTACGCTGTTTCGCTTTTCATTGGGCCTGTCGGCAGCGTGATTGCTCAGGCCTATCCCAGTCATACCCTCAGAACCGGAAAGGTAGAAAAATGACGTCTCGTATCTCTTTTTTGAAATCGGCAACGGCGCTTGTCGCGTTGTCTTTGGTCGCGCCCACTGCGGCTTTGGCCGATAGCCAAACCAAGGTTGTGGCCACCTTCTCCATCCTTGGCGACATGGTGGGCGAAGTCGGCGGCGAACATATTGACCTGACCACGATCGTGGGCCCCGATGGCGACGCGCATGTCTATCAGCCAACGCCTCAAGACGCGGCAGCGGTGGC
>JAKVBH010000061.1 GCA_022447495.1 Marinovum sp. | reverse complement strand
AAACAGCTTAACTTCAGTAGAAAATATAGCACCGCAAAAACAACTAATATCGATATATACCGGCAACTTATTTTTGACCCTTAAAAAAAGTGCGGCTTGGTGTCGCATAATTGGAGCGGCGTTCTGGGGCCTCATTTTGTCTATTATGACAACTGTATTTCTTAGACTCTAGGGCATTCTCCTGCGTGGCAGGGTAGGTCAAATGTCTTTAGCTTTCCAAATTCGATACCGCCCTGCCCTGTCACTTCGCGGATCAAATTGTGCACCTCCATCAACGCTACATCGCGCTGAACGGCGGCGCGGCGGGCTCCAGCAACTACCAAAAGTGCGGTAATAAGCCGAATGAGCGCCTGTCCCAGAAGCCTTATTAGAGAAACCCTCAATTAGTTGTACTGATCTAGGGGGCTAGACAGCTGTGCTTCACCAATCAGAAAAACGGCTTTCCCTGTATTCGCCTATGAGAGGGATATGCGCCCATTCGAGCGGTGAGATTTGCGAGAGGAGCACGTCCAGGGAAGTGGAAGCCCAAGCTTTAACTGATGCGTCCAACAAAGCCATACGATGGGGGGACAGCCCTACGTATCACTGGGCGCATTGCTCTTCCATCAACCCACCTCAGTCTGGCCTTCGTAGCAACAAATTCCTGTCTGTTCTCAGCAACAGTTTAAACGCTTTTCTCGACTCAGTGCTGTGACGTTCGGTGCGAACGCGAAGAGACGAGGCTCCGTCTGCCCTCAAAGCAGCAACGCCAGTCTCAGCTAGCGGAGTGCAATCAAAATCAGCGGCGTAAAAAATCGGAGAGCACGTCTTGGAACAAACCCGGTTTTTCAGCATGTACAGCGTGCGCGCAGCCGGGTACGACAGCGAGGGAAGACACCGGTATTGTATCCCATAGCTTTTGGATTTGCGGCCATCGATATGTTCGATCTTTGTCGCCCCAAAGGATCAACGTCTCTTGTTTGATATTGATAAGGCGTTGCTCGCCCGACCATATTTGCATGGCATCCAATCCGGCATGTATGGCGGTAAGTTGGGCGTTACAGGCGATTGCGGCGCAGTGCGCGTAGCCCGATGAAGCCTCGCGCTCTAAAAACCATGTTGCAGAAATTCGGCGTGCTGTGGCGGTGGCGCCATCATGCGTTGCGCGGCGTTTGCTCTCTTCGATGCTCTCAAACCTTCCAGGCAGAACGCCGATTGCACCCGTCGCATAGAGTACCAAGGAGGTGATCCGCGCTTCGTCGCGCAAGGCCATCTCTTGGGCAATCATGCCGCCCATGGAGTGCCCGAGAAGGTGATACGCCCCAACGTCCCTGCGACGCAGATACTGGATCACCCAATCCGCATAGGCACCGATTGACGTCAGGGGACGACGCTTGGAATGGGCGCCAAAGCCGGGCAGATCAACAGTGATGACCTCACAGTTCTGCTTCAGTACGGCGATTGATCCATCCCACTGCGCGCTGCCGCCCATGAACCCATGAACGAGAACTAGCGGCGTCACTTTCTTCGGCCCTGCACGATCCGATCCAAGATCATCGCGCAAAAGAGAATGGCGAAACCTGCGAGGATCCCCTGCCCAACGTTGGCGTATTGCAGTGCCTCTAGGACGTCTTCTCCAAGGCCCTTTGCACCGATAAGCGAGGCTACCACGACCATTGCCAGAGACAGCATAATGGTCTGATTTATGCCTGCGCGAATAGACGGGCTGGCCAGTGGCAGATCGACCTTCGTCAGCAGATACCATTTATTGGCGCCAAAACTGATCGCAGCTTCGCGCACGCTCTCGGGCACGCCTCGCAAGCCAAGGACCGTCAGCCGCACGACGGGGGTTCCGCCAAAGATCATTGTCACAATCACTGCGGCGGGTTTGCCAACACCAAAGAAAGCGATCACCGGCACCATGAACACAAAGGCGGGCATGGTTTGCATGAAATCCATAATGGGTTGGATCACCGCATAAAACCTTGGGCGTCTTGCGGAGAACATGCCAAGTGGGATCCCAATCGCGATCGAAAGCAATGCCGCCGTGCCAAGGAGCGCCAGCGTCGTCATAGCTTTTTCCCAAAAGCCCAGAAGTCCCATATAGGCCAGGAAGGCGCCGGACCAGATGGCCATTCGCAAACCCGCCGTTAGCCAAGTCAACAAAACAATGAGCGCAGCAACGACGATCCAAGGCGTTTGAACCAGCGCGACTTCCATGGCATCAAGTAACCAGCGGATCGCTGCTGTGAGGCCTTCAAAGAACGTCACACTATTGGCCACACACCACGCGATGAAATCTTCGACTGCGTTGATGCTGATGAGCCGGACTGCATTGTTCGTCGGGAACTCGCTAAGAACCGCGAAACGACTTGGAAAACTGTAATGCACCATAGCCGTGGCCACGAGTAGGACCATAAAGCCTGCGCTAAATGCGATCTGGTTTATTGGCATACCGGACCGGATCGTGCGGTTCGAAAGCCAGTCGGAAAAGCGCGCTTCAAGCGCCCAATTGGCGACGATAGCTTGGGTCAGCTTGGCCAGTATCAAGATCACCAGACCAGCGAGCGCAATTGAGGGGCCTTGCGCGGCGAGCAACTCTGCCTCCGCGCGGAAGCCTTCTATATTGGTCTCAAGTCCATCAATTTGACGGTGGAGGGCTGCGGCACGTTCAGATCCATTTTCAATCGCCGCTTCCAACTGGCGATAGCGCAGCTCGAGCGTGCCCTCGATGGAGGTGACACGCGCCAAGGCATCGGCTCCTAGATCGCCAAACAGACCCCGGGCGATTTGCACGAAGCCTATTGCCTCAACCACAAGAAAGGCCAAGGCCCAGGACCAAAGCCCTCGCGCCCCGAACCAGATCGGACCAAAGAGACCCGCAAGCACATTAAACGTCGGTGTGAAACGCGCAGAGGCGCCAATCTTGTCGAAATTGCGGATGTAGTAGTCTGGGCTGGTGCGCACAAAGTGCCGTATATTGTCGCGCCGCTCTTCGGCATAGGCCTGTGCCGCAGCGCTTTCTGTGTCTTCCAGTGGGTTCACGCCAAGATTTTCGCTCATGACATTTCCGTCCCTTCAATCACTGTGCGCAATAGATCGGCGCGCGTGATGACGCCTGTGTCCCT
>JAKVBH010000060.1 GCA_022447495.1 Marinovum sp. | reverse complement strand
TGTGCTGCAGATGGAAAGCGGAGTGCTTTTCGACGAGGACTATCTCGATTTCAATTCGGACATAAACCGCATGGGCCGGGTCTTGGCCCTGGGCGGTACAATGGACGGGTTTGCCCAAAGCATAACAGAGAGCTTCGCCACACCCGGCGCACAGATGCAATATACCTCGATCGATACCCACATTATCGGGATGGTGATCCGGGCCGCGACCGGCCAGGACATTCCCAGCCTGCTGTCAGAACGCCTGATCGGGCCAATGGGCTTGGAAGCCTCGCCTTACTACCTGACCGATGGCGAAGGCGTGGCCTTTGTGCTGGGCGGTCTCAACCTGACAACGCGTGATTATGCCCGGATGGGCGAGATGGTTCGGAATTACGGTCGCTTGGGCGGGCAACAAATCGTGCCCGCACGCTGGGTCTATGACAGTACCCGACCCACCGCACTGACCCGGCCTGGGGCCATGCAATATGGCTATCAGTGGTGGATGCCAAAAGACGCTCACCCTGGCGAAGTGATAGCCCAAGGCATTTACGGGCAATACGTTTATATTGACCGCGATGCTGGTGTTGTGATTGCGGTCAACGCGGCCAATGGTGGATTCCGCGAGGCAGGAGAAAGCGACGGCAACATCGCGATGTTCCGCGAAATCGCCCGCTCGCAGTAACCCTATTCGACCGACCGGCCCTCAGGCCCGCTCATATCAAATCCCAGATGTCGAGCGACGGTGAAGATATCCTTGTCGCCACGTCCACACATATTCATGCAGATGATATGGTCCTTGGGCAGCTCTGGCGCGATCTTCATCACGTGGGCCAGCGCGTGGGACGGCTCCAACGCCGGAATGATCCCTTCAGTCTGACAACACAGCTGAAACGCCTCCAGCGCCTCTGCGTCGGTGATGGAAACATATTGCGCTCGACCGATATCATTGAGCCAGGCGTGTTCAGGACCGATACCGGGATAATCGAGGCCTGCCGAGATGGAGAAGCCTTCAAGGATCTGCCCATCATCATCCTGCAGCAGATAGGTCCGGTTGCCATGCAACACGCCCGGACGCCCACCAGTCAGCGACGCGCAATGCTCCATCTTGGCGTTCACGCCTTTGCCACCTGCTTCGACGCCGATGATATTGACCTCTTTGTCGTCAAGGAACGGGAAGAAGAGACCCATTGCGTTTGATCCGCCGCCAATGGCCGCAATGATCGTATCCGGCAAGCGGCCCTCAGCCTCATCCATTTGACCACGAGTTTCTTTTCCGATGATCGATTGAAAGTCCCGTACCATCGCAGGGTAAGGGTGAGGGCCTGCAACCGTACCGATGCAATAAAAGGTATCGCGCACATTGGTCACCCAATCCCGCAGTGCGTCGTTCATCGCATCTTTCAAAGTTCCACGGCCAGACGTCACCGGGATGACCTCAGCCCCCAAAAGGCGCATCCGGAAAACATTAGGGGCCTGGCGTTCAACATCATGTGCGCCCATGTAGACCACACATTTCAATCCGAATTTGGCGCAAACCGTAGCCGTTGCCACACCGTGCTGCCCAGCTCCGGTTTCGGCGATGATCCGTGTTTTGCCCATACGGCGGGCAAGGATGATCTGTCCAAGCACATTGTTAATCTTGTGCGCGCCGGTGTGGTTCAGCTCGTCACGCTTCATGTAGATCTTTGCACCGCCCAGGTGCTCGGTCAGACGCTCGGCAAAATAGAGCGGGCTGGGCCGACCCACATAGTGCTTCCAAAGGAAGTCCATTTCGTCCCAGAAGCTCTGGTCGGTCTTTGCGTGCTCGTACTGCTCCTCCAGTTCGAGGATCAGCGGCATCAGTGTTTCCGAGACGAAGCGTCCCCCGAAGTCACCAAAACGCCCGTTCTCATCCGGGCCGGTCATGAAACTATTGACGAGATCCTCTGGCATAGGTCCTACCCTCCTGTCGCGCACATGACTTGGTAGGTGAGAGTGGCGGCAGTGACAAGACATCCATCACGGTCAGGTCGCCGAAGACCGCTGTGGGCTTAAGAAATCGCCGAAAAGTCATATCACCCGGGGGCACGTTTGCTGACAAGACGAGCAGTCAGGCAAATCTAACGCGCGTTGGTATGGACAAGACCACCTACCGAAACACGATCAAGCGCGAAGCGCCGCCTTACAAAACGCAGCAATCTTGTCGGCGTCTTTCTCGCCTGGCGCGCTCTCAACACCGGAAGACACATCCACTTGCGTTGTTCCCGTCAAAGCAATCGCCTCGGCCACATTTTCCGGCGTCAGCCCCCCGGCCAGCATCCAAGGCTTGCGCCATTTGCGCGTCGAGACAAGGCGCCAGTCAAAGGAAAGACCGTTTCCACCGGGAAGATCTGCATCTTTTGGGGGCTTCGCATCAACGAGGATCTGATCTGCGACCGCCTCATAGACAGGGATCTTATCCAGATCAGGGGCGTCCGCGATGCCAATGGCCTTCATCACAGGCAAGCCGACCCGTGATCGCAACTCCGCTACGCGTTCAGGTGTTTCGCTACCGTGCAGCTGAAGCATATCCAAAGGTACGGCAGACGAGATTGCGTCTATCTCTGCGTCTGTTGGATTTACGACCAATGCCACCTTGGCCACGCCAATGGGGACCTCAACAGCAAGCTCTCTGGTCGCTTCGATGGTTAAACATCTGGGGGACTTGTCGAAGAACACGAAACCAACGTATCGCGCGCCACACTGGGCCGCTGCCATAACGTCATCCCTGTGGGACACCCCACAGATTTTTATACCTAGGTTTTGCATAAGACTAACGCGCGTCTTCAAGCAGCGCCAGAACGTCGT
Source organism: Marinovum sp. (assembly GCA_022447495.1). GTDB lineage: Bacteria > Pseudomonadota > Alphaproteobacteria > Rhodobacterales > Rhodobacteraceae > JAKVBH01. The sequence continues at coordinate 464 of JAKVBH010000060.1, read as the reverse complement.
CCTCGCCGCGAGCCTGACGTTTCTCTGATTTCAAAGCATCCACTTCGCGCTTCAGCTTTCGGGCTTCGCGCCCTTGTCTCGTGGCTTCTATGCGATGTTTGTGCTCACGCAGCCACTCCCAGACAAAACCAATCAGTAAGCCCGCGACGATGCCGCCGAACACCATCATGAACAGGGGCATTTCGATCGACCAAGTAAGACCGGCAAATGCTCCGATATCTTCGGGAAGCAGTTTAAATTCGACGGGCGTCCGATTGGCAAACGCAACCGTCAGAAGAACAACTGCGAGCAGGGCCAGAAAGCCCCATTTCACATATCGCACTTGGCTTAGCCCTCTTGACCGTTCAGCCGGTCACGTAACAACTTGCCAGTCTTGAAGAACGGTACAGCTTTTGCCTCGACGGCGACCGCGTCTCCGGTGCGTGGATTACGTCCGATACGTGCGTCCCGCGATTTCACCGAGA
>JAKVBH010000006.1 GCA_022447495.1 Marinovum sp. | reverse complement strand
GGCGCAGGTGGGCGGTAGCCCAATGCACTGTGCGGCCTGATCGTGTTGTAGTGGATGCGCCACTGCTCGATCAGGATCTGAGCTTCGCGTAAGGTGTAGAACAGTTCACCGTTGAGTAGCTCGTCGCGGAACCGAGCATTGAAGCTTTCGCAGTAGCCGTTTTCCCAGGGTGATCCCGGCTCGATGTAAGCGGTCTTGGCGCCGACCGCTGCGATCCAATCCCTCACTTTCAGGGCGATAAATTCGGGCCCATTGTCCGACCTTATGTATTCCGGCGGCCCGCGCAGAATGAATAGGTCTGTGAGTGCATCCAATACATCGGTGGAGTTGAGCTTGCGATCAGCGCGGATCATGAGTGCCTCCCTTGTATATTCATCTATGATGTTGAGCGTCCGATAGGCCCGGCCGTCAGCGGTGCGGTCCTGGACGAAGTCATAGGACCACACGTGATTTGGCCGTTCCGGTCGGAGCCGAACACACGACCCATCGTTCAGCCAAAGTCGCCCTTTCTTCCTTTGCTTTTGTGGGACCTTCAGCCCTTCACGCCGCCAGATGCGCTCAACCCGCTTGTGGTTCACACTCCAACCCNCGTTGTTCAGCAGGCCGGTGACCATCCGATATCCGTAGCGTCCATATTGATCCGCCAGCTCGATGATGTCCTCTGTCAAACGCGCTTCATCAGCACGGCCCCGCGGAACTTTACGCTGCGTGGATCGGTGCTGCCCAAGTGTGCGGCAGGCGCGGCGCTCTGATACGCCAAGCTTCCGCCGCACATGGTCGACGCACTTGCGACGACGCGAAGGGCTTAGAAGTTTCCCTTTGCTGCTTCAGTCAGGATCAGCTTGTCCAAGGTTAGATCAGACACCGCACGTCTCAGCCGATGGTTCTCTTTTTCCAGCTCCTTCAGACGCGCGAGTTGGGACCGCTGCATCCCGCCGTAGAGCTTACGCCATCGATAGAACGTCTGCTGCGTCACGCCGATCTGGCGAACCGCCTCGGCAATCGTAGCACCCTGTCCTTGCAGAACTTCAACCTGCCGAAGCTTCGATACAATCTCTTCCGCCTTTTCTCGTTTTCCAGCCATCGCTGATCCTCCAATTTGCGGGATAATCTATCCCAGTTGGTGGACCACTTTCAGGGGGCTACTCCAGTCATGCCAAACAAGTAGGCGAGATCGTTCATTCAAATATTTCCTTATTTTGCAAACTAAAGAGACAAGTCATTGTGGCGTTGGCGGGAACGGTGACGTGTCAGTGGGGTTTGTTTCGCGGCCATGGAATGGCGAATTTTCTGTGCCAGCAGGTCGCGCTCATCCTGATGTTTGCGCCTCAATTTCTTGAATTTCATTTGAAGCGAGCGACGCTCTTTCATTTGTTCCACCACCATGAAATCACGTTGGTCCTGATCACGCTTTGCAGCCTTACGTGCATCCAACTCGTTTTGTTGAAGAATGGATTTAGCCTTGCCTGTCATGCGATCAAAGAGGCCACGCAAGCCTTTGTTCAGGCGCTCGGAACGTGCCTTGGTTTCTTCCGCCCAGCGTTTCTCTTGCCCAACCTTGAGCTTTTGACGTTCTTCGCGATGCGCCTTGTTCATATCCCGCAGCTTGTCACGCAGTGGATCAAGATCACTGTTATGGCGGTCTTTGATCTGACCGACATAGCCGCGCATCTGATCTGTGACTTTGGAACGGACGGTGGATTGAGTTTCATCGACAGATGGTAGGTTTTCAGGTGAGCCGAGTTTGGCTTTCACATCTTTGGTTTTGAGGCCTGTCCACTTGGCAATCGAATGAACATTGCCATCAACATCCAAAGCCACGAACCCACGGCGATCACCACGAGCGAGGAAATAGCCCCGATCTTCGAGTGCGTTTTTAAACCCGATCTGACTGTCACAGCGTTCCCATGCTTGCTGGAAGATCTGTTTGATTTCGCGGGGATCAAGCCCTTGGCGTTTCGCCTGTTGCCATTCTTCGAGCGTGAAGTTCAGAGGCGACTTGTTCCCATAGGTCGCCAGACCGTCAGGCAGCATCCACCCATGATCCAGAAACAGGTCACGCGACAAATCCCGCAGCTTGTTTTTGAAGTGAGGCAGATTGATCGCCTTCATCTCATCGGCGTCAATACGGCTCCATACGGCGTGTGCGTGGCGTCGGCCTTCTTTCTCATGCACGATAATCACGCGAGGTTGACCACTCAGACCAAGTGCTTCTTCGGCCCGATCAGCCGCGTCCAAGAATTCTTGTCCAGAGGCCACATGGTCTTGTGGCGGGTTCAAACTCAACGAAAACATAAACTGCTTACAAAAAGTTGCTTTAGAAATGGCGTGGGTCTCAGACAAAGCCCCGTGCAAATGTTCAGATAGAAATCCACGCAACTCTAAGCAGTTTACATGATCATTGTCACGATCATTCATCAGATGATCTGCCAACGCTTTGGCACCCGACCGCTGGGAACCTTTGAGGATCATGATTTCACCCCCAAGGCTTCCATGATGGTCGCTCTAATCCACGCTACTTCGGCAACGGCCCGTTTGAGGTCTTCCTCCAATTCAGGATCGACGATCAACGTACTTTGGTTCAGGTGCTTGGCGATCTGATTGAGATTGTTGGCCTGCCGGGTTTGACCCAGACGCGCCAACACCTCAGCCAGAAGCTGTTGCTCCGCAACAGGTGGTTTGCGCCGCTTCCGATATTTGGGAGCTTCAGCGGCAAAAACCACGGACTTGATATAAGCCGACAGCGACATGCCCCCGGCCTGAGATTCAAGCCGAGATCGTTCGTCTTTGGACAGTCTTAATGAAAACGGTGCGAGGCGGCTCATGGGCGTGGGCCTCGCAATTGGTGTTTATGCTCTTCAAGAACCTTGTTCCAGTTCTCCAATTCGTCAAACAAAGTGTTCGAACAAACTGGCTCACTGTCCGCCACACTTCCAATGAACATAACTGCTTTCACTAGATAAACCTTATTTTAGGAGGGGATGTTCCGACATTAATTCCCAACATGTACCCGCGGTTTGAAAGGCCTTCAGTCGTCACCTGAAATCAACTAGCGCTGAGCATCGCGGTCGATTGCGCCGTCGCTGCGCAAAGTGGTGAGCACGACGGTAGCGCCGTAGTTTGCGGCGTTGCCACGAGTTCTGTCACCGAATTGCGGTTTTTGGCGTCACGGTGGGCGAGCATGTGACGGAAAACGTGGGCGTAGAAGAAGGCGCGCCACAAAGACAAACGACATGAAGTGTCCTCACTGACGGTCGCAAACGAAATAGCTCTCATTCTTCCAAGTCGGTGGATGAGCCGGATCAAAACGCCTATCACACAGAGATCAGACCTCAGAGAGAATTTCGCACATCCCGTACTCTCTCTTGTCACAACGGTGACAGCAGCCCTATGCGAACAACCAGGTATCCAAACTTGATACTCAAAGGTTTCACAATGCTACATCGACTCATAAACCCCTGGCCCTGGTCACTAAATCATGGCTATAGTCAAGCCGCATTGATCCCAGCAGGCGCGCAACAACTGATTGTCTCTGGTCAGACTTCTGTGAATGCAGAGGGTGCACCACAGCATCCCCGCGATATGCGCGCCCAGATTGCCTTGTCCCTCGACAACCTCCAAACCGTGCTAGAAGTGGCCGATATGTCAATGGAGAACGTGACCCGGTTAGGCATCTTTGCCACCGATATGGACGCGGTGCTGGCAAACTTTGACCTGATCGGCATGCGGTTTGGGCCCACCGACAACACACCTCCCATGACACTTTTGGGCGTGGAGCACCTCGCGCTGTCTCCCTTAATGTTCGAAATCGAAGCCACTGCGCACGCGTGCCCCTAGGGGCTCACCATGGTAAGTTAAATAAAAGGAGAAATGCCATGCGCCGCGCCCAAAGGCTCTTTAGACTCGTCAACGACATGCGCAGCCGCGACGTGGTACGCGCCGAGGACCTGGCGGTGCATTTTGAGGTGAGCCTTAGCACGATCTATCGCGACATCGCCCATCTTCAGGCCTCCGGTCTTCCTATTGATGGGGCGGCCGGAGTTGGCTACGTCATGCGGCGCGGTTTTGACTTGCCCAATGTTGCCTTCACCAATGACCAAATCGATGCACTGGCCATAGGCCTCTCCTTTGTTGAAAAGACCGGTGATCCAGATCTGATGACCGCGGCCCGCGAAGCCCGTGCCAAGATCCAAGCTGGGATGCCAGATCCAAAAGACCGCAAACTGGCCGATGCGCCTTACTATTCGTTGCAAGCCAAAGCCGGCGCGCCGCCGAGCGTCGGTTTGGTGCGGGACGCCATTCGTCAAATGCTGGTCACGGAAATCACCTATCAAGATGGCCAAGGCGCTGAGAGCACACGCGAAATTTACCCCTTGGTGGTCTGGGACCTCAGTGATGGTTGGATGGTGTCTGCCTGGTGCACGTTGCGCCAGAATTTTCGAACCTTCCGCTTTGATCGTATCACCTCGATCCAAGTGAGCGACAGGCACTTTCCCGTCGATACTGATAAATCGCTCGAAGCTTTCCTCGAAGCCGACAGATGCCATGATTAGGCAACGCACTTTTCATCTTGGAGTGCCGCACGCTCGGACTATTCTTCGCCCATGGCGTTAACATTTACAGATCGTGGCATCTATTGCCCGACCGGGGATTTCTACATTGACCCCTGGCGGCCCGTAGAGCGTGCTCTGATCACACATGGTCACGCTGATCACGCGCGATGGGGCCATATGTCCTATTTGTGCACCGATGTAGCCGCTCCAGTCATTCAACATCGGCTCGGGGACATTTCAGTGCAAACTATTGGGTTTGGCGAACAGATGGACATCAACGGCGCGAGAGTGAGCTTCCACCCCGCTGGCCATGTGCCCGGTTCCGCGCAAATTCGTGTTGAAGTGGACGGCGAGGTTTGGGTCGTCTCTGGCGATTACAAACTTCAAAAAGATGGACTGAGCGAGCCCTTTGAACCGGTCAGATGCCATCACTTCATTACGGAATGCACCTTTGGCCTACCCGTGTTCACGTGGGCTCCTTCGGCCCAGGTCATCGATGAGATCAATGCCTGGTGGTCTGCCAACGCAGCGGCGGGACGTTCCGTGATCTTGGGAGCCTATGGCTTGGGCAAAGCACAGCGCATTTTGGCCAATGTCGACACCTCCATCGGTCCAATTTTGACGCATGGCGCCGTGGAGGGAACCAACGGCGTTTTGCGCGGACAGGGCTACGACTTGCCAGACACGACATTGGTCACCAGTGAGACGAATCGGAAGGCCTATCCAGGCGCGCTTGTGATCGCGCCGCCGTCTGCACTTGGCTCTGCGTGGGCCAGGAAATTCGGCCAACATGAGACTGCGTTCGCATCCGGTTGGATGCGTATGCGTGGCGTGCGCCGACGCCGCGCAGCGGATCGAGGTTTTGTCATGTCGGACCATGTGGACTGGCCAGAGCTCCTATGCGCTGTGAAAGAGACCGAGGCAGAAAATATATATCCAACTCATGGTTATACGGACATCTTTGCGCGCTACCTCAACGCACATGGATGGAATGCGAACGTCGTACCAACCGAGTTTGGCGGCGAGCAATTGGATGTAGACGAAGCAGATACAACGCCTGAGAGCGCGGCATGAAAAACTTCGCAGCCCTCTTCACCGCGGTGGACCAAACTACAAAAACCAACCGCAAAGTTGCGGCCCTCGCGGAGTATCTTAGCAGCGCAAGTGAAACCGATCGCATGTGGTGCATCGCACTTTTCACAGGCCGCCGACCGAAGCGCGCAGTGACCACAACGCAGCTACGGGAATGGGCTGCTGAGCGGGCGGGCATACCCCTTTGGCTCTTTGAGGAAGCCTACCCAATTGTCGGTGACTTAGCGGAAACCATCGCCCTTGTCCTACCTCCTGCAGCGCGCAAATCAGATGAAGATTTATCTCACTGGATCAATTTTCTTCGGGGCCTATCAAATGTGGAACAAGAGGAAAGACGGGCCCTCATTGAAGACGCTTGGAACCAATTGGGCGACGTAGAACGCTTCCTCTTCAACAAGTTGATCACTGGCGGATTTCGCATTGGCATTAGTCAAAAGCTCATGACACGCGCCCTGTCGCAGGCGACGGGCCGAGAAGAAGCGGAGATGGCCCATAGGCTCATGGGGACATGGTCTCCAGAGACGCACACTTGGCTCGACCTCGTCGAGGCGGATACCGGTGCGGACCTATCGCGCCCCTACCCATTTTACCTCGCCTACCAACTGGACGACCCGCCGGAAGAACTGGGCGAGCCAAAGGAATGGCGCGCCGAGTGGAAGTGGGATGGCATTCGCGGACAAGTGATCCTTCGCGGGGGCGAACACTTCGTGTGGTCCCGCGGAGAAGAGTTGATGACGGATCGGTTTCCAGAACTGGCACGGCTCAAAGACTTCTTGCCTGAAGGCACGGTGCTTGACGGTGAAATCCTTGCGTGGCGCGATGGACCGTTGCCTTTCAACACCTTGCAAGCCCGCATCGGTCGCAAAAACGTCCCCAAGAAACTTCTCGCGGAGGCTCCCGTTGCTCTAGCTGCCTACGATGTTCTGGAGTGGCAAGGCGAAGACTTGCGTTACGCGCCGTTTGCCGAGCGGCGCGCACAACTTGAAGCACTTGCAACGGATCTTCCCAAAGACGCCCCGCTTCATGTGCCAGAACAGCTGTCTTTTGATGCATGGAACACCCTCAAAACCATGCGCGCAGCCGCACGTGAGGCGCAGGCCGAGGGTGTCATGCTAAAACGGGCGACTTCGCCCTATCTCTCAGGGCGCAAAAAGGGTGATTGGTGGAAGTGGAAGATTGACCCTCTGACCATTGATGCGGTGATGATTTATGCCCAACAGGGTCATGGACGCCGCGCCAATCTCTTCACCGACTTCACCTTTGCAGTGTGGAAAGGCAACGATTTGGTGCCGTTCACTAAGGCCTACAGCGGCCTAACCGACGCCGAATTTCGCGAAATCACGACCTGGGTCCGCAAAAACACGGTTCAACGTTTCGGCCCCGTGCGCCAGGTCACGGCAGAACATGTCTTTGAGATTGCCTTCGAAGGCATCCACGCCTCGCCGCGCCATAAATCTGGCGTGGCGCTCCGTTTTCCACGCGTATCACGCTGGCGCCAGGACAAGCCTTTGGCGGAAGCCAACACGTATGAAGATCTTTTGCAGATGCTTGAAACCTATGGCTAGCCATGGCGCGGAAGCATCGAACCGACGTAGGGGGCGGCCCCAAATTTCAAAGTCTCAGTGAACCAAAGAAAGGGAGGGTTGAGGCTTGGGCTCTGGCGTCCTAACTCTTGGGTACAAGCAATAAGGACATTTCATGCTGCATCTCCCCTTCTCTTTGCGCCCCTTCCCTGTGCATGACGTAAACGCTGGTTCTGGCACCGATGGCTTGGGTGATTTGCCCGAATGGGATCTCAGCGACCTTTATGCCGGTGACGAGGCCCCCGAGCTGAAGCGCGATTTGGATTGGTTGGAGACGGCCTGTGCCCGTTTTGCCGCAGATTATGAGGGCAAGCTTGGGACATTGGATGCCAAGGGGCTGCTCGACTGCGTGCATCGCAATGAACGCATCAACCAAATCGCCGGGCGGATTATGTCGTTTGCCGGGCTGCGCTACTACCAGCTGACCACCGATGGGGAGCGCGCCAAGTTCATGTCGGACATGCAAGAGGCGATCACCAACTTCACCACGCCGCTTGTATTCTTCACACTCGAACTGAACCGCCTTGAGGATGACCACCTCGACGGTTTGTTGGCGCAGGACGCCGATCTGGCGCGCTACAAGCCCGTATTCGACCGCATTCGTGCAATGAAGCCCTACCAACTCTCTGATGAGATGGAGAAATTCCTTCATGATCTGGGTGTTGTTGGCGATGCTTGGGAACGGCTCTTCGATGAAACTATCGCCGGACTGGGTTTCACTGTTGCAGGCGAGACGCGCAACATCGAGGGTACCTTGAACCTGTTGACCGAACAGGATCGCAACACGCGCGAAGCCGCGACGCGAGAATTGGCCAAAGTCTTCGGAGAGAACATCAAGACCTTTGCCCGTGTTCACAACACCCAAGCCAAAGAAAAAGAAATCATGGACCGCTGGCGCGGGATGCCTACAGCGCAAACGGCGCGGCATTTGTCGAACCATGTGGAACCCGAAGTCGTTGAGGCGCTCCGTGATGCCGTGGTGAAGGCGTACCCACAGCTCAGCCACCGCTACTACGAGCTTAAACGCAAATGGATGGGCCTTGATCGCATGCAGGTCTGGGACCGCAACGCCCCTTTGCCCATGGAAGACACGCGCATCGTCGGCTGGGTTGAAGCGCAAAAGACCGTGATGGACGCCTATAGAGGCTTCGACCCAGAGATGGCTAACATTGCAGAACCGTTCTTCACCAAAGGGTGGATTGATGCGGGCGTCAAACCCGGCAAAGCCCCTGGCGCATTCGCGCATCCAACGGTCACGGATGTGCATCCGTACGTGATGCTAAATTACCTTGGAAAACCGCGTGATGTCATGACCTTGGCACATGAACTTGGCCACGGGGTACATCAGGTATTGGCAGCGGGTCAGGGTGAGATGTTGTCCTCCACCCCGCTGACACTCGCCGAAACCGCCTCCGTTTTTGGTGAGATGCTCACCTTCCGCAAAATGCTCTCAGAGGCCAAAGATCCGGCACAGCGCAAAGTCATGCTGGCAGGCAAAGTCGAGGACATGATCAACACAGTCGTCCGTCAGATCGCCTTCTATGACTTTGAATGCAAACTCCATTCCGCGCGCCGCAATGGCGAACTCACGCCGGAGGATATCAACACACTTTGGATGTCTGTCCAAGCCGAAAGCCTTGGGCCAGCGTTTGATTTTGTCGATGGCTACGAGACGTTTTGGGCGTACATCCCGCACTTCGTGCACTCGCCCTTCTATGTTTACGCCTACGCCTTCGGCGACGGCCTCGTGAACGCGCTTTATGCCGTCTACGAAGAAGCGCCGGATGGATTCCAAACCAAGTACTTTGAAATGCTCAAGGCAGGCGGGTCCAAGCACCACAAAGAGCTTCTGGCACCGTTTGGATTGGACGCGTCCGATCCCAAATTTTGGGACAAAGGGTTGAGCATGATCTCGGGCTTCATCGATGAACTTGAGGCGATGGAATGATCCTGTGCAAACCCAATGGGAGCAACGCGAGCAGTCTCGCGCCGATTAGGCGCGGAGCGCTGTGCCCAGCACCAGAAGCTCTTCAAAGTGGGTCATATCTCCAAAGCTGCAGAATGCGGTTGGCCTCAGTGGAATAACCGGGGCTTTGCGGGCCAAATCCGCGGCGAAGTCATCGAGTGTCAATGACCAAATGGGGGCAAGCTCATCCGGCAACCAAGTCACAGGGTATGCCAGGGTCATGTGAAACTGATAGCTATCGTGATGGGCCTGTCGGTAGCCAAAGGGCGTTGTGAGCGCATCTCGCCAGGCTCGGAGCGTCTGTTCATCTGCGTCAGTGGCCCCTTCCAAAGCAAGCTCGCCAGGTGAGATTCCGCGCAATTTAACCTTGAATTCGCCGGGGCTCTCAAAGGCTTCCAAGCGCGGCAAAAGCGCATCTGTGACCTCTGTGATGCCAGCATCCAGCGCAATGCCCTCGGGCCAAGCGCCAGCATGACGTCGTGTGTCGACGGTACCTTCGAACACGGTCATGTGCAGGCTGTCTTCAGGCGTGAACAGGAGCGTGTCGGCCCCTGGAAGCAACATCAAGCTGCGACGGCATTCCAAAATCGCGGCGTGGGTCGGATCTGTGCGGTCCAAATGACAAATCACAGTGTTGCCCGCCTCTGGTAAAAACCCATGTGCGTTATACCGCGATCCGATGCTGCGCGGCTCTCCAGGATTGTGGGCCTCGGTAAAGGTGTCCACGTGCATCGCACCAAGAAACGTATTTTGAGAAATCATGTGGTGTACCTCACCTATGAGATGCAGTGTCGCCCATTGCGAGCCAATCTCAAAGCTTTTTTGTTCCGCCACTGGATGTTAGGTTGTGGGCATGCACATCTTGGAAAATCTTCTGACCGATCGTGGGTCAAAATATGCCGTTTCAGGCAGGCCCTGTTTGAACCGCACAGAGGTGGATCGCGCACTTAAAAAACTCAAAAGAATAAAGAAATTCTCCAAAGCGACCCACAACACTTGGGCCATTTTGTTGCAAGAGGCGCCGCTCAAGAACGACGACGGCGAAAGTGGTGCGGGCCAAGTGATTTTGCGCATGCTTGAGCGCGAAGGCTTGGTCAATCATCTGGTGGTGGTGACCCGCTGGTATGGCGGTAAACACTTGGGAGGAGATCGGTTTCGCCATGTCCAGACCTGTGTGCGGGCCTATTTAGACGACATTGGCGGAGCACGGCCTGCAAAATGACCTAGCCCATCCCGTAGCGTCACATCTGGACGCGGCGCGCGGCGCGCTTATCTGAAACAAACTATATGTGAGGATGGATCATGTTGCGATTTGCTGCTGCTTTGGCTGGACTTGGAGGAAGTGTGACTGCTGCAACGCCCGCAGCGCCTCTGGACACCTTTACCTTCGCCTCGATCGACGGCGGAGAGCTCAACCTGGGCGATTACACGGGCCAAGTGATCCTGGTGGTCAACACCGCCTCTGAATGCGGTTTCACGCGCCAATACAATGGCTTGCAAGATGTTTCAGATCGCTACGGCGACCAAGGGCTCACTGTCATCAGCGTGCCCAGCGACGACTTCAACCAGGAATTCGACAGTGCCGCAGAAGTCAAAGATTTCTGTGAAATCAACTACAATCTCACCTTGCCCATGACCGAAATTACCTCGGTGCGCGGTGAAAATGCCCACCCGTTTTATGCTTGGATGCGCGACACCCACGGCTTCAAGCCGCGTTGGAATTTCAACAAAGTGCTCATCGGGCGAGACGGCCAACTCATTGACACCTTCGGCGCCACGGTGGTTCCGAACGGGCGTTCCATGATCAAAGCCCTTGAGAGCGCACTGGCCGAATAGCCCCACCACAAGGGGGCTTACTGCACAGATCGCCCCTTCAATCGTGCAGATAGCCCCAAATCCGTCCGCTGGACCGCACGGTTTGGTCAGGGAACCTTGGCGATTTAGAGCCTGTCGCGCAGCACCTGAAGCGTCGCGCGATCCGCGTCAGACAAATCCACACGCCGAGACCGAAACAACGTGGCCTGACTCTTGAGCATCAAGCCATCGCTGAGGATCTTGAGATGGTTGGCGCGCAGTGTCTCGCCCGTCGAAGTGATGTCAGCAATGGCCTCAGCAGTGAGGTTCTTGACGGTGCCCTCAGTCGCACCCTGACTGTCCACCAATTGGTAATCGGCCACCCCTGCCCCGCGCAGAAATTCCCGCACCAACCGATGATACTTCGTGGCAATCCGCAAGCGATGGCCGTGGCGCGCACGGAACGCCGCTGCGGCAGCATCGAGATCGTCCAGCGTATCCACATCCACCCAGGCCGCCGGCACGGCAAGGATCAGATCGGCGAAGCCAAAACCCATCTCTTCGAGGGGCTCGACTCGCTGCTCCCAAACGGGCAGCTTTTCACGAATAAGATCGGTCCCGGTGACACCCAGCGTGATCCGGCCCGCATCCAACTCGCGCGGGATTTCACCGGCAGAAAGCAACACAAGTTCGATCCCATCAATACCGTCCACGCGGCCCGCATATTCGCGCTCTGACCCGGTGCGGCTGAGCATGATGCCCCGCGCAGCGAACCAGTCAAAGGTTTTGTCCATCAAACGGCCCTTGGAGGGCACCCCAAGTTTCACACTCATTGCCCGGCCTCCCGCAACTGGCACACCAGTCCTGGGCGCAACACACCGCCGACCGCAGGGATCGCCTGACCATTGCCTAGGGCAGCTGTCAGGGCATCATAGCGACCGCCAGATCCCAGAAGCGCCCAATGGGGATGACGTTCCGCCATAAAGCCGAAGACAAATCCGTCGTAGTACTCAAGCGAGGTCCGCCCATAGGAGGCTTCAAAAGCCAAGTCTTCGGGGTCAATTCCCACAGCGCTGAACGCATCAAGACGCGCGGCAAATCCATCAACTGCATCGGTGATCGAGGGCAAATCCACTGCGATATCGCGTAAGCGGGCCAGCGCATAAGGCATCGTCTCGCGCACAGTCAATAGCGCGTCGATGAGATCAACAACCCCGCCCGGAATGACTGGGGCTTCAGCATCCGCACGCAGGGTGGCGATCCGGGCCTCTATTTCATCTGGCCCGCGCAAACCGATATGCGGCCCAGCGTCCGCCATGGGATCACCTGAGCCCAGAAGTGCGGCACGAGACGTGGGCATTGCCGTGCGTCCGGCAAAGCGATCCAAAAGCGTGCGAAAGCGCCGGGGCCGCCAGATGTGGCGCATCAACGCCGCCTTACGGGCCTCGGTTGTCTCAAGCCCCGACACCGCCGCCATGAGCAGGCCGATGTCACCCGTGACGGCGCGTACCGGGAGATCTTTGAGAGGCGCGGCCAGAGCTGCAAAGACCTCTGCTTCACGCTCTGCGGGGGCGTTGCGGTCAAAGACTTCATAGCCCACCTGCACATACTCGCTTGCGCGGTCGGGATCGTCCTCCTGGCGGCGGAACACCTCGCCCGCATAGGTGTAGCGTGCGGGCTCTGCGCCTTCGGCCATATGTGCCTGTACCACAGGCAGCGTAAAGTCAGGCCGCAGCATCTGCTCCCCCCGCAGGGGATCTGAGGTCACATAGGCACGGGCGCGGATGTCTTCGCCGTAAAGATCGAGAAGCGCCTCCGCGGGTTGCAGCACCGGGGTTTCCACCGATACGGCACCCAAAGCTTCGAAACCCGCTTTGAGCGTGGCGGCGTGCGCCAGAATGGCCGACTGGGTTGGCATCAGTAGAGGTCCAGAATCTCACGGATTTTGGTGACCATTTCGGTCACCGGCACTTCGTATTGCGAGGGGCGGTCTTTCCACTCCTCTAACGTCGCCGTCTCGGCCAGTTTGGCCCCCAGAATCAGGTCTTTGATCTGAACCACACCGCGTGCGGCTTCGTCAGACCCTTGGATCACGGCCACGGGACTTTGGCGTTTGTCGGCGTATTTGAGTTGGTTGCCGAAGTTTTTAGGGTTGCCGAGGTAGACCTCGGCGCGTAGACCCGCCGCGCGTAATTCGGCCACCAACGCTTGGTAATCGGCCATGCGGTCGCGGTCCATGACGGTGACAACGATGGGGCCTTGGGCGTCCGCGCTCATGCGCCCCTTGGCGTGGAGCGCGGCCAACAGGCGGTCGACGCCGATGGAAACGCCCACGGCAGGCACAGGTTGCCCAGTAAATCGTTTGACCAGGTCGTCGTAGCGCCCGCCACCGGAGACCGAGCCGAATTGGCGTTTGCGGCCTTTCTCGTCGAGAATTTCGAAGGTCAACTCTGCCTCGAACACGGGGCCAGTGTAATAGCCCAAACCGCGCACAACGGAGGGGTCGATGTCGATGCGGTGGGCTCCATAGCCTGCCGCAGCGAAAAGTTCGGCCATTTGGCGTAGCTCTGCGACGCCTTCGGCACCCATGGCGCTTTCGCCCACGGCAGCGCTGAGGTTAGTCAAGGTCTCATTGGCGTCGGCGCCTTTGGAGGTGAGGAAGGCCAGCACGGGGGCGGCTTGGTCGTCACTGAGGCCGACCCCGTCGATATAGGCGCCAGAGGCGTCAAGGCGGCCTTTGCCCAGAAGCTCAGCCACGCCCGCGACGCCCACTTTGTCAAATTTGTCGATGGTGCGCAGGACATCAGCGGCCTGGGCCGGATCGGTGACGCCGGTGTGCTCTAACACACCGTTGAGAACTTTGCGGTTGTTCACCCGGATCACGTAATCGCCGCGCGGGATGCCCACGGCTTCGAGGCAATCGGCGAGCATCATGCAAATCTCGGCATCGGCGGCCATCGACGCAGTGCCCACAGTGTCGGCATCGCATTGATAAAATTGACGGAACCGACCTGGACCCGGCTTTTCATTGCGCCAAACGGGGCCCATCGCGTAGCGGCGGTAGGGCGTGGGCAGGTCGTTGCGATGTTGGGCATAGACCCGGGCGAGCGGTGCGGTCAGATCGTAGCGCAGCGCCATCCATGTGTCGTCCTCGTCCTGCCAGGCAAAGACGCCTTCGTTGGGACGGTCCACATCGGGCAGGAACTTGCCCAGGGCCTCGACGGTTTCCACCGCCGAGCTCTCTAGCGCGTCAAAGCCATAGGCATGATAGACCCGGGCGATTTGATCGAGCATCTCGCTACGGCCCGTGACTTCGGAGCCGAAGTAATCACGGAACCCTTTGGGGGTGACGGCCTTGGGCCGTGGGGTCTTCTTTGGCTTGGCCATGGGGTTCTTCCATGCGCTGAGAGTGGTCTTGGGGCTGCATTAGTGCCTGACGCCCCGCGCCGCAAGCCAACTGCGCGGTGAAAAGGCTTGGCCTATTGCATAAGAGGGCGTAAGTGCGCGACATGGACGATCTTCCCCTGACCCAAGAACGCATGGCGCATTTGGAGCGTCTGTGCGATGACCTCTCTGACATTGTGGCCAAACAGGCCGATCAGATCACCCGGCTTGAACGGCAGGTGTTGGCCTTGATCGACCGCGAACGGGACCGGGCGGAGGCCGGTGGCGGAGGCGTGATCATTGGCGACGAACGCCCGCCCCATTATTAGGCCTAGCGCGCCTGCTTGATGTCGGAGGCGAAGAGCGCGCCTTCGTGCAGGAGCACGTTGGACCAACGGTTGTTGTCTGAAAAGCTCTCATAGAGAGTCACGAAGACCGTGTTGCGTTCTATGCGTTTGATGCCGGATGGGCTGCAGGGTTGGTTGCGCGGCACTTTGCAGATGCGCGATTTCAGGCGCTTGTAGGCCACATCGGTCTCGGAGGTGGGCAGCGTGTTGGACGGCAGGCCATAGCGCAGGCGTTCATGCATGGAGGGTGCGCCAAAAATGGCATTGGCCGCCGTGATTTGTCGCGCGCAGCCATCGTCAAAACCCGTGATGTAGAAGGCGCGCGCGTCTATGCTGCCGGGCTCCGTGTCATACAGCGCAAAACCACTTTGGCCACGCTCTGGGAAGCGCGCCACACGTTTGCCGAGGCCCCGGCCCCGCAATCCGCAAACACGACCGACTTGTCCAAACGCCAAAGGCGCGCCCGCGGCAACGTCAGGCTCTGAAGAGGCTGGCAATGTGGTTGGTAGACCGCCTTGGGCACCTCCCGTTGCCTCGTCCGTATATCGCGCCGCCAATTCGGATGGCGCAGGCGCGTCACTACGTCGCTGAAACAGGCCAAAACCACCGAGCAATCCACGACGCGGCGCGGTCGTGCCAGCTTTGCGTTTCTCAAGGGCGGGCTCAGAGGCCGATGCGAGCGCCACGGCGTCTGCGGTGTCTGGTGCAGAGGCGCCTTCCGCGTCGGCCAGAGCTTCATTCGCGGTATCATCCATCACCTCAAGGGCTTGGTCCGGCGCACGCCGCGCAAAGAGACTCGAAAAAAAACCTCGGGGTGCAGGCGCCGCCTGCGCTGCGTCGGCGCTTTTGACCTCGGCCACGGCGTCGGAAACCGCCAGTTCGATGACGTCCGCCCCATCGGCATCCGCGTCCGCGACATCAGAGGCCCGAGCAACCGGCGGAGGTTCAATAACGCTTTTTTGTGCGTTGCCCCCGCCAAAGAGGCCTGCCAGAAAGCCCGTCGAAGTCGCATTTTCACGTGGTGCTTCTGCAGTCTGGATGTCTGCGGTCGCCACCAACGACGCACTCTCCCCCGTCAGTCCGCCATCCGCCGACAGCTCAGCCGTTGGATCATTGGCGACGTCCGGCCTCTCATTTGCAGGAGGGGGCGCTTCTGCAGTCTCATCGCTGCCCGGCAGCGACAAGCCGCATCCCGAGAGAAATGCGAACAAAATCAGCCCAATAGCTCTATGATGCACCCGGTCCATGGCTCTCCTCTTGGACTGATGGTCTAGCGCAGCGATTCCATCCTGCCAAGCGCGCCAGCGGGCTCAGCGAAAACGTGCGGAGAAGACACACTTTCGCGTCAGTTGAGTGACCCAGATGCACAAAGGGATGCCGACCGTTCTGAGTTAGGGTATCCAGATCTTGCCCGGGGGGGCATCAGGTTGGACGATTTTATGCGCCCTTATCTTTGTGCGGCCCTTTGGTGTGCAGCGCTGTTGGGACAATTCCTCGTTGTCAGCAGCTTGTCCGCAGAGCCCGCATCCTCCGCAGAAACCACCGACAAACAAGCGTTTGCTCGCATTGGCTACGGACGTCTGGTGACTAATGATTTGATCGGCGATGGTCGCGACCGCTGGCAAACCGGGGGCTATAGCGCGACCTATGCGTGGGGCCGTGGGCCTTGGACCGATGGGCCACGCAGCTTTGATGACAGCTTTGAAGTGCGGTTCGATGCGGCTCTGATGTCGCCCGAGAACTTGCGCACTCCCAAACCTGGAGACCGGCCCATGACCGGGCTGGTACGGTTTGGACTGGCCAGCCAGTATACCCTCGGCGAGGTTGAAACCGAGCTGCGCGCCACCCTATCCTTTGCTGGACCAGACACTGCTCTGGTGGACCTGCAAACGGGCATTCACGACAGCCTGCCCTCGGCCAAATCGCCATCCAAAGACGTCCGCGATGCGCAGTTGGATCTTGATCCTCGCTTCGGCGTGGGTGCCGAGTTTGGCCGCAGCTTGTCCATTGGTCGCGCCGCTGTGCGCCCGTTTGTCGAGTTTGAAAGCGGCTATGAAGTCTGGGCGCGTGCAGGCTTTGACATGATCCTTGGCTCCTTTGGTCGCGGCGGGCTACAAGCGCGTGACATGGTGACCGGTCACCGTTACCGCGTGGTCCCGGGTGCAGGCGAAGGTCTCAGCCTAGTGTTTGGCGGAGATGTCACTGAAGTCTTCGCAACGGACCTTTTGCGCGAAGAAGATGGGGTTGACGCGCTCGACACGCGCCACCGCCTGCGGGCTGGCGTGCATTGGCAACGCGCAGGGCACAACCTGTTTTATGGGGTGAGCTATCTGTCCCCTGAGACCGAGTATCAAGATGGCGAGGGTCAGACCGTGGGCGCGTTGCGTTTGGATTGGAATTTTTAGAAAAAGGCTGTGCACAACATTAAAAAACCATTATAAACAGATGCAAACAGGCCTTTGTTAATCTCATACATTGTGTTAACCATTCGTTAATAACTATAAAAATATGAGGCAGGATCGACGATGAACACGGGGTTTCGTGGCACTTTCGTCATATCTTGGTCGCAGACAGAAACGGATGGGTTCAAAGGCGCGGCTCCACACTCACTCGCAGTGGGCGCAACTTGGGCTTGGGAGGGAGATCCACTGCGTGTGGACGGTCCTGCTTCCGTACTGCGATTGAATGGTGCACTGGGTTCGGAGAGCTTAAGACGCTCTGCGGCGCGGATGGTACGTCGTTTGGTAGGCGTCGCAGTGACACGCGAAGCGCCCGCAGACACGACGACCCAAGACGACACCGACAGTGGGTTCCACGACAGTTCTTTTGTCGTAACCGATGGCACCCGCAGCTACACCGTGACGGTCATTCCCACAGAACCGGGCCGACCGCCTTTGGCCATGTTTATAGATGATGTGCCACCTGCGCGCAAAGACCTATGGGTTGTACACCATAACCTCGACACGACGGCCACTTCGGGGCTTGGCGATGTGGATGGCGGAGTGATTTGCTTTACCCCTGGCACGTTGATCGACACGCCCGATGGCAAGAAGCAGGTCGAGCATCTCTATCCCGGCGACATGGTCCTCACCAAAGACAATGGTCCGCAAGAAATCCTCTGGCGCGGGGCGCGGCGGATGACGGGGGCGCGGCTCTTTGTGATGCCAAAGCTCCGCCCCATCCGCATCCAAGCGGCGGCCTTTGGTCATGACCTGCCCAATAGTTCTTTTTTGGTTTCACCGGAGCACAAGATGATGGTGCGGGGTCCGGTGGCGCGGGAATTGTTCAACACCGATGAGGTGCTGGTTTCAGCCAAGCATTTGGTGAACCACGATACAATTTCAGTGGACCTCAATGCCCGAGAGATCACCTACATTCACCTGATGTTAGCGCGTCACGAGGTGCTGTGGGCCAATGGGATGGAGACCGAGAGCTTTCACCCGGCGAATACGTCATTGGCCAGCCTGACCGAGGACGATCGCAAGAGCCTGCTCCAGGCGATCCCCGCACTTGCCAGTGACCCCCATGTCTACGGCGCCTATGCGCGACGCAGCCTCAGCGACAGTGAGGCCGCGCTCTTGGCGCATGTGGCTTAACCGGGGGTTTAGAAGATAAAGTCGGTCGCCTCCAGAAGGGTGTGATCGACATTATTGGTGTCGTCTTGTCACGCTACAATAATGCGTCCATCGGCCAATTGCGTGATCTGTGCATCGCCTTGAGAACCGGGCAAGTCGGCAACGTAAAACTCGGACAACCAAACGTCGGGGGGATTGGACATCATGGCCTCCATCAAAATACATTGGGCAAAAAACGGATTAAACTGGCATGTACTAATGGTGAAGCATTCACAAATTTCGACGAAAAAAAGTCTGAGTTATCGGACCAAACTTGGCCGAGAAGGCCAACGCGCAGAAAAAAGGCCCCCGAACCGGAGGCCTTTTGCGAAGGGTTTCTAAGTCGTTCGCTTAGCCAAGCAATCGCCGGGCAATCACCTGAGCCTGGATCTCTGCGGCACCCTCAAAGATATTCAAAATCCGCGCGTCGCAGAGGATGCGGCTGATCTTGTATTCCAAGGCAAAGCCATTGCCACCGTGGATTTGCAGACCGTTGTCCGCCGCCGCCCAAGCCACGCGCGCGCCCAGGAGCTTGGCCATGCCAGCCTCAAGGTCGCAGCGGCGGCCTGCGTCTTTTTCGCGGGCTGAGAAGTAGGTGAGCTGACGGGCGATCATGATCTCCACCGCCATCATGGCAAGCTTGCCGGACACGCGCGGGAACTCAATGAGGGATTTGCCGAATTGCTTGCGGTCCTCGGCATATTTCATCGCCTCATCCAGAGCAGATTGCGCCACACCAATGGCGCGCGCGGCTGTTTGGATGCGGGCGCTCTCGAAGGTTTCCATGAGCTGTTTGAAGCCCTTGCCCTCTTCCATGCCCAAAAGGTTCTCGCCCTTCACTTTGAAATCGTCAAAGTTGAGCGTGTATTCCTTCATGCCGCGGTAGCCGAGCACTTCGATCTCACCGCCGGAGATGCCTTCATCCTGCCAAGGGGCTTCATCCGTGCCGGGCGTTTTTTCGGCCAGAAACATCGACAGGCCACGGTAATCGGTGGTGTCTGGGATGGTGCGCGCAAGCACAGTCATCACATGAGTGCGCGCGGCATGGGTAATCCAGGTTTTGTTACCGTTGAGCACCCAATTGCCGTCTTCGTCCTTGACGGCCTTGGTGCGCAACGACCCGAGGTCTGAGCCGGTGTTTGGCTCCGTGAACACAGCCGTTGGCAGGATCTCACCTGAGGCGAGACCGGGTAGCCATTTAGCTTTTTGTTCGTCGGTGCCGCCCGCGATGATCAACTCGGCGGCAATCTCAGAGCGGGTGCCCAGGGAGCCCACGCCAATATAGCCCCGGGACAGTTCTTCGGAGACCACGCACATTGAGTTCTTGGACATGCCGAAGCCGCCATGCTCTTCGGGGATGGTGAGACCAAAGACACCCATCTCGGCCAACTCATCAATCACCTCCATGGGGATCAACTCGTCTTTGAGGTGCCATTCGTGGGCGACGGGTTCGATCTTGTCGACGCTGTAACGGCGAAATTGCTCGCGGATCATCTCAAGCTCTTCGTCGAGGCCGGAGTGACCAAACATGGTGGCCGCGGTGCCCTGCTCGCGCATCAGCTCAACCAAGCGCGTGCGCGCGGCTTGCGTGTTGCCCTGTTGCGTGAGGGTCATGACCGCGGGCGTCATCATCGCGGCCATCTCGTCTTGCGAGAGCCCCATATCTTGCAGGCGCAGCATTTCGCCCTGGTTCATGGGCAGGCCGCCATAGATTTGCCAGAGGTATTCCCCAAAGGCGATCTGGTGGATCAGCTGTTCCATTTCACCGAATTTGCCGTGCGCCGTAAGCGCTTCGGCCCAGCCCTGCATCTGTGCGAGGCTTTCGACATAAGTGGCCAACCACGCCACGCCATGGGCTGCAGTTTGCTCTGCTTCGATCAAACCTCCTTTGACGCGACCGTCCACGGTCACCGCGTCGGCAAGCTTGGATTTGGCGATGTCGAGCACCGATTTGACAGGCGCAACAGCGGCACCGGTGAGCGCAAGTAGGTCTGGCAGTACAGCTGGCACGTCCAGCATCAAATCCTGTCCATCATGGGCCATTCAATCACTCCTCGTTCCCGACGGATATCATGTTGCACCTGCATAATGCCCTCGCAGGTGCAGCGCAACAAAAACACCAACGCTGCGCCCGTTAAGATCTAAAATTACCTGCCTGTTTTGCCATGTCTGTCTGAGATGAAGGGGTCAGGGGCGACGTTTGATCGCACCACACCTGCGCATAGCACAAATGTAGCGCGCGAAAGGCTCGGCGTCATGTCTCTCGGTGTCGTCTGTTTTCATAAAGTTCCGGCAGATTGAGAATTCGTTACTCCACCAAGCAGGCGACACGACCGACAGCGCGGCCAGTGATGTCGCCGGTCTCAGTGATATTTATGGCCGACGTTATTTGGTGACGGGTCAACCCGCCTCGCGTCCGGTGTTGCACAATCACATGCTGCGAATACAACGCGCTTTGACGTGAACCACCCGTGAAATCCCTACGCGCAAAGCCGCGCCCTACGCCTTTTTTCTCTTCCAATTCG
The DNA here is from genome assembly GCA_022447495.1 of Marinovum sp. Lineage (GTDB taxonomy): Bacteria > Pseudomonadota > Alphaproteobacteria > Rhodobacterales > Rhodobacteraceae > JAKVBH01. The sequence continues at coordinate 4,696 of JAKVBH010000006.1, read as the reverse complement.
TTGGTTAACAAACTGTTAACGATTTTATGCACTCGGCAGATGTTTTCCGATACAGTGTCGTAGCCGCGTCCCGTTGTTTTTGCGGATAGTTCATTTTTCGAAATTCAATCTTTCAAATTGCATTGGGAGTCACCTATGCCCTTAACACCCGAAGTATGGCTTGATGAAATCTTCGTGGCCAATGACTCTGGTCGCCAAGAAGAGCCACAAATCACGCAATTGGCCGACGGTCGTATTCTGGTCGCATGGCAAGACGACACCAACAACAATGACACGGCACCCGGCACCGATATCATCGGTCAACTCTACAATATCCTTGGCGAACCCGAAGGCTCGCCGTTCCGTATGAACTCAAGCTTCTTTGCCGACGACGAGGGCGAATTCGAGATTGCAGCCACACCGGATGGCGGTTGGGTTGTGGCCTATGAAGACACCAGTACCTCGACCTCGATACGCATTGACGTGTTTGACAGCACTGGCGCGAACGTAGATTTAAAATCTTACAATCCAGGCACCGGCGAAGACTACAATGACCCCTCGGTCACCGTGGCCGCCAATAGCGATATCTTGGTGTCCTTCAATGTCGTCAATGGCACCAGCGTTGTGGCACATCACGCCCTTTTTGACCTAAGCGCCACAGCATGGTCTGCATCTCCGACGTCCCACTTGGCCTCTGACAACGTCAGCGTCGGTGGCACCGTTCAAAACGTGGGCACCGCAGCACTGAGCAATGGTGATTTTATTGTCGTCACCAATCGCGGCCTAGGCATCGCCAACAATGACATTGTTGGCCGCCTGGTGAATGCCAATGGTACCAATTCAGGCACGTCGTTCTTCTCAATCTCCACCGGCACGGGCAATGCCACCGGTGTGGATGTCGCGGACCTGAGCGGTGGTGGATTTGTGGCGGTTTGGTCCCAAACGGCTAGCGGCAATACAGAAGCCTACTTCCGCATCTTCGACAACTTCGGCAGCGCTGTCACCTCAGCGACCAGCATCAACAACAACTCGGCTTTCGACGATAACAACGAGTTGTCCGTGGCCGCGCTTGATGATGGTGGATTTATCGTTGTCTATGACAATGACGAAACCAACACGATCTCCGGTCAACGGTACAATTCCGCCGGCGCACCTGTGGGCTCCGAGTTCACTGTCACCGACAGCGGTGCTGAAAGCCAGCCTGAGGCGATCGGACTCCAAGACGGCCGCTTTGCTGTCACTTGGCAAACAACCTCCGGCACCGGCACCCTTAGCGTCGGAATGGAAATTTTGGACGTCCGCGACTTTGCCAATTTCACTTTACCCTACACGCCCGACTACATCCAAGTTGGCACCGTCGGCAATGACGACTTCAGCGGAAGCGCCGATTTTGTCTATGGCTACGACGGCGATGACACAATCAACGATGGTGCTAGCTTCAATGCGGTCTTCGGTGGAGATGGCGACGATTCCATCGGCATCCAAGGCGTAAGCTCCAGCGAATCCCGCGACGGCGGCGACGGAAATGACTGGCTATATGCCTCGAGCATGGACAACGGCACCATCTACAATCTCGGCGCTGGCACCGTGACGGATGGAACCGACACGGAATCCACGACCAACTTTGAAAATGTACGCGGCACCGCCGCCGATGAAGAGTTCTTTGGCGACTTCCAAGGCAACGAAATCATCGGTGGAAGCGGCCAAGACACGATCAACGGCTTTGGCGGCAATGACACGCTCGACGGTGGAATCTTCAACGACATAATCAACGGCAACAACGGCCAAGACAGCATCATCGCGGGCTCCGGTCGCGATACCGTCGATGGCGGCACTGACAGCGACACGATCTTTGGCAACGGCGGCGATGACAGCCTTCTTGGCGGGGGCGGCGCCGACAGCATCTACGGCGGGTTTGACGACGACACGCTGGAAGGTGGGTTTGGCTTTGACCTTCTGATCGGTCAAGACGGCAATGACGTGCTGCTCGGCCAAGCCGGCGGTGACCGCCTGCGTGGCGGGGCTGGTGATGACACGATGACGGGCGGCGCCGGTGCCGACACGTTCCAATTCGCCATCGGCGATGGGAACACACGGATCACCGACTATGTCAACGGGGAGGATCAAATCCAGATCTTCTCTGGCGCGACAAACTTTAGTGACATCACTGTCTTTGATATGGGCGCGGACACAGGCCTCATCTTTGCTAATGTCTTCGTCCGGCTGGAGAACATCGACCACACCGATATCGACGCCTCAGACTTCCTGTTCTAGGACAAGTCGCCCCAATAGAGAGGGACGCGCGGCGCAAATTAACCGGCGCGCCTTTTCTTTGTCTCTGGACCCCTGCGCAAAACATGATAGCAGCGGAAGACATGGAACTACCCCTTCTCGATATGTCGGCGTTGCTCTGGGCGATGAGCATGGCGATTGCGCTTTTGGCGGGGTTCATCAAAGGCATTGTGGGCTTTGCAATGCCGCTCATTATGATCTCTCTGCTCGGCGCATTCCAACCGCCGGACATCGCGCTGGCGGGTCTCATATTACCGACTTTGCTGAGCAATGTCCTCCAAGCTGGGCGCGATGGCGCCCTCGCCGCTTGGGCCGCCATCAAACAATTCCGCATCTTTTTGATCACTGCTGGGGTCTGTCTGATCCTCTCCGCACAGCTTTATACGTCGCTCTCCATCGGCGTTCTGTTTTTGTCGATTGCAATACCCGTGGTGCTGTTCTGTCTGCTACAAATCGCCGGATGGCGTACAACGCTGCACCGCCAAAACCCCGCAGTGGAGATAGGCGTGGGTGCGTTTTCGGGCTTCATTGGCGGGCTTTCTGCGGTCTGGGGCCCTGCCCTTGTGGCCTATCTCACAGCGCTGAATACCGAAAAGAGACTTCAGATGCGCACGCAAGGCGCGGCTTTTGGGCTCGGCTCACTTTTGTTGCTCTTTGCCCATGGCCCCTCGGGCGTGGTGCGCCCCGAGACCCTGACCTTTTCGGCCATCCTTGTGATCCCGGCGGTCATCGGCACGTGGCTCGGTTCACAAATCCAAGACCGCATCAATCAAGAGACGTTTCGCAAGGCCACGCTCTGGATGCTTTTGATCGCGGGCCTCAACCTCCTGCGTCGCGGCATCCTCGCGCTCTGACTGGTCCTAGTCGAAAATGTCTTCGAGCACGTCAAAAGCTTCCGACAGGAGGCGCTGACCAAAGCTCTTCTTGGACTTCTTCTTTTTCTTCTTGCGCGTCGCCTCGCGCTCCCACACCGGGTTGGGCGTCACCCGTTTGGTGCGTTTTTTGGCCTTGGGGTTTTTGGTGACCGGATGATCCTTTGTCGCCGAGCTGCGTAGAATCTTCATGTCGTGCAGAGGCGCGCCACACGCAGCGCAGGAGAGTTCATGGCGCTCTTTGCCCGTCAGAACCAAAGCCGCTTTCGTGCCGCAGTAACAACAGGTTGCAATCTTGGTGGGGTGCGCCATGCTCGTTCTCCTCACCCTAGGATGTAGGCGTGCGCGGCGCTCTTCTCAACCCTCCGGGCGCGCGGCATAAAGGGCGACCGCCGCCGCGTTGGAGACATTGAGAGATCCAAACTCTCCAGCGAATTCAATCCGCACCAGACCGTCACAAACCTCGCGCGTGCGTGGGCGCAGACCAGGCCCTTCGGCCCCTAAGACCAGCGCGACGGCACGGTCGCGTTTGCCCTCAAGCACGTTCTCAATCGTCTCGTCTGCTTCTCCTGCGAGGCCCAGAACAAGCCACCCCATATTTTGCAGTTCAAGGATTGTGTCGGCCAGATTGCGGACCCGCAGATAGGGTTGCCGCTCCAATGCACCTGAGGCGGTTTTGGCCAACGCACCCGTTTCGGGCGCGGTATGATGGCGTGGCGCGATGACGGCGCGGGCGCCAAAGACCTCAGCAGAGCGCAAGATGGCGCCAACGTTGTGCGGGTCAGTGACCCGATCCAGAAGCACCAGTCGCGCGGGACCTTCTCTGAGCGTGACATCCTCCAAGCTCCCCCAATCGAGCGGACGCACCTCGAGAGCCGCACCTTGGTGCACAGACCCTGGGTCAATGGGCGCGGAAAACTTGCGCGGATCGACCACGGTCGGCGTTATCGCACTTTGAGCGATGGCATCGGCCAGTTTATCAGCGGCGTTTTTAGTGACAATCAGCTGCCGCTTTTCACGCGCAGGATTGTCCAATGCGTCGCGCACAGCGTGTAAGCCAAACAGCCATAGTGTCTCTGAGGCTTTCGCCTTTTTGTCCTGCTCTTTTTTGACGACCCAATCGGGTTTTTTTGCCATCGGATGCCCCTTCGCGCTTGGGCACCCTGCTTGACCGCAAAGCCCCTACCCTGGCAAGCAAAATTTGCCACAAATCGCTCTTGACCACTATCACCCGTCAGAGTACTCCCAGCGCTCAGTGGGCGACAGGCCGCAAGGTGTGGCAGGGGACTGTAACTCCCTCGCGGAGACGCACGCTAGGTTCGATTCCTAGGTCGCCCACCAAATACTTTTCAATGACTTACGAATACTAACTTATGATTGGTAGTGCGTGGTTTTACCACCGACTCCCACATGCGACTCCCACAGTCACGTTCTGTTCTTGTTCCGTTTTCACGGTTCTATTCGGGTCATTGCGACCTTTGAACCCACATTTCCCAAGTAGTTGCTTGATTTGGCTTCGCGGGTGCGCGTTTTCGTGATATATTTCAGCGTGT
>JAKVBH010000059.1 GCA_022447495.1 Marinovum sp. | reverse complement strand
TGGCGATCGATCCGATATATGATGACTTGAAAGCATCGCTGGAAGCGCATCCAGAGCATGAAGGATTGGTGTTTCACCATCCCGATGGCCGGATGGCCAAGCTGCGTCGCAAGGACTTTGGACTGAAATGGTGATCGGTAATGCTCCCAAATTCTCCGTGAGATTGGGGTCAATATTCTAGCCAAGCTGCTACCCGAATATCAGGTGCTCCGCGTGTCTCCATAGAGATGAATGTGAAGCCTGTCAGACATGCGAAAACCCCGCTCCAGACAGATGCGGCTTAGCCATTCACTGCGTATATGCAACGTCACACTGTCAGTTCCCTCCGGCATTAGGTAGATGCGACTGGCCGGTATCCTGTGGTTTCGTTGGAGTTCCACCACTTCGTCTACATCGCCGGGTTCAACGATAACGAATTTAAAAAAGGCACGTGGATCGCTGGCGTAGAAATCCATGCGCTCGGGGATGATGGCGGCTTCGCTCGGATTGCCTGAATGACCGAGTTTGGGGCTGACATTGTATTGATCGACCCGGATGTCGACGTGGCTGTTCGCTTTGGTCGTGCCATTGGTCTCAATCTCCACCTCGATATCGGGCAAGATCGCCAACATATCGGCGAGTGGCCCGCACTGCATAAGCGGCTCACCGCCGGTGATTACGAGGCGTCTTTGTCCTAAGGTGGCGATTTTTGCCGCCGCCTCTGCAGGTGAGAGTTTGATCTGATTGGCTTTACGGTCAAACGTCGTGTTGTCGCGGTGGGGACGATTGTCCCCTTCAAAATGCCATGTGTAAGCGGTGTCGCACCAGGTGCAGGCCAGATTGCAGCGTGACAGTCGCATAAATGCAACCGGCATCCCGGCACTTGGCCCTTCTCCTTGAAGTGAAGCGAAAATTTCGGCACCGCCAGTATCATCGGTGGCCAGTACGAGGTTTGCCATTACCAGCACATTCCTGTTTGATCGCAGCGAAGGCTGAGGGGAAATACCCCAAACCCATAATCCGATGGGCGCAGATAGATGGCAAAAGAAAATGTCATATTGCCCCAATGCCATGAAAGCCCCGGGCCGCAAAATATTCAAAATATCTGCTGGCTGAATTGGAGACCAAAGGCCCTACGCCCATCGTGCCGGGTCAAGCGCCAATAGCTGCGACAATTGCGCGTAGAGCGCAGGGTCCTGCGCGCGCAATTCCTGCGGTCTTTCGAAAAATGTGACGATGCTTTCGGCAAAGAACTCTTCGTGATTGGTCGCGCCATAAGGATCAATCAATGTTGGATACCCGGCCTGCACACGCTCGACATGGTCGCCATAAGCATCGAGCATTGCTTTCTCCCAACCGGCATAGGCCTGTCCTTTGCTGAGGATCGGGATGCCATTGGTGTAACCTGACAAACCATCCAATTGATGCGCAAATTCGTGGATCACAACATTGTGCCCGTCATGGGCTAGCAAGCCCCCGTGCAAGGCATGGTCCCATGAGAGGATAACCGGACCTCTGGCCCAACTTTCCCCTAGGGTGACGTGATTGTTTTCGTGGATCAGATTGCCATCTTGCGTGCCTCTATGAGTGAGGAATGCCGATGGGTAGATTAACACGTTGCGGATCGTGTCGTACCAGACCGTGCTGTTGACGATAAGGAGGCAGGCTTGTGCCGCGATGGACAGGCGCATGGCCTCAGTAACTTCGACGCCGTTTTGACCTCGGAAGGTGACCTGATCGAGAAACAGGTTGATCTTGCCCTCATGCGCCGCGCGCAGGCCCTTTGGTAGCAGCGTCACCAGCGGCACGAGTTGCTCGACGATATGGCGCTGCTGAGCGGTCAGAGGGGTCGCCAGAAGCTGTGTGCGCTGCCTGCGCTTCGCCAGATGGCGATACAGGAAGAAGGCAGCGACAAGCAGCGGGACAAGAAGGATAAGCCAAGGCGTCATACGTCAAACGTAAGATTGCCGCTCCTCATTTTGTAGGGGGTGCAGCTAACTGTCCTTAGTTGACCCAAGCTTCGGAGAGGCCCTCGTCGGGCGTCCAACTAATCGACGGACGATAACCGTCGACATGAAATTCTGTTTCGAGATGAACTTCGATTTCGAGGCAATCGGCCACACAAATGATGCCGACTTTGAATTGTGCAGCCCATTCATCGACAGGCTGCGGTGTTTCGCCCTTGGGCAACCACTCATTGCACCATTCGCTGTAAAGCTGTTCGCGAATGATTGCCTTAATCTTATCCGCCAGCTTGTCTTGCATCGCGATGAATTTGGCGGCCCTTTCGGCTTGCTCTTGGAGCATGCTCAATTTCGAGGATGGCCCTTCGCCATATCCGATCCCGACCTTAATCGGGTAACCGTCCCATTTAGCGCCGCCATAGTACTCCCACGGTAGCTTTGGATGGGCCTTAAACTCACCGAGGACTGGGTGAGAAAACGGCGGTGGATTGGTGATCGCGTATGCTTCTCGCTCTAACTCTTCGTCGGTTTGGGTGGCGACGAATAGCGTGTTGGCCTCCAAAAGAGCCATAGTGTGCAGATACATAGGCATCTTATCAGCGCTCGCCGTAACCATGGTGCCGCTGGGAAACTGAGCCTCGAAAGCTGTGCGCGCATCCTCGCTGCAATCAATCTGTGCCTCTAGGACAAGGTTGCCGCTTTCTATGGGGCCGCCATTGATACGCCAGGCCACAAGCGGGGTGGTGCCAACGCCGTGGTCGCTTTTCTTGTGTGCATGCGTACCGGAAGCTTCCCGCGAATAGGCCCCTGACGCGCTGACAACGCCGATGACCTCACAGCGTTGATCATCTGTCTTGGGTTTGGTGCGTCCCAAAAGTAATTTGAGCCAGCGCTTCAGTGCCTTACCCCAACCGCTCCAACGCCGTCGTTAGCCGCCCAACCTCACCTTGGTGGTGGGCGAAGTCGGCTTTGGCCTTCTCCACCGCTTCGGGCTTGGCGCGCTCTATGAAGTTTGCGTTCGACAACCGCCCTTCGAGGCTCTTCGCTTCCTTTTGCGAGGCGGCTAGGGCCTTTTCTAGGCGAGCTTTCTCGGCGTCGATGTCGATAATGCCTTCAAGCGGGATCACGAACACGTCCGATAAGGCGGTGACCTGCATCGCCGGGCCTGAAGGGGCCTCGCCAACCGTCACCGGAGTAAGGCGCGCCAAGCGCTCAATCGCGGCGCTCGAACGCTCGATTGTACTGGTGGCGAGATCAGAGGCTTCCGGAACAAAGGCGGCAAGTTTCGCGCCCGGCGCAATGCCGAGTTCGTTTTTGGCGCTGCGCACATTGTTGGTGAGGTCGATCACCCAGTCGATCGCGTCGGTTGCCTCTTTGGACACGTCCGCTTGTGGGTCTGGCCACTGCGCGACGATCAAGTCGTATTCCCGTTCACCCCCATGGTAAATGGCCTGAGCGTGCCACAATTCTTCGGTGATGAAGGGCATGAAGGGGTGGAGTATGACGAGGATCTGATCGAGCGCCCATCCGGCGACCGCCCGGGTTTCAATCGTGGCTGGAGTTTCTTCGCCGTCAAAGACCGGCTTGATCAATTCCAGATACCAGTCGCAGAATTTGGACCAAGTGAACTGATAGATCGCGTTGGCGGCGGCATCAAAGCGCAGATCGGCCATCGCTGCTTCGATCTCTTCGCAAACCTGCTTAACCTCGCCGATGATCCATT
>JAKVBH010000058.1 GCA_022447495.1 Marinovum sp. | reverse complement strand
GGCGGGATTTCACGGTTCTCTTTGGGGCTGAGACCCTTAAGCCAGGCCTTGCGGGCATGTACGATGAAATGTTGGCAACCCGCAGCAGCCACCCGTGCGATGAACTCGGGCAGCACCTTGTGTGGGTCCTGATCGTCAACACCGATCCTGCATTTCACCGTCACGGGGCGGGACGTCGCTGTGGACATTGCCTCGACGCAGCGGGCGACCTGATCAGGCGTCTTCATCAAGACCGCCCCAAACGTGCCCGATTGCACCCGATCCGACGGGCATCCGACGTTCAGGTTGATCTCATCATAACCTGCGGCAGTGCCGATCCGGGCGGCCTCGGCCAGTTCCTTGGCATCTGAGCCCCCAAGCTGCAAAACCACCGGGTGTTCGGTCTCAGAATGATCCAGCAGATGCAAGGCGCCTCCGCGGACCAGAGCTGGCGCGGTCACCATTTCCGTGTACAGCAAGGCATGGCGCGACAATGCACGGTGGAACACACGGCAATGTCTGTCGGTCCAATCCATCATCGGGGCCACGCTCAACCTTTCCGATCTATAAATGTCTGTTTTTTCGACTTTATTTCCCATTTTCTTCAGTTTTCTGTACGCCCATCTGGTGCGTATTTTTGCTTGTATTTGCCTATTTTGTGCTATTGGGACAACAAAAGTTGTTCCGATCCTCGAAAAGTTGTTCCGCTATGGCCCATATCATCGAACGCAAGCGCAAAGACGGCTCTGTCGCCTATCTCGCACAGATCGCCATCAAAAGGAAAGGAAAATGGGCGCACCGGGAAGCCCGCAGCTTCGACCGAAAATCCGCCGCCAGCGCTTGGCTGAAGAAACGAATGAAGGAAATCGAAGCCGCCGGTGAAGACCTAGCATCGATCCGCAACCGTGGCCGTACCCTTGCCGATGCAATCGACAGATACACCCGTGAAAGCGTGAAAGAGATTGGCCGAACGAAAGCGCAAGTGCTGCGGGCCATCCTCGAATATGACATCGCAGACATGGCCTGCAGCGACATCCAAAGCCATGACATCGTGGCTTTCGCCAAAGAAATCGGCGCAACGCGCACCCCATCGACCGTTAGCAACTACCTTTCACACCTTGGCGCTGTCGTCGCATTGGCACGGCCCGCTTGGGGCATGGAACTAGATCAGCAGGCAATGAAAGATGCCTTTGTGGTTTGCAGTCGGTTGGGCATTACCGGCAAGGGGCGCAGCCGCGACCGACGCCCGACGCTGGATGAACTGGACGCCCTGCTGGCCCTCTTTGAAGACAAGCACACCCGCAGGCCCAGTTCGCTGCCCATGCACAGGGTTGTGGGCTTCGCCCTATTCTCGACCCGGCGACAGGAAGAAATCACACGGGTTGCATGGGACGGGCTAGACGCTGAACACAGCCGGGTTTTCATCACCGACATGAAGCACCCCGGCGACAAGATCGGCAACGATGTCTGGTGTGACCTGCCAGAACACGCACTGAAGATCGCATTGGCGATGCCGCGCAACAAAGACATGGTCTTTCCATATCACAGTGACACCATCAGCGCGTCATTCACGCGGGCATGTAAATTCTTGGAGATAGAAGACCTACGCTTTCATGATCTGCGACATGAAGGCGTGTCGCGGCTCTTCGAAACAGGGCTTTCGATTCCGCAAGTTGCCGCCGTGTCCGGGCATCGCTCATGGTCTTCACTTCAGCGATACACTCACATCAAGCAGACGGGCGACAAATATGAAGGGTGGGAATGGCTGGACCGGCTCACCGTGCCACTACCAAAGAAATAGGCGCAGCGGATTGCAAATCCGTGTACACCGGTTCGATTCCGGTACTCGCCTCCACCAAGCCCTTGAAAACGTTTAATATTTCAAAAGTTACGACCACGGTCGCAAATCTGGTCGCAACTTTGGTCGCAAGCGGTCGGCCAGATGCAGACTCTTAAAAAAGAGTTGTCGTCATTAAGGTGCTGGGCCATTTTGATCGGCCAAATGAGGCTGATCACTATGCCATCCCAAATGAATCTAAACCCAAGAGTTCGAAAGTTTCGTGGCTGGCTTGTCGTTTCATGGTGCAACAAGCCAAGAAAGACTCCTGCCTCGTCAATCCTGGGTAGATTATCCAATCAAAACAGCCAACCGGCGGGTCCAGAAATTGCATGGTAACCCTGAAATTGAATTATGCCTTCGTATCCAAGATTTCGTCCAATTCCTGAGTCTTTAAATCCGCCAAATGGCCCTTTTCCATCCTGTGCCATAGGACCATGGGCATTAAGGTACGTATAGCCCGCTTCCAATCGGCGAGAGAGAGCAACTGCGCGTTGTGGGTCTTCTGTCCAAACCGAAGAGCAAAGACCAAATTGGCTATCATTTGCCATCGCAATCGCGGTTTCGTCATCATCAAATGGCATGATGGGCAACACAGGACCAAATTGTTCCTCAGAGACGACTGGCGCATCCTGATCAGGATTGTAAACCAGAGTTGGACGTTGGAAGTATCCTTGAGAGTAAAGCTCTTGGTCTGGAACGTGCCCACACTCTATGGTCTCAAATCCAGCCTCGCGAGACTGCGCGATGAGATCTGTCACCACCTTGAGCTGCTTGCTGTTGTTCACCGGACCCATGGTTGTTTCCGGCAGAAGACCATCTCCGATCACCTGCTTTTGGCATTCCGCTGTGAATCCTTCCACCACCTCGTCATAGCGTGACCGATGCACATACATACGTTTCAGAGCCATGCACACTTGCCCCGAGGACATAAATGCGCCCAAATACATGCGGCGGAAAGCATCTTCATCTATCTTTGCGTCTTGCATGATCAACGCCGCATCATTGCCGCCAAGCTCCAGCGTCACGGGTGTGGTGTTGCCTGATGCGACGCGCATCACATGCTGTCCGATACCAACCGAGCCTGTGAAATTCACAAAGCGCACATATTTATGGCCCACGAGCGCATCCCCGATCTCACCAGCGCTGCCTGTGACAACATTCACGACACCCGGCGGCAACGTCTCAGCAATCAGTTTGAGTGTAAGGCTCGGCGCCAAAGAGGCGCTGTTAGAGGGTTTCACAACAACTGTGTTTCCCGCCATAAGTGCCTGCGGAAGCTTCGACCCAAGAATGGCCAGCGGCCAATTCCAAGGCACAATCAAAGCAGCCACGCCACGTGGTTGACGTGTGATAATCGTGTCAAACCGATCACCCGACACCCTCTCATCAACTGCCAAACGATCCGCGTAGCCTGCACAAAGTAAAAACCGTTCACCCAAGCGCGACAATTCCAACTCTGTTTCTCGCAGGATCTTCCCGTGTTCACGGCAGAAAAGACGCGCCCGCGCGGTCACATTGTCTGCGTCGGCCACCAGCACTTCGGCCACTCTTCTCAGGTGCGCAGCACGCTCTTCAAAACTTAGCGCGGCCCACGCCGGAAATGCACGGTGCGCCGCATTAACGGCTGCATCCACATCCTCTTCAGTGGCTTTCGCCGCCTGCCCCACTTTTTCATCGGGTCGTGCCGGATTAAAGAGATCGTAGGTACGTCCACCCGTTGCTTTGCGGACGTCGCCATCAATAAACAGCTGCGTTTCCAAATCTTGCGGGACTGCGTTCATTTCTGTTCTCCAATCGCTATTGCCGCTGCGATGTCACAGGGCTGTCTTTCGTCATTTATCCAGGATGGTTAGGTGTTCAGAGCGTCAGACGTCTGCATGGCCCAAAGGCCGCCGTCGACGCGGATATCCACCCCACGCACCCAATGGCTTTCTTGGCTTGCAAGGAACATAATGACTTCGG
>JAKVBH010000057.1 GCA_022447495.1 Marinovum sp. | reverse complement strand
TCACCGCGTAAAGACCGGCGTAAGATACACGGCTCAAGCCAGAGCCATCACACTCTAGCCAGCCACCTGGCGGCGTATCGGTCGCAAAAGCGGCAACCATCCCGATGCCAAGGAGTGACGCCCCACGGAACCGCACGTCATCATCGAAGACCTCAAAAGAATCTCCGAATATGACAGGTTGACCAATTCCGGCTCCGCCATTTTTCGCGACTTGCAGAACAAGCCTTCCGTTGGGGCTGTCCACATCGCCGCCGATGTAAAATGCAGTTCCCCCATGGGTGAACTGTTCAACGCCGCCTTCGAATTTATGGCCAAGGCGAGTTTGCACATTGCCGCCACCGTCATTGGCGGTCGTGCGGTGTATCCCTTCCTTCAAGTGGATTTCGCCGTTTTCTATGTAGGCCGATCCTGATCGGATTTTATGGCCCTGGGAAATCAGATCGGCACGAAGAGTGGGCACTGCGTCGGGCGTTCCAATATAGAACCTGCCCGTCTCAGGATTGCGCCAGAGATAATTCGTTATGGGATTGGTGCCATCAGACACAACAAAATGCGCACCATCTGCACGGATTGTGACGGTGCCATTGTCCACATTGTCGCCACGGACTACTCCGCTCACGAGGCCCGCAATTTGCTCCAGGGCGGCGGCGATCTCGCCGTCATTCTCCTGCACCGCTTGTGCCAATTCGTTGAGCGTGTCCAACGCACCGGGGGCACCATCCAATAAATCTCCGATCACAGCAGCGACCAATGCAGGTGACATCACCTTGTCGGTCCGCGCACCCGCGCGGGCTTGGGCCTCGGTTGCGAAGTCCACGGCAAAGCTGCGATCTTCTGACATGTCGCCGCCGCCGGTGAGGCCCGTGCCCGCAGTCAGGACGCGCTCTGCCGTGACGTAAGCGTCTGTCGATTGCACCTTAAGGATCAGGTTTTCGAGATCAGAAAATAGGATGTTGATGCGGATCAGAGCCGAGACGTGATCGAGCGGTTTGTTGACGGGTGGGTCGTAATGCGCCACGGCCACCATGTCGCCATCGGCATCAAAGAGACCGACTTCGCAGATCACGAAAGGGCCTTCGGCCTCATCCAGAAGGACGTCAAAGAAGGCGGTGTTTGGCGTATCTTGCACGGTGCCGGAGCCTTGGACCGGCTTGCGGCCTTGTTCATTTTCCAGCGCCATTTCGCCCCCGGCGGGGATACGCGTGCCATCGCCCCAGGCCATTTCTGTGGCAGTGAACGCGGTGCCGTTTGCCATTGCGGCGGCTTCTTTGTTGCGCCCGGTGTTGGTCAAAATAGCGAATGTCATGACAATGCCCTTGCAGTTGCGGCGAGATACGCCGTGGGGACCAAGGCCCGATTGGCAGGAATGGTGACGACGGGCGGCGGCGGAATGATCGCGGGAGCCGTCGCTCGGATGCGCGTGCCAAGATAGACACCCACAAAGGTCTTGGCGCTGGCGGCAACACCAACGCGCAGCTCTGTGCCCTGTGAATGGCGCTTCGTGCCGTTGATCATCTTCCAGATCGCGGCAACTTGCCGATCCGAGAAATGCCCGCCCTCATCGGGGTAGAGGATTTCGTTGATGTCCACCGTGATAATATGCGTGTTGGCTTGGCGCTTGGGTTCAACCTGCCACCAGTGCTCAATCTGCCCAGACATCCCCAAAAGCTGGAGACCGAGTTTCACACCGGCGTCATAGCCATGCAGCTCTTTGAGTTGCCAGATGTGTTTGAGAATACGGCGCTGGACCAGCTCGGGGAGATCGGGGTCGATATAGTCTTGGGCACCAAACTCGCGGATCATGAAGGGCAAGAGCCTGGCGTCCACGCTCATGGGGTCGCTGGTGACAAGGCGTGCGACATCGATCTCAGCCAGCGCCTCGCCAAAGAGCTGGGCCAGCGCATGTTGGCGGTCATCCGCGACGCCAGGTGAGACCAGGGATGGCGGAATGAGGCTAGACATTTGGAGCCTCCACCACGTCAATCACGAGGGCACCGAGTTGTGCGAACTCGGTCTTGGCCAAGTCGGTGAAGTCAAAGCCGGGGCCGTCTATGCCCACAATGCCTGGCACTTGACGGAGGGCTTCGATCAATGCGGATGGCGCAACTTGAACGCCGAGGCGTTGACCCAGGTCTGTGAAGTGATTTTCAACGATTGAGCGAGCCTGGTCTTGGGTGCCTGCGGCGTAACCGGGGGTGACTTTGAGCCTGAGTGTCACGTCAAAGACAACGGACGAAGGATCATGCAGCGTGACGTAGTCGCCCATGGGTCGGCGGGTCTCTGGATCGAGATAGGCGTCGATCACATCCAACACGGCAGCCGGGGCCACGCCGGTGGCCATAAGCGGATAGATATTCACGTGACCTGGCTCGGGGCGGATAGCCTCTACATCCACGATGCCGGGATGGGCGGCTTTGACCAGCTCAATGTAGCCTTGCCGCGATCCCGCACGGGTGATGCGATCTGAGGCATTGGCCACACGCAAGCGAAAGCGCGGGTCGTCTTCGACATCAGACCCACCCGCAGAGACTTGCGTGTTTGTGACCGAGGCAACATAGGCGACCGGATCAAGGATGTCTTGGATTTGGCCTGGCTGCAGATCATTGGCCTTTGCACCTGTGAACAGGGCTTCAACGGTCACAAGGCCGGTTTCTGCGCCTGCCGGGATCACCAGCTCGTCGGTTGTGCCAAAGACCAGATCGCCGCCCGCAGCCACCCGTGTGCCCTTTGGGATCACCACGCCGGTTGCGCGCGTTTCGGCCAAGGTGAATTTGACCTCTGCGCGGGCTTTTTGCGCGGCAAGGCGGTACGTGCTGACATTGGCTCCTAGGTCGTCAAGGTGGCGGCCATTGGCCCAGATCACCCGGTTTTGCAACAGGCCTGTTTGAACCGCACTGCCCACATTGGCGAGGGCATAGGCCATGAGGTTAATGGTGTAATTCTCTGGCTGCGCTGGATAGAGCGTGCGACCTGAAATCACTTCGAAGCGCGCGACCAACTTCGCTCTGATCACGCCCGTGTCTCGTTCGGCGAAAACTGGCAATGGCAGGGCTTGAAGGGTGGCAAAGTCGCTCATTGGGCCACCTGCCGCGTGGCTTTGAGCGCCACCTCAGTAAGCAGAACATCGTCCATAACCGCCTGAGTGGGACGCCAAAAGATACGCGCCGCAAAATGCGCAAATTCCACCTCGGACACGTCGACATCCTGCAAGAGCACGCGCGGCTCCCAGATCGTGATCGCGTCCCAAATGGCTTGTGTGATACCCGGCACGGCCTCCTCGGCGGAGCGGTCGATGTAGGGCAAGATATCGCAGCCCAACTCAGGCTCGGTGGGCACCGATCCTTTGGGCGTCATCAACAGGTTGGAAATCGCCTGGTGGAGATCATCGACCGCCGCCGCGATCTCACCCCAAAACGGCGGCACCTCACGCGAGCGCGGGTCCGCACGCCCAACCTTGAGCGACCAATGCTGATAAGGAATGGTGTCTTTGTCCTGCATACCCCAGGACTACCGGGCCATTCTCAACAATGGGGGCGGACATATGTCCGGGCCGTTAGAACGTCAGACCGATTAACGCCTCTGGTCTATCAGAACGGCGCTTTGCCGCCACGCAACTTGGTGGGAAGCTGATTGACCAGCTTTCGGAACTGGGACATCGGTCCAACCTACGGCATTTGATGGCTGGTTGATAACTCGGTTGCGGAAATGTCCAGCAGCGGCTCCGAAAATCAGACATTCACTAAAGCTGATCTATCCCGAAAAAATGACCAGCTACTGCCTAAAAATTACGGCACGTTAGCGGGGC
>JAKVBH010000056.1 GCA_022447495.1 Marinovum sp. | reverse complement strand
CGTGCCCGCGCTGACCGGCTGGGCGGCGACCACGTTTCTGGGCGGCGATGCGCCGGTGATCAATGTGACCGCAATTGGCATCAGCATGTTTGTGATCACCGCCGTGCCGGTGGCGATTGGCGTGTTGCTTCGGTTTGTGGCGCCGACGTTTGCGGACAACAATGAAGGCCGGGTGTCGACCTTGGCGCTGGTGCTGTTTGTGGTGATTGTCGCGGCGGCGCTGGCGACCAATTGGACGATGTTCATGGAGAACATTGGCGGATTGGGGCCGGTGCTGATGGCGCTGAATGTGGTGTTGCTGATTGCCGGGGTTGTGGTGGCGCGTGTGCTGGGGCTCTCGGGGCCGGACGGGCTGTGTATCTCTGTGGAGATGGGGGTGCAGAATGCGACACTCGGCATTGCGGTGGCGGGCATTATTGTGCAAACCGGAGGGATTCCGGAATATGCTGTGCCGGCAGCGGTCTATGGGATCACGATGTATATTGTGACCATTCCGGGCATGTTCATTCTGCGCAAGATTTTTGGCTGAACTTGACCTTTGCTGCGGGTTTGGGCAAAGGCAGGCCCGCAGCATAAGGTATTTTGGCATGTCCGACGACAAACACCCCGGCAAAGATTCTGGCAGACACGCAAGCGGTGCGCCGTGGCGCAACTTCTATGGCCGTTTCAAAGGCAAGGGCCTGCGCGCCAGCCAGGAGGTCTATCTGGACGAAGATCTGGCGGCACTGTCGCCGGGCAAAGTGAGCTGGGAAGAGAACCCGGAGCGCGAGAACCTTGACCTGGAAGCGCTGTTTGGCGGCAAAGATGTCTGGCTCGAAGTGGGCTTTGGCGGCGGTGAGCACATGGTGCATCAGGCGGTGCAGAACCCTGATGTCGGCATCATTGGCTGTGAGCCATACATTAACGGCGTTGCCATGCTGCTTGGCAAAATCCGTGAGGCTGGGGCGGAGAACATCAAAGTGCATCCCGGTGATGCGCGCGACATGTTTGACGTGCTGCCGGATCAAAGCCTGAGCCGGGCGTTTTTGCTGTACCCGGATCCGTGGCCCAAGAAGCGACATCACCGCCGTCGGTTTGTGACGCCGGAACATCTTGAGCCGCTGTCGCGCAAGCTGAAGCCGGGCGCGATTTTCCGCGTGGCCACGGACATCGAGGATTATGTGCGCCAAACGCTGGAGCAAGTGCCGCGCCATGGGTTTGAGTGGCTGGCAGAGAAGCCCGAGGATTGGCGCGAGCCGTGGGGCGATTGGATTTCCACACGCTATGAGCAGAAGGCCTTCCGTGAGGGGCGCACGCCGCATTATCTAACGTTCCGGAGGACTTGATAAAGGCGTAGGTTTGCTCAATTCTGGTGGCATTTAAGTATCTATTGAGTGCCCCATGTCCGATCGCCATATCATCAATTGTCACCTTCATTTATTCACGCTGGACAATGTGCCCGAGGACTTTCCCAGCCCAATTGTTGGAAAGCTGCGTCATAGGCCGCGGCTGATCAGTTTCCTTGCAAAAATGCTTAAAGGCGTTGCACCGCAAATCGAGCGGCTCGCAAGGATGGCGGATGTCGGGCGGCTTGAAACGCAAGAGAAGGTTTCGCGGCGCGTGTTGCCGCATTATCCTGACGAACGCAGTTTGTCATTCTACCTATGGATATTGCGCCGGGGGGCTGCCGTGAAGCGCCGATTGGGTTGCGAGAGCAACATGATATCTTGGCGCAGCTGTGCCGAACTGAAGAATATGCCGACAGATTGATCCCTTTTGCGGCTTTGCACCCAGCTCGCAAAGGCGCGTTTGATGAATTTCGTCGCTGCATCGAAGAACACGGTTTTCGCGGACTAAAACTGTATCCGAAGTTAGGATACTACCCGAGCCATCCACTCTTGATGGACAAAGTGTACCCCTATTGCGTTGACAACAATTTGCCGGTGATGACGCATTGTTCGCGGGGTGGCGTTTACGGAAAAAATGCTGCGGGAGTTTGGGGGGAGGAACTTGGCGCCCCGCACCGGTACACCCCTGTGTTGGCGCAATTTCCGGAACTGCGCATATGCTTGGCTCATTTTGGTGGCAGTGACGAATGGGAAGACTATGTCGCGGGGATTGACCCGCTGGATCCGGACGCACGAATTGTGAATTGGGTAACGATGATCCGCGATATGATTAAGTCGCAAAAGTATCCCAACTTGTTCACTGATATCAGCTATACGATGTTTGATTTTGAAGAAAATCTTCCGTATCTCGACATTTCCCTGAAAAATGATGCGCTGCGCTCTCGTGTGTTGTTTCGCTCTGACTACTACATGACCAAGCAAGAGGACTTGTCTGAGCGTGCGGTGTCTATGCGGATGCGGCATGCATTGGGAGATGAGCTCTATTATCAGATTGCTCATGACAATGTGAGGCACTGGCTGTCCGGTGAGGCAGGTTAAAATTGCGCGTGTTGGTCCAGCGCAATAATCGCGCCAATCGGGCCATGGACCTTGGGCATTTGTTGCGCTAACAGCGTTGTCAAAACCAATAAGGATGACGCGCTATGTCCGGCCACGGCACCCCCATTCCGATGACTTCCTCCGCTTGCGGTCCGCTTAAGGGCGAGGCGCATGTGCCTGGTGACAAGTCGATCAGCCACCGCAGCTTGATCCTTGGCGCGATGGCCGTTGGGGAGACCAAAATCTCCGGTTTGTTGGAAGGCGAGGATGTGCTCGACACCGGCAAGGCGATGGCGGCGTTTGGGGCAGAGGTGATCAACCACGGCGGCGGCAACTGGTCGGTGCATGGTGTGGGCGTGGGTGGCTTTGCAGAGCCTGACATCGTGATTGATTGTGGCAACTCCGGCACCGGTGTGCGTTTGATTATCGGCGCGATGGCGACCAGCGACATCACAGTGACTTTCACGGGCGACGCCAGCCTGAATGGCCGGCCAATGGCGCGGGTGACCGATCCGATTGCACTGTTTGGCGCGACTTCTGAGGGGCGCTCTGGTGGACGGCTGCCGATGACCATTGTTGGTGCCAAAGACCCGGTGCCGGTGCGCTATGAGGTGCCGATGCCATCGGCGCAGGTGAAGTCTGCGGTGCTCTTGGCGGGATTGAATGCGCCGGGGCAGACTGTGGTGATTGAAAAAGAAGCCACGCGCGACCATACAGAGCGCATGCTGGCAGGTTTTGGTGCGGAGATTTCGGTGGAGGAAACCGACGAAGGCCGCGTCATCACCCTAACCGGTCAGCCAGAGTTGAAGCCGCAGACCATTGTTGTCCCGCGTGATCCAAGCTCGGCGGCTTTCCCTGTCTGTGCGGCGATCATCACGCCGGGCTCTGATGTATTGGTGCCAAACATCGGGTTGAACCCGACACGGGCGGGTCTGTTCTATGCGCTTCAGGCGATGAACGCAGATCTGACGTTTGAGAACGAGCGCGAAGAGGGCGGGGAGCCTGTGGCGGACCTGCGGGCGCGGTTCTCTCCCAACCTCAAAGGCGCGAAGATTGATCCGGCGGGCGCAGCCAGCATGATTGACGAATACCCAGTGTTGTCGGTTGTGGCGGCTTTTGCCGAAGGCGACACAGTAATGCGCGGCGTGAAAGAACTGCGCGTGAAAGAAAGCGACCGGATTGATGCAATGGCCAAAGGTCTGCGGGCCAATGGTGTTGAGGTCGATGAGGGGGACGACTGGTGGATCGTGAAAGGTCTCGGCCACGGCAACGTGCCGGGCGGCGCAACCTGTGAGAGCTTTCTGGATCACCGCATCGCTATGAGCTTTATGGTAATGGGCATGGCAACGCAGCAGCCGGTGAGCGTGGATGATGGCGGCCCAATTGCCACGTCGTTCCCGATTTTTGAGCCGCTGATGGACGGTCTGGGCGCAAAGATCACCCGGACTTAACCCAACCTCGCTGCCACGTGGCGCACGTTTTTGTTGATTTTGGCGAAGCCTCGGTCATGATCGGGGCTTACGTCATTTTGGGCATGGGACATGAGCTTCAGTCAGCGTGTTTTCTGGATCAGTTTCACCGGTGCGACCGCGATCTATTTGGTTATGGTGTTTTGGACCATGCCAACGATCAGCGCCGCCGCGGGAGGATTGGCACCGTTTGACATGCGGCCCTTTGGGTATTCGCCGCAGGAGGCGCGTGGCTTTTTGTCGGCGCTGAGCGCAGAAGGACGCGATTTCTACATCTACGTGCAGCAGCGGCTAGATCTGGTTTATCCCGCGCTTCTGGGCATCATGTTGATTGTGGGATTTCAAAACCTGTTTCAGCGTCCCTGGAGCATGGTGTTTTCCTTTGTGGCGCTCCTTATGGTGTCGGCAG
>JAKVBH010000055.1 GCA_022447495.1 Marinovum sp. | reverse complement strand
ATCCGCCTGGACCGTGCTGCCGAATTTCTGATCGGAGATCGTTTGCGATGACCCGGAAACCTGTTCTCATCGAACTTGACGAAAGTGATCCGCCAATGTCGCCTGCTGTGGCGCCGCCTATCGAGGAACGGGGCGCCGTTCCTCAAGGTGAAGCGATGCAAACTTTGGCGCGCCTTTCTGCCCGACGCCCTAATCGTTTGGTGCGCCTCTTTTGGTCCAGTTTGATTGCTCTTCTCGCGTTCATCCTGTCAGTCTCGGCTTGGAATTTCGCAATGGGCCTTCTTGCGGCGAATCCTGTTCTTGGCTGGACCGCGACAGTTCTTTTTGGATTGGTGATTTTTGCGGCCCTGGGGCTCGCGTTGAAGGAATGGGTTGGGTATTCGCGTCTCGCGCGGCTTGACCGCTTTAAGAGCCGGGCGGAGGCAGCGGTCGGGGCACAAGACCTCAATGAAGCGCGCGCGTTGGCCCGCGATTTGAGCGCGCTTTATGCCAACAGGCCTGCCCTTGCCGACGCGCGCCAGCGCGTGAAAGCCCGAACCGAAGAAGCTTTTGATGCGGAGACAGTGTTTGGCATCGCGGAACACACCTTACTTGCCCCGTTGGATGCGCGCGCGAAAGAAGAAGTGGCCGCTGCAGCCCGTCAGGTTGCGACGGTCACTGCGCTTGTGCCACTGGCGCTTGCGGATGTTGTCGCGGCCTTGACCGCAAACCTACGCATGATCCGCCGCATTGCAGAGGTCTATGGTGGGCGTGCCGGAACTCTGGGAAGCTGGCGTCTGACCCGAACTGTCCTGACCCATCTCGTTGCAACCGGTGCAGTTGCGGTGGGTGACGATCTGATCGGTTCGGTTGCCGGTGGCGGGCTTTTGTCGAAAGTATCACGCCGTTTCGGAGAAGGTGTTGTTAACGGGGCCCTGACCGCGAGGGTTGGCGTCGCTGCAATGGAGGTTTGCCGTCCGCTTCCGTTCACTGAAAACACACGTCCAAGTGTTTCGAAGTTGGTCTCACGGGCGCTGACCGGCCTTTTTGGAAAGGCTTCATAACTGAACCAGGCGACCTAATCGGGGTTTATCCTGACGTAATGGAATTGAGCGGACTTCCATACAGCTCAGCTCGGATGCGTAAGGTCACCAAGCGGGGTCGCCAACTTACCACGTACGAGCAATGACAATAATCTGGGCGTTGGTGGAATATGGCTGATCGGCGTCAGGAGGTGGTCGCGGAGGATTGGGAGTACCGTGCTGTCGCTTTGGTATTGCGGCGTAAAGCTTCTCGAAAGCGTTTGATAGAGCCAGACATGCATGCGGCGTGCACGATGATAACGCTCCCCGGCCTCGTTCAGTGGCCCCCGCTCAATTGCACGCGCCAGTGCCAACGCATCAAGCAACGCCATGTTCGCGCCCTGTCCAAGTTGTGGGCTTGCGCGATGCGCTGCATCCCCGATGTGAACGATGCCATCGCCATAAGGGCGCGCCAGCTGCCCATGGGAATATGTGGCAGGTGTCATATCCGTAGGCGAATTGATCGTTTCGAGGAATTTTTGCGCTTCAGGCCAAAGCGCGCGGGCTTCGCGCTTCCAGTCCTCCAGTTCCACGGCTTCCCAGTTTGCGATACCTCGTAAAGGTAAAGACCAGAAGACTGCGGCGATTGGAGAAGGATCATCGGGCAATTGCCCAAGTGGAAGAATACCCATCATCTTATTGGCACGGCGATAGCACTGGCGAAGTTCATCCCTTGGCAATTCTGTCCCGGTTGCCCAAGGAACGGTTCCCCAGACAGCGCCATAGGGTAGGGGACGTGACTTAAGAGGGGACAGCGGTGAACTAGCCCCGGCGGCATCGACGATCAGGTCAAATTCTGAGGTGCGTTTTCCGCCTGCGTACACCAGTCTCCTCTTTTCGCGGTTCACGATTTCGGCGCCGTGTTCGATCTCCACACCGACCTGATGGGCTTTTTGGTACAAGACATGGAAGAGACTGGCCCGATGGATCGCGAGGCCGGTTTCGACGCCGCTTTTGTCGTAGGTGACGTCAAGCACGACCCGGCCGCTATCTGCCTCATGGCCCACCATCCGGTTCAATTGGGTTCCCAAGGCCCGAACACCGATTTCGCAATCCAGCGCAGCCAAGACCTCAAGACCAACTGGCTGCATCACCAGACCCGATCCCACAGGTCGCGGCGCGTCGAATTTGTCAAACACGGTGACAGGAAGATCTTGTTGCCGCAAAGCGATGGCCAGCGCGAGGCCTCCTATGCCGCAGCCCACAATCCCCACATGTCCCATCTTGCAATCCTTTTTGCGCATCTTTGCCGGTAATGTACCGATCTATGTGCAGCAGGTAGCAGTTTGTCCTAAATCGCCGGAATGCCACACCCGCATGGTTGCCGCATTGCCATGCTTGCCGCTCCGTTCCTGCGGGCCTATAAGCCCCGTCATGACGCATCACACGGCGATCATTATTCGAATTATATGCCCGGCGCTCTAAGCAATCGAGCCGCCGGGATAAGGCGCTTGAGCTTTCGCGCCGCCCCCCATTCCGACCATACGACACGTATTCCAAAGGACGTCCGCAATGTGCGCTGACACCCCTGAAGCCCCCGACTACAAACACACTCTGAACTTGCCAAAGACCGATTTCCCGATGCGGGCCGGTTTACCCAAACGCGAGCCCGACTGGCTCGCCCGATGGGAGAAGATCGGAATTTATGACCGTCTGCGAGAGAAAGAGGGCCGCACCCCTTTCACGCTTCATGACGGTCCGCCATATGCAAACGGCAATTTGCATATTGGTCATGCGTTGAACAAAATCCTGAAAGATATGGTCGTGCGCTCCCAGCAAATGATGGGCAAAGATGCACGTTATATCCCGGGTTGGGATTGCCACGGGCTGCCAATCGAATGGAAAATCGAGGAAAAGTACCGCCAGAAGGGGCGCGACAAGGATACTGTCCCAGTTGTGAAATTCCGCCGTGAGTGCCGGGACTTCGCCAATGGCTGGATTGACGTGCAACGCGAGGAGTTCAAGCGTCTTGGCGTGACAGGCAAGTGGGAAAACCCCTACCTGACCATGAACTACCATGCTGAGCGCGTGATCGCGGAGGAATTCCAGAAGTTCCTGATGAGCGGGCTTTTGTATCAAGGGTCCAAGCCCGTGATGTGGTCGCCGGTTGAGAAAACCGCATTGGCTGAAGCCGAAGTGGAATACAAAGACCGTGACACCGACGCGATCTGGGTTCCGTTTGCCGTGACTTCTGCACCTGACGGTCTTGCGGGCGACGTAACGGGTGCGGCCGGTCTCTCGGTTATCATTTGGACAACGACCCCATGGACGATCCCCCAAAACCGAGCAATCTGCTTCGGTCCGAAGATCAGTTATGGGCTTTACGAAGTAACGGGTCGTCCCGAAGAGTGCTGGGCGACAATTGGCGCACGCTACCTAATCGCAGATGCATTGGCCGACGAAGCCCTGCACGCTATGCGTTTGGACAACACCATGTACCGTCGCGTTGCTGATGTCTCTCCTGAGATGCTGGCCGAGGTTACATGTGCGCATCCTCTGAGCGGTGCTGAAGAGGCCAACGGAGAATGGGATTTTGATGTTCCGCTCTTCCCGGGCGAGCATGTCACCGATGATGCCGGAACAGGCTTTGTGCACACCGCGCCGTCTCATGGTGACGACGACTATGCCATTGGTGTCCAGCATGGTCTGCCAATGACTTTCAACGTGCTTGACGACAGTTCTTATCGGGAGGACCTGCCGTTCTTTGGCGGTGAATTCATCATCAAGCCAAACGGAAAGCCCGGTGGTGCGAACAAGGTCGTGATCGCGAAACTAATCGAGGTCGGTGGCCTTCTGGGACGTCGTCGGATCAAGATTTCAGACGCGCATTCCTGGCGCTCGAAAGCTCCTGTAATCCGACTGAACCGCCCACAGTGGTTCGCCGCGATCGACAGAGCTGTCGGGGACGGCATGGATGAGTACGGAACCACCATCCGCGAACGCGCACTGACCAGCATCGACCAATTGGTGACATGGACCCCACAAACTGGGCGCAACCGGCTCTATTCTATGATCGAGGCACGCCCTGACTGGGTTCTGTCGCGTCAACGTGCTTGGGGTGTTCCGCTGACCTGCTTCACGAAACGCGGTACAAAGCCCACGGATGAGGACTTCCTGCTGCGCGACCCGGAGGTGAACGCGCGCATTAACGCCGCGTTTGAGGAAGAGGGTGCGGATGCATGGTATGAAGAAGGCGCCAAGGCGCGCTTCCTTGGCAACCAGTATGATCCTGAGGATTATGATCAGGTCTTCGACATTCTCGAT
>JAKVBH010000054.1 GCA_022447495.1 Marinovum sp. | reverse complement strand
CACACCAAAAGCGGAAGGGTCACAGGTGCCGCGCAGACGATTGCCCGCCTAAATGCGTCCCGACGCCCTACACCTCGTCCGGAAAATGTTTCATTGTCAGGCGGATCGGATTGGGGGCCGCCTGCCCCAGCCCGCAGATTGATGCATCCGTCATCGCAGTACAAAGCTCGTTCAGAAGCGGTTGATCCCAACTGTCTGCCTGCATCAACTTGACGGCTTTCTCGCACCCAACGCGACAAGGCGTGCACTGACCGCAGCTTTCGTCTTCGAAAAACCGCAGCATGTTCAGTGCGGCGTCCCGGGCGCTGTCTTGGTCGGACAAGACAACAACGGCGGCAGACCCAATAAAAGACCCCAAGGGCTGCAACGTATCGAAATCCAATGGCACATCGTTGATCGAAGCAGGCAACAGACCTGACGAGGGTCCACCCGGCTGGTAGGCCTTGAAAACATGCCCTTCGGCCATGCCACCGGCCGCATCAATAATGTCGAGGATCGTTGAGCCAGCAGGTAGCAAATAAACACCTGGCTGCGCGACACGCCCCGAGATTGAATAGCTGCGTAGACCGGTACGTCCGTTTTTCTCAGTCGCATTCAGAATCTGCGGTCCAAAACGTGTGACCCGCGCGACCCAGTGGAGCGTCTCCACATTGTGTACCAAGGTGGGGCGATTGAAGATGCCGACCTGCGCCACGTAGGGCGGGCGGTGACGCGGCAACCCCCGCTTGCCTTCGATCGACTCGATCATTGCGCTTTCTTCACCGCAAATATAGGCGCCCGCTCCGCGACGAAGATCAATATACCCCGGCTCAACCAGACCGGCCTCCTCAAGCGCGGCAATCTCGTCGGCGAGGATTCTCAGGACCGCCGGATATTCATCGCGCATGTAAATAAAGCAGGTCTCTGCTGCGACCGCCCATGCAGCGATCAACATACCCTCCAAAAACAGATGCGGTTCGCGCTCCAGATAGTAGCGGTCCTTGAAAGTCCCGGGCTCCCCTTCGTCGCCATTTACCGCAAGATACCTTGGCCCCTCAGCGGCACGCACGAAGGACCATTTCCGCCCTGAAGGGAATCCCGCACCGCCCAAGCCCCGAAGGCCGCTTTCTAAAATGACGTCCTGGACCGCATCAACATCGTCGCCTTGACGAAGCTCCATCAGTTTTGTGTATCCGCCCTCGGCCCGGTACTCCGCCAGCTTCTGATAGGCGGGGATGACGGGATGAGTATCGTCGGTCTCTATTGCCACCGTGATTTTTTCGACCGTCGCATGATCGATATGATTGTGGCCAAGCTCGACGGTCGGTGCAGTATCGCACCGGCCCATGCAGGGCGCCCGCAAAACGCGCACTTTGCTGGGATCCATACCGTCTTCCAGCGCAGCTTTGAGTTGTTGTGCACCGGCCAATTCGCAAGACAGAGAGTCACAAACACGGATCGTCAATGACGGCGGTGCCGTCTCACCCTCTTTGACCACATCAAAATGCGCGTAGAATGTTGCAACCTCGTACACTTCGGCCATCGACATTCTCATTTCCTCGGCCAAGGCGCGCAAATGCGCAGAGGACAAGTGGCCATTGGCATCCTGAATCAGATGTAAGTACTCGATAAGTAGATCACGACGACGCGGTCTGTCGCCCAGAAGCGCTTTTACGTCTTCCCACGCCTGATCGTCTAACTGGCGACCTTTCGGTGTACTTCGACCCTTTCCGCGTCCCGATTTCCAGACGCCATTTGCATTATCAGCCTTGGTGTCGAGCGCCATGATCTATCCCCGTCCGCGTTACGTGCTGACATCCTAGAAGCGGGGACGGGTCCACGCGAGCGGAAATGCGACATGCCGCGTCCCGGAAACGCGAGAATGGTCACGAAAGATCATGGATTTCGCCGTACTCTCGCCCAAGAGTGTGGTATGGTAGTTGATTATGATCCGTTTCGTTCTTGCATCGTTATTTCCGTATTTTTTGACTGTCTTAGGGGCATTTGGGTTCGAATGGGCCGTTTGGATGGCGGTTCTTTGGTTTGTGTTGCTTGTTCCAGCACTGGATCTGGCCTTGCCACGCAAACTGGACTGGCGATCAGCGGATATCGACAGCAAGACACTTCCGATGGTTCTTGGCCTTGCGCATCTGGTGCTTCTACCTTGCGTCATCTTTGGGCTCAGCGGCGCAACACAGCTTGGCCAAACCGCGCAGATCGGGCTCTTTGCAGCGACTGCAATGGTCTTCGGACAAATCTCGGCGTCCAATGCCCATGAGCTGATCCATGCAACACAAAGCCTACCCCGCCGACTTGGCCGAGTGGTCTACGCGACCATGCTGTTTGGTCATCACGCAACCGCGCATCCTGCAATTCATCATCGCTTTGTTGCAACGCCGCGCGATCCGAACTCTGCGCGACCAGACGAGACGATATATTCCTTTCTTCCTCGCGCCTGGATCGGATCCTTCCAAGCCGGTTGGAACCTCGAGGTCCGCCGGCTGAAAGCCCTTGGCCTATCTGGTTGGCATCCAACCCACCCCTACTTTCAAGATGCCGCGGTGCTCACGCTATCCCTAGGTATTTCAGCCCTGTTAGGTGGTGTTGCTGGGATGGCCGCACATATCGCATTGGGCATTTTGGCGGCACTGCAATTGCTGACCTCGGACTATGTCCAGCACTACGGCTTGTATCGGCGACAGCTTGAAGACGGCACCTATGAGGCCCTGAGTGCGCGCCACAGCTGGAATGCGCCTAATGCCGTTTCGCGGCTGATGATGCTGAACGCGCCCCTGCATTCCGAGCACCATCTGCGCCCCGCCACGCCATTCCCAGCGCTTGGGGCCCCCGATACCGCGCAGGGTCCGGTGCTGCCATACAGCCTTCCATTGATGGCGGGGCTTGCGTTTTGGCCAAAACAGTGGCGCAAGATCATGAACCGGGAACTGATCCGGGTTCATCTTGCCAAAGATGTTCCGCCCATGCCCCCAAGCCGTGCCCGGCGGATGGCACGTGCCGACTGAGACTGTTCAACACCCCTTGCGTCTTTCCCACCGCAACGCAAAAGTAACGCAATGCGATGGTTTCCTCTTTTACTTTTCTTCTTTTATGCCAGCCCGAGCCTTGGAAGCGACGACGTCTTAAGCGCAGAAGAGTTCGACGCCCTTGCCACTGGTAAAACGCTCTTCTTCTCGCGCCACGGAAATCCTTATGGCGCTGAAGAATACAGACGCGACCGAAGTGTTATCTGGAGCTTTCTGAATGGTGAATGCCAATATGGACGGTGGATGCCCGG
The DNA here is from genome assembly GCA_022447495.1 of Marinovum sp. Taxonomy (GTDB): domain Bacteria; phylum Pseudomonadota; class Alphaproteobacteria; order Rhodobacterales; family Rhodobacteraceae; genus JAKVBH01. Next base: position 1,118 of record JAKVBH010000054.1, on the reverse strand, counting down.
TCCCGACCAATCAATCTGCTTTGTCTATGAGTTTCGCCCTAACGAGCCGATTTGTTGGTCATTTTTTCGAGAAAACGGTGACATACAAGCACGCGTTCTTGGTGCGGCACCAGAAGATGATTTGACACTAATGGGAGAAAGCCACGGACCCTTGGAATGCCAAGGCCCAGACGTCGGCGTCTAAAACAGTGAGCCCTGATCTGGCGGTTTTGGTTTGTCTTTTCGAGCGGGGGCAGAACCGCCGCCCATTGCCAAACGACCATCCTCGAACTCTATTTCTAGCCCCGCAGCGGTTTGTGCACGTGCTTTGGATGTCACAACCGCTCCAGACCCATCGCGAATAACAGCATAACCGCGGGCCAGTGTTTCTCTGTAGCCCAAGGTCTGGCGCATTCTATCAAGCGCAATCAAGCGCTCTCTCCAAGCGATGGTCTGCCTACTGCCCGCCGAGGCTAATCGGATGGGCAATAAAGCGTAGCCCTTTTGCGCTTTGACTATAGCCCGGCTGACAAGGTCTATCGACAAACGTCGGTCCAGTTTTCCAAGCTCACGCGAAGCCGCTCGCAACGGACCCCGCAGACCCGCCGCGAGTCTCGCACCGTTTTGCACCAAACGATCCTTACGATCGCGTAGCATGCGGTTCAGAACCTTCGGTCCAAGACGCGCGGACACCCCATGAAAACGATCACGCCGACGCTCAAGTCTGGAAATCAAGGCCCGTTCCAGCCTACCGGTTAGATCATCGAGCTTTTGGGCGGGACGTTCTACAAGTTCTTCAACGCGGGGCAAGGCACGTGACAGATCCCGCAAGCGTTGGCGTCGCTGCTGCACCGCTTGACCGGAAGCTCGCGTCAAGCGCGCGCCATAGGCTTCAGTCGTCGCAAGCAAATCAAGTCGGACCGGCACCGCAAGTTCTGCTGCCGCGGTCGGGGTTGGGGCGCGCCGGTCGGACGCATAATCAATCAGAGTAGTATCCGTTTCGTGCCCAACTGCCGAAATCAACGGAATGTCACTTTCAGCAGCGGCGCGTACCACGCTCTCTTCGTTGAACCCCCAAAGATCTTCCAGGGATCCACCGCCCCGCGCGACAATCAGCAAATCTGGTTTTGGCGCGGGAC
>JAKVBH010000053.1 GCA_022447495.1 Marinovum sp. | reverse complement strand
CCAGACGACACGCTCACGGTTACATCGCTGTAGCCTTCTAACTCTGCTAGAATTTCCCGAATCCGAATGGCGATAGCCGCATCCTGCGACGCACTATCGTCGACGGTGATGGTTCCGGTGGGCTGATCGTCGCTTTGCGCCACCGCAAAGCTGGCCAACATCACAAATAGACAAACCAACATCAGCCGCATCGCTTGCGTTCCACCTAAATTCAATTGCTAGTTTAGCATATGATTGGACGCGCTTGATGAAAAGCTACCTAGACGACGTTTTGTGCTTGACGGAGCGGGCGGGCTTTCGTACTCCGCCCGCACTTCTGGCGGAGTAGCTCAGCTGGTTAGAGCAGCGGAATCATAATCCGCGTGTCGGGGGTTCAAGTCCCTCCTCCGCTACCATTACCCTTGACCGCAACAAATTCTCAACTGTGGCTCGACTTGTTGTGGCTCGGCGCTACCTTTGGCACAGATCGGCGCTACCTTTGGCACAAATATTTTGAATAATCAGAGCTGGAACCGCCAGTTTCCGATCAAAAGCTCACCTATTTTGCCCCGGCTTTCAGTCTTTTTGCCCAACGTGTAAGTCGTCTCGACCTTGACCTGGTGGAACGCTGCGAAGGTCTCGCGGATTTCAGGCACGTCGTTTATCGACATGAGAAAGCTCCCGTTGATTTGGCCAAGTTGAGCGGCCATGGCCTCGAACTCCTCGCGTCCAAACATCGCTTTGCCATAGTCATTCTCACAGCCCCAATAGGGTGGATCGAGATAGAAGAACGTGGCTGGGCCGTCATAGCGGGCAATAAATCCGGCATAGTCCAGACATTCGATCACGACGCCAGCCAGGCGGGTGACCGTCGGCACGCCGATGGTCTATGCGGCCATCCATCACCATGGTGGCGAGACTAGCCTCAACCATGCCGTGACTATACCCGCCCGTCCGGTGCTTGGCATGTCAGCCAGCGATGCGCGTGAAATCGCAGACATGGCCGAAGACTATAATCAAAATACTGAATTGACCTGAGTTTCTAATGAACCCATCCTAAGTTTCGCTCTGCGGACAAAGCGACCGCCCGCCCCAACCAGATAGTTGTCCGCTCCCAGCCCAAAGCGGACACGATCTCGGACCATTGACCGATCCAGACGTCCTACAGGCGGGGCGGAATGCGGTCATTCGCTGCGAGTGCGAGCGGGTTGATCGATCAACATCAAAGCGGACATCTGCGAAATGTCATCGACCAATGCAAAACGGGGCATACGCCGCCGGGGTCCTCATCACCTTCGGCGCGGGCCAGACCATCCTCCTCGACGGCCTGACCACCATAGCAGTCCTTGCGGGCAACATCGACATCGTGTGAGCTGCAGAGCGCGTCGGGGGCTTTGCCTCGACTGCTTCCCACAAAGTACACAAAGCAATTGACGATCAAAGAAAACAGGCCTTGTGGACAGCGCACATTCCATGAGTAATAAAGGTTTAATCATTTTTGATTTTATTTTGTGGGAAACGCATATGATCAACAATCTTTTGATTTCGCAAACCGTTGGCTCTGACCTGTCTCTGGACGGGGCGGAAAATGTCACTTCGCTCGTCGCCAACGGCCGCACCTATCTCTACGTCACATCCAACTACTCCAATGCGCTCAATGTGTTTGAAGTGTTTGCCGATGGCACAGTGGGGTTGGTCAGCACATTCGACAACAACACATCATCCACCTTCATAAGCGGTGCATCTGCGGTGAACGCGACCGTCATCAACGGGTCGATCTATGTCTACCTCGGCGGGCGTTTCGACAACACGCTGCGGGTTTTGTCTCAGGATGCCACGACGGGTGCGTTGAGCGAAATCCAAACCATCGCTGATACGGACAACACATCATACCAACTTGACAGTCTCAGCGGCTCTCTCCCCATCGCCGTGGTCGGCGGCAACCGCTTTATCGTTGTCGAAGGCGGGGATGACGACGGGCTGAGCGTTTTTCAAATTGGCACCAATGGACTTTTGACCAACGTCGCCAATGTCGATGACGTGAATAATGCGAGCTTTGGGCTCAATAATGTGGTCGACAGCACAATCGCCCAAATCGGCGGCAATACCTATGTCTTTGCCGTTGGCGATTTCGACGACGCGATCACGACATTCCAACTGACGTCCACGGGGCAACTCAATTTTGTGGAGTCCATTTTTGACGGTAGCCTGCAAGAGCTCAACGGTGCCCATGCCGTGGACACCTTGGTCATTGGCGGGGTGACATATCTCTTTGTGGCGGGGCGCAATGACTATGGCGTGTCCGTCTACTCGGTCGATAGTGCGGGCGCTGCGACCAACGTGTTCAATCTCACCGACACGACGGGCATCGAATTATCCGGCGCCCGGGAGGTCGAAGCTTTCACGTTCAACGGCACCAACTATCTCATGGTCACCGGGGAATATGATGATGGTGTCACGCTCTTCGAAGTGGGTTCCGACGGCAGCCTGACGGCCCGCACATCGATCCTTGATGACAATGCCGCCCAGATATTCCTCGACGGGGCCGCAGGGGCGCAATTCGTCGAAGTGGCCGGGCAAGGCTTCGTGGCGGTCACGGCCCTCTACGACGATCGGCTCACCATCATGCAGGTCGATCCCAGCACGGATCCGATTGAAGGCGCCGACGGGCCGGATGTGCTGGTGGGGACCCAGGCCGGGGACACGATCAACGGCCTGCGCCAGAACGACATCATTCTGGGCGAGGACGGCGACGACAACCTCAACGGCAACGGTGGCAGCGACGTCATCAATGGCGGCAATGGCGACGACTCGATCTCGGGCGATGGGGCGCTGACGCAAACCGCCTCGGATGTGGTGACCGTGACCGAAACCGGGCAGGACATCGCGCTCACCGTGACGCTGCCTGACACAAACGCCGGATCAAGCATCGATATCTCCGGCCTGATCGCGCGCCAGCCACAGGACACGGCCGAGTTCAACATCGTCTATGTGATCGATGTGTCTGGGTCGATGGGCGATCAGTTCATTGGCTCTGAAACCGTGGGGGACCTTAACGGTGATTTTGCGTCCAACACGCTGATTGACGGCACTATTTCCGCGTTCCAATCGCTCAATGCATCCATTGTCTCTGCGGGCTTTGGAACATCGGATGTGAGCATCGTGGCCTTTGACGATACCGCGGCCACTGTCTTCTCGGGCTCGGCCCTGACCGGTGTGGATCAGGCCCTGGTCTCTCTGGATAGCTCTGGTGGCACAAACTTTGATGTGGCCTTGCAGCAGGCGATTACCGAGCTGAACAATTCCGGCTCCGGCGAGAATGTCGTGTACTTCCTGTCCGATGGCGAAAACGGCGGAGGCAGCGCGTCGTTCGCCGATGAGGTGGCCACCCTGACCAACCCCAACGGATTGAACGCCACCATCAACTCAATTGGTCTGGGCTCGGATTCCGATCTCACACAGCTGGACCTTCTCGACGATGGGATCGCCAACAACTCCGCCGCGCAGGTGCTCACGCCCAGCACATTGACCGCGAGCCTCGTGGGCTCTCCAGTCGCCAGCAGCGAAATCGACCGTATGGAGATCTATGTCAATGGCACCCTGCGCCGGACGCTCGATGACACGCAATTCGCGATCACGCCGCTGGGTCTGCAATACAACGTCTCGGTCTCGGGTCTGTCGACCAATGCGGGCGATGTGATCGAGGTCATCCTGATCGCCTCGGATACGGCCGCGACACAAGTCGCTGTCTCTCTCACCGTGCCCAATGCCGAACCCGACTTCGGCAACGACGTGTTGATTGGCGGTAATGGCAATGACCAGATCCAAGGCAACGCGGGCAACGACACGCTCTTTGGTGACGATGGCGATGACGCTCTCATTGGGGGGGCGGGCAACGACTTTATCGCCGGGGCCGGTGGCAATGACGGGCTCTTTGGGGGCACCGGCAATGACACCATGGTTAGCGGCGCCGGAGCCGACACGCTCATCGGGGGCATCGGCAACGATGTATATCACGTGGACCGCTTTGACACGGTCGATGAAAGCTCCGGGCTGGCCAGCGACTTCGACACTCTGGTCTCCCGCCTGACCATCGATCTGCGCGACGCTGTCTGGAATGGCGATTTCGAAGCCGTGCGCCTCATCGGCACCGCCGATGTTGACGCCCTTGGCACCAGCGCAGCCAACCGCCTCGAAGGCAATGTCGGTGACAACGAGATCTTCGGCTTTGAAGGCAATGACACTCTCTGGGGCGGGTTGGGCAACGACACGCTCTACGGCGGTGATCAATACGACACCCTGCGCGGCGGCGAAGGCAACGACGTGGTCTATGGCGGCAATGGCCAGGATCAGGCCTTCCTGGAACAGGGCGCTGACGTCTTCAACGACAACACCCAAAACGATGCCAACGGCCACGATACGGTCTTTGGTGGGCTGGGCAACGA
>JAKVBH010000052.1 GCA_022447495.1 Marinovum sp. | reverse complement strand
CGCGTCCACTACACGCTGGAATGCCATCCTACCTCAGTCATGGAGCGGCTCACGCATCATTCCTACGTGGACACCAAGTTCATCACCCAAGCGCTCGCGCTCGCTGCGTAATAGGAGACCCCGCCATGGTTCAGAAAATCGGGCAAATCACCAACGCCGACCTCTACATCAATGGGGCGGATGTCAAAGGCCGCGTCTCAGAGTTTGATCTCGACGGCGAAGGCTACACCGAGGTCGAACACGCCACGCTGGGCATGATCGGCACGCTAAAATTGCCGGGCCGTCCAATGGAGGCAATCACCGGCAAAATCGGCTTTGAATGGTTGGACGAAGCTTCCGAGCGCCAGCTCCTCAATCCTGCGAAGCGCCACACGATCCAGATGCACTCTTATGTGGATGTATTTGACGACACCGGCCTCAACGCTGAAAAGTCACACACGCTGGTGACCCATGTGGGTTTCCACACAATGAAGCGCAGCGGTCTTAAAGCCAAACTCGCGGAGGGTATGGGATCGGAATACGCGATTACAATCCCGAGCTTTTCGCAAAAGGTCTATGGCGATGCCACTCCGATCATCGAATATGATGGTTTCGCGGGCATCTTCAAAATCAACGGCGAGGACGTCTGGCCAACCTAACCACAGCGCAACCTCTGGTCCTTCAGACCAACCTTGGGGCGGACATTGGTCCGCCTCTTTTTTTGTTTGCCAGCGCCTATCAAAGTTCATGGGCGCGTGTCCTTGGCCCCTTTTTTAGTCCTGGTGCGTGGCGCGCTGCACCGGACCGATAGACAGGACTGACCAATGGCCAAAAATACCGACTTCACCGGCGTGCGCGCCAAGCTTGCCGCCCACCGCTCCGAAAAATCAGGCTTCCGAGCAGAGACACTGCCCCAATCGGGCATCAAAGTGGAAATCCCCGAATTCCTGGACCACGGAAAATGGATGCGCTCGCAACGCCAAGCCAAAGGTGACGTGCCAAAGGCTCAAGCTGCCATGGTTATGGCCTCGGTGCTCTTTGAGGGTGAACAGCTCACCATGGCCGATGTGCACTCAGGCCTGATTGACGGCAGGGACGTGCTCTTTTTGATTGGCGAGATTTTTGGCGATGATGATGACGACGACGAGGCCAACGATCTGGGAAACGAAAGCCCCTAACGCTCTCCCACCCGGTGGATCACGCCTACCTGGTCGAGTGCGGTTACAGCCATTCTGAACTGAATGCCATGACCGAGCCTGAGTTTGCGGCCCAGCTCGAGGCCCGCATTGAACTTGACCAGCTCCGCAAAGACGCAATGGAGGACGGCAAATGAAATTTTCCATGACCTTTTCCGCCATAGACAAGGCGTCAAAGGTCATGCGCAAAATCATGGCCTCCGAAAAGCGTCTGGCTGCGGCGGCGCGCCACAACGCCGACAAAACCATTCAAAACACCCGCCGCACCGAACGGGCTATGAACGCGCTTGGGCGCGCAGGCCGCAAGTCTTTGGATGTGATCGTCCGAGGCTCTGCGCAAGCCAAAAGGGCGATTGCGGCGCTGCATCGAAAGACGATCCAGCTTGGCACTTATGGCATGGGTCAGATTGGTCAGGGCTGGCAACGCGCCAGAGGCGGGTTGCTGGCCGGTGCGGCGGCGATCACCCTGGCTTACGGGTCTGCGGCGGCGGCAGCCTCAGGCCTGGTGGGCACGGCGGCGGATTTTGAGAAATTCCAGACCATCTTGACCACCACCGAAGGCTCGGCAGAGGCTGCCAGCAAGGCCATGGATTGGGTCTCAAGTTTTGCCGTGTCCACGCCTTACGAGTTGGACCAGGTCACCGCGAGTTTTGTCCAACTCCGCGCCTACGGGCTTGATCCAACCAACGGGCTTTTGATGACCTTGGGCGATACCTCTGCGGCCATGGGAAAGCCCTTGATGCAGGCCGTCGAAGCCGTTGCAGATGCGGTCACTGGCGAGAATGAGCGGCTCAAAGAGTTCGGGATCAAAGCGGCCAAGGCGAGCGGCAAGATCACCTACGAATACACCAACGCGGCGGGCAAACAGATGCGAGCCACGGTCAAAGCAGGCGACCGGCTGGCCATTCAACAGACCCTCATGGGGATCATGAATGAGAAATATGCGGGTTCGATGCAGAAGCTTTCCCAAACCTGGGAAGGGATGACGTCCAACCTCTGGGACCTTTGGACCAAGTTCCAAATGATGATCATGAAATCCGGTCTGTTCGATTGGATGAAAGGGCGACTTGGAGAAATCCTGGACACGATAAACCGGCTAGAAGCCGATGGCACATTGCAGGCCTGGGCGACCCAGATCGGGCAGACAATCCAGACCGCGCTGGAAAATGCCTGGGCCTTCATGACGGACGCCCTGGCCGTTATTCAAGAACTCTCCGGCTATCTCTCCAAGGCTGCTGAATACGTGGGCGGGTGGAGAAACCTCCTGGGCATTTTGGCCGGGATCGCCTTTGCCCCCACCTTGATCAGCACCGCCGCCGGTCTCGTCCAGATCGTCACGGGCCTTGCGGCACTATCCACGGCGTTGATGGCAAATCCCATTGTGTTGGTCATCGCGGCCATCGCGGGTGGGGTGTATTTGATCTACAAGAACTGGGACAAGATCGAGCCGTATTTTACGGCTCTTTGGGACGGCATAAAACAGACCGTCGAGACCGTTTGGAATTGGCTCAAATCGGCGTTTGCCTGGTCACCTACCACCTTGATCACAGAGAACTGGCAAGGGATCAAAGAGGGGCTAAGCGCGCCCCTTGAGTTGGGCAAGGATGCAATTGAGCTGACGTGGTCCGGTTTTAAAACGCTCTTTGCCTGGCACCCCGTCTCTCTCATCACAAGCAACTGGGAGGGGATCAGCGCGGCCATTACATCGTCTGTGACGGATGCGGAGGCCAGCCTGCGAACCGCGTGGAGCGGCGTGACCGAGTGGTTGGACGGTGCCTTTGGCAAGGTTTGGGAGGCTATACCCACCGTCGAGTGGGAGGGTTTGATCAACCTTCAAGGCATCAAGGACGCCTGGAACTCGGTCACCGGCTGGATGGGCGAAGCTGCAGCAAAGTTCTGGGATTTGTTGCCAGAAATGCCGGATTTGGAATTGCCCGCATGGCTGAGCGGTCAAGAGAAAATTGCCGATCCACAAACCATCCTGGACGCCGCCAGTGCCGCCGAAAAGCTCGCCGGTCAATATCCCAAACTATCCGCCGCCGCCGATGGCGCGCTGAAAGCCACGCAAGTGGCCGTCTCTGGCATCGACACCCATTTGGCGGGCACCGATTTCACCGACCGGGGCGTTGCCTTGATGCGTACCTTGGCAGACGGCATCCGAGCAGGCACCCACCTGGTGGTCGACGCAACCGCCGCCGCCACCCAGAAAGTGCGCGATCACCTGCCATCCTCGCCCGCCAAGACTGGCCCGCTCTCAGACATTCACCGGCTCAAGTTCGGAGAGACCATCGCCGGTTCCATCAACGCCAAGCCGATGGTCGCGGCCATGCGCGGGGCGGCGGCGGCAACCATGGCAGCGGCCAGCATCACACCACAGCTTGCCACCGCCACCGCTGCCGTGCCCAGTTCAGCGGCGGTATCCAACCTCCCCACCGCCGCCCAATCGCGCACCGCTCAATCAGCTGCTAGCATCGCCAGCCCAAGCGGTGCGAGATCTCGCGAAGGTTCATCTGCGCCGATCACTGTCACCTATGGCGATTTTCATTTTGACAGCGCCAGCCCCGAGAACCTCACCAAATTCCGGGACCTTCTTCGCCAGCACAAACGCGAGATTGCCGCGCTGCTCGCGCAACACCAAGCACGCCAGAAACGTAAGGAGCACTGAAATGGCGACGGATTTTGAATACCCGCCTGGCTCCCGCGTTGTGATCGGTGATTGCATCGAAGGAACCGTCGAGGAGCTGATCTTTGCGCGCGGCCAAAAGCGCCCCTTTCTCTTGGTGGAATATTGGCAAGATGGCCGGTTGTGCTCCATCCGCGTGCATCAAGAGGATGCGCAGCCTGTCAAACGGAGGCCAGCATGATTGCCTTTTTCCTTGGCTCGATCCCCATGGGGTCTGACAGTTTGACCAGCCCAACCGGCCAAAATCTGACCCGCAAAAACACCTTCGCCCAACACGACGTGACGCGCGGCAAACCCGTCTTGCAAGATATCGGCTCCGAGCTGGACACCCAGGACTTTGACTTCTTTTTCTCTGAGGAGTTCTGCGACCCGCAAGCCGAATTGAAAAAGCTCGAATTGGCCTTTGCCCTAAAGACGCCACTGCCTCTCAAGATCACAGGCGGAGCGTTTTCCGTGCGGCGCTTTGTGGTGCAATCACTGCGCATCAATGTGCGCAAGACCAATCGCTCGGGCCGGATTGTGCGGGTTGAAGCCACCCTCTCCTTGATCGAAGCCCCAATCACCAACTTGCGCGCGCTCTTGCAGTCCATGGCTCTTGCAGCGGCCCCGGCCTTGGCGCGGGTGGCGGGCGGCAATCCGAACGTAAGGCGGTGAGCACGTGTCCTCAAATAGCGAAACAATAGGGCACTAAGAATGGCCGGTCACTTTGAACACCAAACGATTGATGGAGACCGCTGGGACCTCTTGGCCTACCGCTATTATGGCGACGCGGCCAAGCAATCGGTTTTGCTCGATGCCAATGCCAGCCTCTTTACCAATCCCCTGGTCGTTCCGCCCTTGATCCTGCCTGCTGGCCTGACCTTGATCGTGCCGGTGATCGACGAGGCCTTTGTCCAAGACGATCTATTGCCACCCTGGAAACGCAGCGCATGAACCCGCTCCCCAAGCCCAGCTTTCACCTTTTCTATCGCGGCACCGATATCAGCGGCACTCTCGATCCTGACACCACCGAGGTCACCTATACGGATCACTTACACGGACAAGCCGACGAGATGGACCTCACCGTCCACGACACGACCGGGAAGTGGAAAGCCGGATGGATGCCCGAGCATGGCGACGAGATGCGCCTGGTGATCTTTGATGGTGCGGGCGGCATCTTGCCCGCTGGCACCTTTGAGATGGACGAACCCAACGCAACTGGCGGACGTGACGGCGATGTCATGACCCTGCGCGGGCTGGCCGCGCCAATCACAAAGTCGCTGCGCACCAAAGAGACCCGCGCCTTTGAACGTCAAACCACCGCCCAGATCGTCGAGGCCATCGCTGCCAAACTGGACCTTGAGATCATTGGCGAGATCAATGATCTGCCCCACGCGCGCGTGAACCAACGCCGCGAGCGCGCCTTGGAGTTTGTTAAACGCCTGGCAGCTGAGACGGGCCATTATTTCAACCTGCGAGGGC
>JAKVBH010000051.1:5445-9061 GCA_022447495.1 Marinovum sp. | reverse complement strand
GATCCCGGGCTGGGCAAGACCACCTCCCTCCGTCGTTTTGCATCACAGGAGGGCGCGCTCTATCTGCGAGCCAAGGCCAAATACAAAGCAAGCTGGTTTCTAAATGAGCTTCTTTGTTTGCTACGCCAAGACCCGCCGCATGCCATCGAGAAGAAATTCGCGCTGGCCTTGCAATCTTTGTTGGTCGCACAGGCCTCCTCTCATGCCGCAGGCAAAACCTTCGCCTTGATCTTAGACGAAGCGGATCACGTGTCCTCGGACAAAGAAATCATGGAGACAATCCGCGACCTCAGCGACATGACCGAGATGCCCATCATCTTGGTCGGCATGGGCAAGATACGCACCAACCTGGTGCGGTTTCCTCAGATCGCGTCGCGCATTTCGCAATATGTGAAGTTTACCAATGCGACCGTTGCAGATGTCCGGCTCTTTTTTGATCAGAAATGCGAAGTACCAGTTGCCGACGACCTGGTTGGCTTTGTGCATCGCGTGTCGAATGGCATGAACCGCGAGATCATCGAGGCAATGGCCTTTGTCGAGCGATACGGCAGGCGCAACCAGCCCGGTGACGGAGGCATCACGCTCGCGGACATGGCGGGCCAACATATCGTAAACGACCGCGCCACAGGTGAGAAAATCTACGTCCCTGACGTTATCACAGCGGCGGTCGCGTGATGGCCGGGGTCGCTTATAATCAAAACGCCCTTATGGCCTGTATGGAGCCAGGGGTGTGCCTGACGGTGGACCAACTCCAAGAGGCCACCGGCATCACCCGTCACGAGACGATCAAAGCGGCTGGCATGTTGATCAATCGGGGTTTTTTTGATCGCGTCGAGACAGGGGTTTTTTGTCTGACCGACGCTGGCGCAGATGCATTGGCGAAGGGCGTTGAAATCCGCTCCGGCCCCATGGGTCCAGACACAGCACATGCGCGCCCTCCCGTGCCAAACACTTTGCGCCAGCGTGCCTGGTCGGCGATGCGCGCGGCGGTCATGTTTTCCACGTCGGACATCACGCTCTATGCCTGCAATGACGCCAGTGACAAAGACCATCAGAATATCCGGCGGTATTGCAAAGGTTTGTGTGATGCCGGTTTCCTGGCTCTGTTGCCCACACGGGAAAAGACCGGCGCGCCTGAGACGTCAAATGGGTACAAGCGCTATCGTCTGATCAACGACACAGGTCCGCTCGCGCCCAGCCACCGTGTGCGCAAGCGTGATGTCTGGGATCACAACACCAGGGAGGCTCACCCATGTCAGGCGTAGCCCCCCAGACCGAAGAGCGGTGGCTCACCATCTTGCGAAAAGAATGCGACGTCAGCTCAATCAGCGACGTGGCGCGCAAGATAGGCTATAGTCGACCGGCAATCTCCCTCGTTTTGTCGGGTCGATACAAAGGCGGCACATCGCGGATCGCCGCCAAGGTGATCGCGGCCTTTACCGACTTTGTGCCATGCCCGCACCTGGCTTGCGACATATCGCAAAGCGACTGCGAAGCGCATCAATCTCGCCCGCAGCCCACGTCTGATCCTGACGCCCTGCGCCATTGGATCGCCTGCCGCAATGGCTGCCCCTACAGCTTCCACGGTTTGGAGGGGGTGAAAGCCAATGCTTAGTCAGTCGATCCAAACCCTTCGCATAACCATGGCCGAGGAATTTTCGGAGGGGGCAATGATGAGTTCGGCCATGCAATGGAAGCTTGTCGAAATCCTACTCCGCTGGGAGGCGCAAGCCAAAGAGCTTGAGCGCATCTGCCCTCCGCTGCCCGGTCAAGTCCCATCTGGGTTTCGCCCAAAGATCGTTGGCGGCACCGATTTCACCAAAAACCCCGAAACCAAAGAGGCTCTAGAATGCAGCTGACCCTTACCCCTACCGACGAGTTTGAGTTTGTTGATGGCTGTCGAACGCGCCTGTGGAAAGGCAACGACCAAGACGGCACTGACGTGCATGCCTACCTCTGCGTTGTGCAACCTCAGACACACGACCCGAAGCGCCTGCAACGATTTGATCGTGCCCTACAAGAGCTTTCGCCTAGCAAACGGGCAGGGGCGATGCGGGTATGAGCGCAACCGTCCATCCCGAAATCCACCGCGTCACTGCGCTGGCCAGCCGCGCAAAAACCCGCATCAAAAATTGGGGACAACGCGGTCTCACCGATGCCTCCGAAGAGGAAATCTTCGCCATGGCATATTTCTGCAACCTCGTTCTTGAGGATTACCCAGGTTCGTTGATCCCCGGCGCACCTGACCTTTCCCTAGTCCCGGCACAAACTCTGGAGGAACCAGATGACCATGCAGCCTAAACCCGAGCAGATGATCACCCGCCCAGACGGGAGCATGATCGCCTATAAAAATCTGGACCCCGCGAAACAGATCGAACACGATCTGGTCACGGTTCTCTGCGATGAGGCCCAGAGCCACCATGCGATTTTGGCCGCCTTCAAAAAACAGGCCATCGAGGAGATGGTCGCCAAGCGCCAAATGATGATGGACGACCACGGCGTCAGCAAGGGTGGCAAAGACGGCAACATGACGCTGCGCTCTGCCTGTGGACGTTTCATGGTCAAGCTCACTGTGTCCAAACACGTGACCTTTGGCCCTGAGCTGGAAGCCGCGAAAGCTCTGATTTTCGAGGTGGTCGAGGATGAGCTGGAAAAAGGCGGGTCGCCCTTCATCAAAGACTTGGTGACCAGTGTCTTTAAGCTCAATGGCAAAGGCCGGATCGACACAAAAGGCATCCTCGGTCTGCGCGAGCACAAATGCGATGACCCCCGCTGGTCCCGCGCCATGGATGCCATCGACGAGGCCATACGCCGCGATGCGGCCACCACCTACGTCAACTTTTTCACCTGCGACCCAAGTGCCAATCCAAAATCGGAGGGCGAAAGACGCATTTCACTTAATCTGGCGGAGGTGTGAGCGATGGCACGCATTTGTTTGGCTTCCTCGACACGGCAGGCCGCGTAATGGCCTGTCCAGTTCGTCGTATCGGCAAAATCATCGAAAAACTGGAACAATTGGAACGCCGCACCACTCACGGAGCGCGGCAGACGGCGGGGTGTCACCCGAGTGGGGGGTGTTCCCCCGCCGTCAGAAAGGAGGAGTGAGCGGTGCTTGATCATCTGCCAGACCGCGCGCTTTCAATTCGCCAGCCCTGGTGTTGGGCGATTGTGAACGCGGGCAAAGACATTGAAAACCGCTCTCGGCGGGTAAACTACCGAGGGTCAATCTGTCTGCATGCAAGCCTGTATCAGCCTAAGGCATCTGACTATGACACTTGCCTTGAGGTGATCCGCCAAATCAGAGGCGATAGCGGGACGGAGCGAGGCATGACCCGCGAGCAAGGCTGCATCGCGTCTATGCACAACAGCGACGAGGGACGCGCTCGCGGCGGCATCATTGGCATGGCCGAGATTGTGGACTGCGTCGAATATCACGATAGCCCTTGGTTTGAGGGACCATTCGGTCTGGTCCTGGCTAACGTCCAACCCGTCCCGTTCATAGAACTGCGCGGGATGCTCGGCCTTTTCAATTGGAAGGATCGAGGATGAGAGCGCTAGTCAAAATCCACGTTGCCAAACGTGAGCTGGGTCTGGACGAGGACGCATTTCGCGACAT
>JAKVBH010000051.1:0-5435 GCA_022447495.1 Marinovum sp. | reverse complement strand
GACCCCCGGTCAAACCGGTGTCCGTTCGGCCGCGGCACCCGCTGATGAAGCCGCGAACGATTACGATCTGCGCGCGCAATACGCCAAGCTGGCGACCATCGAAATGACCCCAGACACCAGCTTCCTGACCGAGGAAGAGCGCGAGGCTGTCCTGTCTGATTTCAAAGCGCGCGGCTTCGTCGTGAAGAGGGGCAAAGGGCGCGGGAACTCCAAGAGATATTCGCAAAAGCCCTATGTCCGGCTCATCCATGCCCTTTGGAGGTCTTGCGCCGAGTTGGGAGTGATCGACGACGCCAGCCGCAAGGCTCTGCGCAGCTTTGTGGCAGCCCGCACCGAGGACAGGGGCGACCGCGTCGATGATCCCGAATTTCTGACCTATGACCAAGCTTCACCAATCATCGAAGCTCTCAAATCCATGGAAAGCCGAGGCCAAGCGAAAGCGCAGAAATAAGCGCTCGCTCTCAGTGGCAAAGGAGGCACCGAGCATGTCCCAACCACTTACACTTTTTTCAACGGACGCCGAGAAGGCACTAACAGACAAACTCACCAGGCGTGAAACCTTGATCATGCGCCTGGCAAAGCTCCCACCCCAATCCCACAAACGCATTGCGTTGCAAGACCGCCTCAACCGCCTCACGACCGAATTACTGGGTGCCGAGGCAGGCAAGAAAGGCCGATCATGAGCATCGGGCACAACTCACGGCCAAACCACATTGATGTTTTGCCCGCCTCGGTGCAGGACATTGCCGACACCCTTGGTCTTGGCGTGGTCATGGCCTTGGTTGAGCATTTCCCTGGGCAAGAGCTGAATATCCCTCAAAAGCTCACGCCCGGTCACAAGCTCTATAAGTTGGGGGCGGCAAATGCCGAGGCTTTGACCGCATTTTGTCCGCAGGACAAGGTCTTGGTGCCGGTGACTTTGGATCGCGGCAAACGCAGACGGCAAATGGTGGCCTTGGAAAACGCGGGCCTGTCGCGTGGGGAGATCGCCAGCGAATTGGGCTGCTCACAGCGTCACGTTAGGCGCACCCTGAACGGCCCGCACCCGCCCGACCCCAATCAGGGCGATTTGTTCGCCGGTTTCGATCCCGACTAAGGGGCGGACATTGGTCCGCCCCCTTTGTTTTTCTGCACATGCGAAATTGGCCGCAACCTATAATTGCGGAGCGGTCCGATGTTGCATTTCAAAGAGTTCGTTTTTGCCAAACCAATGCGGCCAGTCGATACGGTCTGGGTGCATTGCTCGGCCAGTGACAATCCAGACCATGACAACGTCGCCACAATGGATGCCTGGCACAAAGAGCGCGGCTGGTTTGGTTGCGGTTATCATTTCTTTATCCGCAAGGATGGCACAATTGAGCTGGGCCGCTCGCTCGAAAAGACACCTGCAGCGCAGGGCGGGCACAATCGCGGGGCGATTGCCATTTGTCTACATGGCTTGGCTCCCGAGAACTTTACACCGGCACAAATCGAAGCGCTGCGTGATCTCTGCCGCCAGATAGACGATGCCTATCGTGGCGAGATGACCTTCCACGGACACTGCGAGGTCGCGGCCAAAGAGTGCCCTGTGATCGACTACAAAGCGGTCTTGGAACTGGATGACAAAGGCAATTTGGGCGGCAACGTTGCCGCCGCCGGATCACAGATGATCGACCTCGGCGATCTCTCGGCGCTTGAAGAGCCTGAGGCGCTAGGGCTTCGTTCGGTCACTCTACGCCTCGGTTCTCAGGGGCGCTTTGTTCGTCAGCTGCAAACCGACCTTAAAGAGCTGGGCTATCACTGCGGCGCGATTGACGGCCACTTCGGCCCAATGACCCGCGATGCGGTGATCGCTTTCCAAGCCGAAAATTACTTGGTCGAGGATGGTATAGCGGGGCAGGCAACTTTCGAGGCACTGGCTGATCCCGACACCGCGCCACGTGTTGTCAGCCAAGAACGCAAAAGCGCCAATGTCGTGACGTTGGCGGCGAACGGCTCGCGGATCGCGCAGGGTTCGGTTGCTCAAACTGCCCTCGGCGGGACGTTGACCGCAACGGGCGCGGTCGCCGCACTCGAGGAAACCACAGGATTGATGACGCAGGTGACGCGCAATTTTGATGCGTTGAAAGCCGCGTTGTCAGGTCTCGGACCTGTCTTTGAAATCGCGCTGGTCGTGATTGGCGTCTTGGTGATCTTGCAGGCATTGAAGATATCCCGCGCGCGCATTGAGGACCACCAAACCGGGCGGACCATCTAGTGGCAAAGTGGCTCAAAATCTTGCGCGTAGGAGCTGGCGCGCTCTCGGGTGCGGGCACGGTTCCCGTCTTGATCATTATTGCCATTTTGGCATTTGGCGCTTGGTCCAGCTCAAAGGGCGCTGCACGCGAAGCCTTGCAATGCCGGTCGGCTGATCTCGAGGCAACGGTCGCCGCGCAACGCGCCTCACTTCTGCGCATTGAAGAGCAGCTCGCCCGCGCGAATGAGGCGCGTGATGTGGCGCGGGCACGGGCGGAACGAGATGCCACCATTTTGAGAAAAGAAAGAGAGGAAGCCGATGCATTTAAGGACGAGCTTGCCGTGCGAGCGCATCATTGCCCTGTCAGCGCTGATGATGCTGAGCGCCTGCGCCGGATCGGGCAATAGTCCTGTCGCGCAACTCCCATCCCAAGACACCACAGCGCGCATCGTCCCCGAGTTGTCATCGGAGGATGCGCGGGCTTGCTATGACCCCGGTGTCCCTGACGGGGTCAGCGCCCTTGAAATCATCGCAGACACGCGCGTGGCACTTGGGGATTGCAAGCGTCGCCATGCCCGCGTGGTCACCCAATACAACCAAATCAAGGGCGTGATCGCAGCGCCGGATATTTCTGAGGAGTAAGAACGTGAACGGTCCCGTTGAAACTTATCTTGGCATCAAGCTGAGCGCCGTACTCGCGGGCCTGATCGGCGGGATTGTAAGCCTGTCTTTCATCCGCAATCTGACGCCGCTAAAGGCGGTGTTTGCCACGCTGACGGGTGCGGCTTCTGCGGCCTATATCACGCCCCTGATCGTCAATGGCTTTGAGTTGGGCCACGAGTTGGAGCATGCCGTCGCTTTTCTCACTGGGCTCTTGGGCATGAATATTCTGGCGGGGATTTTCAAGCTGTCCGAGCGCTTCCAGCAAAAGCCGCTGGAGACGCTCCGAGACATCCAGAGCCTGAAGGATACCGGCGATGGTTGAATTTCTGACAGTCTGGCTGATCCTGATCCTTGATCCAATTGCTGCACTGATCATGATCGTTGCAACAATGAGCAACCGCGCCCTGCAGGTTGCGCCCGTCTGGCATCGCCTTGGCATGTTGGTCACCGCCTGCGGCCTTCTCGGACAATCTGCTCGCAATCTTGTCTATGTCATCACCGGCCACAGCCCGAGCGATCTGGAAATGCCTTTCTGGGTGCTCAAGGACTATGGCCTTGTGATTTTGACGTTGCATTTCGCGTATCTGATTTGGGTAGGGAAACGTGATGGCGGCTGATAGCGACAAACGACGCCAGGCACGCTCCGAATACGTCTACAAGCGCAAGACGCTTGCCATGATTGGTCTGTCGGTTGGCGTGTCCTCTAATACCATTGGTCGTTGGAAGCGCGCCGCAAAGGCCATTGGCGATGATTGGGACACCGCGCGCTCGGCTCACATGATCGCAGGCGAAGGCTTGGACGCGGTGATCACCACCGTGGTCGAAGAGTTCATGATCATGGCCCAAGCGGCGATTGATGATCTAAAGGCAGATGCCCTCAAAAACCGCGATGACCAAATGCCTATCGACAAGCGCATCTCTATGATGACCTCGCTTGCCGATGCCATGACCAAGATGACCAATTCGGCAGGCAAGCTCGCGCCTAAAATCTCCGAGCTGGGCGTCGCACAAGATGTGATCCGCCGCCTCATGGAGTTCGTGAAAGAACACTATCCCGACCACGCCCATGTGATCTTGCAAATCGCAGAGCCGTTCTCCGACCATCTGGTTGAGGCCTACGGATGAAACGGCCCAAGCTCCAAGCTGATCTGTCACCAGCGAAGTTCAAAGAGGCCATTGCCGCTCATGCCTCTGAGCTGGACCGTTGGATTGAGCTGTCTGTCGAAGCCTTCCAAAGCGGCCAATCCAAACGCGCCGAGCGCGTTGCGAAGGTCACGGACAAAGAAACGGGCTTTCGGTTTTTCGTGGAAACTTATCTGCCGCACTATGTGAAAGGCGACGCCAGCCTTTTTCACGAGGCGGCATTCAAGAGCTTTCCCCAGATCGTCTACGGGATGGAAGGCAACCGCAAGAAAGGGGCCAATGAGTGCTTTGTCGCACCACGCGGCTCGTCGAAGTCGACGCACCTATCGCTTGGCGGTGCACTTTACGCCATCGTCCTTGGACTGGAACACTACATCCTTGAGATTTGTGACGTCTACAGCCAAGCCGCGCTTTTGATTGAGGCGATCAAATCCGAGCTGACCTCCAACCCACGCCTGGCTCATGACTTCCCCCACGCTTGCGGCGCAGGCCGAGTGTGGCGCGAAGGCGAGATCGTCACCAGAAACGACGTGCGCGTCGAGGGCGTCGGTGCGTTGCAAAAGATCAGGGGGCGGCGGCATGGCCCGTTTCGCCCTGGTTTGGTTTTTCTCGACGATTTGGAGAATGACGAAAACGTCCGCTCACCTGAGCAACGCAAGAAGCTCGAGGCTTGGATCGACAAGGCAGTCTCGGAAGTTGGTCCACCCGATGGTTCGCTGCGCATCATCTATGTTGGCACGATCCTGCATTTCGATGCGGTGTTGGCGCGCAAATCCAAAGCGCCCGCGTGGCACACCACTCAATACCAGGCTATCATGTCCTGGCCCGACCGCATGGACCTGTGGGAACGTTTCGAGGAGATCTACCACAACGAGGGCGTGGACAAGGCAAAGGCGTTTTACGCAGACCACAAAGAAGCGATGGACGCAGGTGCAGTGCTCAATTGGCCGTCCATGCAATCGCTGGTCTTTCTCATGGTCAAACGCGCGGCCAGCCATGCGGCCTTCGCCACTGAGTACCAAAACAAGCCAATCTCAGAAAACAATCCGTTTGGAAGTCTGACTTACTGGGTGTTCAAGCGAAGAGCACTTATCCATTTCGGGGCCATCGACCCCTCGCTCGGTGGACCCGCCAAAAGGCGCGACCCGTCCGCAATTTTGGTGGGTGGCATCGACCCACAAACGGGCGTGATGGATTTGTTGGAGGCTTCGATCCGCAAGCGCCTGCCCGACGTGATCATCTCAGACAGCATCGCTTTGCAGCGCGATTACCGCTGCCACCTTTGGTTTGTCGAAGCCGTCCAGTTCCAAGAGTTCCTGCGCACCACATTGATGAAAGAAGCGGCCAAAGCTCACGTGCCATTGGCCGCCCATCCTGTGACGCCGCATTCCGACAAGGACCTGCGCATCGAGCG
>JAKVBH010000050.1 GCA_022447495.1 Marinovum sp. | reverse complement strand
GCTCCGTCACGCTCTGCCCCCTGGGCCCGCTCACCAACATCGCCACAGCACTCGAACGCGCGCCTGACATTGCCGAGCGCATCCAAGAAATCGTTCTCATGGGCGGCGCCTATTTCGAAGTGGGCAACATCACGCCCACGGCCGAGTTCAACATTTACGTCGATCCCGAAGCCGCCAAGATTGTCTTCGCCTCCGGCATCAAGATCACCGTCATGCCGCTTGATGTCACACACAAAGCACTGGTCACCACACCCCGCAACGGCGCCTTCCGCGCACTTGGCACCCCAGCGGGCATCGCCGTAGCCGAGATGACCGATTTCTTTGAGCGTTTCGACAAAGAGAAATACGGCTCCGCAGGCGCGCCGCTGCACGATCCTTGTGTAACCGCCTACCTCATCAAACCGGAGCTTTTTATCGGTCGTCATGTGAATGTTGAGATCGAGACAGAGTCTGATCTAACCTTGGGTATGACTGTTGCCGATTGGTGGAAGGTGACAGACCGCGCCCCCAATGCGACCTTCATGGATAGCATCGACGCAGATGGTTTTTTTGCACTGCTGACAGAACGGATTGGAAGACTATGAGCCTTTTGTCTCCAGCAGACCCAGCCTGGCCCGCCAAAGCCGCCGCCGAAGCGGAACGCTGGCGCGCGAACGTCGCGGGGATAGTGACCGTCCATCACATTGGCTCCACCTCCGTTCCTGCGCTTCCAGCCAAGCCCATCCTGGATCTCATTCCTGTCTTTGACACCGACGACAATGCCGACGCCGCCCAAGAGGCCGTAGAAGCCTTGGGATACGAATGGATGGGCACCTTTGGCCTTGATGGCAGACGCTATGCCCGCAAGTTCGATCCTGAAACCGGCGCTCGGCTGGTTCATGCCCATGCCTATGTCCAAGGCCATCCGGATATCCGCCGCCATCTCGCCTTTCGCGATGCGTTGCGCGACAAAGCGGCCCTGCGCGCCGGGTACACATCGATCAAAGCCGCGTGCGCGTCACGGTATTCCGATGGCGGCGATGGATACCAAAGCTGCAAGTCAGACTGGATTGTCGAAGTGGAAACCCGTGCCCTGGAACGCTTGATATGACCGCTGCACTGCACCTCGCAAAACCCGAAAACCTTGAGCGGCTCATCGCGCTCTCCGGTGCCTTTGCGGAAGAACTGGGCATTCCCTCAGAGGAGGATACCCGCCGCGCGGCGCTAAAACCTCTGCTGGAGGGCTCACCCCACGGTGCCGCTTATCTGGTCGGTCCCCCACGCGCGCCCGTGGGCTATGCTGTGGTCTCATTTGGCTGGTCGCTGGAGTTTGGCGGCCTTGATGGGTTGCTCGATGAGCTTTACATCCGCCCACCTGTGCGCGGCCGTGGGATGGCCAGCGAAGTGCTCAATGCGCTGCCCAAAGCATTGGCGCAGGCCGGTTTGCGCGCGCTGCATCTTGAAGTGGACCGCGAAGACACCAAAACCCAGAACCTCTACCGCAGAGCCGGTTTCTTCATGCGAGAGCGCTACGCTCTTATGAGCCGTCCGCTGTGATCCTCACCACATATTGCACCGCGCGCGCGCAACGCCATATCTGAGCCATGACCTTGCACATCCCGTTCGACAATTCTTTCGCCCGTTTACCCGATGGCTTCGCTGCCTTTGTGGAACCTGAACCCGTGCGCGCACCGGAACTGCTCGCGTTTAACGATGCTTTGGCCGCTGAACTTGGCCTCACGAAAGGCAGTGATGCAGAACTCGCAGAGGCTTTTGCTGGCAATGTGATGCCGCAAGGTGCTGAACCCCTCGCACAGCTTTACGCCGGGCATCAGTTTGGCCAGTACAACCCACAGCTTGGTGACGGGCGCGCGCATTTGATGGGCGAGGTTATGACCGACCAAGGGCGGCGTGACATCCAACTTAAAGGCTCCGGTCGCACCCCTTTTTCACGCTCAGGCGATGGGCGCGCGTGGCTTGGGCCTGTTCTGCGCGAATACGTTGTCTCTGAGGCGATGCACGCCCTAGGTATCCCGACCACCCGTGCACTGGCCGCAGTCTCTACAGGCGAGATCGTCTTACGAGAAAGCCCTCTGCCGGGGGCCGTTCTCACACGCGTGGCCGCCTCGCACCTTCGGGTCGGCCACTTTCAAATTTATGCTGCGCGCGGTCAGATGGATCACCTGCAAGAGCTTTTTGACTACGCGGTTGCACGTCACGATCCCGAAGCGAAGGACCCCGTCGATTTCCTCAAAGGTGTGATTGCCCGACAGGCGGACCTAGTCGCGCGGTGGATGTCCGTGGGCTTCATCCATGGCGTGATGAACACCGACAATTGCACGATTTCGGGCGAGACCATCGACTATGGCCCCTGCGCTTTCATGGATCGGTTCCACCCGGCTCAGGTGTTTAGCTCGATCGATCGCTTCGGCCGTTATGCCTATTCAGCGCAGGCTGACATCATCGTATGGAATATGGCCCAGTTGGCAACCGCGTTGGTGCCGCTCATGCCGAATCAAGATGAAGCCATTGCGGCATTCACAGACGCAGTGCACGCCATGCCCGAGGTGGTGCGCAACCGCTGGAGGCATCACATGGGACGCAAGATCGGTATTGCCGAGGCGACTGCGGAAGATGTGACGCTCATTTCTGATCTACTCCACCTTATGACGGAAAACCAAGCCGATTTCACAAATACATTCAGAGCCTTGTTGGATGGAACAGCGCGGGACGAGTTCACCAATCCAAGCGATTTTGACATATGGGAAGGGCAATGGCGCGCGCGGATGGCGCAAGAAGTCGCGCCCGACGAGGTGATGGCAACCACAAATCCTGTGCTCATCCCGCGCAACCACCGCATAGAGGAGATGATTGCGGCAGCGGTGTCCGGCGACACGTCCCTCTTTGAGCGTCTGATGTCCGCATTGGCATCGCCATATGTGGCTGACCCGGCTTACACGGACCTGCGCCGTCCTCCCACTGAAAGGGAGATTGTGCCTGCCACTTTCTGTGGCACCTGAAGCCTCGCTATTAGCCCGCCACTCTGCCAGGGTGCTCTCAAATAACAACCAACGTGGAGAGGGATAATGGGTTTGATGGGAACACTGGCCAAAGTGGCCATTGGCTATGCTGCTGCACGTGGCGTCGATCAATTGAGCCAAAACGGCGGGCTTGGTGGGCTTCTTGGCGGCGCAAAAATATCGAGCGGCAATGCACGCGCGCACGCGGGTGCCGCCAGCCTACCCGGCATGGACCAATTGCAGAAGATGATGGGCGGCGGCTCAAACACAGGCGGCAATCCACTGGACACAATGATGGGCATGATGGGGGATGCCGGCGGCACCGGAGGCCTTCAAGACATGATGTCCAAACTGACCGTTGGCGCTGGGACGCAGCCCGGAATGGATATGGCCAGCATGATGCAATCGTTCACCGGCGGCGCGGGCGGCGGCATGCAGGAGATGATGGCCAAAATGATGGGCGGCGGAAGTGCCGAACCTCAGGGCGACGGCTTGCTCTCCTCTGGCGGTGGTGCGGGGCTAGCAAGCCTTTTGGCCATGGCTGGCGCCACTGCATCCGCTTCGGGCCAAGGCGCTGGTGCGCTTTTGGATGCGTTCAACACCAAGGAAACAGCACCGCAAGCCGAAGAAGCGGCAGAGCTGATGTTGCGCGCCATGATCCAAGCGGCCAAATCCGACGGTGGCATTGATGAGACGGAAGAAGCCAAGATCATGGACCTCGTCGGCGAAGACGCGGATGCCGAAGACATCGCTTTTGTCCGTGCTCAATTGGCCGTTCCGATCGACATTGCAGGACTCGCACGCGCGACACCGGATATGCAAAAGACGCAGGTTTATTCAATGTCGCTCATGACGATCCGCGTCGATACCCAAGCCGAAGCGAATTACCTTGACGAACTGGCCGAAGCGCTTGGTCTTAATCAAGGCACAATCAACGCGCTGCATGTGCAAATGGGGGTCCAACCTCTCTACGACTGAGCTGAAACCTTTCGCTCGCATTGCAACCTATGGTAGTGTTAACGTTCATATGATGCGTTACAACATATCTGGGTGGGAGGTATCAGTATGCCGGACATTTCGTTCTCTGTGGCCACGTTCAATGTGCGCAATCTCGTCAATGCACAGGTCGACTACTACTGCAAACCGGATGGAACGGGGTGTAAATCCTACTGCGAAGGGGCGTTTGATCGAAAATTAGACTGGCTGGCGGGCCAATTGATCGAAATAGATGCAGACATTGTCTTGCTCCAAGAAGTGTTCCACGCCGAGGCCCTTTCGGCCTTAGCGGAGCGCTATGCGGTTCAGGTTCAACGCCGCGGGCTCAAACAATCGCCCTACGACGTAGTGCATCACATACCAAACGCCCGTGCCAATGCGGACCGAGGGCCGCAACCTGGACTAGGGCTACTCTCTCGTCTGGCCGTGCCAGAGATCACAGCGATCCAAGACATCAGCGCGGACCCGATCACATTGGGAGAAGACTATGGGGTGGACTACAGCCTTAAAATGCTCTCGCGTCCAATCATGCGCGCCAAGGTCGATCTGGGCCTCGGGGTATCAACGTGGATTTTCAACGCGCATCTGAAGTCTAAGCGTCCCGCCCTCCCCATTGGGCATCCCGCGGATGAGGACGAGAACTTCCTTTTCTTAGACCGCGCCAAAGGCGCGATTGGATCGCTTGTTCTGCGTGCAGGAGAAGCATTGGCTCTGCGCCGAGCCATCCTTGAGGTCGCAAAAAACAAGTCTGGCCCTGTGATAGTGCTCGGTGATCTCAACGATGAAGGCAGCGCCGTGACCAGTGAGGTGATCAAAGGCGAGGCCCCATGGCGCCACGCAGATTTCGCGGTCAAGAAGGGGTTCTGGGACGTCGAACTCTACTCCGCAGCACGCACACACCTGCGTAAATCCGAGACGGCGAACTTTACCACTCATGTCTATAACGGACATCATGGCGCACTCGACCACATTTTTTTCAGTCAGGAGTTCTACTATCGCAACAAATCGCGGCTTGGCGACCTTGACTATGTTCGATGCTTTAATGACCATTTGACGGATGACGGGTTCTTTGATGCTCCATACCATTCGGACGCCTCTGACCACGGTCAGCTAATGGCGTATTTTACCCTTTCGGAGGAGCGCGTCGCGCAACAAGAAGGCTGACCCCTTTTCGACGGCGTGCGATTACCCTAGAGCATGTCACAGAGGACCGGCAGGTAGGACATGTCTGATACGATTATCGCGAGATGCGAGGCAAAGGGCCTGCGCATGACAGATCAACGGCGCACCATTGCGGCTGTGCTAGAAGAGAGCGACGACCATCCCGATGTCGAAGAGCTCTATACCCGTGCCTCTGCCCGAGACGCGGGCATCTCTATCGCGACCGTCTACCGGACCGTCAAACTCTTTGAAGAGGCGGACATCCTGGAAAAGCACGAATTCGGCGACGGGCGCGCCCGCTATGAAGATGCCGAACGCGACCACCACGACCACTTGATCAACCTAAGTACTGGTGAGGTCATCGAGTTTGTGGACGCAGAAATTGAAGCGCTCCAAGAACGCATCGCGCAAAAGCTGGGCTACGAACTCAAAGGACACAGGCTCGAGCTTTACGGCGTGCCCATCAAGAACGTCGACACGAGCGACACATGACTGCCAATAGCCGCGGCGCGCTCATCATGGTCTTGGCCATGGCTGGTTTCGCGGTTGAAGACGCGCTGATCAAGGTCATGGGCGGTGCCCTTCCCCCTGGTCAGATCATCGCGATCCTGGGGGCCTCCGGCAGCTTTATCTTGGCGATTATGCTGCGGGTCCAAGGTTTATCGCTGCTACCGCCGGAGACATGGACAATGCCGGTTGTTCTGCGCAACGGCGCAGAGGCACTTGGAACATTGTGCTTTGTCACCGCGCTCATCCGCGTTGACCTGGCCACGGCGTCTGCGATCCTGCAGGCGACCCCTTTGGTGGTCACATTCGGCGCAGTGGTGTTCTTCGCCGAAGCCGTGGGCTGGCGAAGATGGTCGGCTATGACCGTCGGCTTCATCGGTGTGCTTGTGGTGCTGCGGCCAGGGCTTGCGGGCTTTGATCCCAACGCATTCTGGGCCGTCGGCGGCATGCTTGGCCTGGCTAGCCGAGACTTGGCGACACGCGGAGTACCTGCGTCAATGCATACCCTGCAGTTGAGCTTCCAAGCCTTCGCGCTTCTTGTCCCAACCGGTCTGATCTTGTGCTTGTCCACCGGCGTCGCCCCGCTCGACGGGCAATTGACATGGCTCATGGGCGCCACCGTCATCCTGGGTCTCGGCTCCTATTGGGCCATCGTGACGGCAACCCGCACCGGCGAGATTTCCTTCGTGACCCCTTTCCGGTATTCGCGCATGGTGTTTGCCCTAATCATTGGGATCGCGATTTTCGCCGAGCAACCCGATTTGCTGACAGGGTTGGGGATCGCGCTGATCATTGGGGCCGGATTCTACACATTCTTTCGCGAACGCCGCGTCGCCCGATAGACGCAAATTGCGACGGCCTGCCGCAGGCAGTGTTTGCGCAATCATGCCGCACAAGCGCCGTTACCGCTAACAAAAGACATTCCCAAGCTGCACGTGCTTTGCTAAAGCCCAGCCATCACCACTTTTTCAAGGACCCTCCCATGAGCACCATTGTCGACATCCACGCCCGCGAAATCCTCGACAGCCGCGGCAATCCAACTGTTGAAGTCGACGTAACACTCGAAGACGGCACCATGGGACGCGCGGCAGTCCCGTCTGGTGCGTCGACCGGAGCCTATGAAGCCGTGGAAAAACGTGACGGTGACAACGCCCGTTACATGGGCAAAGGCGTTTTGGAGGCGGTTGCCGCGGTCAACGGTGAAATAGCGGAGAACATCGTGGGATTCGACGCCACCGAACAAGAAGGCGTCGATGCCGCGATGATCGAACTTGATGGCACCGACAACAAAGGTCGGCTCGGCGCGAATGCGATCTTGGGTGTTTCCCTGGCCACGGCCAAAGCTGCAGCAGACTACACCGCGCAGCCGCTTTATCGGTATGTCGGCGGCACGTCTGCGCGCGTCCTTCCTGTACCAATGATGAACATCATCAACGGTGGCGAGCATGCCGACAACCCCATCGACATCCAGGAATTTATGATCATGCCTGTGGCCGCGAACACCATCCGCGAGGCGGTCCGCATGGGCTCGGAAGTGTTTCATACACTCAAAAAAGAGCTGACTGCAGCGGGCCACAACACCGGGATCGGCGACGAAGGCGGCTTCGCTCCAAACTTGAACTCTACCCGAGATGCACTTGATTTTATTTTGAAATCTATCGATAAAGCTGGCTACACCCCGGGAGAAGATATCCATCTTGCGCTCGACTGCGCAGCGACAGAATACTTCAAAGACGGCAAGTATGTTCTGGCGGGCGAAGGCAAAACGCTCTCCTCCGAAGACAACGCGGCCTACCTAGAAGCTTTGGTCAATGACTACCCCATTATCTCCATCGAGGATGGCATGGGCGAAGATGATTGGGACGGTTGGAAAGCCCTAACAGACGCCATTGGCGATCGCTGTCAGCTCGTAGGTGACGACCTCTTTGTCACCAATCCTACCCGCCTCGCTGACGGCATCGCACGCGGCTGCGCAAACTCTATGCTGGTAAAGGTCAACCAAATCGGCTCGCTGTCGGAAACGCTGCGCGCCGTTGATATGGCTCACCGAGCTCGTTACACCAACGTGATGTCGCACCGCTCCGGTGAAACCGAAGACGCGACAATTGCCGATCTCGCCGTGGCCACCAATTGCGGTCAAATCAAAACCGGGTCTTTGGCCCGGTCGGACCGGTTGGCCAAATACAACCAGCTGATGCGCATCGAAGAAAACCTCGGTGAAACGGCAATTTACGCAGGCCGTTCTATCCTGCGCTGATATCGACCAGAACAAAAATCTAAGCCCACGACGGCGCGCCTCATGGCGCGCTTCCCCCTCTAAGGCGACCGAAAACAATGCTTGGGGGTTCTTTCGTCGGCAAAAACGGGTAAGATTGCCCCCTAGGGTGGATGGGGTGACCCCGTGCCGACGCCAAGAGATTACTACGACGAAATTTTAGATATGCGTTGCGCGCAGTCAGGCGACATGCGCGAAGCAATATGGCGTTCCATTGGCGCCGCATTTTACAGCATGCTGTTCAGTTGGGCGACCCAAGACTGGTGGATCCTCCCTTGGGGCGTGGCCTATATCGCGATGTTCTGGGCTTTTGCACGTGGCTATGGGCTTCTGCGACGTCCCCTAGGGTTTGGCTGGTACATAGCCGTCTACCTGTCCTACATGGCGTTGACCTTGTGGCTCATTGGCCTCGCACTCTACTTCTTAGCCACTGAAAAGGTACACTTTTTCTTTATCTCCGGAACGATCATCTGCGGGATCGGCTTGCACAATATTGTGCGACACGGCAAACCCAACATCGCCGCGATCAGCGACATGGTCATCGTTTTGGCCTGCATGCTGCTGTCGGCGGTGATCTTTGCCACCATGAGTCCCACACGGGTCGAAGCCATCGCCATCGGCTGTTCGGGCCTAACGCTCACCATGTATTACGCCTATGCATTCTCGGTCACGATGCACACGCGGCGGCAGCTCGAAACCTCGATGCAGCGCGAAATTCAAGCCCAAAAAATGCAGTCGATCGGCCAACTTACCGCAGGGATTGCGCATGATTTCAACAATATACTGACTGTCATCCAAGGCAACTTGGAACTACACGACGCATTGGATGACCCCAAGGAACGCCAAAAGGCGCTCAAAGAGGCGCGCGAAGCCTCGCAAAAAGCGGCTCACTTGGTGGCGCAATTGCTGGCCTTCTCGCGCAAGTCGCCAATGACTCCAAAACCTCTGCTGGTGGCAGATGTTGTGGCGGAATTCATCTCGATGGCGCAGCCCGTTTTGCCCGCCAATGTAAAACTTCAGATGGCGGACATTGATGACGATCTCCATGTCTATGCCGACGGCGCATTATTGCAGTCGGCCATGCTCAACATCGCGCTCAATGCACGCGATGCGATGCTGCCGGACGGCGGCACCGTTTTGATTGAAGGAACACAGGTTAGCCCACTGACAAACATGACACATTCCGCGATCACAATCACCCTTACAGACAGTGGACCAGGCGTTGATCCCGCAATTCTACCCAGGCTCAGTGAACCGTTTTATACGTCGAAAGAAGTTGGGGAAGGATCGGGATTGGGGCTGTCGATGGTGCTCGGGTTTGTGGAGCAATCGGGCGGGCAGCTTGAGATCGAAAACGCCCCTGGCGCAGGCCTGCGCTTGCGCATGACGCTGCCCGAGGCGATTGTGCCGCTGGAAGACACAACGGATCAAGACACACAGGAGGCCGCAGAGTGAGTTCCGCGCAGATCATCGCCACCCTTGGCCTTACCCCGCACCCCGAGGGCGGACATTATCGCCAAACGTGGAAAGCCACAGGAGAGGGGCGCGGCACCGCCACCGCGATTTATTTTCTGCTGCAATCTCAAATGCGTAGCCATTGGCACCAGGTCGACGCCGCCGAGCTCTGGCTCTACCACGCAGGCGCTCCGCTGACGCTCTACCGAAGCCCTGACGAGACCGGTCCCGCCACGGCCACAACGCTCGGACCCGACGTGTTGGCGGGTCACGCACCGCAGTTGATCGTGGAGCCAGACCACTGGCAAGCGGCGGAAACCCAAGGCGACTGGACGCTTGTGAGCTGCATCGTGAGCCCCGGCTTCACCTTCGACGGCTTCACCCTCGCCCCGCCCGATTTCGCCATCCCAGAGGCGTAAAAGGGGAGCTATCTGCACAGTTCTCCCCCTGAATCGTGCAGATAACTCTCCCAGAGCTCCCCCACCGCGCGCCGGGTCTACAACACCCTTGAGCACATGCTCAAAGCCCCCTAGCCTGACGCCAAAGCGCAGCGAAAGGTTAACCGGGGGCAATGAACTTTTCTATCGACCCAAAAGTGCATTTGCCAGCCCAGATCATTGCTTCGTTCCTCGTTCTGGCCATCTTTGGTATCATCACCCGCGAGGCGTGGAAGAACTGGCGAAGATCTGATGCTCCGGACGCGGCGCTGTCCTGGATCGGGCTCTGTCTTGGATCGGTAAGCTCGCACTGGTTTTGGTTCCAGTATGGCTTTGCTTGATCTTGGCAACTCTTGGGTTGATCGGGCTTGCGATTGCGGCGTTTTTCGAAAACTCTTCCGGCAATCTCTTTGGCACACGCTATGCAATCTTGGGCTACGTCGGTCTTTTAACCGCCCTAGGCGGCTTGATTGCCGCGCCGTTTGCGGTTGTACGGCTATTCTTTACATCCCGCCAAACCGTGGCTCAAGAACATGGGCTTGTGACAGATCGGATCAACAAGGCAGTTGAAGCACTAGGAGCAGAAAAAGACACCACCGTCTTTGGGCGACAAGTTCAGATTTGTTATGGCAAAAAAACTACGAGAGTCCTGGCCTTCTCGAAAGGTGATGAACCCAAGCTCGAAGCAAATATGATAGGTCATCCAATCTTCTACGATAATTTCGAAGAAGACGGCGTTAGCGATTGGCAACCACACCAAAGGGTCGACACCTACGAGCGGTCAAAGACTGTGATCGAATGGATGGAAGATCAAATGACCTTAGGTGCGGACGAAGCTATTCGTAGCACCAGCGATTGGCGGCCTTACACGGTAACACGCCAGAACAGGGAAGTTAGGATAGGAGGGCTTCTTTCACTTGAGAAAATCAGTGAAGACCACCCCGAAACGCATATTCAAGTTATGCAGATTCTTACCGCATATATTCGTGAAAATGCATCCACTAAACCGCAACCCTTGCCGCGAGAAATTTTGCGGCGCTCACAATGGTGGGCTTGGCAAAGAGAGAACTCTGCACCTCC
>JAKVBH010000005.1 GCA_022447495.1 Marinovum sp. | reverse complement strand
GCGGACTGGGGCGATGGGTTTTGTACAGTTTTATCTCCAACGCCCGATTGACGATATGTTGCGCCATTCACAAACCAAAACCGTGAGCGAAGCTCGGATGGGAGCTGAAAACGGCATCTTCACTGACCAATGAGGAGAAAGCTGGAACGTTCGATCGACAAACCGCTACTCGGCCAAGCTAAACCGGTTGATCCGAAAACATGCACCGGCAAAAGTCAGAGCCATGTCGGTTCTTCCAGGAGCGGCAAAGTTCTGGGATGGTGGTGGAAACTTCGACGGCCAATACAACAAAACAAAGAACGCAAGTCACTAGGTGCCCGTTACCTGACAACACGTCTACCGAAACACCGCTTACGCAACACCTGCTGCGCGTTCAAAAAAACAATGATGTTGGTGTGGCAAGATATCGGCTACACAATCCCAAAGGTGCACTTGCCAAAAGGGGATTTCTTGCAGCGTTACAGGTTGCGGAGCTTGGTCGCGGACCATCGCCTCCCAATCGTCGCTGGTTTTCCATTCGATCCAGATATTATGTTAGAGGTGCACAAATGCACCCAATGTCGCTTCGTCTTGCATGTAAATGTTCAAGTAGGACGACGCGGATGCCTAAAAGCTGACAAGCGCAAGAACCACCCGTGACCAACGAACCGACCAAAACCATGTTGTCGGTGACGGGGTACAGCCCAGAAGGGTAGCCAAGTGGAAAAGGATGCCCAAAGGCATCGCCACAATCTTCACCAACCGCTCCATAGTCCTCACCATAGCGTGACGCCGATGACATATCGGTTGCATAAGTCGCTCGGCCTTTCCACATTTTGAAACAGCAGCGAGCAAAGGAGAGGTCATGGCAACGCAGCGTTTCAGTTTTGAAGGACATTGCGGCGCCAAGCTCGCCGCGCGCTTGGACATGCCCGACGGTCCCGTGTTGGCAACGGCGCTTTTTGCCCATTGCTTCACCTGTTCCAAAGACATTCCCGCAGCGCGCCGCATTGCAGGACGTTTAGCTGCGATGGGGATTGCTGTCTTGCGGTTTGATTTCACTGGGCTCGGACATTCCTGTGGAGAATTCTCCAATACGACTTTTACCAGCAACGCACAGGATCTGGTGCTGGCCTCGAAAGCCCTTGCAGAACGTGATATGGCGCCTGACTTGCTGATTGGTCACTCTCTGGGTGGCGCAGCCGTTTTGCGCGCGGCCGGCGACATTCCATCGGCCAAAGGCGTTGTCACCCTGGGCGCACCTTTTGATCCGGGTCATGTCACCCACAATTTCACCGATGCTTTGGAGACTATCGCAGCCGATGGCGAGGGTGACGTGCAATTGGGTGGCCGGGCCATTCGCATCGGCCAGGGTTTTGTGGATGATGTGCTCGCAGCGGATCTGACGGACCGGATAGCTGGCCTCAAGCGCGCACTTCTGGTCCTCCATGCGCCACTTGACGAAGTGGTGGGGCTGGAGAATGCGACCAATATATTTGTCGCAGCCAAACACCCCAAAAGCTTTGTCACGCTAGACGATGCGGACCACCTCATCAGCCAACCCAAAGACGCAGAATACGCCGCCGACGTGATCTCAGCTTGGGCCACGCGATATATCGACCTTGCAACGCCGGCTCCTCCTCCTGGTGCGCCTGAAGGCATCGTGCGCGTCTCAGAAGCAGACCCATGGGGCTTCCTTCAAGACGTTCAAAACGGCCCTGATCATCACATCCTCGCGGATGAGCCTCTGGCTTATGGCGGCACCAACAAAGGCCTGACACCTTACGGCCTTGTCTCAGCAGGCCTTGGGGCGTGTACGTCTATGACGATCCGCATGTATGCGCGCCGCAAAGGTTGGCCCCTCACCCACGTCTCTGTCGATGTGAGCCATGACAAGGTGCACGCTCAAGACGCCGGAACAGGTGCTGGAGATAAAATCGACGTCTTTCGCAGATTGATCCGGCTTGAGGGTAGCCTCGACCACGAGCAACGCCAACGCTTGCTTGAAATCGCGGACAAATGTCCCGTGCACCGCACCCTTGAGCGTGCCTCAGAGGTGGTGACTGAACTGGCCTAAGTGCCAGTGTCTACCACAGCGCGTATATAGTGGCTGCGCATCGAATAGTCTTTGCGCGGCCCTGTGACCTTCCAGTTGCTCGACCAGTTTGGCCAACGTGAGAAGTCATACGTAACCTCATAGGTGTCGGGCGCACAGAAATGCGAGGCCATCGGCAAGGCTTGATTGAGGGAAAACGTGTGAAATGCGCGTCCGTCATCAAAGAAAACCGCAATACTCGGGCCGTCTGTTTGCCAAACGTAGCATCGGGTGGCGCGCATTGATGCGACCGCGCCTAAAGTTAAAATTCCATCCTCTCGATAGACTAGCCCGCGAAGGTCCGAGGCGAACATCGCGGTCCCATCGAAGCAGCCTATTTGATGACTGGCGCGGTCAACGATCTCTCGGGTTATTTGCCAAAAGCCCAGAAAATCGTCCAATTCCTTCGGGCGCGTCATTGATTAAGGCACCCATCGGTGATGTCGTTACCCGTGCCGAGTAAGCGGTACACGTCACCGTTTCGTTGCATGTAGACGCATTCCCTTTCCGAGCGCGGGGCCCAGCGGCTCCAATATCGATCACCGCGCACTTCCCAATACCCCCGTTAGTCAGATCCCGCCGTATAGAGCGTGCCGCCTGATGCTTTGAATTCACGCCAGACGGAAGTGTAGAACATCTTGTCAATCAAGAGAGCCTCGCAACTCTTGTCTATGGTCACGCGCACTAAGTCTGGTGCCGTTGCCATGCCAATCGGCGCGACACAAAGCCATAGCGCAATCCATGATTTGGCACGCATCAGGTCCATGCCCTTCCTTGTGACCTTGGCGGGGGCAGTTTAGAAGGCCACTCGTCCACATGACAGCCCGAAAGCGAGTCCCGCGATGATCCCCCGTTATTCCCGTCCCGATATGGTCGCAATCTGGTCACCAGAGACCAAATTCCGCATCTGGTTTGAGATTGAAGCTCATGCCTGTGATGCACAAGCCGACCTCGGTGCGATCCCGCGTGAGAATGCCGAAGCGGTCTGGAAAGCAAAGGACGTGAAATTTGACGTGGCGCGGATTGACGAGATCGAGGCGGTTACCAAACATGACGTGATTGCGTTCCTCACACACCTCGCCGAACACGTAGGGTCCGAAGAAGCGCGGTTCGTGCACCAAGGTATGACCTCTTCTGACGTGCTCGACACCACGCTCAACATGCAGCTGGTGCGTGCGGCCGACATTCTGATCGCGGACATTCAAGGTCTGCTCGCTGCTCTCAAACGCCGCGCTTATGAGCACAAGGACACGCTCCGCGTCGGGCGATCCCACGGCATTCACGCTGAACCCACGACCATGGGCCTGACGTTTGCCCGCTTTTACGCCGAAATGGATCGCAATCTTAGCCGTATGCGCGACGCCCGCACCGAAGTGGCCACTGGAGCAATCTCAGGTGCGGTGGGCACGTTTGCCAATATAGACCCAGCTGTCGAAGAACATGTCTGCACCAAAATGGGCCTCGTGCCAGAGCCGATCTCCACTCAGGTCATTCCCCGTGACCGTCACGCAGCCTTCTTTGCCACGCTAGGCGTGATTGCCAGCTCCATTGAAAACATCGCTGTCGAAATCCGCCATATGCAACGCACCGAAGTGCTCGAAGGCGCTGAGTTCTTTTCCATGGGCCAAAAAGGCTCCAGCGCCATGCCGCACAAAAAGAACCCTGTACTGACCGAGAACCTGACGGGGCTTGCGCGCATGGTGCGCTCGTCGGTGGTCCCTGCAATGGAGAACGTGGCCCTTTGGCATGAGCGCGACATCTCGCACTCTTCAGTTGAGCGGATGATTGGGCCTGACGCCACGATCACCTTGGATTTCGCCCTCGCCCGTCTCACCGGCGTCGTGGACAAGATGCTCATATTCCCCGACAACATGTTGGAAAACATGAATAAATTCCCAGGCTTGGTGATGAGCCAACGGGTACTCTTGGCTTTGACCCAAGCAGGCGTGAGCCGCGAAGATGCTTATTCCATGGTGCAACGCAATGCATTGAAAGTGTGGGAAGAGCGGACTGACTTCAAAGAAGAACTTCTTGCGGATGAGGAAGTTGTCGCCGCACTTGGGGTTGATGGCATCGAAGAGAAATTCGACATGGGCTACCACACAAAACATGTCGACACGATCTTTTCGCGGGTCTTTCATGAAGAATGATGCCCAACCTTTCGGCCAAGGCATGCGCAATTGGACGTGTTGACGTATAGATTTGGACAAATCCATATCCGGCACTACTTTTGCGGGACGCGGGGCATCGTATCTCGCGCCATTGAAAGGAAGAGACCCAATGATCAAGACCTTTCTGACTGCGGCCGCTTTGCTGGTTATCCCTAGCCTCTCTTTGGCCATGGGCTGCTCGAGCGGCAAACACTACGATCAAACTGCCATGTCCTGCGCCGAGGGCATGGTCTACGACGCCCAATCGGGCACTTGCATAAGCCAAATAGGCTGACGCCAGGTATCAGGGCCCGGGTTGGGGCCCTGATATCGCACCCACACCTTTAGCTAGGAGAAGACTATGCGATACCCCGCACTAATTTTGTGTGTGCTTCCTGGGTTTGCCTTTGCTGCCGGTGGAAGCTCAACATCAGCACCTGCCACGAGCCAAACGACAACACAATGCCAGACGGGCTTTGTCTATGATGACAAGACTAAAACCTGCGTCGCGCCTAAAGACAGCCGTTTAAACGACGATCAGCGCTACCAAGCGGTACGTGAGTTTGCCTACATGGGCAAATTCGATGCGGCGCAAACCGTGTTGGCGGCGATATCTGATCAAACCGACGGTCGCGTGCTGACCTACTGGGGTTTCACTCACGGCAAACAAGGAAACTTGGACGTCGCGCTGGGATTTTATGATAAAGCGATCACCGCAGATCCCAACAACATTCTTGCCCGTTCCTACAAAGGCCAAGCTTTGGCGGAAGCCGGTGACAAACTAGCCGCTTATGGCGAACTAAGGGAGATTGTGTCCCGTGGTGGCGAAGGCACTTGGGCCGAAGCATCACTGCGCAGCGCCATCATGACTGGTGCCGGCTACAACTATTAAACTTAGCTAAGTCTTTACGCTTATCTCCTAGGTTTTCTCGGGAACCAGAATGGAGACCAAGGATGAGCGATTTGGCCCCGACGTTGGGGGGCGGCTTTGATAGCGCGCCTGCCCTGCCCGGTCCACAATCCAAGGCATCAAGCCTTTCGCGCAAGCAAAAAGCGGCAATTATCGTTCGGCTGTTGTCCAATGAAGGCGCCGACGTCCCGCTGCAGCAGCTGGAAGATGATTTGCAGGCCGAATTGACCAAACAAATGGGTCAAATGCGCTACATCGACCGCTCCACCTTGCGCGATGTGGTCCAAGAGTTCGCAAATGAACTAGATTCCATTGGTCTCTCCTTTCCGGGCGGCTTGGCCGGAGCACTGTCTGCGCTTGATGGCAAAATCTCCACCCAAACCGCAGCGCGCCTGCGCAAAGAAGCTGGCGTTCGCCAAGCGGGTGATCCTTGGGAACGCATCCGCGCGCTGCCCGTGACGCGGATTAAAGAGTTTGTGGTGGGCGAAGCCACGGAGATCGCAGCCGTTATATTATCCAAAATCGACACAACCAAAGCGGCGGATCTGCTTGCGTTGCTACCTGGACCCGAGGCACGGCGGATTACCTATGCGGTGTCCTTGACAAAGTCGGTGACACCGGACGCCGTGGATCGCATAGGGATCAGTCTTGCCGGGCAACTGGATCGTGATCCTGTGCTGGCGTTTGAAACGGAACCACCGAAACGCGTGGGCGCCATCCTCAACTATTCAACCACGGCCACACGCGACGCGCTGCTGACCGAATTGGAAGACGAGGACAAGGATTTCGCTCAAGAGGTGCGTAAGAATATCTTCACCTTCGGCGATATTCCCCTCCGCATTTCTCCACGCGACGCCGGCACCATCTTACGCGAGGTGGATCAAGCCGAAATCGTAACGGCACTCTCCTATGCTAACAGTGCTGGCTTCGAAGCCTCGGTATCACACCTTCTCGACAATATATCTCAACGCTTGAGCGATGGCATTAAAGACGAAATTGCCGCACGCGGCACGCCCAAGACCAAAGAGGGCGAAATGTCTATGGGCGCGGTTGTGAAGATTATTCGAAACCTCGAAGAACGCGGAGAGCTCGTGATGTTGACGGATGAGGACGAATGATATTGCTCGCTGATGTTATGATGTGATCGACCCTATCGGCATCAGCGCGCTCATCGTCGTATAGAGCCTGGCTTGCCTGCCGAGGCCGCACTCTCTATCACCACACAGGCATTCAACAGGCGCCCGTGCTTCAATCGAAAGTGAGTAGTCATCCGTTGGCAGGCAAATCGACACACGAATCTAGCCTCCGTTCCGAACGTATTTGGGGAGAGCGTCTTGCCGATGTGGTTTTGCGCGGGCTCATTGCGGTTGCCAGTGTCCTGCCACTCTCCCCGCGCCTTTCAATGGTTTCATTCTTGATGCGTAGGGTTTTAGCGGGCCCGGCGGGCTATCGAAACCGTGCTTTGGCCAACCTCGAGTACGTCTGGCCCAATAAAGCCAAATCAGAGCGCGCGCGCATTGCAGAGCGTGCCTTGGACAACGCCGCGCGCACATTGATTGAAAACTACGACGTGTCGGGCCTGCTCCACCGCATGAATGACGTGCCGCCAGAGGGCCCTGGAGTCGCTATCCTGGAAGCCGCCAAAGCGGATGGCCGTCCGGTCATGCTGGTGACTGGGCACTATGGCAATTTTGAAGCAGCGCGGGCCTGCCTAATCGCGCGGGGCTACCAGATTGGCGGGCTCTATCGCCCGATGTCCAACCCCTATATCAATGCGCATTATGCTCAAAATATGCATAAGCTGTCGGAACCGGTGTTTGAACAAGGGACGAGAGGGACGATTGGCCTGCTAAGGCACATCAAATCTGGTGGCATGGGCGTTCTGCTCTTCGATCTCTACGACAGCGCCGGGATTGCCATTCCGTTTTTGGGAAAACCTGCGCCGACTCTGACCTCGGCAGCGGAGATCGCGCTTAAAGCAGGCGCNATAATGGTGCCGTTTTTTGGCATTCGGCAGAAAGACGGAACAAGCTTNCGCGCGGTCTTTGAAGAGCCCATCGCAGACGGCACCCCAGAAAACATGACAGCAGAGATGACGCGCCGCTTGGAGGCGCGCATTGCTGATGATCCGGGTCAATGGTTTTGGATTCACCGCCGCTGGAAGCCTAAGCGGCAAGCCAAACGTCAGCGCAAAGCAGCCGCGCCCAAGATTGGCCCGTGATCCGCAGTTTGGACCAGCACGACGATAGGCTGATTGCCTTTTACACGGGTCTCCAACTCCAATGCGCTTGATCGGTCCCAAACGGCAACGGTTTCAAAGCTCTGGACAATGTTGGCGTAGCTCAAGGTCTTGCCACGGTTTTCGCCACGTGTGATGCGCACTGTTTCCTTGGGAGAGTAGCGCACGATGTGAACCTCAGCCGCACCATTCAATGAACCCATAGCCGTGACGCGCAGGGTTCGCCCATTGAGTTCCACTTGCACTTTCAACGGGTTGGATTTAGCGCGGTGCGACGCCAAGATTTTGGCAACTTCCTTTGGTTTGTTGCCAACCACATGATCCACGCCACCGATCACCATTTGAGGCGTGTAGATCATGCGCTTACCCGCTTTCCGCGCATAGGCGCGCTGACGGATGGCATGCTCCGGATGAGCAAAGGCGTCTTTCCATCCGATATAGTCCCAATAATCCACGTGGAGCGCCAAAGCGATCACACCATCACGCGCCGCCAGTTGATGCAAAAGCTCATCAGCGGGAGGACAGGACGAACACCCCTGAGATGTATACAGTTCCACAACAACCGGGTCATCCGCCATCGCAGGAGACGAGAGCCCAAGCCACGCGAGGCCCAGGGAAACTGCGAGAGAGCGAAAAATAGCTTTGGTCATGGATATACCTTTGGCTTGGTAAACGTCCGGATATCAGAGGTAGCCGAGCCTTGTATCAAACGCCAATCACCCTTTTGAGAGAGCAATGAAACAACGCGTGTACCAAAGATGTCCAACGCAATGGCCTTGATTAGCTCGACCCAGAACGCCTAACTCAATGTCAGCGACTGACGATTACCTAATCTGGGAAGCCAAGACATGCCGATCACCGTTGGACAGGACACCGCAAAGACCCGCCGCACGCTAAAAGTAGGCGACACGAGCCTAGCGTATTATTCAATCCCCGCCGCACAGGCCGCCGGTTTGGGAGATTTCTCAAACCTACCCGCATCGCTCAAGGTTGTGCTTGAGAACATGCTGCGCTTCGAAGATGGAAACACCGTCACAGTAGACGACATCAAAGCATTCGCCGAATGGGGCGATCGCGGGGGCGAAAATCCACGTGAGATCGCCTATCGTCCAGCCCGCGTGCTGATGCAGGATTTCACGGGTGTGCCTGCCGTCGTTGACCTCGCAGCCATGCGAGACGGGATCGTCGCACTTGGTGGTGATCCCGAGAAAATCAATCCGCTCAATCCTGTGGACCTCGTGATTGACCACTCCGTAATGATTGATGAATTTGGCAACCCGCGCGCATTTCAAATGAACGTTGATNGGGAATATGAACGGAATTTGGAGCGGTACACCTTTCTCAAATGGGGGCAGTCGGCCTTTAATAATTTTCGTGTGGTGCCACCGGGCACCGGTATTTGTCACCAAGTGAACCTTGAATACCTCTCGCAAACCGTTTGGACCGACTGCGACCAAACCGGCCAAGAGGTTGCCTATCCCGACACATTGGTGGGCACCGATAGCCACACAACCATGGTCAATGGCGCAGCGGTGCTTGGCTGGGGTGTGGGCGGCATTGAGGCAGAGGCTGCGATGCTCGGTCAACCGATCTCGATGCTCATCCCCGAGGTCATCGGCTTCAAACTCGGGGGCGCGCTGGTAGAAGGCACCACGGGCACTGATCTCGTGCTCAAAGTGGTTAAAATGCTGCGGGCCAAGGGCGTTGTTGGAAAATTCGTCGAGTTTTATGGCGATGGTCTGGATACGTTGCCCCTTGCCGACCGCGCGACCATCGCCAACATGGCACCGGAATATGGTGCAACGTGTGGTTTCTTCCCGATTGATGGCGAAACTTTGCGATATCTCAGAAACACAGGACGTGACGAGGCGCGCATCGCATTGGTTGAGGCCTACGCCAAAGAAAACGGGTTCTGGCGCGGCGCTGACTACAACCCAATCTATACGGACACATTGGAACTCAATATGGGCACCATTGTGCCTGCCATCTCCGGGCCGAAACGCCCTCAAGATTACGTGCCCCTAGATAAGGGCCAGTTGGCTTTCCGCAAGGAAATGGAGGAGACATTCAAGCGTCCGATGGACAAAAACGTTTCTGTTGAGGGCGAAGACTTCACCTTGTCCTCGGGCAAAGTGGTGATTGCATCGATCACATCCTGCACCAACACATCCAATCCATATGTGATGATCGGAGCAGGCCTGGTTGCGCGCAAAGCTGCCGCGCTGGGTCTCGGTCGCAAACCCTGGGTCAAAACTTCTCTTGCGCCTGGTTCTCAGGTGGTGAGCGCCTATCTCGAAGCCGCAGGGCTCCAAGAGGACCTCGACAAGATCGGGTTTAACCTTGTGGGATATGGCTGCACGACCTGTATTGGCAATTCCGGTCCCATCCAAGCCGAGTTGTCTGCGGCCATTGCGGAGGGCGATCTGGTGGCAACCTCCGTGCTTTCCGGCAACCGCAACTTCGAAGGCCGGATCAGCCCAGATGTACGCGCCAATTACCTGGCCTCTCCGCCGCTTGTCGTGGCTTATGCGCTGGCTGGGACGATGGATATCAACCTTGCGCACGACCCAGTCGCGCAAACGCCAGACGGCCAAGACGTCTACCTCAAAGACATTTGGCCAAGCCAGTCCGAGATCGCAGAGCTCGTCGAAGCCACGGTCACCCGGGATGCCTTCATGGAAAAATATGCAGAGGTCTTCACGGGCGACGAGAAGTGGCAATCAGTTGAGACCACCGATGCCAAGACCTACGACTGGCCGCCAAGCTCAACCTATGTGCAAAACCCTCCTTATTTCCAAGGTATTACGATGCAGACCAAGGAGATTGAGAACATCAAAGACGCACGGATCATGGCGCTTTTGGGGGATATGATAACCACCGACCATATCTCGCCAGCCGGCTCATTCAAAGACAGCACGCCCGCAGGGCAATACCTCATCGAACGCCAAGTGCCTGTGCGCGAGTTCAATTCATATGGGTCACGTCGCGGCAACCACGAGGTGATGATGCGCGGCACCTTCGCCAACATTCGTATCAAAAACGAGATGCTCGACGGCGTTGAGGGTGGCTTCACCAAGGGACCACATGGCACGCAAATGCCCATCTTTGACGCCTGTATGGCCTATCAAGATCAAGGTATCCCACTGGTGGTCATTGGCGGCGCGCAATATGGCGCAGGTTCAAGCCGGGACTGGGCCGCCAAGGGCACCGCACTTTTGGGCATCAAGGCTGTGATTGCAGAGAGCTTTGAACGCATCCACCGCTCCAACCTTGTTGGGATGGGCGTGATCCCGTTCGAATTCACTGGTGGAGACACGCGCAGCTCCTTGGGACTTTCAGGCGATGAAAGTGTTTCAATCCATGGCCTCGATGCCGTTACCCCTTTAGCCGAAGTACCGTGTACGATCACCTATGCCGATGGATCCAAGCACGACATCACGTTGAAGTGTCGGATCGATACGGCTGTTGAGATCGAATACATCGAAAACGGCGGCGTTTTGCACTACGTGCTGCGCAATCTCGCCAAAGAGCCGATGGCCGCAGAGTAGCGCTTGCGAAGCCCCGCGCCTTGTCTCAGGCTGGCACTATGAAAACAGTTTTGATCACTGGCGGGGCGCGCGGCCTCGGATCTGCGATGGGGCGCGCGTTCTACGAGGACCACAATGTGGTCTTCACCACCCACGAAAGTCCGGCCGACGCCGTGTTGGAGCACTGCCCCAATGCGGTACCTCTTGCTGCCGATCTGACGGAGGATAAGGCGATCCAAGGCCTTCCAAGCCGCGTCTTCGACCACTTTGGTACCCTCGACATCATCATCAACAACGCTGGCGTGATTGAGCCCGATAGCCCAGAAAGATTCGATTTTTCAAAGGCAAAGGCGAACTACACGCTCAATGCGGTCACACCGATGGCCCTTGCCGCTGCGGCGTTGCCGCATCTCTCTACTGGTGCTGTGATCATCAACATCACCTCCACCAATGCGCGGCTCCCTGCGATGGGTGCGCAAAGCTACTCAGCCTCCAAAGCCGCGCTGGAAGCATGGACGAAAATCGCCGCTAAAACCCTTGGGCCCAAAGGCATCCGTGTGAACGCAGTGGCCCCTGGCGCGGTCAACATTCCAGAGGCTCCACGGCCTGACGAGCTCACCAAATTGTTCGTTGATCAAACCGCGTTGGGCACGCTTGCCTCGCCTGATGACATCGCCAACGCGGCTCGGTTTCTTGCCACCGATGCAGCCAAAGCTATCACGGGCCATATTTTGGATGTGAACGGCGGGTACCGGCTCTAGTCCATCCCGGACCGAAGTTTCGATAACAGACCAGACGCATGCGTAAGCTACGCGAGCGGCACCTTTTGCGTCGCACAATGAATGTCACCGTCAAGCTCGCCGCGCGGATTCAAATTCAACGCAATGATATCCAGAATAGGGTAGTGTCGCGCCAAAGCGTCACGCTAAATCATGTCTTTTTCAGGATCTCCGAACGGCGCCAAAATGATCGCGCCGTTCCACGCGTAGCAGTTAAATAGGAAGCTACAAATCCCAGTATCTTACAGACGGCTCACTGCGGGTTCGGGGACCTCGTCATTCTCCATCCCAGCCACTTCGAGCGCATCGTGGGGGTCTAATGCGGCCACATGGAACGGATCACGGAGGTCGGCATAGTCCGGCAGGTTGATCAACACCCTGCCCGCTCCTGTAAATCGCGCGAGGCTGTCGATGTGTCAGTCGGTGATGTCCTGATCTCAAACGCCATCGGCGGACCAAATCAAATGATGTGCTCTGCTCCGTAGGCCCGCTCCAATCGCTCTCCGAGTGCGACACGGCTTAGGCCAGGAATGCGATTGTTGCTGTCCCAACAAGAGGCGTGCGCCGTCAAGATGCCGTGATCGTCGTGTTTAATACCACCAGCTTCGCCCACGAGGTAAGAGGGCCAAATGGGCATATCATGGCGCTCGGCCACCCGCTTGGCCACGGGGCTTTTAGGTGCGATGGGCTTGTTTGCA
Source organism: Marinovum sp. (assembly GCA_022447495.1). Lineage (GTDB taxonomy): Bacteria > Pseudomonadota > Alphaproteobacteria > Rhodobacterales > Rhodobacteraceae > JAKVBH01. The sequence continues at coordinate 50,311 of JAKVBH010000005.1, read as the reverse complement.
GCACCACAAGTCTTCAGTTGGTATATCTCAAAAGTCGACCTTGCGCCCAAGCCGCCTGCGCAAATGTCATCTGAGGTAGTCGGATCTCTGGAGCCCGTATTTGGCCATTTTCTCGTTCAATGTGCGACGCGGCAGACGCAGCTCATCCATAACGCTGGCAATCGAGCCTTTGTGACGCCGCATCGTATTGTCGATAAGCATACGTTCAAAGGCTTCGACATATTCCTTAAGTGGCTTGCCGTCGGTGGTCATCACCGGCTGCATCTCCTCGTTGTCGGTCATCAACAGCGACGCGATGGTGCCCGAGCCGCGTCGCGATTGCAGGACAGCACGCTCAGCCACGTTGATCAATTGGCGCACATTACCAGGCCAAGGCGCTTGCATAAGTTGGGCCGCCTCTTGGGCAGTGACCTCTGGCGCATCACAGCCGTAGTCTTCGGCGAATTGATCTGCAAGTTGCGTGAAGAGCATCAAAATATCTTTACCGCGCTGGCGCAACGGCGGGACGGTGATGCTCAAGGCGGCCAAGCGGTAATAGAGATCCGAGCGTAACGCGTCCTCGCAGGTCAGGTTCTGTTCCTGAAGATTGCAGATCGCGATGATGCGGGTCTCGGGCGGCGAGCCCTGTTCATTGATCAGATTGAGCAGCCGCGCTTGGGCAGAATCCGTGAGTGACTCAATGTCTTCAAGCACAAGAGTACCGCCACGCGCCTGTTCCACCGCTGGCAATTGTGCGTCTTCTGGATTCATGGGGCCAAAGAGGCGCCTGACCAATGTCTGTTCATCAAAGGCCCCGCAGGACAAAACCACAAACCGTTTGCCCGCGCGATTGGAGACCGCATGAAGCGCGTGAGCAATGAGGGTTTTTCCGGTCCCAGTTTCGCCATTGATCAAGACATGTCCGTCGGCCTGGCCCAAATCCAAAATGTCTTCGCGCAGACGTTCCATGGCGGGGCTCGCACCTATGAGCTTTTTCATGATTTGCCCCCCGTCGCCAAGCTCTTTGCGCAATGCGCGGCTATCGAGGGTCATACGGCGTGCGTTAACGGCCTTCTTGGCCAATTGGCTCATTGTGTCAGGATTGAATGGCTTTTCCAGAAAATCGTAGGCGCCCACGCGCATCGCTTCCACCGCCATTGGCACGTCACCATGCCCCGTGATCATAATCACGGGCAAGCTTGAGTCGGTGCCCATCAGGCGCTTAAGGAATGCCATACCATCCATGCCTGGCATGCGAATGTCCGTAATGACGATGCCTGGATAATCGGGCGTGATCGACCTGAGTGCGTCTTCGGCGGAGCCGTAGGTTTCCGTGTCATACCCAGACAAAGCAAGCCATTGGCCAATCGATTGGCGCATGTCTTGTTCGTCATCGACAATGGCGATTTTCATGAGCTTGGTCATAGAGACTCCATCATTCCGCGGCGTCTATGTTTGGGCCACGTTCACTCTTGGCTACTGTCTCGTCACCGTCCGAAACGTCGTCGGACCCCAAGATCGGCAACCGCATTTCAAAGACTGCGCCCCCGTGCTCGGAGTTGCGCGCCGTCAATCTGCCACCCAAGTCGTTCACGATGCCAGAGGAGATGGCAAGCCCTAGACCCACCCCGTCCCCCGGCTGTTTGGTCGTGTAAAACGGCTCAAAAAGAGCATCGAGATCTTCAATCCCATGGCCGTTGTCACGCACGGACAGGGCGGCGATTTCGCCCGCAGCCAAAATCACTTCAATGCGTGGGTCGCACACGCCCTTGGTGGCATCCATGGCGTTGCGCAAGAGGTTGACCATGACTTGTTCGATGCGGACCCGATCGCCATTCACCATGACTTGCTTATGGGGCAAAACACGGGCCACATCGACCTGTCGTTGCTTGAGCTGCGGTTCCATCATCGACATCGCCGATGCCAAGGCATCCCTAATGTCCACAGGGCTCAGATGGTCCGCGCCCTTCCGCGCATAAGACTTTAGTTGACGCGTGATAGCACCCATTCGGTCGAGCAAATCATCGACGCGTTTAAAGCTCGAAAGAGCCTCATCTGGACGGTTTCGTGTGATGAGAAGGCGCGCGCCAGCCAGGTAGGTTTTCATCGCCGCTAAAGGTTGGTTCAACTCGTGGCTGACAGCCGCAGACATTTCCCCCAACGCGGCCAATTTTGAGCTCTGCGCCAGGGTTTGTTCTGCAACTGCCAGGGTCTTTTGAACCCGTTCACGCTCGGCAATTTCCCGCTGGAGGCGCGCGTTCAATACGCGAAGCTCTGCCGACTCGCGTTGAAAGAGCGCCATTCGCACCGCGGTTTTTCGGTTCAGAAAATAGAAGACCAGTGCCAACAGAATCGCAAAGAACATGATTTCCAGTGCCAAAACGCCGTTTACGCGTTCCCGCACGGAGGCGTAGGGTGTAAAGCTCACAATCCGCCAGCCTCGGAATGAAACCTCACTTTCCATGCGCAACACGGGCGAGCCTTCGAGACGCACCGCGTCCGGATCTAGGGCCGCCCAATCAGTTGTCGCGAGGATCGCACGCTCTATAGCCGTCTGTGGCGGGGCTGCTGCGATAGCTTCAGCTTCAAGTTTCCCGCGCCAACGGGGTTCTGTGGCCAAAATGACCGTACCCGCACTGTCGAGCACCAAAAGCGCGTCAGAAATCCCGGACCAAGCCCGTTCGAACTTAGCCAGGTCGACCTCCACAACGATTACGCCCACGGGATCTGCCCCGCTTTCTAACCTGCGTGAGTACGTGAAACGAAAGCCACCAGCTTCACGCTCCATCGCGGAAAACACCGTCGTTTCCGCCCGGAGCGCGTCGAGGAAAAACGGTTCACTCGGGAACATTGAGCTCAACGTGTTGCGATCCGTCGCTGCCACGACCCGCCCCTCAGCATTGAGGAGCATCAAAGACGCGGCCCCAATTTCTTCGACAAACGAGATAAGACGCTGGGTCGATTGGGAAAAATCTCCCGACGTCAGCGCCGTGATCAGCGCCGGATCGCGCGCCAAGAGTTGGGGCACAATTGCATTGCGCCGCAACTCGGAAAGAACATTCCCCGAGTAGAGTGCCAACCGGACCTGTGCGCGGTTCGCTGTTGCCGCGGTAAAGCGCTCGGTTAGAAACCGATGAGTGAAAATGACGGTCGCGACACAGGCAACGAGTAATAAGACGAGCGAAATCCGCAACCGCCACGCGCGCGCGCGTTCACGATTTTCTGTAATTTTCGCAGTCTGGAATGTCTCGTCGACCATTGGTTAAGAATAGATCGGCTATGTATACCTCACAAGCCAAGAGCCTGAGATTAAGCATGCTCCTGCTGAAGTATTTTGGCCAAACCGGCAAACATGCCAGTGCCATCTGTGCCACCTTGGGCTGGGTCACACGCCCGTTCGGGGTGCGGCATCATGCCCAAGACGCGCCGATTGGCCGATAGTACCCCAGCAATGTCGCCTTGCGAACCATTGGGATTGTCGAGATACCGAAATGCGACGCGGTCCTCAGCTGCGAGCACGTCGAGCGTGCTCGGTTCTGCGAAGTAGTTGCCATCGTGGTGTGCGATAGGGATCCTGAGCTCTTGTCCTTGGGTGTACTGTGATGTGAAGGCGCTGTTGGTTGTGGCCACCTGAAGAATTTGGTTCCGGCAGACGAACTTGAGGCGCGCGTTGCGCATTAGGGCCCCTGGCAAAAGCCCTGTTTCCGTCAGCACCTGAAAGCCATTGCAAACGCCAAGCACGTAACCACCGCGATCCGCGTGCGACTTCAATTCGGAACAAATAGGCGAGTTGGCCGCGATCGCACCACACCGCAGGTAGTCGCCGTAGGAAAACCCGCCGGGAACACCCACGATGTCTACGCCCTGAGGCAACGCGGTATCTTTGTGCCACACCATCTCGACATCGCAACCCGAGGTCTCAAAGCCACGCGCCAGGTCTCGGTCGCAGTTGGATCCGGGAAAGACCAATACGGCGGCGCGCATTAAAGCATCTCCACGTCAAAACGTTCGATCACTGTGTTCGCCAAAAGCTGTTCGCACATGTGTTCCACATCGGCTTCTGTTATCTCTGGCGCCAGGTCGAGTTCGATGACTTTGCCTTGGCGCACGCCGCCGACCCCGTCAAAACCCAAAGCTCCCAGCGCATGGCGCACCGCTTCCCCCTGTGGATCAAGCACTCCATTTTTGAGCATTACGGTCACGCGGGCTTTCATGGCAGTCTCCAAGTCTCAGGCAGAACAGCGATCAGTTGATCAGGGTCGGTTTGGTCATGGGAGTGGCGGACTTGGGCATTACACCCAAACGCATGGCCACTTCGGTATACGCGTCTGTGAGTGATCCAAGGTCGCGGCGAAACACATCTTTGTCGAGCTTTTGGCCCGTCTCAATGTCCCACAGACGGCAACTGTCTGGGCTGATCTCATCGGCCACAATCAACCGTTGAAAATCGCCGTCATAAACTCGCCCGATCTCGATTTTGAAATCGACCAGGCGGATACCTACACCATACATGAGGCCAGACAGGAAATCGTTCACGCGCAGCGCAAGACTCAGAATATCTTCCATATCCTGAGGGCTTGCCCAGCCAAAGGCCGCGATGTGTTCTTCGGTGACCAGCGGATCGCCAAGCGCGTCGTCCTTATAGCAATATTCTACGATTGGCCGCGGTAGAGAGGTGCCCTCTTCGATGCCAAGACGATTGGTCAGCGAGCCTGCAGCATAATTGCGCACGATAACTTCAAGCGGAATGATCTCGCAGGAACGCACAAGCTGTTCGCGCATGTTCAAGCGCTTAAGAAAATGCGTTGGCACGCCCACGTTATTGAGACCCGTCATAAAGAACTCACTCAAACGATTGTTGAGTACACCCTTGCCGTCGATGACATCACGTTTCTCAGCATTGAAGGCGGTCGCATCATCTTTGAAATATTGCACAATCGTGCCGGGCTCGGGGCCTTCGTAGAGTATCTTTGCTTTGCCTTCGTAGATCTTTTTGCGGCGCGCCATGGAGAGCCTTTCGAGGTCTTGAGCCACTCGGGCCGCCACTTTCGACATAGGCCCAAGCCGTTGTGGTCCTCATAGGCCAAGGGCGTCGGCGGCACAAGCAATGTGACAACCAAGAATGTATCTGCGGGTCGAATGGCAAGCTGCGCCCAGAATTTCGGCTCTTGCAGCGCCTCGATGCCCACCTCATATCTGATGTGTGGAATACCCCCCAAAATGAAGGAGCCTATCAATGAGCACTTTTGAAGATCGCGAAAACGCCTTTGAAAGCAAATTCGCCCATGACGCAGAGATGCAGTTCAAAGCAGAGGCGCGTCGCAACAAACTTTTGGGGCTCTGGGCGGCTGAGTTGATGGGAAAAGCCGGCGATGACGCAGAGGCTTACGCGAAAGAGGTCATCAACGCCGACTTCGAAGAAGCGGGCAACGAGGACGTCGTGCGCAAAGTCGCCGCAGATCTCAGTGACAAAGCCAGCGACGATGAAATCCGTGCCAAATTGGCGGATCTCATGGGCTTGGCCAAAAGCCAACTGATCGACGAAGCGTAATGCAATGAGTGCAAAATAGGCAAAATTGTCGAAAGTTACATTTCTGCATTAAAGAGCCCATAACCTCTGCCCGGCCATTTTGGGTGTGTGCAGAGGGGTTTTTTATGAGTTTTCAGGACCAATTTGTCGGAGGCCGGGCGATGACTGGCCTTATCAAGTTTGTTGCGCCCCTGAGACATGTTGTGCCGTTGGCACTGGGCTCTGCTTGTTTATGGCTTTTGTGGAAGCAAGTGAGCCTCGTCGATATTCCGACCGTTTGGTCGGCGGTCAAAGAGGTGTCCATTGTCCAATGGGGCCTTGCGCTCGCAGCGACTTGGATAAGCTTCTGGGCGTTGGGCAAGTATGACGTCCATATGCATGCCCACTGCCGTACGGGCGTCGCACCGGTTCACGCGGCCCGCTCGGGTATGATCGCGATTGCAATCGGCCAGACCACGGGCGTTACTGCGGTCGTCTCTGGATTCTTGCGCTGGCGCCTTTTACGTCCTTTGGGCGTCGCCCCTGTTGCAGGTGTGACAGCCGCCATCTCCGTGTTCTTTTTGCTCGGCTGGGCGGTTATCTTGGGTCTCAGCGCCCTGCTTCCTGGCTCGCCTGTTCCGATGTGGCTTTTTGGATTGGCCAGTGCGGGCTTGTTGAGCATCTTGGCCTTGTCGGTTCTGCGCCCGCCACTGCCAGGGACGACCACGTCAATCCCAGTCCCAAGTGCCGTCCACGTTGTGCGCATTTTCAGCTGCTCCATTGTTGAAATGGTCGGCGCAGCGTTCGCGTTCTTCGTGTTGCTTCCTAGCGGCGCTGATGTTGCATTTCTTTTCGTGGTACCGGTCTTCATCTTCGCCTTTGGCGCAGGACTTTACAGCGGAACCCCGGGCGGAGTTGGCGCTTTTGAGTTGACGCTGCTTGGCATGCTCCCAACCGTGTCGGAGCCGGACCTTTTGGCGACCGTCCTGGCCTTTCGCGTGATCTATTTTGGCTTGCCAACGGCGTTGGCCCTGGCTGCTCTAGTCTGGGACCATACCCAAGGTCCACCACCAAAGCGCAAACCCCTCAAGCGCCCTCACTTGCCGCTGTCCCAAGCACGCCAAGCGGAAGCCGCCTTGGTGCGGTCCAATGGCGGGTTCTGCGCCAATGCCGCTGGGACGCAATGGGTATGTGTAGATACGGGCCAATCGCACGTCTTCATGCTCGATCCACTCATGGGATGTGTACCCACTGCTTTACCCCTTTTGCGGCAACGCGCATGGGACATGGGGCGTTTGGCTTTGCTCTACAAAGTGTCTGAAGATACCGCGATACAAGCCCGCCAATCGCGTTGGAGCGTGACGCGCATTGCCGAAGAGGCGGTTCTCAATCCTGCCGCGTTTGACATTGCAGACCGCTCGCGCCGTCAGCTGCGCCGTAAGTTACGACAGGCGGAAACAATGGGTATAGTCATCCGCCCCGTGATGGTCGCTCTTGAATATCCAGCTCTGGAAGCCATTGCGAACGCATGGCGCCAACAACATGGACGCGAGCGCGGTGTCAGCATGGGACGCTTCTCCAAAGCAGCGGTGGAAAACCAATATGTTCTTGGCGCTTACCAAAACGGATTGTTGCGCGCCTTTGCGAGCTTTCACACCAGCGAAGACGAAATGTGCCTCGACCTGATGCGCCAAACGGTGGATTGCCCGGCAGGCACTATGCACAGCCTCGTCTATTCTGCCATCGAAGAAGCAAAACGGATTTATGTGCCTCGAGTTTCCTTGGCCGCGGCCCCGGTTGAACTGGAAATTCCAAAGCACAACTACCTGCGTCGCGCGCTTGCTAAAGCGGCACGTTGGAGCAATGGCGCGGGATTGCGCCAATTCAAAGATAGCTTCGGCCCCAAATGGGAACCGCGCTATGCTGCTGCGCCCAATTCTTTGACATTGGTGCTCGGCTTGCTCGACATGGCCCGCGCGGTGCATTGGCCAGATCGAATTGTCGCACCTCATGAATCCGCCTCATATTTACCGTGAGAATTATGAATTTGCCTCAAAAAGTGCGCCGTGCGATTTGAAGTAAAAGAAAGTGAACCGCATGACCCACTCCAACGCCCTCTCAACACTCCTTGAACAACGTGATTGGCTTTTGGCCGACGGCGCGACTGGCACAACGCTCTTTGCCATGGGCTTGCAATCGGGCGACGCGCCTGAACTTTGGAATGACGAACACCCGGATCGTATACGGACGTTATACCGAGGCGCCGTCGATGCAGGATCAGATGTCTTCCTTACCAACTCTTTTGGTGGCAACGCGTCGCGCTTGGCGCTGCACGCGGCGCAATCCCGGGTGCATGAACTCAATCAAAAGGCCGCCGAACTTGGGCGCGAGGTCGCAGATGCTGCAGGTCGACCCGTGATTGTGGCTGGCTCCGTGGGACCCACCGGCGAGATCATGGCACCGCTTGGCACGCTCACCTTAAAAAACGCTGTGGAAATGTTCCATGAACAAGCCGAAGGTCTGAAAGCCGGTGGTGCAGACGTTTTGTGGTTGGAGACCATCTCATCTGCGGAAGAATTCCACGCCGCCGCCGAAGGGTTTGGACTTGCTGAAATGCCGTGGTGCGGGACAATGAGTTTTGACACTGCCGGACGCACAATGATGGGCGTCACAGCGTCCGATTTAGCGGCCCTGGTCGCGGAGTTGCCACATGCTCCTATGGCGTTTGGAGCCAATTGTGGCACCGGGGCGTCTGACTTGCTGCGTACCACCTTAGGATTTAGCGCCACAGCGCCCAAAATACCTTTGATTGCAAAAGGAAATGCGGGCATCCCAAAATATCACGACGGCCATATTCACTACGACGGAACCCCAGAGTTAATGGCCGACTACGCGCGTTTGGCATATGCCAGCGGCGCCCGCATCATTGGTGGATGTTGTGGAACGACGCCTGAGCACCTTAGCCGTATGCGTCGTGCATTGGAGAGCGTAGATACCACCGCGCCAAACCCAAGTTTGACCGAAATCGCAGCACGGTTGGGCCCTTTCTCGTCCGAAAGTGATGGCACAGAGGCCGATGCACCACCAACTCCCGCGCGTCGTCGGCGTCGTACACGCGTGGCGTCTTAGCGCCGATGAGCCTTTAAAAGAGCGACAGTTGATCACCCCGACGTTCGGGAGGCTTGAATTGCGTGCAATCCAAAACCGGTGCCTCTTTGGCCAACCCCACCGCCAGGAGCACTCGGTCGAACCGCTGTGCGATCATTTGGGCATAAGCGCCCTCCCCGCGCATGCGATGGTGCCAACGCGCATCATAGTCGCGTCCACCATGCATGCTACGGATGTGTCCCATGACACGTCGCGCACGGTCGGGGTAGTGTTTGAACAACCACTCCTTCCACAGATCTGCCACTTCGCGAGGCAGTCGAAGAACAATCCAACTGGCAAAGGCTGCACCAAAAGCGGCAGACTCGGTCAGTATCGCCTCCATTTCATGATCGGTAAGGCCGGGAATCAGCGGCGAAGCACATACGCGGACGGGAATACCCGCATCACTGAGACGACGAATGGTTTGCAAACGCCTCTGCGGCGTGGGGCACCGCGGCTCCATCTTACGCGACAATTCGGCATCGAGCGAGGTCACCGATATTCCCACCCGCGCAAGGCCGCGCGCGGCCATGGGCGCAAGAATGTCGATGTCCCTTTCAATCAAACTGCCCTTCGTCACAATGCCCACAGGGTGGCGCGCCTCAGCCAGCACCTCAAGACAGGCACGCATGACACGGCGATCTCGCTCAATCGGTTGATATGGGTCAGTGTTTGTTCCGATCGCCATCGGGGCGACGCGGTATCCCGGCTTGCGCAGTTCATACACCAACACCTGTGCCGCATTGCGGCGCGCAATCAATTGCGTTTCAAAGTCAAGGCCGGGCGACAGCCCCAAATAGGCATGGCTCGGCCGCGCAAAACAGTAAACACAACCATGCTCGCATCCGCGATAGGGATTGATCGACCGATCAAAGCTAATGTCTGGGGATCGGTTGTAGGAAACGATACTGCGCGCCACCTCCTCTCTGACTTCTGTACGCAGTGGCGGCAATGCCTGGGTTTCACTCGCCCATCCATCGTCAATCGGAACGGTTTCGTACCGTTCAAAGCGTGGGGCGGGATTGCTACCCGCACCCCGCGCGCGTCCGCGTTCAGAGGCGATGCCAGACTTGGTGATTTCCATAAGGCAAATACTGGAACATTATGAGAACATTTGCAAGTCGCCTCCGCCCCTGCGCTGCCGCATTGCAGCAATTCGAACGTGGCGTCGCACCCCGTCCTCGCGAAGTCGCAAATCGCCAAGTTCTCTCACTGCAAATGGTTGCATTCACAGGAAAGATACGCTGTTGCGCCACACTAAGGATACCGCTATGTCAGACGAAGAAGACGACATCATCCTCTCCGAATTGGACGATGACGAGCTTGTCCAGCAAATGCACGATGACCTCTACGATGGCCTCAAAGAAGAAATCGAAGAGGGTGTGAATATTCTGTTGGAGCGCGAATGGGCGCCCTATGATATTCTGACACAGGCGTTGGTTGGCGGGATGACCATTGTCGGCCAAGACTTTCGCGACGGCATTCTGTTTGTGCCAGAGGTTCTTTTGGCCGCCAACGCGATGAAAGCCGGGATGGCTATCCTAAAGCCACTGCTAGCCGAAACGGGCGCTCCGCGTGTGGGTAAAATGGTCATCGGCACCGTCAAAGGCGACATCCACGACATCGGAAAAAACCTCGTCTCCATGATGATGGAAGGCGCCGGGTTTGAAGTTGTAGACCTCGGCATCAACAACCCAGTTGAGAACTATCTCGAAGCGCTTGAAACTGAAGAACCTGACATCCTCGGCATGTCGGCTCTGCTCACCACTACCATGCCGTACATGAAAGTGGTGATCGACACGATGGTAGAAAATGGCAAACGCGATGATTACATTGTTCTTGTGGGTGGCGCGCCTTTAAACGAAGAGTTTGGCAAGGCCATTGGTGCGGACGCCTATTGCCGTGATGCTGCTGTTGCAGTGGAAACGGCCAAAGAGTTCGTTGCCCGCAAACATAATCAGCGCGCAGTGGGTTAAGACGTGAGTTCGTTGACGGGAACGGCTTCAATCGCAACCGAGGCCGCTCCACGTCTTCAAGACGACCCTGATCTGCTTTATTTGTTGCGCGAATTTGAAGCGCTCTATCGGCATGGCTCTGCGGGCGGAAGCCCCGCGATCAGGAGCCATCGCGTGCGCGAAGCGCTTAAATCTGGCATCTCAGAAAATCCTGAACTTCAGAACATCACACCAGAGATAAAACCTGTGACAGCCCACTTTGGTCGCGCGCTTGATCTTGGTGAACGCGGTCCGATGTTCGCCATGGCTCAAGCGCTTCGTCCTGTGCATCGCAAACTGGCAAGGGTGTACGGCTACGACAAATTGTCGAAATCCCTGGCCAGGAAATACGCGTATTGTGATTTTTTTGGGCCAAATGGCTTGGTGGCGTCGGACAAGTTGGTGTTGGGCTTTGTTCTCTTCGCGCCCAACACGACCTACCCACAACATGCACACCATGAGATTGAGGAAAGCTATATCTCTATCGGATGCGCATGGTCCGAAAGCAACAATGCCGTCTATGCACCTGGCTATCTCATCCTCAACCGATCAAATCACGAACATAGGATCACGACCGGTGAAGTGGACCCCTGCCTATTGGCGTACGCGTGGACCGGACCATCTGAGCGGCTTGCCACGCCGGGCATGAAGCTCTCCAGGACCCGACGCTCAGGACGGCGAGCCGCAATATGAGACGGGGTAAGCGGCAGGTTCGAGCACCTCGATTGAGTGGTCCCAGCATCGTAACCAAGGGCACAGGCGAGGTGCTTCTACTGGCGTGTGGCGCCCTGGCTCGCGAGATCACAGATCTTATTGACACCAATGGGTGGACCCATATGGAGCTGCATTGCCTTCCAGCGATTTGGCACAACCACCCTGAACAGATTGCCCCTGCGGTTGAGGACGTCGTCACGGCCAACCGCGAACGCTACCAAGATATCTTTGTAGTCTATGCCGATTGCGGAACGGGCGGAGCGCTTCAAGCCACGTGCGAACGCCTTGGAGTATCCATGGTCCCGGGGCCACATTGCTACAGCTTTTTTGAAGGAAATGAACAGTTTGCCAACAACGGTGATGATCTTGGCACGTTCTATCTGACTGACTTTCTTGTGCGCCAATTCGATGCCTTCGTCTGGCGCCCACTGCGTTTGGATCAACACATAGAGTTACGCGATATGTACTTTGGCCAGTACACCAAGCTCGTCTACCAGGCCCAAATCGACGACCCAAAGCTCACTGCTCTGGCCGAAGACTACGCCAAAAGGTTGGGTTTAGTATTTGAGCATCGCATGACGGGCTACGGGGACCTAGCGACGCAATTGGCTGACCTTCGCCCGTCCAGCTAGAGCGCAACGGTTGCACACCGGATCGTTCCTTCACTGCCGCGCGCGAAATGCGATGTGTCTGCGAATCCATAAACTTAGGTAATTGCTAACGCGCCGCCAAAGCCTCGTCTAGAACGGCAAAAACGGCATCATTTGGCACGTCTGCGGTGACAAATGCGTCACCAATCCCACGTGCTAGAATGAAACGCAATTGTCCGTCGATCACCTTTTTGTCCTGCCCCATCAAACGCACAAGCGCGTCGGCATCCGGCAAATCACCAGGAATATCCGCAAGATCAGTTTTCAGTCCCATCGCGGCGAAATGCGCACGCACCCGGCTTGGGTCTTCTTGCGCGCACAAGCCGAGACGCGAAGACAATTCAAAAGCCAAGGCGCATCCTATCGCCACGCCCTCTCCGTGCAAAAGCCGATCAGAATACCCTGTCGCCGCTTCAAGCGCGTGGCAAAACGTATGTCCAAGATTGAGAAGCGCACGGTCGCCCTGCTCCGTTTCATCTCTGGCCACAATCTCCGCTTTCATCTCAACCGAACGCTTCACGGCGTAGGTGCGTGCAGCGTCGTCGCCACGGGACAAATTAGGTCCATTTGCCTCGAGCCATGCGAAGAAACCGGCATCGCCCAAAAGGCCGTATTTTACCACTTCTCCGTATCCGGCTAAGAAGTCTCGTTCTGTGAGTGTGCCCAACACATCGATGTCGGCCAAAACAAGGCTCGGCTGGTGAAAAGCACCGATCAAATTCTTGCCTGCTGCCGTTGAGTTTATAGCAGTTTTCCCACCAACAGAACTGTCCACTTGCGCTAAAAGACTGGTCGGAACCTGCACAAAACGAACACCCCGGCGCATGATAGCGGCCGCAAACCCCACCAGATCACCGATAACCCCACCGCCCAAAGCCACGACGAAATCGCGGCGCTCAATCTTTTCGGCAAGCAGCCACTCCACGACCTGTTCCAAACGTCCCCAGCTCTTGGTGGCCTCTCCAGCGGGCAAAATCATCGCTTCTGCCGTTATGCCCGCAGAGGCCAAACCGGCGCGCAAGCTTTCGAGGTGGTGGCGGCCCACATTCTCATCCGTGATAACCGCCACGCGTGGACGAGGCAGCATCGACGCAAGGCGCGCTCCCGAGGCCGCGATGAGGCCTGGGCCGATTTCCACATCATATGCCCGCGCGCCCAGGGGTACGTGCACTGTTTCAATCTGCATCGCGTGTCTCCAACACATCTGGGCGGGCCAAAAGCCCGTCAATCACACGCTCCGCCATCTCTTCGATCGTGTAGTCCGGGTCTGCTTTCACGGCGATATCCGCTTGTGCGTAGAACGGGACGCGATCAGCATGGATTTTTTCAAGCGTCCCGCGCGGGTCATCGGTGCGCAGCAACGGGCGGGTGTTCTTGCCCTTCACACGTGACCAAAGCAAATCCAGATCGGCATCGAGCCAAACGGACACTCCTTTTTCAGTAATCAGACTGCGGTTCTGTTCTGTGAGAAACGCTCCACCGCCAGTGGACAGCACCGCACGCTCTGTCTCCAGCAGGCGAGCAATGACCTCATACTCGCGTGCCCGAAAAAACGCTTCGCCGTCGCGTTCAAAGATCTCTGGAATACTCATATGCGCTGCGTCGACAATCTCGGCATCCGAATCCAAAAACGGAACATAAAGCCGCGCCGCCACCGCCCGGCCCACGGCGGTCTTACCCGCCCCCATCATACCCACCATCACAATGGTCTTTTGGACCGAAACCCTCATACGTCCCTGCGGTGTTTTGCCGGTGACCCGCGCAATTGGGATCCCAGCGTTGCTTTTGTGCAAGCAATGACGTGAACTTGGACAAAAGGCCAGCTATATAGGTGAAAAACCCGCGCCGGGTGAACCGGCGAGAGCCAAAGAGGCTTCAGCACGAACAACAGGACAAAAGGCATGGGTCGAATAATAAAATATCTTTTCTATTTGGCGGTGTTGGCGTGCGTTGGGCTTGTGGGATACGCATATATTGGCCCGTTTTTTGGGGCCGATTTCTCTGCGCCACAAACTGAGATTCGCACGCCGTTGATCCTAGATGCGAATTAAGCGCACCCTCTACATTGCTTCGACGGCTTTAACCCTATGTGCCGGTTCTGGCTCCCAAGCAAATGAGCCAATGTCCGCCATAGATTGGCTGTCGAGACCCGTTCTGGATTTATCCCCACTTTCGCTGGACGCGACGAACGGATTAATCAAACCGCTCAACGAGCCCGAAACAGTCACGGATGCCTCGGTGCCAAATGTCACTGTGGCGCCTTTGGGCGCTCCAAGCGTGGCAGGCGTCGGGCTTTTGAACACCACCGTCACTGGCTTGCCCATCACGTTGTGGGAAACCAGTCGCACGCCGATCCTGGAGGCTCTGCTGGGCACGTTACCGCCCCAAGCGCCACTACCTTCAGCGCAATCTCTTCTGTTCATGGTCTTGATGGCCGAAGCCGCGCCACCCGCAGACGAGCCGGATCGATTTCTAGCCGCAAGATTGCGGGCATTGTCTGACAGAGGCGCCGTCGCGACCGCCGATGAAATGCTGCGCCTGATATCAGACCCCAAACCAGCCGCATTAGCGCCGATCACAGCCGATTTGGCATTGCTCTTAGGCGATACAGGCCTGATGTGTCGTGAGGCGGTGCGCCACTCGACGCCGGAGGTGTCTGCCGCACTCAAAGTATATTGTCTCGCGCAGCTGGGCCAGTGGGACGAAGCGGTAACCACCCTCGAAGTTCGGTTTGCTCTGGGAGATATTCCCCAAGACACCCACAACCGGCTACTGAGGTTTCTCGATCCAGAACTCTCCGAAAGCCTGCCCAACCTCGCGCCGCCCAGTGCGGTATCGCTCTCAGCTCTCGATTTTCGCTTGATGACGGCAGCAGGTAGTCCCCTGCCCTCTGCCGCATTGCCGCTGCGATTTGCGGTGGCCGACCTTAGCGGCGATCTGGGCCGCAAAGCCCGTCTAGAGGCCGCAGAAAGGCTCGTCCGCGCAGGCGCGATTGGCGAAGCGCAATTATTCGCCGCATATTCGGAACGTCGACCCGCTGCCTCTGGGGGCGTATGGGACCGTGCTCAGGTCATCATCGCTCTGGATGCCGCCTTGCAAGGAGACACTCAACTCGAAGCGCTTAAGTCGCAGATAGACGGCGCTTTTGAGGTCATGGTGAAAAGTGGACTCGCGGGGCCATTTGCCAAGCACTACGCACCAAAGCTTGAAGACGCAGCGGTGCCTGTGAAACATTGGTTGAGACTTGCCTTGCTCACTTCAAAATACGAACGCCATGCGCAAGCTGTCTCAAATGATGCGACCGACTTGGCATTTGAACGCAGCATTGCAGTTGGTGATCCACAAAACGCGCCGGATGCCCAAGGCGAGGCGATCGTTGCGGCTTGGGCCATGGAGACCCTACCCATTGAAATGAAACAAGCCAGAGAAGAAGGCAGGCTCGGGGAGCTGATCCTGCGTACACTTTCTTGGTTGTCTCGCGGTGCGGACGGCGACAACAGATCGCTTACCCGCAGTTTGGGCACCTTGCGTTTGATTGGCCTCGAAGACACCGCGCGTCGGGCCGCGCTTGAACTGCGCTTGGGGGCGGACACCCTGCGATGACACCTCATAGACTGCATATCCAAAGCTTTTTAGAGGCACAATCTGCAGAGGCTGGCGCGTCGGAGAATACGCTTTTGGGTTATGGCCGTGATCTGCGCATTTTTGCCGACTGGCTCGCGGAGCGCTCTATCGTATTGCTCGATGCGGCGCGAGAGGACGTTGAAACCTTTCTGATGGAGGCCGAAACGGAGGGTTTGTCACGCGCTACGCGCGCGCGGCGGCTCTCGTCGATCAAGCAATTCTATCGGTTCTGTTTTGAAGATGGGCTGCGCGATGACAATCCTGCGATCCAAATTGAGGGACCAGGTCGCGCGAAGCGTTTGCCCAAAACGCTTAGCATCGCAGAAGTCGATGCGCTTTTGGACGCCGCCGAAGAGCATGGGCGGTCACAAGAAGAGCGACTGCGCACCGTGTGTTTGATGCAGATGCTCTATGCCACAGGCATGCGTGTCAGCGAGTTGGTGACCCTTCCGTTTGCCGCCGTGAGGGGGGACCCGAGGTTGATTTTAATCCGCGGCAAGGGCGGAAAAGAACGCATGGTGCCATTGTCTCCGCCTGCACGCGCCGCTTTGGCGCAGTGGCTTGAATGGCGCGCACACGCGGACGAGATCGCAGCAGAGGAGCGCGAGCAGACCCCCTCTTCGTTTCTGTTTCCCTCCCGTGCCAAAGCCGGGCACCTGACACGTCAGAGCTTTTTTTTGACCGTGAAATCACTCGCAGCACATGCAGGCATCGACCCAGGCAAAGTGACCCCCCACACACTGCGCCATGCTTTTGCGACGCATCTTTTGCAAAACGGCGCGGATTTACGCTCGATCCAAACGCTTTTGGGCCATGCTGATGTCGCCACCACAGAGATATACACCCATGTTCTTGAAGAACGCTTGCGAGAGTTGGTCTTGGAGCATCATCCCTTGGCCAAGTCGTAACCAAAACGCTGTTTGCCTGAACCTTGATGCGCTGCCCTTGCAGCCCCATAACATCCATACGTGACCTCAGAGAGAAGCAATGGACACCAGTATTCTTGACGCCGCCTTTTGGACAACAGCCGCCGCGATCCTCGCGCTTTTGGTGTTGTCTGGTTTTTTTTCGGGCTCCGAAACGGCGCTGACCGCGGCCTCACGGGGCAAATTGCGCGCGCAAGCTGACAAGGGTTCGCGCGGTGCCGAACGCGCGTTGGAAATCACTGAAGACAACGAACGCCTGATCGGCTCGGTTTTGTTGGGAAACAACTTGGTCAACATTCTGGCTACCTCCTTGGCGACATCCCTACTAGGATCGCTCTTTGCGGGCGGAGGCGTCGCCATTGCAACGTTTGTGATGACAGTCCTCATCCTCATCTTTGCCGAAGTCCTGCCCAAGACGTACGCGATCACCAATGCTGAGCGCGCGGCGTCGCTGGTCGCGCCTGTGATCGCTGTGGTGGTGCGCGTTTTTGCACCTATTGTGACGGCTGTGCGTATCCTGGTGCGCTCAGTCCTGCGCGTTTTTGGGGTTCAAACAGACCCCGACAGCAACATTCTAGCTGTGCGCGAGGAGATCACCGGCGCGTTGACTCTGGGCCATGCCGAAGGTGTCGTGGAGAAAGAAGACCGGGACCGTATCTTGGGCGCACTGGATCTGGCCGACCGGACGGTGGAAGAGATCATGTTGCACCGCTCTCTGATCGAGATGATCGACGCCGACACTCCGCCTCGTGACATTCTCACACAATGTTTGCAGAGCCGGTATACGCGTCTGCCCGTATTCCGGCACGATCCCGAGAACATCATTGGCGTGGTGCATGCCAAGGACCTATTACGCGCCATGTACAAGGTGATTGAGGAGGCCGACAACATCCCGGCAGGGCTCAATGGTTTTGATATCTGTGCCGTTGCGATGAAGCCGTACTTTGTACCCGACACCACGTCATTGGACGATCAAATGCGCCAGTTCTTGAAGCGGCAAACGCACTTTGCGTTGGTTGTTGACGAATACGGCTCGCTAGAAGGCCTCATAACCCTGGAAGACATACTCGAGGAAATTGTGGGGGAGATCACTGATGAGTTTGATGAGGGTGAAGTAAACACGCTAAGCCAAACCGAAGACGGACACTACCTCATCGACGGGGCCATGACCATTCGTGACCTCAACCGCGCGACCGATTGGAACCTCCCGGATGAAGAGGCCAATACCGTGGCCGGTCTTGTCATCCACGAGGCGCAACTAATCCCCACCGTAGGACAGGTGTTCAATTTCCACGGCTTCCGGTTTGAAGTGCTGGCACGCGAGTATAATAGGATCACAAAGCTCCGCATTCGGCCATTGACTTAGCGCTTTACCACGCAAAGAGCTCTACCGACCCTTGAATAGCCCGCCCAAGATGCCGCGCACCATACGGCGTCCCGTGGTGCCGGTCAGTTCTTTCATCACCATATTGGCCATTTCCTCGCCAAAGGTCTTTTCATTCCTGCGGCGTCGAGTAGGCGCGCTGGTGGAACGGCCAATGCGTTTCCCGGAGAACCGACGCGCGGCGTTGAATTCTCGCTGCAATTGGCTGTCGTCCGTTTCGGCAGCCAATTCAGCGCGCTCGGCTTCCTCCGCCGCCTGTGCGGCGCGCGCGGTTAAGATTTCATAAGCCGATCTGCGATCCTGAACCGTTTCATACTTACCTGCAACGGGCGATTCATCGATGACGCGCACTCTTTCGCGTGGGTCAATGGGACCAAGTTGAGACGATGGCGGACGGATCAAGGTTCGCTCTGCCATGCCGGGTACGCCTTTCTTCTCGAGCAAAGATGTCACTGCCTCCCCCACGCCGACCTCGCGAATGGCCGCCTCAATGTCGAAGGCCGGATTTTCGCGGTAGGTTTCCGCGGCCATTCGCAATGCGCGACGGTCCCGCGCCGTGAACACCCGCAACGCATGCTGAATCCGGTTACCAAGCTGGCCTAGGATGTCTTCGGGAATGTCATCGGGGTTCTGCGTGATGAAATAGACCCCAACACCCTTCGAGCGAATAAGTCGTGCCACCTGTTCAACCTTTTCCACCAAGGCCTTGGGCGCATCGTCGAACAATAGATGCGCCTCGTCAAAGAAGAACACGAGTTTGGGTTTGTCGGGATCACCGACCTCGGGCAACGTTTCGAAAAGTTCAGAAAGCAACCAAAGAAGAAACGTTGCATAGAGGCGCGGTGCCGCCATCAGTTTGTCTGCAGCCAGAATATTAATGCGTCCCCGACCACGTTGATCGGTCTTCATGATGTCGTCCAATTCCAACGCGGGCTCTCCAAAGAGATCGGCCCCGCCTTCATTTTCGAGCACCAGCAACCGACGTTGGATCGCTCCAATTGAGGCCACCGAAATGTTGCCATAACGCAGGCTCAATTCGGCACGGCTTTCGCCAACCCAGACCAAAAGAGATTGCAGGTCCTTGAGATCGAGCAAAGGCAAACCTTGTTCATCAGCCAGCCGAAAGGCGATGTTGAGGATACCTTCTTGAGCGTCGGTAAGTTCCAGCAACCGCGACAGAAGCAATGGCCCCATCTCTGCCACGGTTGTCCGGACCGGATGACCTGACTTCCCGAAGAGGTCCCAAAACGTCACCGGAAATGCATTATAGGTATAGTCGGCGTAGCCAATGGTCTGAGCACGCGCGGTGAAGGCGTCATGCAGCTTGCCGTCTTCTCGTCCAGCCAAGGCTAGCCCAGAGAGATCACCTTTCACGTCCGATAGAAATACCGGCACGCCCTCAGCCGAGAACCCTTCTGCGAGGATTTGCAATGTTACAGTCTTACCCGTGCCCGTGGCGCCCGCGATCAAACCGTGACGGTTGGCGTATTTCAGTTTGAGGTTCTGCTGCGTCGCGTATTTTTGACCGCCACCGCCGACAAAGATCTCGGACATCCCGCATATCTCCCATAGTCTATCGCGCAATTGGGCGCTGTTTCGGGGATCATGTCTGATGCTGCTCTGAGGTACAATTGACAATCAAACGGGCTCACATCCAAGCGTTTTCTACAAAGCCAGATCAAATGCCCTGAATGTAGACAATCGTTAACCTTTTTGACGTATTATGATGATGTCTTCACCTGCGAAGCTTTGGGTGAGGGCAGACTTCCTCCCTGTCAGACTGGCCGCCCGCACCTGCGAGCGGCCTTTTTTGCATATTTTTTTCGCACTTTATTTGTATTTATCCTCAGGCAGCTCTCCCTATACGGGAAAACTGCGCTTGATGGACCGGATTGTCGCATTTTCACTGTTGACGCACCAAAGTGCATTTCGTAGCGTCCGGCCAATGACAAAGTCGGCCAGTCCGACGGGGAGAAAAAGAGAAAAGGCTTGGGGCATTCACCGAGCCTTTTCTTATTTCTAAACAATATATTAGAATTGCGTTTTCCGGCAGCACAATGTTGCTCGACTAACCTTTTTTGTCGCGTAAAATTGTGATCTATGGCACTGACGCCAAACGCGGCACACGGTAACGCGTTTGAATGCAGTACAGGGAAGAAAAGATGACGCGCACGCTGAAAGGCCTGACCATCGCATTACTGGTGGCGACGCCACTCTGGTCACAAGAAACCACACAAACTGAGACAGAGTCCGAGACGCAGACGACTGAAACGCCGGGTCTTTCAATGGGCACACCTGCGGAAGGTGAAGGCCCAGCGATTGGAAAACCTTATGTGCGTGAAGCAACGGGAGATTGGGAAGTCCGTTGCGTGCGCACTGATACGCCTGAAAACGATCCTTGCCAACTTTACCAACTGCTGCTCGACAGTGAGGGCAATGCCGTGTCAGAAGTGTCGATCTTCCGTATTGAAGGCGGAGGTCAAGCTGTTGCTGGGGCGAACATCATTGTGCCGCTTGAAACCCTGCTAACCGGCGAGCTTTCGCTCGCGGTGGATGGTGCAAATGCACGCCGCTATCCGTTCTCGTTTTGCACACCCAGTGGCTGCATCGCGCGTTTGGGCCTGACTGAGGCCGATGTCGCGTCGCTTAAGCGCGGCGCTCAGGCACAGGTTTCAATTCGGCCAGTTGCAGCCCCATCTCAGACCGTCACCGTGAACATGTCTTTGACCGGATTTACAGCGGGCTACGACCAACTGCCATTTATGTCCAACCCTGGTTGAGCCGAATCAGAAAAGAGCGTTGAGCGCCGACCTCTTGGGTCGGCGTTTCACTTTGGGGTTCTTCTCGGCAGAGATCATAGCGGGCATCTAATGCGCCGCGCGGCCGAGCCCAGACAAGATCGCTGCTGCTGCCCGTTCGCCAGGCGGCGGACCACCTCTCCCCAAACGATCCATGGTCGCGATCATGGCGTCTCGTTGCCCCTCTGCATCCAACAAAAGAGATTGAAGCGCATCGGAGATAGCGTCGGGTTTGCATTTAGCCCCGATGAATTCGGGCACAACGCGGGTGTCCGACACAAGGTTGACCAAGGTCACCGTGTCCACGCGCAACATGCGGCCGATGATATGGCGGGAGATCCAGTTCATGTCATAGGCAATTACCATGGGTGTGTTTGAGGCAGCCAATTCCAATGACACGGTGCCAGATGCGGCCAGTGCCACGTCGGCAGCTAGAAAAGCGGTGCGTTTGCTTGGGAGATCGCCGCTATCGATCAGGTGCAACGATTTGGACCAATCGGCGGCCATCGCTTCGACCTGAACGCGCACTGCGGGCGCTACTGGCAGCAGCCACGCCAAATCGGGCACCGCAGTTTGCACACGCGAAATCACATCGCCAAAAATAGGCCCAAGCCTCGCGACTTCACTGCGACGCGATCCTGGCAGTACGAGAGCCGTAGGCGCTGCACCAATCCCCAGATCATCCCGCAGCGCCTGAGCATCGGCCGCACTTGCGACGGGTTCGGTAACAACTGGATGTCCCACGAAATCACACCGCATCCCGACCGCTTCCATGTAAGGGGGCTCAAACGGAAACAGCGCGAGAACGTGGTCGATGTAGGCCGACATCTTCTCAGCACGTCCGGCGCGCCATGCCCAAACCGTTGGCGCCACATAGTGGACCGTGCGCACGCTACTGCGCGATTTCACACGTTTGGCGAGGCGAAGTGAGAATTCTGGTAGGTCGATGGTGACCAACGCATCGGGTTGCATGTCGACCACTGCATCCGCGCATTGATCGATGCGCCTCATGAGAGGCCCCCATTGCGACAAAATCTCGGTGATACCCATAATCGAGATTTCTTCAATTGGAAAAAGGCTCTCTAGCCCCTCGGCTTCCATCAAAGGCCCGCCGACCCCGGCAAACGAAACCTTCCCGCCCGTAAGTGTTTTCAGTCCCGCCATCAGCGCAGCACCTAGGCGGTCCCCAGAAGGTTCTCCTGCCAGCAGAAACAATCGGATCATGGGTCGCGCACCCAAAGGTAAAGCCCACGCGCATTGCAGGCCGCGATCACATTGTCCAGGTCGAGCACCATGACACCTTGATGGGCGATGGTCAGACCGGCGAGCCCCGCATCGGCGACGGATGCCACCGTCCGTGGACCAATAACGGGAAGGTCCGCGCGGTGATCTTGGTTGGGTTTGGGGGCTTTGAAGAACATGCCTTGAGCCGTGTGGGCAGTGCCGCTCAACCAGTCACTCGCTGCGCCAAGCATATCCCCGATGCCATCCATGGCTGTGGTGAACACATCACCATCATCCGTTTGCATCGCCAGATCACGGAGCATCACATCCGTCCCTCTGCCGTCTTCTCGCGCGACAACATGGCCTGCGCGGATCACGCAAGCCTGACCAAGATCAGCGCGACCTTGCGCGGCGCTCACTTTGTCACCAGCGGCAGCATCGACCTCTGCGCCCACAGGTGGTTGTGCTATGGTCAAAACGCCGGGCGGCGGCAGTAGACCGGGCGCCACGTCGTGCGCAGCCCGGACGACGAAGTGTGCCTCTTCGAAAATGCCCATGACGGCACGCAGAACGGCGTCGTCGCCACGGGTTTGTAAAGCCGCTTGTAGCGCAGGAATGAGAGATCGCGTTTCGGCGTCTATGGCACTCACATCAACCGATGGACGCTCAACCGCACCGCAGAGGCACACCTCCGTCACACCGAACGACTTCAGACGCAACAACAGCGTGCCAAGGGTTTCAACCCGCCACGTGAGTTCCGGATTGTGCGTGAGAGCCTCGGGCCAAAAGCCGTCCAAAGCGGCAATCACTGGAGCCTTATCCAGAGACGCCGCAATGGCCGCAGGCAAGTCGCCAGCGCCTGCGATCAAAGCCAGCACTAGATTTGGCCTGGTGTCAGGAACGAACGACCGCTGTCACCCATGACAAAAGCAACGATCTCTTTGACGTATTCGCTTTCCGTCTCACCCCCCAAACGGCGCGCGCGATCTTGGAAAGCGCCCTCGCCTTGAGCGAGCATCTGGAACGCGGCGCGCAATGCTGTGATATCCGAGCGCGGCACGCCGCGCCGTTTCAGGCCAACCAGGTTCAAGCCGTCGAGCTTGCCGCGTGGCGCTTGGACTAGGCCATGGGGAATCACGTCATGCGTGACCATAGTCACCGCGCCGATGATAGCGCCGCGTCCAATCCGCACCCATTGGTGGATCACGGCCAAGCCGCCAACGATCACCTCGTCATCAATGTGCACGTGCCCTGCAATCCCTGCATTGTTGACCAAGATAACTTTGTCACCGATCACACAATCATGTGCCACATGGCAGCCAGCCATAAAGAGACCATCATCGCCCACCTTGGTCAAACCACCGCCTTGGGCCGTGCCGGTGTTCATAGTGACATGTTCGCGGATGCGATTGCGCGCGCCGATTTCAAGTTTGCTGGCTTCGCCTTTGAACTTGAGGTCCTGTGGGATACCGCCAAGCACAGTGAAGGGATGCACAACCGTGTCCTTGCCGATGGACGTGTGTCCCTGAATGACCACATGCGACATGAGTTCGACACCTGCTGCCAGGTGCACGTTAGACCCAATGTGACAAAACGCACCGATTTTGCATCCGTCAGCAATCCGGGCGCCGTCTTCAACAATGGCACTTGGATGGATATCCGGCCCGCTCATGCTTGGAGATCCATCATTGCTGTAAATTCGGCCTCCGCGGCCATCTCACCACCGACACTTGCCTCTCCTCGCAGTTTCCAAACCTTGGCCCCGGGTTTTCCACGCAGCGTGGTCAAACGCATTTCTAGCACGTCACCAGGAATGACCATCCGCCGAAATTTGCAGCGGTCAATCGCCATGAAATAGATGAGGAGGTTTTTGTCTTGCAACTCCATCGTCACACCAACCATCACTGCCGCCGTTTGAGCCATTGCTTCGATGATCGTCACGCCCGGCATAATTGGCGTTCCAGGGAAGTGCCCCTGAAAATGGGGTTCGTTCATCGTGACATTTTTAATGCCAAGCGCCGAGGATGTGCCGTCGATCTCTTCCACACGGTCCACCAGTAAGAAGGGATACCGATGCGGCAAGATGCGTTGGATTTCTTGGATATCTGCGCGTGCGAGTGTTTCAGTCATATCGGTGTGGTCCTCTTTTACTTTTGGCGCGCGTACGAGGCCTTTTTGCACGGGATCCTGCTACCGCCAGTGGTATCGAGCCGTCTACCAAGTGCCCTGCCCCAGGGCAAGCGACGGCAGCGGCTCGTTCTCATGGGTCGACCGAAGAACCGGGCGCCACATCCGCACCGGAGCCCAAGATACGATCCACTTGTGTCAAAACGCGGTCAGTTACATCAATAACCTCGGCCCAAACAATGGCCTGGCTCCGGTCGAGCACGACCGCAGCTCCGGTTTCACGCATAAGGCCAGCGATGATGGGGGTCACCAACTCGCGAAACCGTCGCTCTTCACCAGCGCGACCTTGCCCCACAGCACGCGCTTTTGCGTCCTGTTCCGTCCGAATGCGTTGAACCTTTTCATCAAAAGCCAAAGCGAGTGCGCGAAATTCGGCTGGTTCTAACGTGTCACGTTGGGCAGTCAGCAAGAGTTCTTCTGCTGTGAGATCGCCTTCTATGCGTTCGTTTTCAGCGATGAGACTTCGGCCGGCGTCGGCAATGCGTTGGTCTACGCGCTGGCCGTAGGCAGACCGCTCAAATAGCGTCTCATAGTCCAAAACGAGAACCGGCGTGCGTAGTATCCGAGCGTGATCTGAGGCCGTCTCTAGGCGCGTTTGGCCTACAGCCGCTGTACCAAACCCCGTTGCCAGCGCGAATGCCAGCCAGAGAGAAAGCCAACGCCCGGCTCTGCGCATCCTAGAACTGAGTCGAGATAGTGAATTCAAAGGCGCGCGGCTTGTCTTCTTTTTCGGCTTGGATGGCTTCTGTAAAGTTAAAACGAAGCGGACCAATTGCTGTATCCCAGAAGATGGACGCGCCAATCACAGAACGCCAGGCGCCGTCATCGTATAGAACTTGCGTTCCGGCCGTTCCCACATCGGTATTGTCCAGACCCCACAGGTTCCCGATATCGAAGAATACTCCACCAGAAATCCCATATTCCTGCGGCAGAGGCAGTGGAAACTCAGCTTCGAATTTGGCCACGGTGTAAAGGTTACCACCCAAGGCATCGTTCACGTCACCACCGATTTCGCGCGGGCCCACACCGTTGGGTTCAAAGCCGCGAAACTGACGGCTGCCCAAACGGAAACGATCAATGATCCGAGATCCGTCGTCACCGAAGGTCACAAGCGCACCGCCTTCAAGCGAAGCGCGCAGAGTCACTTCTTCGTTGCGGACTGTGCGTTGCCCCACAAGTCGCGCAGTTGTGCGCAGTGATTGGACGTCACCGCCAAGACCGTAAATGTCTTGACCAAAGCTAAAGCGAACGCCTGCGGTTGGATCCAGTCCGGTACCGATTGTATTGAACACATATGTATATCCCAAACCGGACGCCACGAGCCGTTCTTTCTCAATCTCAGACCGAATAATACCGCCAACATCGTCACCGGGATTGGACAAATCAGTCAAACTGCCCGAGTAACGCAATTGCAAACGGCTCCGCTCAGTCAGCGGGAAAGCCAGATATGGTACAAAGCTGCCGACAGTTGTATCATAGCCAGTCTGGTTCTCATTTTCCGTTTCGTTGTAACTTAGGCTCAAACCAAACCGAACATCACGGCCCAAGAAAGCCGGTTCAACGAAGCTGAACGAATAGGCGCGCGCCGCAGACGTTGTATTGAAAGAAAAGCTCAACGCTTGCCCCCTACCGAGGAAGTTGCGCTCAGAGAAGGAGATGTTCGCACCGAACCCGGTATCTGAGCTGTAGGTTCCACCGAAACCAATCGACCCCGTAGGCTGCTCTTCAACATCAACGTCGATGATCACACGATCCGGCGTCGTGCCTTCACGGGCTTCCACATCCGCATTGCCAAAGAAGCCCAGAGCGCGGATGCGTTCAGCGCTTTCACGAATCTCACGTGGGTTAAACGGGTCCCCTTCGGCCACACGGAATTGACGTCGAACGACACGATCTAGGGTGGTCGTATTACCTTCAATGTCGATACGCTCGATGAAAACGCGTGGTCCACGGGTCAGCGAGAATTCAACATCCAGCGTCAAATCGCGGTCGTTGCGAGAGATGCGCGGGTCGACACGCACAAAGTTCAGGCCCTCATTATTGGCCAAACGCTCAAGGCGCGCGATGCTCTGTTCGACCAAAGTGGGTGAGTACACGACGCCGGGTTTGATTCGGAGTGCGTCGGCAAAGAGGTCTGGATCCGCATCCGGAAGATCGGAATTAACCGTGATCTCGCCGAAACGGAACTGCTGACCCTCCTGAACATTGAAGGTGACGAAATAGCCATTGCGCTCTTCGGCGATCTCCGCGTTCACAGAGGTCACGCGGAAGTCGACATAGCCACGGGATAGATAGAAATCACGGATCACTTGACGGTCAAAAGCCAGGCGATCCTCAATAAACGTGTCTGAGCGGATGACAGAGCGCAGCAGACCGGCCTGCTTGGTACCCAAAACGCGACGCAAGCGACGGTCACTATAGGCAGAGTTGCCGATGATGTTGATGCGCTCAACTTCGGTGACGGCCCCCTCGCGAATTTCAAATACTAAGTCGACGCGGTTGTCAGAGCGGCGAATAATGCGCGGAGTGACACGAGCAGCAAAACGACTAGCCTGGGTATAAGCTTGCGCGATGACCTGAGCGTCGGCTTCTGCTGTGCTCGGAGAAAACACCCGGCGAGACTGCGACTGGATCAGTGGTGCAAGATCCTCGTCTTTGATCCGGCGATTGCCTTCGAATGCTATGCGGTTGATCGTTGGGCGTTCTTCAACACGGATCACCAGTGTGCTGCCTTGGGGTACTATTTCTACGTTCGAGAAAAGGCCAGAGGCCAAGATGCGCTGATAGGCGCCGTTCAGTTGACCGGCGGTCACGGGTTGTCCGCGCGGAATCGCGGCAAACGACAAGATCGTAGCCAACTCAATGCGCTCTGCCCCTTCAACGGAGACATTTTGGAAAGAGAATGTTTGAGCCTCTGCATGGCCCGGTGCAAGACCGACCGCCACCAAGGTCCAAATCGCCACTAATCCGCTCAGGAGAAACTGCGCACAGGTCTTCACTGTGACGCTTGCTTCCCCTACCCCAGGTCGCTTCGTCATTTTTGCATTCCGTTAAGACATCCCTCCGAATCCTTAGAAGGGATAGACCCAGATGTCAAAACGATGCGGCGGAAATCGGCGGTTTTTGATGGCTTTTCCGCACTGAACAAGCACAAGATGTAGGCTAAATCACAAAAGTACGCCGAAATATGCGGCCATCCAGAGCGAGAGACCAAGAACGCCGACCATCAAAAAGCGGTCTGCGTTCAGATGAGCTAAAAGCCGCAATCCACGTGCGCCATATGCCAGAGTTTGCATGTTGTCACCTCATACACATCGCAATCAGTCTAGAGATGGAATGCGGCAAAAATGCGTCGCATTCGCGGCTTATCCTGCCCAAAATCTCAATTCAATTTTGGTGGACACTCAGCAAACCTCGGGCCAGTGCAAATTTCATATGCCTATCAGTCGGTATGATTGCGACAACTGCGCAAGGCTCACGATGACAGACAGATGCACTTTCGGAGCGCCTGCGCCGAAACAGTTTGGCTCAAGGACAGAAAATATCATTGTAAAGCGCAAAGAGCATCAAGGACAGTATAACCGTGAGCCCAGCGGCCATCAAACCTTGGGTGAACTTCTCCGGTGGCGGGCGCTTGAACACCGCTTCGTAAGCGTGGAAAACAAGGTGTCCACCATCCAGAACGGGAATCGGAAAGAGGTTCAAGAAACCAACCGCTGTGGACAATACGGCCACAAACCAGATGAAGGACGTGGTGCCCTGGCTGGCCATTTGACCCGAGGTCTGCGCAATACCGATAGGCCCCGACAAATTGCACGATGAGATCGCACCGGTCACCATATGATAGAGGCCAGAGACAGACCCTTCGATGATGCGAAAGACTTGCTGAGTGCCTTGAGCAAATGCGGAGGCAACGCCCGGCGCTTCTGTCGCGGGTTCAAAGAACAAACCTCCCACGATCCCAATGCGCCACTGGCTTTGGAACCCACCGCCGCCCGTCGGCTCATCGACGCTGCGCGGTGTCATTGCCTTTTCGAGCACCTCTCCATCGCGCCAGACTTGCAGCGCCAGTTCGCGACCGTTTGATCCTTCCACGGCCACCTTCAGCTCAGAGAACGCGGATATAGGCGAACCGTCCACAGCGATGATCACGTCTCCCACTTCCAAACCAGCCGCAAACGCGGCCGATTGAGGAACAAGTTGGGTAATCATTGCAGGATATGGGAACGGCGCGAGCACATCGCGCACGACACCATCCCGGTTGACCGAATAGGTCAGGTCAGACCCAAGCGGCAAACCTTCCAAGAAGTCGTTGAAGGCTGTGCTGTCCTGGTAGGACGGGACGGGCATGCCTGCAACCGCACTGATTTCATCGCCAATTTGAAGTTCCAGCGTACCCGGCATCGGGCTCAGGTTCCCAACGGTCAGCGGATCGGTCGCGACACCCCGGCTTAGAAACACGAGGCCAAAGATGGTCAGTGATAAAATGAAATTAAAAATTGGACCAGCTACGACCGTGGCCGAGCGCGCCCAGAGCGGCGCACCGTGCATGGTTTGACGCCTTTCTTCGGGAGTCATTTCTGACAGTACGCCCTTGTCGGCACCAGCAGATGCCGCATTCGCGTCACCCGCAAACTTAACGTATCCCCCGAACGGCAAAGCGGCCAGTTGCCAACGTGTCCCGCGACGGTCCACGCGCGACGCTAGCACCGGTCCGAATCCGACGGAGAAGACGTCTGCTCGGATGCCAGACCAACGACCTACTATGTAGTGGCCGTATTCGTGCACCGCGACTATGATCGACAACGCAATCACAAAGAAAATAAGGGTGTAGAAAATCCCGCCGGTGGACGCGATCAAGCCAAGAATATCCAAAAGCCCGTTATCCCTGTTGTTTTCGGTGTGCAGTGGCGTGATTTGGTTTCAATAATCCAGATGGTCCGAAACACACGCTTTATCAAGGGTTATTGCGGCATCAATGTGGCTCAGTTTCACTGAAATTTGCTTGAAACAGTTCAATTTCTCTTCTGAATTCGGCCATTGCTGCGCAGATGTGCCCGCAATATCTTGATGTGCGGCCTACATCGGCGGAAAGTCGATCAAGGCCTCAATCACCAAAAGCATCAGCGACGCCCCCAGCATGCCGTCAAACCGATCAAGTACCCCGCCATGCCCGGGGATCAAGTGCGAGCTGTCTTTCACGCCCACCTGCCGTTTTATCGCCGATTCCGCGATGTCGCCCATTTGAGACGCGATCGACAACGCAAACGCGACCAGAACGGTCACACCGCCCCCACCGTAAAGGAGTGAAAAATATAGGCCAAGCGCCAACGCGCCAACCCAACCGCCGATGGTTCCGGACCAAGTCTTGCTTGGCGAAACAGCGGGCCAGAACTTTGGACCGCCAATGGATCGGCCCACAAAATACCCGGCGACGTCAGTAATAACGACAACAAGTATTATAAAGGCGAGCCACACGATCCCGACATCGTCACGCTGCATGATGATGCCGAGACCAGCGATCATGACCGCCACGCCAAAGATCGTGAAACGCTTGCGTCCACTATCCATCCAGACGATCCCAATCAAAACCGGGCAAAGAAGAAGAAGACCCGCTAGGTACCAGGGCAAATAAGACGCCACCATGACCACCAACGCTGAAAGGACGCCCATGACGATCGAGGACGTGACGCGGGTCGGATCAAGAAGGCGCATCAATTCCCAGACCATAGCGCCGCAGACAATCGAGATCAGCGCATGAAAGATGTGCCCCCCCGCCCAAACCGCAAAAAGTCCGCTCAGCGCAAGTAAGGCCCCGGAACCCATCCGGACCGCGAGGTCTTCCCATTTGCCTAACTTGGTCATGCCAGCGGCTCAGCCTTTTGCGCCACCATAACGGCGGTCCCTGTTGCCGTATGCCTTCACCAGATCAGCAAAGATCTCCTCGGAGAAGTCCGGCCACAGGGTATCAATAAATTCGTATTCCGCATAGGCCGATTGCCATAGCAGAAAGTTGGACACACGCGCCTCACCCGATGTGCGGATCACCAGATCCGGATCAGGCAAAACATATGTGTCGAGGTATCGCGGTAGTGTTTCTTCATCGATCGCTTCCACGTCGAGCCGGCCGTCAGCCACATCGCGTGCAAGACGTTGCGTGGCCCGCGCCACTTCATCTCTACCACCGTAATTGAGTGCAATGGTGAGGTTGGTGCCGGTGCAATCGGCCGTAAACGCCTCGGCCTCGTCCATCAGATCGCGCAGCTTCTTGTCCAACCGCGGACGGTCGCCAATGAAACGAACTTGCACGTTTTCGGCACGAAAAGCTTCCATCTCGCGGCGGATATAACGCCGAAACAGGCTCATAAGCCCCGCGACTTCGTTTTGCGTGCGTTTCCAATTCTCAGTCGAGAAGGCAAAAATTGTCAGATAGTCGACACCGCAATCGGGGCAGGCTTCAACAATTTCACGGACACGGCGCGCGCCCGCTTGGTGGCCAAAAAGACGGGGCCGATTGCGCATCTGCGCCCACCGACCATTGCCATCCATAATGATCGCCACATGGCGCGGTCCGTCGTGATCAGTGAGCTTTTCTGCGATTTTCGGTGTGCTTGTCACGCGTTTGCCTGTCTACTGCCCGGGATTTTAGGAGTGATACCGCAGCTTGATCGTAAACCCTAGGAGAAAAGCCCGCTAGGCTTTCCCATTTATGAAAGTTCGAGGCGCAGCGGTGGCACATATCGATCGCAGCCACAGCCGCATGGGATTTACCGTCGAAGCTGACTAGGTTTAACATATACCAAAGGGATGGTTTGATCCAGTTGCGAGCGGGTTATGTTGCTTATGGCGATCCAAAACGGCCGGTTCAAAAAGAGAAATCTCGGCTTGCACCAATCGAATATCGTCGAGAACCGACGTTCTGTTCTCCAAACTGGCCAAACGCTCAGCTGGGGCGTTTCCAGAACGCGGGTTTAAACCTGCATGATTTCGTCTTGTTTGGTGCCCAGCATCTCATCGACGGTTTTGATGAACTTGTCTGTAAGCTCTTGGACTTCGCCTTCCCAGAACTTCTGGTCATCCTCACCAAGGCCATCGCTTTTGGCCTTTTTGATTTGGTCCATGCCATCGCGGCGCACATTACGCACGGCGACCCGGGCACTCTCCGCGTATTGCGCTGCAACTTTCGTCAACTCACGTCGGCGTTCTTCGTTAAGCTCCGGGATCGGCAACATAATGATCGTACCGTTTAGTTGAGGATTGATCCCCAGCCCACTCTCGCGAATAGCCTTTTCCACTGGCCCAACCAGCGATTTGTCCCACACGTTGATCGTCACCATCCGTGGTTCCGGCACATTGACAGTGCCCACTTGGTTGATCGGAGTTGGCGTACCGTAGGCTTCAACAGTGACGGGTTCCAACATTGAAGCAGACGCGCGACCCGTGCGCAGCGACGCAAATTCCGTGCGCAGATTGCCTAAGGCCCCGTTCATCCGGCGCTCAAGATCATCGGTATCGAGCATAAAATCATCGGACATGGCTCAGCCTCCTTTTTGGTCTGTATTTTTGTGCATATAGCCATCGGGTTTGGCCAAAGTACAGTGCCTAAGAATGCGCGGCAACAGAGTGAACCAGGCGTTCCTCCGGTCCAAGTTCGTCGCGCTTTAACCCTGCACCCGTGTGTAGGTCCCCTCGCCTGCCAAAATGCCGCGGAAGCCACCCGGATCATCGAGGTTAAAAACGATAATCGGCAAGTTGTTGTCGCGTGCAAGCGCAATGGCCGAGGCATCCATGACTTGGAGATGTTTAGCCAAAACTTCGTCGTAAGTGACGGTTTCATAGCGGACCGCATCTTCATGCTTCACCGGGTCCTTGTCGTAGACGCCATCCACTTTGGTGCCTTTGAATATCGCTTCGCACGCCATCTCGTTGGCCCGCAAAGTGGCAGCTGTATCGGTTGTGAAATAGGGGTTTCCTGTTCCAGCCGCGAAAATACACACCCGGGCTTTTTCCAAGTGACGCACGGCGCGGCGGCGGATGTAAGGCTCACACACCTGGTCCATTGGGATTGCAGAGATGACACGGGTGAACACGCCAAGGCTTTCTAAGGCTGCTTGCATGCCAAGTGCATTCATGACCGTGGCCAACATGCCCATGTAATCCGCCGTGGTACGTTCCATACCCTGTGCGGCACCTGACAACCCGCGAAAGATATTGCCCCCGCCTATCACCATGCAAATCTCAACGCCTAGATCGTGAACCGATTTCACCTCTTTGGCGATCCTCTCTACGGTCGGAGGATGAAGGCCATAACCTTGGTCACCCATTAACGCCTCACCGGAGATTTTGAGCATGACCCGTTTGAAGGATGGTTGAGTGGCGGGTCGCGACATGATTGGCTCCTCTAGCACGGCGGCGTACAGTCCGCGGCAACTTGACCGAACGGAGCGGAGTTTACAATGCAGCAGCTTTGGACAAATGACATAAGCTGTGCGGCAATTGTCCGTTTTTCTGTGGCCTCTGGCGTTTTGTGACAATGCATATCCTCAAAGAGTTTTCGCCTGACAAAGCCGTGGTGATCTATGGGCCCACCGCGAGTGGCAAATCTGAGTTGGCGTTGCGCATTGCAGAAACCCAAGGCGGTGTAATTTTGAACGCTGATGCGAGCCAAGTCTTTGAAAATTGGCGTGTCTTGACGGCGCGGCCCTCGGAAGAAGACCTCCAACGCGCGCCCCACGCCCTCTACGGTCACTTGCACTTTAACGCGGAATACTCCGTCGGAGCGTGGCTGCGAGAGGTCGAAACCTACCTCCAAGGTGAGCAACGGCCCATCATCGTGGGCGGCACTGGGCTCTATTTGACGGCGCTCACAGAAGGTCTTGCGCAAATCCCACCGACACCCCCCGAAATCCGAACAGAGGCCGACGTGCTAAGACAATCGGATCAATTAGAGCTGATGATCCAGGCGTTGGACACCGGAACACGGGCAAAAATCGATCTTGCCAATCCGATGCGTGTCCAACGCGCTTGGGAGGTCTTGCGCAGCACAGGACGTGGGTTGGCGCAATGGCAAAGCGACACTCCTGCCCCCCTCGTGGCAGGCAACCAAGCGCACATGATCCATGTGGTCAGCGACAAAGACTGGCTGTTGCACCGGATCGAACAGCGCTTTGATGCGATGCTGCGGGACGGCGCAGTCGAAGAAGCAGAGGCCAACTTAGCCCAGTGGGACCCATCACTTTTGTCGATGAAGGCAATCGGAGCCGCTGAGGTGATTGCGTATGTCAAAGGCGAGATGACCAAGGAGCAAGCACGCAGTACAGCGAACATTTCAACCCGGCAATTCGCTAAACGACAACGCACTTGGGGTCGTGCACGGATGACACATTGGTCAACCTGGTGCCCCCATGACTGAGGCCGCGCCCCACAAGAACGAGCACAATTGCGGCGGCGCAGCATATTTTTAGGCAAAACGACACGAATGAGCTTGAGACACACCATTGATTGCCGCATTTTCGCACCAACAGTTTTTGTAGTGATCAAGAATGGCTTTTTTCGCAGACGGATCCAGTAGGGCGCCTCACCATGTCGCCGACCCCATTCTGGAATTGAAAACTCTGGCGCGCTTAAGCGCACAGGGCCCGTGGCGTGTTGCATTGCCCCATGCCCGCGACAGTCATCTGCTCATCTGGATCACCCGAGGCCAAGGACGTGCAACTATCCAGGGTGTTCGCCGCGGGATTGGGGCGCACAACGTGCTTTGGCTTCCTGCGGGCACACAGTTTTGTTTGGACTTCGGGCCGCAGGTGTTCGGCCAGACAATCACCTATCGTCAATCGGATCCTTCTTTACTGCCTTTGAGCGCGCAGCACTTGCGGATTCGCGATGTCAGCTTTCAAGGCGAGTTCAACGGTCTGATCGAATTGATCACGCGTGAGACGCAAACGTATCGCCCATTTCAAGACGAAGCGCTTCTTGCCAAATTTATCCTGATCGAGGTCTGGCTGCGCCGCATGATGCTGCAAGTCGGAAGCGCCGAAGATCGCGTGCATCTCGCGGTTCCCGAACGCCTCACTGCCGCACGGCGCCTGGCAGAGGGGTTCGCCCGCCGCGCAGAAGAAGAGTTTCGGTCCGGACGCACCATGGCGGATTACGCAAGCGACCTGAACGTCACACCCACGCACCTCACACGCGTATGTCGTGAAGTCACTGGGATGACGGCAGCAGATCTTCTGACGGGTCGCGTGCTCCACGAAGCGCAGCGGCTGCTCTGCGACAGCGATGCTCCAGCCCAGAACATAGCGCGCCACCTTGGCTTTGGATCAGCCGCCTACTTCAGCCGATTCATTCAAAAACACACCGGTCAGCCCCCCTCCGCACTGCGCCGTGCGGCGTGAGGTGGCTTTTGTCGCACGGATGGCATATTTGCGCTCACACGCCCCGAAAGCGTTTTTAAACCACATCCCGAGCTGAAAATGTCGCAAACGTGATAGTTTGACGTCGCATTTCAGCTTCGTTTTTTGAAAGAGATCGTTGACGCCAGCAGGCATTCCATGCCGAATAGGAATTCAAGGGGAGAGACGCGTTGCGCACCTGCCATCCAACAGCTTGGGTGGGAGGAAACGCCAGGACTGAAATCTCCGTGAAACAAGAAAAATGAAATTTTATCGATCCGTCTCAGGGAGTAACTTAATGACGCATCATGACACCAAGCTGACCGCCACTCATCCGGTCGCTGAAATGTATGCTGAGGAATATAGTACTGGCGCGCTAAGCCGCCGCGAATTCCTCACCCGCACAACCGCGCTGGGCGTATCGGCTGCGGCGGCCTACGGTATGATCGGTCTGGCAAGCCCAGCCCGTGCAGGTGGCCACATCCAACGCGGGGGCGTCGTGCGCATGCAATCCGAAGTGCGCGCGCTCAAAGACCCACGCACGTATGACTGGACGCAAATGGCGTATCAGACCGCTGGTGTGCTCGAATATCTCATCGAGTACAACAACGATGGCTCCTTCCGTGGCATGCTTGTGGAGTCCTGGGACGCTAACGACGATGCTACCGAGTACCGTCTCAATGTCCGTCAGGGCGTGAAGTGGAACAACGGCGAAGACTTCACCGCAGCCGATGTAGCACGCGTGATCAGCGGTTGGTGTGATAAATCCGTTGAGGGTAACTCCATGGCGGCTCGTATGGCGTCGCTGGTGGACGATGCGACCGGCAAAGTTGCCGAGGGCGCAGTCACCGTGGACGGCAATACGGTCGTTGTAAAAGCCAAAAACCCTGACATCACTTTGATCGCGGGCATGGCGGACTACCCAGCGGCGGTTGTGCATTCCAGTTATACAGCGGACCAAGACCCAACAACGCTAGTTGGCACCGGCCCAATGAAAATCGACGTGCTCGAGGTGGGCGTGAAATGCCTGATCTCAAAAACCGATCACCCATGGTGGGGCGACAGCGCGTTCGAAGAAGGTGGCTTCTACCTCGACGGTCTGGAAATCATCGACTACGGCACAGACCCATCCGCATGGGTCGCAGCGGCGGAAGCTGACGAAGTCGACATTCTTTATGAAACCGTTGGCGATTTTGTAGACATCTTCTCAGGTCTCGGCTGGGAGCAATCCGACGTGGCCTCCGGCGCATCCATCGTGATCCGTCCAAACCAAGCCGCAACCGACGCAGATGGGAATGCCATCTACGGCGACAAGCGCGCACGTCAGGCCCTCGCAATGGCCGTCGACAACGCAGTATGCCTTGAGCTTGGCTATGCAGGCCAAGGTGCGGTTGCCGACAACTGCCACGTGGGTCCAATGCACCCTGAGCATGATCCATCCGTTGGCCGTCTGCCCCATGACCCAGCCAAAGCGGCTGAGCTCTGGGCGGCTGCTGGCATGGCCGACAAAGAGATCGAACTGCACTCGATCGACGATGACTGGCGCAAAAACACAACAGACGCCGTGGCTGCTCAGCTGCGCGACGCGGGCATCAACGTAAAGCGCACCATCCTACCTGGCTCCACCTTCTGGAACGACTGGACCAAATACGCGTTCTCGTCCACCAATTGGAACCACCGTCCGCTCGGCACACAGGTGCTTGGCCTTGCCTACAAATCTGGCGAAGCATGGAACGAGTTCTCTTGGTCCAACGCTGAGTTTGACGCGCTTCTGGCCGAAGCAAACGGTATCGCGGACGCCGATGCGCGGCGCGAAGTGATGGGCAAAATTCAAGCCATCGTGATCGAAGAAGGCGTCACCATTCAGCCATACTGGCGCTCAGTTTTCCGCCACAACAACGGCTCCGTAGGCGGCGGTGACATGCATATCGCGTATCTCCCACAGATCTATAAGTGGTACAAAAAGGGCTAAATTTTCGCCTCAGAGGCCGCGCGGATCATCTGCGCGGCCTTTTCGTTTTACGTCTCTCCCCAATTGGGTGCATACTGAAACGCGCATAACAAGAGACGCGCCTGCCCGATCATAGGCAGCGGCACTTCGCCACCAACAGGGGCTCATATGGGACTGTTTATTTTGCGGCGGGTTGGGGTCATGATCCTCACCGCGCTTTGCCTAACCTACATCGTCTTCTTTTTGACGAACCTCTATCCAAACCTCGAAAAGCTCGCCAAGACCCAAGGCAACTTCCGCATGTCGGACGAAGCTGTGGCGTCATGGCTTGAAAAAGGAGGCTATCTTCAGTCCACACCCAAGAAATACGCCGAATGGGTCGGTCTGGTTCCATCCTACCGCTACACTGACGACGAAGGTGTCGTGTCCGGGCGCTGTATTGACCCAGGTCAAAGCGCGGACGAAGCACCGCAGTTCTGCGGTATTCTCCAAGGGAATTGGGGCTTCTCAACCGTATTTAAGGAGGACGCCGGCAAGATAATCAACGAACGCGGCATCCAAACGGCCAAGCTTATGCTCTGGGTGCTGGCGCTTATGGTACCCTCTGCCCTTCTGGTGGGCGTGTTGGCCGGAATGCGGGAAGGCTCGCGCACGGACCGGACTCTGTCCACCTTTGCGATCACCACCACTGCGACGCCGGAATACGTCTCAGGTGTTCTCTTGATCGCTGTGTTTGCGGCCTCTGCGTCCCCTCTCAATCAATGGCTCGCGGCCAATGATCTGATCGAGGGGCGCACGCTCTTCAAGGGTACTGCAACCTCAGCGATGGAAAACGCTACCTTTGAGAACTTCTTCTTACCAGTACTGACGATTGCGCTTTACGGAATGGGGTATATCGCCCGCATGACCCGCGCCTCCATGGCTGAGGTAATGACCGCGCAGTACATCCGCACCGCGCGGCTCAAAGGTGTGTCGTTCCACAACATCGTGGTCAAACACGCGTTGCGCAACGCGCTTATTGCCCCTTTTACGGTGATCATGCTCCAGATCCCCTGGCTCTTGAACGGCGTGGTGATTGTGGAGACGCTCTTTAACTTCAAGGGCTTTGGTTGGACGCTCGTCCAAGCGGCAGGCAACAATGACATTGAGCTTCTGCTTGGCGTCTCCGTTGTTTCCGTGGTGGTGGTGCTCATCACCCAGCTGATCTCAGATATCGGCTACGTCTACCTCAACCCACGTATTTCGGTCAGCTAAGGGAGGGATTGCATATGGAACCGCTTACCTGGACCGGCGCGCTCGCCTTTCTGAACTGGCCACTTTTCATTGTGGGGTTGCTAATGGTGGCAACCTTCATCGTGTCCTTTGTCGTGCCTGAACCCACGGTCGAACGCCATGTGATGAACGCCGACGGCACCATCTCTGCGCAAAACTCTGGGCTCACCACCACGGTGAACCTCGCGCTCACCGGCTTTTTGATGCTCTTCGTGCTTCTGCTGGTGGCCTACGTGGCCGGCGGCGCGATCATGGGCACCGATGCGGGCATCGTCGGCGGCATGTCTCAGCGCCTGCTGCCTGTGTGGATCTCGCTCATCGTGCTCTTTGCCGTGTCCTTCATGTTCAAAGGCTCACTGGGCCTCTATGGCAAACTTTTCAACTCCGCCGTGGGTATGATCGGCTTTGGCATCGTGATGTTCTGGGTCTTCACTGGCATCTATGGCGCCATGGACCTCATCGTCACGCACGACGCATTGGGCCAAGTCTCTGGTATGAAGAACAAAGTGCCAGGCACACCTCTGCGCGGTGCCGAGGACGGCGATTATGCCTGGTATCTTCTGGGTGGTGACAACCTCGCGCGCGACATCTTCAGCCGCATGGTCAAAGGCGCTTGGGTTGTGGTGCAAATCGCACCTCTTGCAACGCTCTTTGCCTTTATGGTGGGGATCACGCTCGGTTTGCCTGCGGGCTATCTTGACGGTGTTGGGCTAAAGTTTGCGTCTGTGCCTTTCTATATCGCATTCATCCTGCTCGGTGCAGCGTTGGTGGCGGCGTATTACTTCGGTGGCCTACAGGCTTTCGCCGCCGTCGCGGTGATCGGCACAGGGTTTGTCGTATTCTTAACTTTGGCTTCATTGGACATGGTTCTTTCCTTCTTGGCGAACCTCATCCTGGCCTTCCCAGTGATCTTGCTCTTCTACCTTTTGGTGACGCCAGAAATCGTGCTGACGGGCCTTCCGCAATATATGGCCGCAGTGCTGTTCTTCTTCCCGATCGTGTTCTTTGCGATCCTCGTGCACTCGCGCTATCGCACACAACCGTCGAAGAACGCGCTCTACCTTGCGGTCGTGCTGATCCCATTGGTGCTGGTCTATATCTCGGCCGTGAACGCGCCCAACTCCAAAATCACGCTGTTCAACTTCATCGACCTCTTTGACATCCCGCCGGGTGTGTTGGTGGTGTTTGTGTCGGTGGTTTTCGTGAACTCGCCCACTGTGTTCCGGATCGTGCGCGGCCTCGCGCTTGATATCAAAACACGCGACTATGTGGCGGCGGCGCGGACTCGGGGTGAACGCCCTTGGTACATCATGCTGTGGGAAATCCTGCCCAACGCACGCGGCCCGCTCATTGTGGATTTCTGCCTGCGCATTGGCTACACCACGATCCTTTTGGGCACCCTGGGCTTCTTCGGCCTCGGCCTTCCACCAGAAAGCCCAGACTGGGGCTCCACGATCAACGAGGGTCGTAAGCTCTTGTCGATCTATATGCACCCTGCTCTGCCGCCCGCTTTGGCGCTGCTGACGCTGGTGCTGGGTCTGAACCTCCTGGCCGATGGCCTGCGCGAGGAATCCCTGCGCGACTAAGCGAGACGGAACCCATATCAAAGCCGGGCCGTCTCATTTGAAGCGGCCCATTTTTTGTTAACTCCTCTTGGCTAACGTCAGACCCATAGTCTCAAACTCTTTGGGGATGGCGACAGAGCAGAAGCACTCCCAAATTTTCAGGAGGCTCATGTCAAAATAGAATTTCGATGTACCAATCTTGGAGATCGACCATGTGTCGGTCTCCTTCTTTTGCCAGAATACAGACCACAAACCCGATCTTGACGACGTTTCTCTGACGAGCCAATGGAACATCTCGTTGGCGTTTTTGGGGGGATGAGGGCGCGGCAAATTCATCTTGGCCAAGGCGCTCCTCAGCGCAAGGCAGCCGACACGGCCAAGCGCCCCTGACAGCACACACAGCCCCTCTCGCAATCCTCACCCGTGGCCCAGACCAGTTAGCGCCAAATATCCGAATCCCAGTGCATACGCTCAACCCCTTGCACCCCGTGGAATACCAGTTTCTCCGCTGAACCGAGGTGGTCCATCCAGATATGACCTTTGCTCTGGCGGAAGTTCTGCGGTCAAAGCCATTTGGTAGGCCAAAATATCGGACGACCATCCCAGGCACATGCACGGGATAAGCTCGGCTCATTGTTGCGGACGAAGCAGGCTCGGCCTTGGATGTGTCCGGTCAGAAGGCTGTTGCTGCTCTTTTCTTCGTCCTGCATTGGGACATTTTTGTTTGGCCCCAAAATCATAGGCAATCAGCCCGTGTCTTTACCGCAAGATGCGATGCCCGCGATCTAAAGCGCGCAGCCCATACACGCTGTGTCAAAGGGACTTAGCTTCCCAAAATGATCCGCACGTAGTCGCGGGTCTCTTTGAATGGAGGAACACCACCATACTTTTCCACGGCACCAGGCCCCGCATTATATGCCGCAAGCGCCAGCCGCCAACTCCGGAAAGTGTTGAATTGTTCGCGCAAGTAGCGTGCACCACCCTCAAGGTTCTGTTTGGGGTCGTGAGGATTCACACGCAGGTACTTGGCTGTGCCTGGC
This sequence comes from Marinovum sp., assembly GCA_022447495.1. Lineage (GTDB taxonomy): Bacteria > Pseudomonadota > Alphaproteobacteria > Rhodobacterales > Rhodobacteraceae > JAKVBH01. Next base: position 9,956 of record JAKVBH010000005.1, on the reverse strand, counting down.
ATCAATTGCGCCAATCCAATTGCACCTTTGTTGCTCAAAGCTTTGGGATTAAAGCCACTCTCTTGGCGTACAAGACGCAGGAAGAGGTCCTCTGGGATGCCATGGCGTCGCGCTGCAGCGCACGCCATCTCGACGAATGGCCCGCGATAGCTGCCGTTGTAACGTGGGATATCCACTGTGCCGTACTTGGTAGGCGTCACAACTTTTGGCGGCTGCAGGCGCACCGAGTTTCTATATTGCTGAGACGCGCGGCGATCCAGAACACCGGTTTGGCCTTTAAAAAGCGACGCACGGCTTTTGGATGACACAGTCTCTGCGGTCAAAGGCCCGGAGATCATGCTGCCACATGCCATCAACATCACCAAGTACCGCATCGCTATCCGTGCCCAAGTCCACCTAGTCGCGCACAATATACAGTAGCCTTTGAATTCCGCCAGTGGCAGCGTTAATTCTGACTTAACCAAACGAGCCGTTAGATTCGTTAAGCGAAAAAGCGCCGCTTATCCGGCGCCACATATTGGGGAGAACGCCATGGCCGGTTCGGTCAACAAAGTTATTCTTATTGGCAACCTGGGACGCGATCCCGAGGTGCGCACGTTCCAAAACGGCGGCAAGGTGTGCAACCTACGCATTGCTACATCCGAGAATTGGAAGGACCGCAACACGGGCGAACGCCGTGAGCGGACCGAGTGGCACACCGTGGCCATTTTCAACGAAAACCTGGCCCGTTTGGCCGAGCAGTACCTGCGCAAAGGCTCCAAGGTGTACATCGAGGGCAAGCTGGAAACCCGCAAGTGGCAGGACCAATCCGGCCAAGATCGCTATTCAACGGAAGTGGTACTGCGTCCCTATGCCGGTGAGATCACCTTTCTTGACGGTCGTGATGGCGGCGGTGGTGGAGGCGGCGGCTACGGCGGTGGTGGCGGCCAGATGGGCTATGACCAAGGCGGCGATTACGGCGGCGGAAGCTCTCAACCCTCGAACCCTGCCCCTGCCCGCGACATGGACGATGAAATTCCGTTCTAAGGGCCATCTTAGTTTGTATAAACTTCCGGTTAGGGCCGCTGGGCCCAACCTCCATCTCAGTCAAATGCAGCTTTTACTTCAGGTATCCCCAGCCAAATTGGCGGCGGCAATCTCTCGGACCCTTGTAATCATGGCGGTTAATCCATTGGATCGTTGCGCCGAAAGGTGATCGTTGAGCCCCAGTCGCGCCAATTCTGCTTTGGCATCGACCTTCAAGACATCGCCAAAGGTCAGTCCGTTGTATAGCCTGCGCAGCACAGCGATCAGACCTTTTACAATCATCGCGTCGCTGTCGCCCTCAAAGGACAAGCGACCATCGGCAACGGTCGGATGCAACCACACCTGGCTGGCGCACCCATCCACTTTGGTTGCAGGCACTTTAAGTGCCTCTGGCAACGCGTCCATGGCCTTACCTTCATCGATGACCAGTCGATACCGCTCTTCCCAGTCTTCAAGAAACTCGAAGTCTTCAACAATTTCTTCAAAGGCTGATGTGGCCATGGGGTCCTCATGGGGTGACTGGCGCATGACCTAAGCTGCGCGGTTCATTTCGTCCAGTGCAACCAGCGTCCCTTCTGGACTAAAATGGAGATCCAGGGACGTTCGATGTCAAAGTGACCATGTGCCGCTTTCCACCCGCGCCGGGATAAGTTAGGCATTTCGTGACAAAACTGAGGTTTGGAGGGCGTGATGGTTCGAGTGGTAGCAGCTTTACTTGTGCTGACGATGCTCACAGGGTGTGGCCGAGTGCGCGAGTCGAACTTCAATCCGTTCAACTGGTTTGGAGGCGGTCGCGACAATGGGAACGCTGCGCAACAGGTTGAGGGTGAGGTTAACCCGTTGATCCCACGTTCCCGCGAGTCAATCTTTCGCAGAAACGAGGATAACGATCACTACACGGGCAGACTGGTGGCCGCCGTCACAGCCGTTCGCATCGACCAGCGCCAGGGCGGTATTTTGCTACAAGCCGACGGACGCACCGTCCGGCAGGGTGCCTATGATGTGCGATTGGTGCTTCGACCAGACACGGCGGGTACGCCCACACACGTGTACGAGCTCAAAGCGCAGCAGCCGACAAACCGAGGTTTGGGCGCCGAAGCAACCCGCAATGTCACAGCAGGTTTGGCACTAACCACCCAAGACCTTTTAGGCGTCAACAGCATCGAAATCGTGGCTGAAGGCAATTCTCGAGCGGTCCGGCCCTAACCTGTCACATCGATGACTTTCACGGAGCTGCCTTGCGCCGTCAGGGCAATCTGACCGTCGCAGAGCCGGAGTGCGTCCTCTCCAAAGACTTCGTGTCGCCAACCTTTCAGCGCTGCCACATCGCGCATACCTGCGGCCATTGCGTCGAGGTCGGCAGCCGGGGCCACGAGTTTGGATGCGACGCCATAGCTTTCAGTCTTTGCCTTGAGCAAAACACGTAGCAAATCGGCCAAGGCCGGGTTCACTTGAAGCTTGTCGCGAGAGCGATCCAACTTCGGCAAGTCTTCTTGCGGACAGGCAACGCCTGCGGCAATTGCAGCCAGAATACCCTCTAAGATCTCACCCTTGCGTGCTTCGCGTTGAAGTAGCCGGGATCGTCCTAATTCTTGTGGCGTGCGTGGTTTAGTGGAGGCCAGCTCAACCAAAGCTTCGTCTTTGAACACGCGGTTGCGCGGCACGTCGTTTGTTTGGGCGTGCTGCTCTCGGAACCGCGCCAACTCGCGCACGATGCCCAAGAATCGCGATGAATTCGTGCGCGTCTTCACTCGTTTCCAAGCGTCTTCTGGCGCGATCACGTAAGTACTTGGATTTGTGAGCGTAGCGAGTTCTTCACGCACCCAGCGCGCCCGACCCGTACGCTCTAGCTCAGCGGACAAATGTTCGTAGATTCGGCGCAGATGGGTGACATCGGCCAGAGCATAAGATTTTTGTGCGTCGGACAGCGGCCTACGACCCCAGTCGGTGAAGCGAGAGCTCTTATCCAAGCCAGTCTTGGCGATCGACCGCACGAGCCGCTCATAGCCCACTTGCTCGCCATAGCCACAGACCATCGCGGCGACTTGCGTGTCAAAAACAGGTGTTGGTACCTCCCCCACATCGACAAAGAATATCTCAAGATCTTGTCGCGCTGCATGAAAGACCTTTAAGACACTTTCATCGCGAAAGAGCTCATAGAGCGGATCAAGAGACATGCCATCGGCCAATGGGTCAACGAGCACGGCGGTACTATCGTCTGGTCCCGGCATGGCCAATTGTACGAGGCAAAGTTTGGCAAAATAAGTCCGTTCCCGCAGGAATTCTGTGTCCACAGTAACGTAGGGATGATGGCGGGCCTCTGTGCAAAAGGCTGCCAACTCTTCGGTGGTCGTCAGGGTTCTCATTCTTGCTCGTTTTCGGACCGTTTTGACGCGTCTCATCCCCAATATACCCGAATCGCGAGAAAGGGAAATCGGACCCGGCTAGGTTAATGTCGCGCGACAAGAATCGCCTGGGCAAAGGAGGTCAGGCACGCGGGATAGAGTTTGTGTTCTTCCACCAAAACCCGCTCTGCCAGCGTCGCGGATGTATCACCAGCCAGGATCGGAACGCGCGACTGGCCCAAGATGGGTCCGTCATCCAATTCCGGTGTCACGACATGGACACTGCATCCGGCCTCGGCGTCGCCCGCGTCCAACGCACGGGCATGGGTGTTGAGGCCTTTGTACTTGGGCAAGAGAGAGGGATGAATGTTTAGCATTCGATCGCGCCATTGCGACACGAAGCCTGCCGTCAACACGCGCATGAAGCCCGCCAAGCAAATCAGCTCGAGGTCAAAAGGAGCAATGGCGTCGCTAAGCGCCGTTTCAAAGGCTTCCCGGTCCCCGGCAAACGCGCGGTGGTCAACGATGGCGGTTGGCACGCCCCGAGCCACTGCTTTGGCCAAACCGCCTGCGTCGGGGCGATTGGACAGAACGAGCACCGGAGTAGCAGGATGTCCGCCAGCTTGCATCGCATCGACCAAAGTCATCATGTTTGACCCGGAACCAGATATGAATACCGCTGTGCGCACTGGCGCTGGGTTCGTCACGCCAAAGACCCGCTATATTCGACACCGGATCCTTGTACGACATAGCCGAGCTCAACAACCTCTTCGCCAGCGTCCTCGAGAACTAATTTGATATCAGACGCTTGCTCCGCTGAAGCAACCACGACCATGCCAACGCCACAGTTGAACGTCTTGAGCATCTCAGCCTCCGCAATCCCCCCGACGCTTTGGAGCCACGCAAAGAGCGGTGGAAGCGCCCAAGCGCCAAGATCAATTTCAGCGCCCAGACCATCTGGCAACACGCGAGGCAGGTTTTCAGTCAGGCCCCCGCCGGTGATATGGGCAATCCCGTGCACACCGCCCACCTTGATCGCAGCCAGAACAGAGGTGACATAAAGGCGTGTGGGACGCAGAAGATCTTCGCACAGCGTCGCACCGTCTGTGATGGGGCTCGCGCTCTCCCACGTCAGGCCTGCGTGCTCTGTCACGCGGCGCACCAACGAATATCCATTGGAATGAATGCCATTGGATGCGAGCCCTAGAAGCACATCGCCTGCGCCCACATCGTGCGGCAGATGCGCCCCGCGTTCCATGGCGCCCACAGCAAACCCTGCCAAATCAAAATCTCCAGGCGGGTACATGCCTGGCATCTCTGCCGTCTCGCCCCCAATAAGCGCTGTACCAGATTGCGCACAGCCTTCTGCTATACCTTCGATGACTTGCGCCGCGATGTCCGTGCTCAGCGCACCGGTTGCAAAGTAGTCCAAGAACAAAAGCGGTTCTGCACCCTGGCACACCAGGTCATTCACACACATGGCCACAAGATCGATGCCCACCCCGTCCACGCGACCGGTATCGATTGCAATACGTAGTTTGGTGCCAACACCATCCGTGGCAGCCACCAAGATCGGATCATCATATCCTGCAGCTTTGAGATCAAAGAGCGCGCCAAAGCCACCAAGCCCCGCCATCACGCCCGCGCGGTTTGTGCGCGTGGCGGCGGGCTTGATCCGTTCAACCAGTGCGTTTCCCGCGTCGATGTCGACACCGGCATCGGCATAAGTCAGGCCATTCTTCTTTGGGGGTGTGGATGCAGACATGGGCAAGCTCCGCGCCAGACAAGTTGTTTTGCTCCTGCGCCTATCTCATCCCATGATGCGGAGCAAGCTGACAGGGTGTCCGAGCCACTGGATCTTCTCGTAATTTCAACCGCGAAGGGCAGCCCGGGGTCTTGACCCCAGAGGACCGCCAACATAATCCCTCGAGTATGGAGGGCCTGTAGCTCAATTGGTTAGAGCAGAGCGCTCATAACGCTTTGGTTGCGGGTTCAAGTCCTGCCGGGCCTACCAAACTCCATTAAAATCAAATCCTTAGGCAAATAGTGGGCATGTCTAAGGTTCACAATACACCGTGAACAATCAGCGAATCTTTCCAACTTTTCGAACGAAATTGACTCTGTCGGCCCAGCTGAGCCGCGAGTTCATCAATATTTGACAATAGATGCGGTGACCGCAGAGCCCACCCCAAGCACCCGAAAGGCGCAACAATTTGCGCTGTTTTCATTTAAGGCGCATCTGTTGAAACACCCCGTGGGCTTCGTCGTAACCAACTTGCCGATGGAGCCAGACTGGGTCACCCGTTTCTACAATCAGCGTGGGACAGCCGAACGACACATCAAGATGGGCAAAAACGCGATCAACTGGACGCGGCTCTCCTGCAAGCGGTTCCGCGATAATGAGATCAGGCTTTAGCTTCATGCGCTGGCCTACAATCTTGGTAGCTTCCTACAGCGTGCCGATCTGCCCGAAGAGATTGCGGACTGGTCGCTGACAAGTATCCAGAGCCGCCGCATAAAGATCGGGGCAAGGGTCGTACGCCATGCGCGCAGGATCACGTTCCAACTGGCCGAGGAGGCTGTCTCGTGCAATTTATAACTCAGTATGCGGATATCACCAAGCCTTGTGACATGTGTATAAACGCCGTTAAGTGGTCTTTGGCTGTTGTGAGTGCTTTGGTGTCTTTTGCCCTGTTTTTTACTACCCAACCGAGATTGTCCTGATTAACATCTTCCCCGGCCTAAAGGCCGGGGAAGATGTTAAGGAATACGATTTCGATACTTGCTTCCGATCCTCGTGATCAACTACGAATTACGGATACCCAAAATACCGCCGCGATGAGCTGTCGGAGCCTGCTATCCACGAACTTCGCCACATCTTCGCCAAAGTCTATCGGGATTTCGACGCCGAATTGATCGAGTGCGACGGCGAGGACGATCACGTGCACCTGCTAGTGCATTATCACAAGGGCGTCCTCTGGTAACCTTCCTACTTTGCGGCAAGTTGTGGTGGTGCTCCCCTGTCAATGATTGCTGAATATGTGAAATCACAGCGGGAAGCGGCCAAGGGCCGCTCTCGCGTTCCTCCCCGGCCTGAAGCACGGGGTATCCCGCGAGGATACCGATGAGGCTTTCAACGGGAAGCGAAAGCCCAACCGCAAGACCCATCACTTTAGAGCGTGTTGGCGCAGTTCGCCGGCCGTGTGGGCAAGCCAAGGTGGTGCGGATTTTGGATCAGGAACCACATCGGCGCCTGTCCTGGCGCTTGGGTGCGGGAATAGGCGCATCCGCCGGGCGTGATATACCAATTGCCGTTGAACCCCGAGGGTGGCCGGGCCTGGGCCAACAAAACTTCAGGCTGGAAGGAGGCTTCTGGCGTCATCACCTCCGAGGGTGATGTCAGCGACGCCTGGGACATGCCCGCAAAGGACAGGGTCGCCGCCGCAAGGGCAATCGCGCGTGCAAACTTGGTCATGGGTCGTCTCCGTGTATGCTATCTCTACACACTGGTTTCACCAATGGCCTGGCCTTGGGAGCGACCAGAATGTGGCACAAATTCGGAGGTTCTATCAAAGTTGAAATAAGCATCGCCCTATCGTGCGATGACAATGTCCGCCGTCAAACCACCCAGCGTAAGGCTTTCGCCCAAACGCAACACCCCGCCGTGACTGCGTGCAATATCTGAGGCAATCGCCAAACCCAGACCCACACCCAGGCCGCGATCTTGATTGCGCGCAGAATCGAGCCGCACAAAGGGACGCATTGCGGCCTCTCGCTCTGCGACGGGGATACCAGGGCCATCATCTTCAATGCGAATACGCAAGGCACGCTCTGAGAGCATCACCGAGACCTCTGCCCTGGTGCCGTATCTCGTGGCATTGACGACAAGATTCTCCAAAGCACGCCGGATGGCCACTGGACGCAAGAGCACCTCGCCCTCGCCTTCCACTAAGCTCAGCGACACATCGCGACCGGCCCTTACGGCATCATTGACAATCTCTTGTACAAGCATTCGGGGATCTGTGGGTTCGGGTTCGGATTGGTTGGCGTCCCCGCGCGCAAAATCAAGGAACTCTTGAAGCATGCGCTCCATCTCCACGACGTCGCGCTGCATGTCCTCAACACCGGAGTCATCGACCATGCTCAACCCCAATTTAAGCCGCGTCAGGGGCGTGCGAAGGTCATGGCTTACACCTGAAAGCATGAGCGTGCGTTGCTCCATCTGTCGCTCAATGCGGGCGCGCATGTCAACAAACGCACTGCCAGCGGCGCGCACTTCCACAGACCCAGCAGGCTTGTAATGCACATGACGCCCCCGCCCAAACGCTTCCGCGGCTTTGGCCAAACGAGTGATCGGGCGCAGCTGATTGCGAAGATACAGATAAGCAATCACCGTCATCAACACGCCAAAAAAGACCATGTTGATCAGAAGCTGATGCGGATTGGAGGCCGACACGCGCAATCGGTCGAACCGCATTTCAAGGACACTGTCGCCCATGGGCATGTAGACACGTGCATCGCGGTCCGTGGGAAGCGCAATCCCCAATAAATTTGGCAGACCTTTGCGCAATTCGCGTTCAACGATGACACCAGAGAGATCAAACCATCGACGCTGTGACGTGGTGGGCACACCGGCACCTTCGATTGTATCGATCTCATAGTCCAAGGCACGGGCCAGTCGCTCTCGGGCGGCGGCCTCGTCAGTGTTCAAGATGAGGCGGATTTCTTTGATCACGCCAAGCGACATCTGTTCGGTCACACCTTCAAAGTGCCGTTGAATAAACACCACGGACACGACCAAAAGCAGTGTGATCACTGGCAACAGCAAGATGAGCGCCGCGCGACCGTAAAGCGACCGCGGCATATAGCGTTTGAGCCAATCGAACCTCATAGCTATTGGTTACGGGCAGCCGGGCCTCAAGGAAAGCCCCAAGACACAGTCTAATACCAAGGAGAGGTCCATGCTTCCCCCACAGCCCCCCTCGCCCGCCACGCTGGCACCTGGCGTTCAGCGCATCATCGCGCCCAATCCATCGCCCATGACCTATTGGGGCACCAACACCTATGTGATCGGTCAAAGCGATGTGGCTGTCATTGATCCAGGGCCCGCGCATGATGGCCACCTCGACGCGATCATCGCAGCAATGCCGTTGGGCGGTCATGTCGTAGCGATCCTTGTAACCCATGCGCACCTCGACCACAGCCCGGGTGCACATGCCTTGGCGAAGCGCGTTTCAGCACCAGTTTACAGCTACGGCCCATGGAACGCGGGTCGTAGCCACGTGATGCAAGACTTGGCGGCACAAGGCATGTCAGGTGGTGGCGAAGGTGTGGACCGCGACTTTGCTCCTGACAGTTTGCTCAAAGATGGCGCCGAAATCTGTGGTTCAGATTGGGCTCTCAAAGCGATCCACACGCCGGGGCACATGGGCAATCACCATGCCTACGCGCTTGACGACACGCTCTTTTGCGGCGATTTGGTCATGGGCTGGTCCAGTTCGCTGGTGTCACCACCTGACGGAGATCTCACTGATTTCATGGCGTCCTGCCGTCGATTGCTGGAACAACCGTGGTCGCGGTTTTTCCCTGGCCATGGCGATCCGATTGACGACCCACTGGAACGATTGAACTGGCTCATCACACATAGAGAACGTCGTGAAGCTCAGATTCTCAACGCTCTGATCGATGGAGCAAGCACCGCCGAACGTCTGGCCCGGAAGATTTACATCGACACGCCTGTCGCTCTCTTGCCCGCTGCAGAACGGAATGTTTTTGCCCATCTGGTGGACTTGACCGGTCGCAACTTGGTTGCGCCGCAAGGTGTTCTTTCGACCAGAAGTTTTTTTGTGCGAACAGCCTGAAGACTTTTCACCAAAAAACAAACAAAGCCCCTAGACGGCCAAAATCGCCGTTGCTATATCCGCCTCGTGTTCCGGCGTAGCTCAGCGGTAGAGCAGTTGACTGTTAATCAATTGGTCGTAGGTTCGATCCCTACCGCCGGAGCCAAAATATATATTTGAAAACGAAAGTTTGACAAGCCGCCCCTTGGCGGCGCTTTTGTTTTCTGCAACGCTGAGACTAACGTAGACGTCACGTGGGGATATCGTCGTCGCCATCATCGTATTCAAGCGGCGGCCAGCCAGAATAGTAGGCATTGCTGAGCATCTTTTTTAACGAATGCGGAATCGCTCTGAGATTTCAGAGAACACGAAGCCCGCAGACATTGGGAACGCCAATGAGAGGGCAAACGCCGTTATGCGGAACAATGTGGTCGACGTCATGCCTCACATCAGTCTGCGTGGTCCAACGCTCGGTTTCCTCATAAACTGACTGGAAGTCGGGTTTTTGTTCTTCAGTAAGCCATTTCGGTGCAGCCTTTCTGGGGCGATGAGCGGCTTGCTGCAGTCGCCTGAACACGCGGTTCTTGATGTTGTAACGGGTGAACGCGAGTGGAATCCGGGCAAGCACGGCGGTCGCACACCCCGGATTTGGCGCAAGATACATATCGGGATCGATGACCGGAGACGGGCCTACGACACGCGCAAATGCCACGACGCGATGGCCGCCCGTGGCGCTCACGCAGTC
>JAKVBH010000049.1 GCA_022447495.1 Marinovum sp. | reverse complement strand
TTACGCAGAGCAAGCACACCCGCTATGGCCGCAGCCAGCCCCATCAGGGTGACCGTTGGCGCAGTTGTCACTACAATCGGCATTCCATTCCCTGCGTCAAACACTGAAGATTGAATATGTTGACTTTGCAAAACCGCGTTGCGCCCTGCCTAATCTTGCTGGGCATGAAAATCAGTCCTGCCCGCAGCTGATTTTCCGAAATGGTGACGATGACATTTCGAGCCAATGGTCCGTTGAGGGCATCGGCAAAACGCGCAGAATCGACAACACCAGACATATCGAAGCGTATCTTTCCGCACGGTATGATGTGCCTTCGCCGCACCCATAAGTGATCTTACGGCTGACCAATTCCAGTTCGTGTAGCTCAAAACCATCACCAAGTGGCGCTGAGGGTCTCACCGACGCGGGTACTTGCGGTGACCAACTCAGCTTTAAAACAACAGGCGGCACTTTTCCGAAAGACATGGGATTGCAGTTGATAGATTACAATTTAAACAATTATACAGATAGCATTGGGGAAGCCTCGGTGGCTCTAAATTAGGTGGATTTTTTGAGCTCAGCAAAGAAAATACCAAGGTATCAATACCATAGGGCGGCATGGGTTCTCATAACTTTGGCCTTGTGCGTTTGGCATACCCTTTACTGGATTGCAGCTTTCTTTTGGCCACAGACTGTTCTGCCCGCGTACGCTTTCTGGATCTTTATGATATCAGTCGCACTTTTCGGATACACCGGAAGAGGCTACATTTTGATAATCACTGCCTTCGGAGAAGTAGCGTTCTTCCATTTCTACTACGCGTTTATCCATGTTTTTGATCACTCAGACTCAGCTGCTCTTTGGCTTGCTCAAGCAGGGGTCGTTGGCTTGGCGATTCTAGCAACTCATTTTCGGAAATGGGAAATAGAAGACTGATGTAACCGCGGGGTGTTTAATGTCTCTGCAAACGGAACTGAGAAATCAGCGATATCTTCTGATTGATCGATATGCCGATGGTCAAACAGTAGCGCTTTTTTTCTGTTTTGGGAAAAACATTGAAACTTATGTAGACAATTATTTTACAACTGACATAGACACACTCCAGCTGGAATAGTCCCCCCTGAAAGATGTCCACCAAACGGGATCCTTTGTCCCGAAAATTGGAGGATCAGCGTTCTTGCGTTTTGCCTATTCTGAGAACGAATGCCAGTGTGACCAACACTGGCTGGACAGCGCGGCGAACTCCTCCATACTCGGCCTCAACGCAACACATGGGGAGTTTTTACGTATGAAACTGCTGACAACCGCCGCGATGGCTTTGGCGATAAGCGCAACGACGGCTCTGGCCGGAGGGCATCTGTGCTACGAGGGCAAGACGCTTACTGAGGGCAAGTTGACCGTCGCGACGGGTAATCCCGCCTACTACCCTTGGGTGCACAATGACGCGCCTGAGAGTGGTGAAGGGTTTGAAGCGGCGGTGGCGTATGCCGTGGCCGAGGAAATGGGTCTCACTTCCGAAAATGTTGTTTGGGTCCGCACCTCTTTTGACGAGGCGATCCAGCCCGGCGCTAAGAACTTTGACGTCAATATGCAGCAATACTCAATCACCGAGGACCGCGAAAAGGTCGTGGATTTCTCTGCCCCCTATTACAGCGCGCCCATGGCCGTCATGGTCGCACCGGGCGTGACAACCGAGGCCACGATGGCGTCGCTCAAAGAACTCAAATGGGGTGCCGTGGGGACGACGACCGCGGTGCCAAAGCTGATGAATGATATCCAGCCAAGCTCCGACCCGCTGCTGTACGGTGACACCGCCGATGTGACCGCCGCGATGCAAGCCGGCCAGATTGATGCGGCACTCTTTGACCTCCCCACTGCGCTTTTCCTCTCTGCCGTGATGGTCGAAGGCGCCAGCGTTGTGGGTCAATTCCCAGCCGATGAGGCTGAGAACCCCGATCACTTCGGCATGCTTATGGAAGAGGGCAACGCGCTCAAGGAATGTGTCGACGCGGCTCTGGCCAGCCTCTCCGCAAGCGGTGCTTTGGGTGAGATCGAGGCGAAATGGCTGCAAGACGCCACCGGTGTGCCACTGATCAAGTAACGCCATGAACAAACCCAATGCGGCGGGGATGACCCGCCGCCAAGCCTTTGAAGCGCGCCAGCGTCTCCGCTCGGCTGTGATCGCTGCGACCAGCACCGTCGTTGTCGCGAGCGCCATCATCTGGGCCGTGCCCCGCGCGCCGGGGTGGGAGAAGGTGCAGGCGAGCTTTTTCAACGCCGAAGTTTTTGCCCGCAGCTTCCCCAAGCTCTTGGACGCCTTCCTCATCAACATCATGATCTTTGCCTGGTGTGCCCCCGCGATTGCCATACTCGGCCTGCTCATCGCATTGGCCCGCGACGTGCGTGCGCCCGCGCTCTATCCGCTTCGTATTCTGGGTGCGGCGTACACCGATATCTTCCGAGGCGTGCCGGTAATCCTCACCGTCTACCTGATTGGCTTTGGCATCCCTGGCCTGGGCCTGCCGCGGCCGTGGAACTCGCCTTATATCTGGGGATCGTTGGCGCTCATTCTGACATATGCCGCTTACGTGGCTGAGATTTTCCGCTCCGGCATTGACAGCGTGCACGAAAGCCAACGCGCCGCGGCACGCTCGCTGGGCCTCTCCGAACGGCAAGTCATGCGCGACGTGGTTTTACCGCAAGCGATCCGCCGCGTGGTTCCATCACAGATGAACATGCTGATCGCGTTGCAAAAGGACGTCTCGCTTCTGAGCTTCATTGGACCGGTGGAAATCTTTCGCCAAGCGGGCGTCTTCAAATCGCTCCTCGCCAACTTTACGCCGTATGTCGGGGCCGCGCTGATCTTCCTAGCTGTGACGATTCCGGCCACACGCTACGCCGATTACCTCATGGCGAAACAAGCGCGGGAGCGATCCTGATGGCCAAGCTGGAACTGCGCGAGGTGATCAAAGCCTTTGACGACAAGACGGTGTGCGATGGCATCGACCTTGATGTGGAAGTGGGTGAGATGGTCTGTCTCATTGGCGCGTCCGGTGCAGGGAAGTCTACGCTGCTGCGATGCATTAACCTGCTTGAGCCCATCGACGACGGGGCGATCTATCTGGATGACACAGATATTGCCGAGCCTGGGTTTGATCCGCTCCTCGTGCGCCGTCGCGTGGGGATGGTCTTTCAAAGCTACAACCTCTTTCCCCATATGACGGCGGCTGAGAACGTGATGCTCGCCCCCCGTCGGGTCACGGGGCGCAGCCGCGCCGACCTCAAGGATGAGGCAGAAGCGCTCTTTGCCCAGTTTGGTCTCGTCGATCAAATGGCGAAATACCCAGACCAATTGTCCGGCGGCCAACAACAGCGGGTGGCCATTGTCCGTGCGCTGGCCATGCGGCCCGAGGTTATGCTCTTTGACGAGATCACCTCTGCGCTTGATCCCCAGCTTGTAGGCGAAGTGCTTGATGCCCTGCGCGCCCTCAAATCCCAAGGGATGACGATGGTACTTGCCACCCATGAGATGGGCTTTGCCCGGGAGGCGGCGGACAAAGTCTGTTTCCTAAAACACGGACGCATCCTCGAAGAGGGCCCAGCGGAGACGCTTTTTCAAGCGCCTCAGAACGCAGAGACGCAAGCTTTCCTTGCAAGGGCTCTTAAGTAGGCAAAACCTCCCGCGCCGACAGAATCCTTGACGGAACGTCCGACGCGCGGCCACAGTCGAGTGTGTGATGTTGGATTTTGACCATGATCTCGCTCGCATCGCGCGCATGAGCGCGCTAGTTTTAACATGTGATTTGGGAGGATCGCAATGAACGTCAGACCAGACCCCACGTTTTATCCATCCGCCAAGGACGCCATGGATGCCCCGGCCGAAACCGTCGCGTTCACGTTAATGCTCAGTCCTGATTTCTCGCAGCCCGACGGCCTCGCCGTGGTGGATGTGAACCCCGAAAGCGACAAATATGGTGATATCCTGCACAAGGTCTTTGTCCCACATAAAGGCGACGAATTTCACCACTTTGGCTGGAACGCCTGTTCCTCCGCTCTGAGCCCGCTCACCGGCCACGCCTTCTTAGAGCGTCGCTACCTGATCGTGCCCGGCATCCGCTCCAGCCGTATCTATATCTTTGATGTCAAAGAGCCGCTGAAGGCCAAGATCCACAAGATTATCGAACCAGAAGAAGTGTTTGCCAAAACCGGCTACTCGCGCCCGCACACGATCCATTGTGGCCCCGAGGGCATCTATGTCTCGACGCTGGGTGGTGGTGGCGAAGATGGCACAGACGGGCCTCCCGGCATTTTTATCCTCGATTGCCAGACCTTCGAGATCATTGGCCGTTACGAGATTGAACGCGGCGTGCAGGACAAACACTATGATTTCTGGTGGAACCTGCCACGCGACTACATGATTTCGTCTGAATGGGGCCTGCCGCCGCAATTTGAAAATGGTGTGGTGGCTGAGGATCTTCTGTCCAACAAATACGGCCACAAAATCCATGTTTGGGATCTGCGCGGGCGCAAAGTCAAACAGACGATCGATCTGGGCGAAAACCACCAGATGGCGCTTGAAATCCGGCCGGCCCATGATCCCATTGCCACCCATGGCTTTGTCGGCGTTGTGGTCGACACCACCAACCTCGAAGGCGCAATCTTCACCTGGTGGCAAAACGACGACGGCACGTTTGAGGCCAAAAAAACCATCACCATCCCGCCACAGCCCGCCGATGCCGACGATCTGCCCGACTTGCTCAAGGGGTTTGGCGCTGTGCCTGCTCTGGTCACAGACATCGACCTCAGCCTCGATGACAAATACCTCTATGTTGCGTGTTGGGGCCAAGGCGAGATGCACCAATACGACGTCTCTGACCCAATGAACCCTGTGCTGGCAGGCAAGGTCGAAATCGGCGGCATCGTCAAAAAGACCAAACACCCCAACGGCAAAGAGTTTGGCTACGGGCCGCAAATGGTCGAGATCAGCCGCGACGGCAAACGCGTTTACTGGACGAACTCGCTCTATTCCACATGGGATGATCAGTTCTACCCAGGGGAGCGCGGCGCCGCTATGGTCATGGCAAATGTGGGCGAAAATGGCGGGCTCACGCTGGCCGAAGACTTCTGGGTCGAATTCCCAGAGGGCTATCGCAGTCACCAAATCCGCCTCGAAGGCGGTGACTGCTCTACCGACAGCTTCTGCTACCCGTCGGTTTAGATGGGCGCAGCACTCACGGGAACGGCGGGCCTCTGGCTCGCCGTTGTCGTCTCCGGGTTATATCACGGCCTGAACCCCGGCATGGGTTGGCCGCTTGCGGTCTCTGCGGCACTTTTTGAGCGCAGCCGCAGCGCGCTTTGGCGCGCGATTGCGGCGTTGGGCTTTGGCCATCTTCTGGCGATGATCGGCCTCTTGCTGCCCTTTGCGGCCATGTATGTGCTCATCGACTATGAGCGCGAAATCCGCATCGGCGCGGGACTCATTGTTCTGACCATGGGTCTCTACATCCTCATCACCCGCCGCCATCCACGCTTTTTGGCACGGGTGAAACCGGGTCGGTTGGTGCTCTGGTCATTCTTGGTTGCAGTGGCCCATGGTGCGGCGTTGATGTTGGTGCCGATCTATTTGGGGCTCTGTAATGCAGAAGAGCTCGACATGGGCCACCAAGCGGCCGCCTCGCTCATGACGAGAAACTTTGTGATCGCGCTTGCCGTGGCCGCGCTACACACATTGGCCATGGTGGTCTCGGGGGGCGCGTTGGCGTGGGCCGCGCATCGCTACTTTGGGCTCAAAGCCATCTCTGCCACATGGTTCAACCTAGAGATCATTTGGGCCGTCAGCTTGGTCGTGGTCGGCATCCTCGGGCTCTGGAGTGCCTTTTGACATCACCTGGCCCTGCGCTTTGAGACGTTGGGCCAGGTCGGTCATGGTCCCGTAAAGCGCACCTGCCTCGGCATTCCACGCGGCAAACGCCTTCTGCTGTGCATCGAGCACAGCCTTGTCCCCCCGCGCCGCAGGTCCCGTAAGCGCATCTTGCGCATTGCTGCCAGCCACGTTTCGGGCGCTGCCTTCGACGAGGTCTTGGCAAAGCGCCCGGGAAATGTCCTCAGGCACACCCGCTTCGGACCAAAGCTCATGGGCGAGACCCTGCAACACGGTGGTAAAGTTATTCGCGACGACCGCTGCGCCGTGATAGAGCGCCTTGCTCTCGGATCGGATCGGGAAGGCCTTACCGCCAATGCGCGCGATCATCTCTTCAAGCACGACAAGCGCCGCTGCATCTCCCTCGATCCCACAGTAAGTGCCGTCGAAAGTCTCAACCACACGCTCAGGATCGGCAAAGCTCATCACCGGATGCAGACCCGCGACAGACCACCCATTGGCACGCAAAGGCTCTAGATTATCGGCGCTATGAAACCCGCTGAAGTGCACAGCAACGGACGGCTCAGCCACCAAGGCCAACGCTTCCGCCGCCGCTGTGATCTGATCATCCGGCACCGCAAGACACCACAAATCCGCGGGGGCCATGTCTTCGAGCCGCACGGCCCGCCCCGCGCCCAAACGCGCCACGACTGTTTCTGTCCGCGCCACATTGCGCCCAGCGACATCGCCAATGGCGTAACCCGCCCGGTGCAAAAGCCCCAGCATCGTCTGACCCACGCGTCCGGGGCCGATGACATTCACTACAATCGCCATAACGTCAGACTAAACGGTTTATACCGTGAACGCAGTCCGAAATGCCCCAAGCGTGGCTTCGCCTTCCCCTGAGGCAAAGGCTTCCATGCCCACTGGCCCATTATATCCCATGGAGATCAAGGCGCGTGCCGCACCGGCGTAGTTGATCTCACCCGTGCCCGGCTCACAGCGCCCTGGCACGTCGGCCACTTGCACTTCTCCAATCCAAGTCAAACAGGCTTGGCAAAGCGCGATCAAATTCCCCTCGCCGATCTACGCGTGATATAGGTCCAGGTTCAAACGCAGTTGGGGCCGGTTTATGGTCGACACAAGCGCCAAGGTCTCTTCCGCCCGAGCAAAGGGCACGCCCGCGTGATCTACGGGCAGGTTGAGTTTCTCCAAAGTGAAGACAACGTCCAGTTCTTCGGCGAGACCTCAGTTACGGTGAAGTGTCTCAACGGCTTTGACCCATTTCAGCGGTGTCGCCACCTCGGCCACTTTGGGCCTCCCGCCAGCGCCAAGCCCCGTGCGATGCAGCTTCAGCCTGGCCACACCAAGGCGTTTGCCCACCATGGCCGTCTCCCGTGCCGAAGTCAGGAGCATGCCGGCTCCTGCATTATCGGCAAGGCGGCCTTCGAGGTAGCCATTCATCATCGAAAAGGTGGCGCCAGACGCTTCGAGCGCATCAAGGTCATGGTCGGGTCAATTCCAAAACCCAACCTCAAACCCCATCTCATGGAGCCGTCCGCAGCGCCATGCGATGGGCTTGTCCTGCCACAGCATCTCTGCACAGGCGGCCAGCGTGAACGCCATGGATTAAGCCCAGGTCAACGCGGCAGTGATCTCCACCGGGCGCCCTTCGGCCAAGGACATATTCGCCGCCTCCGCCAAGGCCAGCGCATTCACGCCGTCTTGGACACTGGCCGGAACGGGTTTGCCCGCGACGACCGCATCCACAAATCCCGCCCATTCAATCTCATAGGCACGCATGTAGCGTTCCAGGAAAAAATGTACTGGTTTGGCCGATACCACACCGGCATCCGTCGCTTTGACAATTGTGTTTTCGCGCACGTTTTCTGCGGCCAACATGCCACCCGACCCCAACACCTCGACCCGTTGGTCATAGCCAAAGGTCGCCCGGCGGGAGTTGCGGATCGTGGCAAGTCGCCCGTCGGCATAGGTGAGCGTCACAACCGCCGTGTCGATGTCACCGGCCTCTCCAATGGCGGGGTCGACCAAACATGCTCCATGGGCCATCACCGACGTGGGCATCCCAAAGAGATGTGCGCACATGTCAAAGTCGTGGATCATCATGTCGCGATAAAGCCCACCAGAGACCTTGATGTATTCCACCGGGGGTGGCGCGGGGTCATAGGAAGTTACGGCCAAAAGCTCGCCCTTGCCAATCTCGCCCCCGTCCAGCGCCGCCTTAAGCGACGCGAAATTGGGATCAAAACGGCGGTTAAAACCCATCATCACTGGCTTGTCGTGGCCATTGGTCACCGACATCACCTCCCGCGCGCGGGCAAGGTCGAGGTCGATGGGTTTTTCACAAAAGATCGCTTTGCCCGCCGCCGCACCGGCTTGGAGCAAATCGGCATGGGTGTTGGTTGAGGACGCAATCAGGATCGCATCAATCTCCGCATCGGCAAAAATCGCCTCCGCAGACGTAGCCGCGATGCCGTAGTGCGCCGCCAACGCCTCAGCCGCCCCAGGCACAGCGTCCATCACAGCAACCAATTCCGAGCGGGGATCACTTTGGATCGAAGCCGCATGCACCTTGCCGATCCGGCCAGCACCGAAGAGAGCAACTTTCATCGTCTTGCGCCTTTGTTGAGGTCTAGTTCCGCCCCGTTTAGCAGTTTTGCAACCGGTTGCAAAGTGCGCTGAGCCATGAACCTGATCAAGAAATGTATGGGGGTGCGCCTACTGACGACCACCCCCCACGATCCATGTATCGTTAGACGTCGCGCATCAAGCTGCGTCGCCCGTCCGCACAAGTTTTTGAAACCGTTTCCAAACCTGAGGCGCGAGCTCTGGCGCGATGTCATAGTACCAATGAGTGTGGTTGCGAATTACAGTCACCTCAACATCGTGACCGCCTTGTGCTAGCCGTTCCGCTGCTGCGTTGACAAATTCTGGGGTGAACATGCGGTCGAGCTCACCCACGTGAAATTGGATCGGTGCACCACTTTGGTTGGGCACCAGCGAATTGCTCCAAACGCTCGCCGCATGAACCTGAACTCCGCGCCAAGGCCCATAGCCATAGTTCGCGAGGCGAATAGCAAACTTACCGCCCATTGAATGCCTAACGAGAAATACATTGTCGTGGTCTATAGGGTAGGTCTCACTTGCATGCTCGATGAGCTGCTCGGCAACAAAAACGCCATCGTTCAGCATCGACCAATTGCCCTTTGCCGCAGTCGGCGCCAACAACACGATATCTTCTTGGGCTGCCAATGTTTTCCACATATCCAACATGGATCTGCCATCACGCCCACCGCCATGTAGCAAAACAATCGTGGGCCGGGGCTTCCCCGTAGTCGGTCCAATCGCGTGATACGTGCGGGCAACATCTTCGCCGACCAGGCCGTATTTCGGCATTTGCAAGCTATGTCTGCTGCCTATGTCTCTCGGCGCTCGATAGTGCTTGGCGTACCCATGCCCAAACCGTCGGCCTTCATCCACTTCCGCCACATACGTCCCTGCATGCGCGCCAGAGGACATGAACGTCATCGCTTCAACGGCAAGCCACGGTCCAGCGGCCACGCAAAACAAACAGAGCAAAAGCAATCGAGGAAAATTCACAGCTACACTCCCGAACAGATTAATTGAGAAAGAGAGTGCATTTAAAATTGGCACGAAATAGGGCGGATGTTGGGCTAGGATTGCCTGATTTGAAAATGACCGTATTGGTGTTCTGCGCACGGCAGTACTTCCGGATGCGGCATGTCCCCGCCCGTTGTGTCGGGAGGAGTCCAATCGATCCCATCACCATCACCATTGCCGTTACCTGAACCATTGGTGTTGTTGGTGGTCGTAGTGGTCGCTTGAGAGCCGCCACCGTTGCTATTGATTGTAGGAGTCTGCGGAGGCGCAGGAGCTTGAGAGTCTTCATCACCTCCGCCATTGTTTGCGGTGATTGTACTGGCCGGTGAACCCTGGCCTCCAGCATCATCCAAATCCCACGTTACGGCTGGAATTGTATTTGTGTTGTCGTTTGAAGGATCTCCATCTCTATTTCTTGCTGGCTCGGTGTCAGAAGGCACAGAGTCACGGAGACCTCTCCTTTGCAATTCCCAAGCCGCCTCACCTTGCACTTGAAGTAAATTTTCAC
Source organism: Marinovum sp. (assembly GCA_022447495.1). GTDB lineage: Bacteria > Pseudomonadota > Alphaproteobacteria > Rhodobacterales > Rhodobacteraceae > JAKVBH01. The sequence goes on along the minus strand of JAKVBH010000049.1, from coordinate 1,522 downwards.
TGGTTATTTCGACTTCTGTATGAGCCGTCACCACGTTTCGAACTGCTTGGGTGAAGGACGTTGCAACCTTCGCGATTCCAAGGACAGGATTTGCGTTCGCAGCGCCCCGGGCCATTGCTGCCGCTCCATGTGCCGTTTCGGGCCAGCCTGTTGGAGATCTGTCAATAAATGCCTGAATATTATTAACATCTCGAATAAGGTTCGATAACTCAGCGTCCGACATTTCGTAAAATCTATATTTCCAATGGAAATATCTCCATTTGCGATCTGGGACAAGTTAACAGTGCTATTTATATCATATTCGCCAAAATTCATATCAACCCGCTGGTTCTTTACTAAGGATTACTCGATCGGCATTGCTTCAATTCTTTCGTCAAACTGCCCACCACTTGATCAGTGTATTTTTTTTGAAAAAACAATGCCAAAGTTCTTGATGCATCAATAACCGGAACGCGCACTCCGGAACATCGGACAAAGACCTTTCCAGACCGCACTCCTGAAGAATGCAACCTTAGCAACTCCCCCTCCGCAACACGATCCCGCTGAATCCAAGCCGATTGAGTGTCTTGAATAGATGCCCAAGCATTCACTTCCGCTATTTGCCTTTGCGCTAACATCACCTCCTCATCGACTTCCGGAACGAAGCTAAATTCAGCGTAGAGCCGGGACGTGTTCTCAACAAATTTTAAATCCTCAACTTCCCCAAAATCAATTGATATACTTATCGAGGAATTTGAAAAGACCGTAGCGCACTGCCCATCAACGGCATAATCGACGGTCAGTAAACACTCTGACATAGAAGCCGCCTCCACACCAGGGCCGATCAACGCCTCAGGAAGCCAATCCTCGTCCAGCGGCTCCAATCTATAATTGGCACCCCCAAAAAAACACAACACTGTGAGTCCAATGATACCTGTTACAGCAAAACGTTTTTTCATACAGAAAAGACTCCCTTATCCGACATTTCCCAAGTGGCGCGCCGGTTGACTTGAAGATCGCCTGAACCTGGTCGCTGGACAAGCATTGTCCGTCCTGAGCGGCGCCCGCGGTCGAGCGGACTGCTGGAACAGGGCGGATCAGAGCGCGAAGCCGCCGTGTTCTGGCTTGACAGTGGTGTTTGTCTGCAAAGCGGGCAGCCGTGTCCTGCCGCTTTCGTTCAGTTTGGGCGTGGATCGCTGTCATGCGCATAGCAGAGGCTCTCGCACTCGGCGGATGGCAGCAAGGATGGCGCGCACCATCGGCCCGGTGACGGCAACTTCGGCCATATGGAAGGTGATGGCGCGGGCGTGACGCACGACACGCGCCCCGATCTTGATCAGCTTCAGTTGCAGGCTGGTCAGCGACCAGTCCGCCATAGCCTCGGGCAGTTCGATGCAGCGCAGGAAGGTTGCCAAGTTGAAGGCCAGCGCGTGCAGTTGCAGCCGCACTTCGTTGTCGCGGAATTTCCGGCATGACAGCCGCGTCCAGCGAAAGGCGTATTTGCCCTCCTTGATGTGCTGCTCGGCGGTGCCGCGCTGGTTGT
>JAKVBH010000048.1 GCA_022447495.1 Marinovum sp. | reverse complement strand
GTTGACAGCGCGCCACACGGGACGGAGACGCTCTATTTTTTGGCGGCGATGGTGACCTATTCGGCGATTTTTGAGGAACCGGTGACAAGCTTTGGCACAGTGCCCGCGGTGATCCACCCGGAGGTGGCCAATAACCTGACGCGTATCGCGACGTTCATCGACGCCCAAATCACACCGCCCACCAACGGCACACCCGGCGATGACACGCTGACGGGCGACGACGCGGCCAACAGCTTCAACGGCGACACCGGCGAAGACACCATCCGTGGCGAAGGCGGCAACGACACCATCAACGGTGACGACGGCAACGACAGCATATTCGGCGGCACTGGAAACGATGTTCTAAACGGGGGAAAGGACCGAAACCAAATCATGGGCGACGCTGGGCGTGACACGATCAGCGGCGGCCAAGGCAATGACACATTGCGCGGCAATGGCGGAGATGACTACATTCGTGGCGAGGGCGGCGTCGACTGGCTCTATGGTGGTTTCGGTAATGACACCATCGAAGCAGGATGGGGTTGGGATCGCCTGATCGGCAATAGTGGCGATGACGTATTGGTCGGCGCCAATGGCCGCGACCGCCTCAACGGCGGGACCGGCAATGACACCCTGACAGGCGCGGCACATGGAGATTATTTTCAGTTCCGCACCGGCGACGGCTCGGATACGATCACGGACTTCCAAAACGGACTGGATCAAATTCATATTTTCAGCGGAGCCAATGCCTTTGGCGATGTGACAGTCACCGATTTGGGTCCCGACACGCAAATTTCGTTCTTAAACGTCGCGGTTCTGCTGCTCAATGTGGACCACACTGTCATCGACGCGTCGGATTTTCTATTTTAGCGAAGCGCGGGCTTGTGGCTTTGCGCGGACAGCAGATTGCTTTAATTAGCGACCATGCGCGCTCCTTTGATCGACAACCTTCAGTACTGTAATTTTTCAGAAAAAGTCTTTCGCCAGCTCCGGGCCGGGGGCGTGGATGCGATCCACGTGACCATTGCCTACCATGAGAGCTTTCGCGAGATGGTGTTCAATCTTGAAAAGTGGAACCGCTGGTTCGAACGTTATCCCAACCTGATCCGACGGGCTACGTCAGCCTCAGACGTGCGTGCCGCGATGAACGAAGGGCGCACGGCGGTGCTTTTTGGGTTCCAGAATCCCAGCCCGATTGAAGATGACATTGGCCTTATCGAGATCGTGCACCAATTGGGCGTTCGCTTTATGCAGCTGACTTACAACAACCAATCGCTGCTCGCGACGGGGTGCTATGAGGCTGAAGACACCGGTTTGACCCGCTTCGGTGCCCAAGCTGTCGCAGAGATGAACCGTGTCGGCCTTGTGATCGATATGTCCCATTCAGGGGAGCGTTCCACCTTGGAGGCTATTGATGCGTCGGCGCGGCCTATCGCGATCACACACGCCAACCCATCGTTGTGGTATCCCGCGCGGCGCAACTTTTCGGATGAAGTGCTGCGCGCGTTGACGGGTCGCGGCGGGATGCTTGGATTCTCGCTCTATCCGCATCACCTAAAAGACGGCACCGATTGTACGCTTGAGAGTTTTTGCCAGATGATCGCCGAGGCGGCAGAGCGCTACGGCGTTGTCAATCTCGGGCTTGGATCTGATCTCTGCCAGGACCAGCCAGACAGTATCGTGGAATGGATGCGCGTCGGGCGGTGGTCCAAAGGGATTGACTACGGCGAAGGATCTGCTGACGCGCCGGGCTTCCCACCGATGCCGGAATGGTTCCAAGACAACCGGGATTGGGGCAGCATCCGGGACGGTCTGCGGTGCGTTGGTTTCTCAAGAGATGACGTTGATGCGCTTATGGGCGGAAATTGGCTGCGTTTCTACAAGGATAATTTCGAACCTCAATAGAGAAGCGACAGCCGCTCCTGGAGCCAAAAGAGCGCAGGATACCCGCTGAGCCAAACCCAAAAGAAGCGGTTTAATCCGAATACCACTGCATTCACAAAATGAAAAGTCGCGGTGGCTCCAAGCGCCAGCGCCAATAGGTTTCGGTGTAGAATTGCGAGCGGAAAGAAAACCTCCAACAAGATGACGGCCCACCCCGCACAGAACAAAAGCCCCGGTCGATGCGCCAGCGCTCGTAGATCGTCCGACACTGGGTAGGCGGAGAACCGAAACACGTTCGCCAAAGCCGTTCCATCTCGCCAGTTGGGATTCCGCAATTTCACCCAACCTGACACAAAGTAGCTCAGAGTGACTTGGACTGCGAGGTAGCCCATCGCCAAACCAGCATGCGCGGGCCAGGCTAAAGCCACCGACACCATAGTGAGCACCAAAAGCCCCATCCGATCCGCGCCGCCGTTGTAGGGGCCGTCGTAACGCCAGAGGAGCATGATCGACGTCAACCAAAGGCCCCAAATGGCCCAAGGTCCCGCGATCCCAGGCATCGCCAAAGCACACAGCCCTAGGCGCAGCCCAAAGAGCAGTGTCTCAACCGACGCGCGAGGCCGGGCAAGATGTTCGATAGATTGCAGTAGAAGCGCAAATGCGAGTAGACATTCCGTCCAGCGCAGCGCGTTGTCCAGGCTCATGCTGCGGCAGGCATCGGATCGGCGCTTTCAAACACAACCTCCTGTACGATCCGCCCGCTGTGGTAGTCCACGAGGGACAGGCGCCATTCGAGGTGTGTGGCCTTGTCCAGGCCAAGGTGCGCACGTAACGCGTTGTCAAAGCGCGCTTTTCTTTCTTGATTTGGCGTGGCGATCAAACGCTCCGACAAACTCACCAAGAATAGATCAGCATTCCAATTCGGATTGAAAAACAGGTGTTTAGAACTTAACTGGACCGTGATTCTCTCGTCGCGACGTTGCACTTCGCGCCATTCCGAACCGTCAATGCGTGCCTTAATCCGCGGTGAGGGCGCGACGTCTTTGAAGAAGCGCCATGACGGGATGAGTGCGGGCAGAATAAGCATGATCAAATGCAACATGCCCAAACCATAGGGTGATTAACCTTAATCGAAGATTACGCGTCGTTTTTTTGTTAGCTCGATGCGTTCGAAAATGTAAAAAGGGGGCATGAAAGATGCGTTTGATCTTCCTCAACCCGCCGCGCTGCGGGCGCCGTCCCATGTGATGCGTCTTGCCCAAATGGGGCAGATGTTTCCAACCCGTCTGTCTTTTCTGCGAGTCTTGCTGCGTCGCCTGGGTTCGGAAGGTGCCAAGCTTACCCGTCCGATCTGGGCGATCGACGCGCGCGGGTTCGGCCATGCCGTCTATTCGATCGACCTTGGCGGTTTCAGCTATTCGCTGGTTGCGATCTCCACTGACCTGCCGCCTGAGAAGCGCACAGACCGTGTGATCGCCGAAGCCTGGGATACCGCCTACGTTCTCTACGATGGGGTGCCGTCTTCAGACGAAATCGCCCGGATCGTCGCCACAGCCCCCAAACAAGAGGCGGCGCGCTTTACCGAACGCGATCTCATTTTGTCTCGCGCCAATAAATCTGTGCGCCTCTGGGCGCGGTTTGTTGAAGGCTTGCGTCAGGGTCACATGCCGAGCCTCGCCGAGGTCAATGCCGTGGGTTATCTGATGCGCACCACTGCGGTTTATGGCAACGGCAAGTTCGGTATCGCCGACCGTCACCTTTTTGCGGACCGCCCGGGCGCGACAGGCTCTTTCTCGCTTGAGATGCTGACGGTTTGGATGATCCGCAATTTCACACATGATTTGCTGGAACATGAGGCGGGCGCCCCCCTTCCGCGAGAGATCAAACGGCACCTTGGTATAGGTAATGCCACCGGCCTTGGGATGGCGCCTTTTTTGGTTTCCCACCCGGTGTTGTTGAACAATTGGATGATGGCCCGTGAAACTGCGTTGTCTCGCGTGCGATCTGGCGACGGTTTGCCCGATTCGAAACGCTTGCATATTGAACGTTTGACCCGCCGGGTTGAGCGCCATCTTGAGCATTGGTCGACGCCAGACCAGGTGGCGCAAGAGGAAATTGAAGACTTGCGGGGGCATTGGCCCACTTTTGTTGAGCAATACCTCTCTCAAGATGCGCTTGCCAAACCGCATGCCCTGAATGCTGCGCTTGACGCGGCCAAGGCAAAGGGTGCAGGACTTGAGGAACTCGTGGTTGCGCTCAGCTTGGAAGTCTCTGGCGACGAAATCGATGACTTGGCTGATGGCATGCATGATGCCTCGGCCCCTCTGGCAGTGCCGTTCGGCGATACCGCTGACCTGGCGCATGCCATCCCAGAGCATTGTTCATGGGCGCTTGGCATCGATTACGCGGCGAAATCGAACTGTGCGCAATTTTGGTACGTGTCAGAAGAAAAACTCGAACCCCGTTTAGGTCAACGCTTTGATGAGCCTAGGGCGGACCTCGAAAGTCCGCTCGACATTGCCCGTCGGATTTCCGCGCTATACGCAGATTTGCCAAATCAGGCAGAGCCTTTGTCCGAGTTTCTGTTGTCTCATCCTGACCACCTCCTGGCGGTCATGGCGGTGAACACCGCTGCGCGTTATCCGTATGCTCTTATCCAAGATAATCTTATCGCCGCGACCTGCCGTCCGGTGGATTTGCTGCGGGCGAAACTGGCGATGTTTGGCGCGGCCAAGTTCGATCCCAAGTCGAACCTTTGGACCCGGATCACCCTGTGCCAAGGTGCGCCGCTGCCGGATGAGTTGACGCCCGAGGCCTGTGATGATTGGTGGCTTGCCGCCCCAGACACGCTGCAGTGAGCTACAGCGCTGCCGAACTCTACGCCTTGGCAACGCGCGCCGCACGTGGCGCGGGTTTTCCAGCGGCCCAGGCCGGGCTATTTGGAGGCGCGTTGGTTCAGCACCTGAGCCAAGGGCGGGATGAAAGTGACCTCATGCGCGTTCTGGATGCCGCGCCAAGCGGTCCGATTTTGGACTATGCTTTGAACGCTGATGCGTCACCTCTGGGACAAAGCTACCAAGACGCTGCCAATCGCACGGGGTTGCCTGCACGGTTGCACCCATCGGCCGAACTCCATGGGGCATTGGAGCGTCTCGCCGCCAAGACCTATGTGCCAGCCACTGAAGCGTCGCGATCTGCCGGGGCAGGGGCGGGGCTTCTCGATAACGATTGAGGCATGACGGGTTTGCTGAGCGGCGATCCAGAGCCGAAATTGTGTTGAGCACATGGCATCGCGAAACGTGATTATCCTGACTGAGTGAAACTGTGCGATGTTTGACCCGTCGGGCTGGTGTGGACAAACTCCGAGGCCAGATGGGGTGTTGTGTCAGAAGCTTGGACATTGAATGCCTTCCAAGCATGCGCTTGCCTCGTCGCAGTCTCCACGTGCCCGGAAATTGGCGACGTCACTCTCTGGCGTCTCCCACATCTTCAAGCTTGGTCGATGAACTGAAAGTGGACAAAGTGCAATTTAGCTTTGGGCTGTTGCGTCGTGTCCGTTTCACGCGTCGATATGGGTGTCCCTAGCATCAAAGGCCGCTGCGATGGATGCGTCATAGGTCATTGGTGAGCCGTCCAAACACGCCCTGCATATCCCACGTCCATCAAGTAGAGGCCCTGTGGCGGACAGACCGGGCCACACGCGGCGCGATCTTTCGCTTCCAAAGCATCCCGCACGGCTTCTGGGGTCCAGCTTCCAGCACCGACCCGCTCCAATGTGCCGACGATGGACCGCACTTGGTTGTGCAAAAACGACCGCGCGGCGAGACCAAATTGGATTTCAACGCCAGCATCTGTCTCCACTCTCGTGATCTCGATTTTGTCGAGTGTTTTGACCGGACTTTTGGCTTGGCACATCACGGAACGGAACGTCGTGAAATCGTGATGGCCGATCAAATGTGCCGCGCCGTCGCGCATCAATGCAGTATCGAGCGGATGTTTGACTTGCCAGACATGACCCGCCTCCATCGTTGCCGGTGCCCGTCGGATGAGAAGCCGAAAAAGATAGCGCCGTTCAATGGCCGAAAAACGCGCGTGCCAATCTGAATCGACTTCTGCGGCATCTACGATCGCCACGGGTTGCGGTTTAAGGTGGTGATTAAGCGCTTCCATCAGACGAAAGGGCGCCCAATCCTTCTCCATGTCGCAATGGGCCACTTGGCCACGCGCGTGTACACCTGCATCGGTGCGCCCGGCGGCGGCAATCGTATGCGTTCGCAGTTCCAGCTTCGCCAAGGCTGCTTCAATCGCCGCCTGAACCGATGGTTGATCAGCTTGACGTTGCCATCCGGCAAAGGGAGCGCCGTTGTATTCAATTTTGAGGGCATAGCGTGGCATGTTGCGCGCTTAGCGTGATGCACAGCCCAAAACAATCCCCCCAACATTCGCAAGGCCCGCTCTGGTAAGCTGTTGGCAGCATCCCTATTCTCTCCCAGAACGAGGAACGGGGTTGACTATGGTGATTTCTGCGATTGCGGATGGGGTGTTGCGCTCTGTCGATGCGGTCGGCGACACGGTGAGCAATGCGTTTTTTGAGCCGGTGATCCGCTTGGGTGTGACCGGGCTCGCGCGGGCGGGCAAGACTGTGTTCATCACCTCGCTTGTGGCCAACTTGATGGACCGCGGGCGGATGCCGGGTCTGGTCGCCGTGTCAGAAGGCCGGGTGATCACTGCCTTCTTGCAACCCCAGCCCGACAATACGATCCCACGTTTTGACTATGAAAGCCATTTGGCACGGCTCACCTCGCCCGAGCCAAGCTGGCCCGATAGCACGCGGGCGGTTTCCGAACTACGACTGTCGTTGAAGGTCAAACCCGCAGGGATGCTCGCGGGCTTGCAGGGGCCACGGGTCGTGCATCTCGACATTGTGGACTATCCCGGCGAATGGCTGCTGGATCTGGGATTGCTCGACAAAACCTATGAGAGTTGGTCCGAGGAGGTGCTCGAGCGGTTGCAAAATCGCGCTGAGGCGGCGGCCTACTTGGCCCAGATGCAAGGTTTGGACCCCGGCCAATCGCATGATGAGCCAAAGGCGAAAGCGCTTGCTGAAAGCTTCACGGAGTACCTGACCAACGCGCGCGCGGCGGGCTATTCGGATTGCACCCCTGGGCGGTTTTTGCTGCCCGGTGATCTTGGTGGTGCGCCGGTTCTAACCTTTGCACCGCTGCCCCGTTCTGACATGCCACGACGGTCCTTGGCCCGCGAAATGGGCCGCCGGTTCGACGCCTACAAGCGCGAAGTGGTCAAGCCGTTCTTCCGCGATCACTTTGCCAAAATCGACCGTCAGGTCGTCCTGGTCGATGCGCTTGGCGCGATCAATAAAGGCCCGCGCGCAGTTGAAGATCTACGCCAAGCAATGTCCGACATTCTCGGCGCATTCCGACCGGGGACCAACGACTTCTTGACCCGACTGCTGTTGGGTAAGCGGGTTGATCGCATCTTGTTTGCCGCGACCAAAGCCGATCATATTCACCACACTCAACACCCACGCCTCAGCGCGATCATGGAGGCGCTCATCCGAGACGCGCGGGACCGCGCGAAATTCGCAGGCGCCGAAACACAAGCCATGGCGCTCGCGTCGCTGAGGGCGACAACCGAACACCAAGCCAGCCCTGAGGGGCGCATGTTGGACATGGTGCGTGGGCGCCTTCTGGACACAGGCGCACAAGCCGCCTTCTATCCCGGCGATCTCCCGGCGGACCCAAACGCTCTGCTTGCACCGGCCCGCGACGGCGCCGAACGTTGGCTGGATGCGGATTACCAGGTGATGCGCTTTGCTCCAGCAGCGCTCGCGCTCAAACCTGGCGAGGGTCCTCCGCACATTCGTCTTGACCGCGCGGCGCAGTTCTTGATCGGAGATCGGCTATGAGCCTCGCCCTGCGGCCCGCGCGTTCAACCGATGCAGGTGCGGTTGGCGCGATCCTCTCAGAGTTTATCGATGGTACCCAATGGATGCCCCGGGTACATACCCGCGCCGAAGATATCAGCCACGCGGGTACTCTTATCGATCGCGGTTGGGTGACGGTTGCGGAGACGAAAATGGGCGTTGTGGCGTTCTCGGCCTTTGATGGTGAGTTGGTCCACGCACTTTACGTGGCCGAGGGCCACCAATCCGACGGCATCGGAAGTGCGCTGGTCTCTCGGTTGAAGGACGCGAACTTGGCTTTGACACTTTGGACCTTCCAAGAGAACCACGGGGCGCAGCGTTTTTATGCTCGCCACGGCTTTGTCGAGGTCGAGCGCACCGATGGCACAGGCAATGATGAAAACCTGCCTGATATCAAGCTGCATTGGATGAGGGAGAGCAAAGATGTCTGAGGAACGCCGCAACGGCCCCGTGCTGATCTCACTCGACGACGGCGCGACCGACACCCCAAGTCCCGCAGACGCGCCGGTGGTGCCAGATTTGTCAGCGTCGATGCCGCAAGGCGCCGCCATGCAAGCAGCCGCAAGCTGGGCGGCGCGGCCTCCCTCGCGATTGGCACGGTGGTTCTGGGGGGCGTTGATGACGCTGATCTCTGCGCTCGTGTCCATAGCGGCTTGGGATTACGTGATGGCGCTTTTGGCCAGTCGCCCGATGCTGGGCGCTGTGGTGGCAGGTCTCATCGGTTTGGTTCTCTTGTTGTTTCTTGTCATTGCGATCCGCGAATTGGCCGTCTTTGGCCGATTGCGCCGGATCGATAGCTATCAACGTCGGGCTGACGATGTTTTGGCCGCCGAAGATCTCTCCGGTGCACGTGGTTTGGGTGAAGACTTGATCCGGTTTTATCGCGGCCGCGAAGATACGCGATGGGGGCGTGATGGCCTTAAGTCTCGACTGCCGGATGTCTTCGACGCCGACGCGGTGCTCGTTTTGGTCGAAGACACGCTGTTGGAACCTCTCGACAAAGCCGCGGAACGCGAGATCGAAGCCGCTGCCAGGCAAGTCGCCACGGTCACAGCATTGGTGCCACTGGCCTTGGCGGACGTGGTCGCAGCTCTCACGGCCAATCTGCGTATGATCCGGCGCATTGCCGAAATCTATGGGGGACGCTCAGGCACTTTTGGTGCATGGCGTCTGACGCGGGCGGTGATGGGCCATCTGGTGGCCACTGGCGCGGTGGCCATTGGGGACGATATGCTTGAGCCCCTCTTGGGGGGATCGCTTTTGGGCAAGGTCTCGCGCCGGTTTGGCGAAGGCATGGTCAACGGAGCGCTCACCGTGCGCGTCGGCATCGCAGCCATGGAAGTCTGCCGCCCAATTGGCTTCTCTGAACGGCAGCAGCCAAGCACACGGCGGCTTGTGCAATCCGCGCTCACGGGTATACTCAGACGAGAGACCTAGAGGAGCTTGCCTCTGAAGCTCGTCCCCGCAGATCTTGTCACGGTGTTGTGCACGCCTCCTGAAGAGGAGCACATCCTCGCGATGCGTCGCATTTGGCACGCGCGCCATTCAAATCAGCGACGTGCTTATCGTGTCCTGCGAGGACATGTTGCGGCTGATATCGGCGATGCCCGAGTTGAGCGATAGTGTGGTGACGGTCTTTGAGGTGCGCCGGCGTCCCCTTGTGGCCTCTCCTGAAGGCGGTGTCGTGCTGATCGGCGCCGCATTGGGCCCGCCTTTCATTGTTTGCGGGAAGTCTGGCGGCCTTAAGGTTCTCGACCTGCGTGTGCTTGCGGAGGTCTTGGGTTTTGGGCGCAGGATCGGTCGCGATCTCGGCGATTTGGAGCCTTGTGCAGGGGTGAACTTGAACTGAGGAAACTTGCACTCGGAGCTGCCCGGCACTAGGGAAGCGCCATCACCGCCAGAGGAGAGGCCGATGGGCTTTAAGATGGGAATTGTGGGCCTGCCGAATGTTGGCAAATCCACGCTGTTCAACGCGCTGACAAAAACCGCTGCGGCCCAGGCCGCGAACTTTCCCTTTTGCACGATTGAGCCCAATGTTGGTGATGTCGCCGTTCCCGATGCACGGCTCGACAAGCTTGCAGAGATTGCCAAATCGCAAAACGTGATTCCGACGCGCATGACCTTCGTGGACATCGCCGGGTTGGTGAAAGGCGCATCGAAAGGTGAGGGGCTTGGCAACCAGTTTTTGGCCAACATCCGAGAAGTGGATGCGATCGCCCATGTGCTGCGCTGTTTCGAAGACGGCGATGTGACCCACGTTGAAGGTCGCGTGGACCCGGTCGAAGATGCGGACACGATCGAGACCGAGCTTATGCTCGCCGATTTGGAGAGCATCGAGAAACGCCGCGCGGGTCTGGTGCGCAAACTCAAGGGCAACGACAAAGAGGCGCAGCAACAAGATCGCCTTCTCACTGCGGCGCAAGCCATGCTCGAAGATGGCAAGCCTGCGCGCATGGTTGAGGTCGACGCCGAGGACGCCAAAGCGTGGAAAATGCTGCAACTGTTGACCACCAAACCGATCCTCTACGTCTGTAACGTCGATGAGGGCAGCTCCGCAGAGGGCAACGCGTTCTCCCAGAAAGTTGCGGCCATGGCAACCGAGCAGGGCGCGGCTCACGTCGTGATCTCCGCGCAGATCGAAGAGGAAATTTCCCAGCTTGAAACTGATGAGGCCGAGATGTTCCTTTCGGAGATGGGCCTCGAAGAACCTGGTCTCGACCGGTTGATCCGAGCGGGCTACGACCTTCTACAGCTTGAGACCTACTTCACCGCAGGCCTGAAGGAGGCGCGCGCCTGGACCATTCGCAATGGCACTGCTGCCCCGCAAGCTGCTGGCGTCATCCACGGCGACTTTGAGCGCGGCTTTATCCGGGCCGAGACCATCGCTTACAACGATTATGTCGAACACAACGGCGAACAGGGCGCGAAAGAAGCGGGCAAGATGCGCGCGGAAGGCAAGGCCTATATCGTCAAAGACGGTGACGTGCTGCACTTCTTGTTTAACACCTGATCTGCCGGGGCAGGTGCAAAAAAGTTAATCCCGCGTCTGGCGTCTTGGGTCAGGGCGCCTATCTCTCATCCAGCCAACCAAGAGGATCACCCCGATGAGCGACGTCTATGACCCCCCTAAAGTCTGGAAATGGGAGGCCGCCGCTGGCGGGCAGTTTGCCAATATCAACCGCCCCATCGCGGGCGCGACCCATGACAAAGAGCTTCCCGTAGGCGAGCATCCGCACCAGCTCTATTCGCTGGCCACGCCCAATGGCGTGAAGGTTACCATGATGTTCGAAGAGCTGCTCGCGGCAGGCCATAGCGACGCTGAGTATGACGCGTGGCTCATCAATATTGGCGAAGGCGATCAGTTTGGGTCCGGCTTTGTTGACATCAATCCCAACTCCAAAATCCCGGCGTTGCTGGACCGGTCCACTGAAACGCCACAGCGCGTCTTCGAGACGGCATCGATCTTGCTCTATCTGGGCGAAAAGTTCGGAGCGTTCATTCCTGAAAAGGCCTCTGACCGGACGGAGATGTTCAACTGGCTCTTCTGGCAGATGGGCTCTGCGCCCTATCTCGGTGGTGGCTTTGGTCACTTCTACGCCTATGCTCCAGAGAAGTTCGAATACCCGATCAACCGCTTTGCAATGGAGACGAAACGCCAACTCGACGTGCTCGACCAGCATTTGGCAGACAAAGAGTGGATGGCCGGTGAGCAATATTCGATTGCCGACATGGCGATTTGGCCTTGGTATGGGCAGTTGTTGCTCAATCGACTTTACAATGCCGCAGAGTTCCTGGACGTGGAAAGCTATACCAACCTTATGCGCTGGACCAAAATGATTGACTCACGCCCAGCCACATTGCGCGGTCGCATGGTGAATCGTCCGTTTGGTGAACCGGAGCTTCAACTCCACGAACGCCACAGCGCGGAAGACTTCGAGACAAAGACCCAAGATAAACTCAATCCGACTGAGTGAATTTGACTTTATCGTTGAAGAGCGGCGGGCACATTCAGTGCTTCCCGTTTGTCTATGTTATCCGTGGTTGAAGAAGGTCGTCTTGCCGAAACCGATTGGGCAGTGCCTGACCGAATCAGAAAGGCCAAATCTGGGATCACGGGGGCATAGGGCAAAACGTCGGCCAAAATACAATGTATCTCAGAAGGAGCACATCAGTTCCTGCGCAAAACAGATGTCCGGAACGGCTGTCGTTCTGGTGTTGGCAGCTTGCACCTTTTGTCCCGAAACGAACCGTTCGGGCACAACCGAAGAACAGCAGGTACGCTTTGCAAAGCCATAGGCCATGGTGGGCGAGGTCGAAGCACAAGAGGTCCAGCGGTTGAAGCTATTTCAACCACCAAAAGCAACCCAGGGACATGTGCCAAAGCGTCCGCGCCAGTGAGCGCCTGAACACCGGGGCGGTCTATCGCGCGGCCAATGCCGTACTTTATTTGCTTTGCTCACTCTGTATTGGCAATCGGGGGCGAACGCTCTGGTATATACTCGCGTGTTGTCAAACCAAGGTTCAAGACTCATGCGGTGAGGCATGTGAACGTTTGGTGGTTAGTGCTTCGTTGACCGCCGCGATGAGTTTTTCGCGGGCCACGGGCTTCATTAAGTGAAGGTCCTCTTTTCTGAGGCCGTTTCCATTCAAGATGGCTTCGTTGGTATAGCCCGACAGGAAGATGACGGGCAAATTTTGATCGAAACTGCGCAAATGCCGCGCCAAAGCAGGCCCTTGCATATCTCCAGGCATCACAATGTCGGTAATCAGAAGGTCGAATGGCCCGAGTTCATCAAATCGTGATGCTGCTTCGTCGCCGCTTTTCGTCGTTGTGACGTGGTGTCCTTGCGCTTCAAGGGACCGGGCTATGATGTTCAGGACGTCCTCCTGGTCTTCGGCAACGAGTATGCGTGCTTTTGGAACACGGGTTGTGGATTGGTCATCTTCTTCAAGCGCGGTAGTGCCTTGCCCTTTGTCATGCGCAGGGAAGAAAAGCTTGACGGTAGTGCCAACCCCGGGCTCAGAATCGATAATGACGTCACCGCAAGATTGGGTCATGAAGCCATGCACCATCGATAGGCCCAGACCGCTATTGGTGCTAAGACCCTTTGTGGAGAAAAACGGCTCAAAGATTCTGGGCATTACATCGGCGGGAATACCCTCGCCCGTATCACGCACTGCCAACATAACATAGCGGCCAGGTTTGAGATCAGTTTTCGAGAATTCGTCCGACGCCTTATCGACCAAGACGTTTTCCGTCTCGATCGTCATACATCCGCCGTACGGCATTGCATCCCGCGCGTTGATCACGAGATTTAAAAGGGCACTTTCCGCGCCGGATACGTCAGCCGTCACGGACCAAAGATCGGGTGAGAAAGACGTCTCAACGTTGATTGTCACGGGGATGGTCCTGGACATCCAGAGCTCCATACCCCCAACGAGCTCGCCGAGCGAAATCTCCTGTGGATTGAGGTCTGCACGCCGCGCAAAGTTGAGCATCGACCGGGTGAGCGCTGCGCCGCGCAACGAGGCTTGTTTCGCCGCGTCGATCAACTCCAGCTTATCGCGGTCTTCGGTGAGATCCTCTAGCAGTTCCATGTTTCCCAAAATGACACTTAATAGGTTGTTGAAGTCATGGGCGACGCCCCCTGTCATCTGGCCGACAGCCTCCAGTTTTTGGGCTTGGACCAGCTGCCGCTCCAAGTTGGCATTCGACGCCTCGGCGTTTTTCATTTCAGTCAAATCTATGATGCTCCCGCGTACGAGGTCGCGCTTGGTATCGGGAAACCGCACCAATGAAATCTGGCAAGGTACGTCGACGCCTTCAATGTTCCGATGCATCCATTCAAATATTGGCACTTCTCCGTCGAGAGCCCTTTTGACATAAGCCACCGCCGCTACGTCCGATCGCTGCCCATCAGGCTGGAATTCGGGGCTCAAATCTATTGGGCTGCATCCGGCAAGAAGTGCTTCTCGAGGTAGGCCATACAGCGCCTCCGCACGAGGGTTTGCCTCCACGAATGTGCCTTTTTGGGCGTCCAGGATCAGAATGGCATCGGTGGCGTGATCCACCAGCGAGCGAAACCGTTCTTGTGCGCGCCCTCGTTCGTCTATCTCAGCTCGTAGCTTGCGATTGCTTGTCTTAAGCTCCGAAGTCCGCGCTTCGACGCGTCGTTCTAAATGAGCTGACTGCCTAAAAGAGGTCCGGACTTCTCTCCACGACTGGTACAATGAAAATGCGGCAAGCCCAAGGAATGCCAGTATCAGGTACATGACAGACCTGTTTCGGGCCGTCATCCCATCCAAGTGAATGGCATCATTTTCGGCGTCATATGCAATAGCTTGCATGGCGACGGCATGGCTCTGCGTCACCAGCCGCCTGAGTTCGGATGTAATCGCAATCGCACGTGCGTCATCGTCTCTTTTGAGAGCGACAAGTTCAGGTTCAATAGCGTTCAGCGTCTCGAGGGCTTCTTCGGCGAATGCGCTTGCGCCGGGAAGTGCAAGATAAAGATCGCCGCGCAGGTTTGATGTGTTATGCGACAGTCGGCTCCAGGCGATGTCCAGCCGCATGATCAGCGTTTCTGGCGTGACGCTTGGGTCGTCTTGAACATATCGGTTTATGTGATCGACAATCTGCAGAAGCTCGTAGTCGACTTGTGCGGCGTAGTATGTCAGGTTGCCTCGGAATTGCGCCCTGATTACGCGGACTTCTTTGAGCGACGATGTCATAATTATCAATGACGCCGCAACAATCACGACCGCCAAAAGTACTTGGAAAACAAGCAGAGCCTTGTTCGTTTGGGTCAATTCTTTGCTCCTGCTATTCCAAGACCTCCAACGACATGAGTTGCCAGATTGACCGCGCGTAGTACACTTCGTTGCGCAACTCAGAGCGGTCAGACCAAGGGTATATCACCCAAAGCGGGCCTCTGTCGCGAACGGTCATCAGGCGGCCATCTTGCCTGGTCGCGACGATGACATCGTACATATCGGAGTCTTCTTTCGGAATCGTTATGGAGTAGTCATTCAGTGCGGTGGCCATGACGGCACTGCCTTGCGCATCAACAGCGTTCAGAATGTCACGCAGCCGTACTCCGGTGAAGGTGACCACTCCAGTGGTCCATGGTGTCTCGGTTAGAATGTCTGTTGTGCCCAGACCCTCTAATCCCGCTATATCGAAAACGAAAGATTGCTCGGGCGCGCTGGCCATGATGCGCCCAGATATCTCAAGTACGACCGGGCCTTGCGACGGAGCAACTGAACTTTCTTGCGCCATCGTCCTGGATCCAACGAAGGCAGCAACAACGGCAAGACACAGAGCAGCCCAAACCGAAATGAGCGTTATTCTGTTCATAGGAAAGCCTCCTGTAATCTCAAATCGACCAGACGACCTACTAAGCGACATTATACAAGGAAAACACCCAATTCGCACATAATGCCGCTGTTGAGGTGTCTGATCAACCCTTTTGAGCGGTCCGTATGGTGGTCAGGTGAACAAGCGTACGGTTGAGCAAAACGGCTGTTCTTAACGGCACGTTTTGTCAGGCGCCTTCGAAGCAGCGTCGACAAGCCAGGTAACGCTGTCCTTTGAGCCGAGCGAACACCGATAGCCGGCACAACCCTTTAAAGCCATGGATTGTGTTCTTGCCGCAGTACGCGTCGCGCAATGCTGCCGACGCCAGATCAGACAGGGTGAGCGGGTCATCAAATTCCTGCATGACCAGCAAGTCGACGTCCGAATTGTACCATTCAGTCCGAAACGCCAATAGAATATGGGGGGGCGAAATTGACCCGATCTGCCCCCACCCTCAGGCTGCACTATGAAACGCGCTCCTCGTCGCAATCAACGCAGCGATTTATATGGAAAGTATCAAGATCAGGACTGCGAAAACAGCGCGTGACTTAGGAATACGGGTGCAGGCTTTTGGTCTTCTGGGGCCACACCGTTCGCAGCGCGATATTTTTTCACACTCATGCTTGCGACAGCAATTTCTCAGTGGTAGATACCCGCACGGTTGTTAGAGGCTGTAAAGCGTCTAAGTTTCCGTGCCGCCTTAGCTCAGTTGGTTAGAGCGCTGGATTGTGGATCCAGAGGTCTCTGGTTCGAACCCAGAAGGCGGTACCATCTCCCCTGAGAATGCCAGATTGCTACCGGATGGCGCCACGCGACTCGCGCCATCTGCACATTTCGCCCTCCGAACCTTGCAGATAGCCGCTTATTGTCCCCCCTGAGCGCGCGGAACGGTCGCGCCCATGCGCTCGTTCTCAATGCGCTCAAGATCCCGTAGTGTCAGGGCCAGCAAGTGATGGTGATCAATCCCGTCAACATGGCACCTTATTCGAAGTGCTGTCGAGCATTTTGGCCGGACATAGCATCCCGGCGGAGTTAAATCCTGACCTGCCTGCCCCAAGTCATGGATTTGGAGCGTTAAAGACGGTCACCGGAGTTGTTTTGATGAAAGGTGGGCAGCCGCTTTGGGGCAGGACCGATACTTTTGGCGAATTGCAGATGGCGGCCTAACCTAGTGTGCCTACCCAAACATCGCTTCCAACGCAAGCTCGGTCTCCACATCGGAGGGAAAGAATAGTTCGATCTTCAGCGCTTCCAGGGTTGTGTCTTCCGGTGTGCCAAACTGTGCGATCGTGCCAAACATTGCCAATCGCTTGTCTTCAAATCGGAGCACTGTAAGCACAGCGGGACCGATGTCATGGCCAACGTCTGCATGGTCAGCCAAAAAGGCCGCTGCGGCATCCAGTTCTGGAACCCCACCTTGAGCTGCGCTTTCGGTTCTGAGACGCAGCATACTGTGGTGAGCGACTTCGGGCCAGTTTTCGACGATCTGCCACAGCCGCGGTTCACGTAACAGTTCAAGCAAACTTCCGCCTTCAGCCAATCCCAACATACCAAACATCTTTTGCGCAGGTGTGTTCATCCGTGTCAGTCGCCAAAGATGGTCAATTGCGATCCCCGGATAGGGTGCATGGCGGTCCAGAGTGCGATCGATCGCGCGCCGGATCGGAGCCATCTCAGCTTCATCCCAGTTCCGGGTCTCATAGCGGGGTGTAAAGCCCATTGCGGCAAGCATCTGGTTTCGCGCCGATAGCGGAATATTCAGTGCTTCGCCCAATTGCATAATCATCTCGCGACTGGGACGCGCCCGCCCCGTTTCAAGAAACGATACATGGCGGGCACTGACATTGGCTTCGAGTGCCAGATCTAATTGGCTCAGACGCCGCGTTTGGCGCCACTGCCGGAGAAGGTCAGAGAAATTGGTCATGGTTCGAGCTTATCCGAATGTCACGCTTGGGTCGCTTACCTGTAAGGTAATTGTTTGGCGTCGATCGGTCATGTGTACAGAGGTCATGTCACCACAGGAGACCCGACATGACCAAAGAACAAAGACTTATGCGCATGAACGGACTCATCGTCGCTGTATTAGGCATTGCCTTTGCTGTAGCGACATGGACGCCGCTGTATCCTCTTGCGAAACTATTCTTGAACCTTGCTCATTGGCCAGTCTCAAGCGCTCCTGCAATCTTAGATCCAACTGGACGGCTGATGCTTGCTGTTGGAGGGGGGCTAACAGCAGGATTCGGGGCAATGATGTGGGCCGTCAGCTCAGAGGTTATGCCGGTTGCTCCCGAAGCGGGGAGAAGGGTCATCCTGTTTTCTGCTCTTACGTGGTTTTCTATTGATTCTGCGCTCTCCGTCGTCGCTGGTTCGCCTTTGAACGCAGCGCTTAATTTGATTTTCCTTGCATTGATGCTTGGACCAATAGATTTTATAGATCGTCTGACTGCGGCTTAGGCAAGGGGACCCGCCGCCATCAACAAAGGTGGCGGGATTAGGCAGGTTGAAGTGGTCAGCATGGTCGTAAGGCTGACCTAGGTCCTATAATATCATAATTTTAGGGAATTGGTGGAGCCTAGGGGAATCGAACCCCTGACCTCTACAATGCCATTGTAGCGCTCTCCCAGCTGAGCTAAGGCCCCATCGTTGGTGCCGTGCGAAATACGCAACGGCGGTCTTGGGCGCAAGCATAAATCGATGCGCCCAAGGGAATTTTAGCCGAAATTATGAATCGTCGTCTTCGGACGCGACGTCGGCAATCTCGTCAAGCGACACGTTGTCCTCTTCGTCGTCATCATCCAGCACATCATCGCCGAGATCCACATCAACATCATCCTCGTCATCTTCGAGAACCACGTCTTCGTCTTCGGTCGCTTTGCGCTTCGCTGTTTCCGCATCCTCGGCATCGGCCGCGATCATACGGGTTTTGCTTTGGTCGAATTCCACGACTTCGCCTGTGTAGGGGCTGACAATCGGGTCACGGTTCAGGTCGTAGAAGCGCTTGCCGGTGGTTGGGCAAATGCGTT
>JAKVBH010000047.1 GCA_022447495.1 Marinovum sp. | reverse complement strand
TTACGTCGACGCGCGCGTCTTTGTGTGGCTGATCGCTGTGCAACCACGCCGTAATATCCGTTTATTTCAGGCTGATCGTCAAAGCGTACAAAGTTGCGCTTGATCTCGCGATACACCGTCGAAACATGCCTGCCGATCTCCACTGCAATCTCACGCACAGCGATCTTGGCGTTCAACATATCTTCTATCGCGCGCCGTTCACGCAGGTTAAGCTCTCTATGGGCCATCTTCATTCTCCTTGCTTTCCAGCAAGATAGGGAATTTGTCGCAACCCAGTTTAGAATGTGCCGTGACTTCCTGATGAGGCGTAGAATCTAATTTATGCATCAAGCGTGATGTGCGACTTTCCCTCATTGCATAACCTTTTGGATATTCACGTCATTCTTTTGACTGCGCGGATAGGCGTTTGCCGCCTCCGCCCAGTGTGCTTTCCAAAGTAGGTGTACCTCAAGCACAGAGCATGAGGTGAATAGTATGACCCAGGTATTGGTGGACCCGCAAAATTGCATGGAAGCGATTGAGGCGATTGGAGAGGACAAGTTTTGGCCCATCGTGCATCCGTTTTTTGGCAACCTCAGTAGGGAGCTATCGACCACGATGCCGCCTTTGACACCGGGACAGGCGCGCCAAAAGGCGACCGGATTGGAGCGGTCGTTGTCGACTTTGGCGTTGTTGGGTCTCTGGCCGCTTTACGAAGACATGGCGCTGCTCATCAAAGGTCTTCGGTTGCTACACGATGTAGAAGAGGGTGTGGTGCTAGATGTACAGGATCGGCTAGCGCGTACGCGTCTGGCATTGGCCCAATTTGTGCTGGATACCCAGGGCGACATGTGTCCCGCGTGAGCGCGGATGTGACCTCTAGCGCCGAGCGCCAAAACCGGCTAAGGCTGCGCGCCTACCAAAGGGGTCCTTAAACATGACCACGCGCGCGGGCTTTGTTGCCCTGATCGGAGAACCAAACGCCGGAAAATCGACGCTCACCAATTGGATGGTGGGCGCGAAGGTGTCAATTGTCACACATAAAGTTCAAACCACACGGGCCCGCATTCGCGGCGTCGCTTTAGAGGACGAGGCCCAGATCGTTTTCGTCGATACACCCGGGCTCTTTCAGCCGCGCCGTAGGCTTGATCGCGCGATGGTTGCCGCTGCTTGGGGCGGAGCCGCGGATGCCGACATCACCGTTCTATTGATAGAAGCGCACCGCGGTATCACTGAAGGCGTCGAACGCATTCTCGAAGGTCTCAAAGACTTGCCCCAGGGGCGCCGTATCGCCCTTGCGATCAACAAAATTGACCGGGTTGAGGCAAAGGCGCTTCTGTCGCTGTCCGAAGAGCTCAATGAGCGGTATCCCTTTGAGCTGACCTTCATGATCTCTGCTGAACGTGGCCATGGGTGCGCGGATCTCAAAGCGTGGCTAGCGTCCGAGATGCCTGATGGTCCTTGGCTCTATCCTGAGGATCAGATCGCCGATCTGCCGCTGCGCATGATTGCCGCTGAAATGACGCGCGAAAAGTTGACACTTCGGCTGCACCAGGAATTGCCTTACCAATTGACGGTGGAGACTGAGAGTTGGGATGAGCGCAAAGATGGCTCGGCTCGGATTGATCAAGTTGTCTATGTCGCGCGCGATGGCCACAAAGGCATCGTCCTTGGTCATAAGGGGGAAACCATAAAGGCGATCTCCAAAGCTGCCCGCGAAGAAATTGAGGAATTCTTAGGACGTCGCGTGCATCTGTTCGTCCAGGTCAAAGTGCGTGAGAAATGGCTCGAAGAAGCGGCGCGCTACACAGAGATGGGACTCGACTTCCGCGATGGAGCCTAGGCTAACCGCGAGATTATGGGTGGATGCGTATCTCACGCGTCTTCGGCTGCGCGATATACCTGCGTTTGTAACCTGTCACGGGGATGATACGGCGGGGATTGTGTGGGTCTGTCTCAACACGCTGGATGGTCGCGCGACGCTGCTTGCACGGCGGTACGATTTTACAACCGATGCCACGCGCTGGGATGTGGTTATCAGCGACACAGAGCAACTCGTCAACGATCGGATCGCGTCGGAACGGCGCGCCGATCCAGATCTTTGGGTTATCGAAGTCGAAGACCGCGGCGGTCAGCATCTTTTGGGCGAGATGTGATGGAATGGCGCGCCGAGGGTTTTCTGCTCGGCACGCGGCGCCATGGCGAAAACGCTGCAATCCTCGATGTCTTTACCGCCGAACATGGTCGTTATGCTGGCGTTTTGCGGGGGGGCACCAGCCGCAAATATACCCCACACCTGCAACCTGGCACTCAGTTGGACTTGACGTGGAAAGCCCGGCTGGAGGACCACATCGGCAGCTTCACCATTGAACCCCTACGGTCCCGAGCGGCTGTGGCCATGGCCAATCGCCGGGCTTTGGCGGGGCTGACCTCGGTGTGCACGCTCTTGAGCTTTTGCATGCCAGAACGTGCGCCTCATCCCGCGCTTTACGCGCGATCAGAGCAATTGCTTGACCTTTTGGAACAACAAGAGATTTGGCCGCTTGCCTATCTCAATTGGGAGCAAGCTCTGCTTGAGGAATTAGGCTACGGTCTTGATTTAAGCGTTTGCGCCGCGACCGGAGCCACGGAGGGCCTCATTTATGTGTCTCCAAGATCTGGGTGTGCGGTGTCGGCCAAAGGTGCGGGCGAATGGGCAGACAAGCTTTTACCACTGCCGCCAGTGCTCCTGGGAGAGGGAGATGCTGAGGACGGTGAGATTGCTTTGGCGCTGGGAACAACGGGATATTTTCTCGAACACAAAGTCGCACCCGCACTAGGACATCGACCGATCCCTGAAGCACGAGCCCGTTACGTGGATTTGCTCACTCGGCAGTAAAGACCATCTGGCGTTCGGCATCATTGCTGAGCACCAAGAAATCGCCGGATACTTCTGAAAGCGTCATATCCTGCAAAGCCGAAAAAAAACTCTGCTCAGCATCCAAGGCGCTGCATGCCATTTTGGTGGCCCCAACGGCCTCTATTGCAAACCAGGGGTAGGGCGCGGTCTGTCGCGCAAACCAACGGTTGCAAGGGGCTTGCCCAAACACCTCGCCGTTCTCTCCAAAATTGAAGGTGGCGCGGTCTTCATAGGGCACGCCATCTATGCTGCCAAGGACCCAGGTCCGCTCCGCTGCGCCATAGGCTGCGACGGTTTCATCCGCACGGCAGGCGCCGAGGGCCAGTACGCTCAGACTTGCAAATATGACAATACGCATGGAGGGCTCCTTCTTGGTTCCGGTTTTGGATATTGACGATCAAGAACGCCTTGCAAAGACCTGTCCCTTCGGTACGATGTCAAATGTGGGCGATCAGACGCCCTCCTTGATCCGCGGAAAGCCGGGTGCGGCATCTGAATAGATAGCGACTAGACCGACCATTGGTCTTCTCTTGCCCCGTTTTGGCGGATCATGGGGCGGTCCAGTTGATGGAGAAGCCCATGGATACCTCCCTTGATCAGTTGCGCCGTGACGCAACTAAATTTCGCAAATCACACCGTGCCGGTGATCTTGGCGCGCGCGCACGTGCCACGGCCATGCTCGGCCCAAAACAGCCTCAGTCGCACGTGGATTTTCTATACATAATTGCCCGAGAGCGTGGCTTCGCATCGTGGCCACGTCTCAAAACCGCAGCAGAAACGCGGGGCTTGAATCAAGCAGAGCGCGATGCGCATCTGCGCAGAGCACTGTACCTTGGGCAAGTGCCCGTGCTTGAGCATTTGTTGGCCGAAGATCCCAACCTGGGCGAGGATGCGTTTGAAATTAATATTGCGCTCTATCGCTGTGAAGCCGTTGCCCGCGCCTTAGCTGAGAACGCAAACCTCGCCACGCAAGACTTCTATGGCCGCAGGCCAATCCTGCATTTGGCCTTTTCCAAGTACCTGCGCTACCAGCCAGAAGCGGTAGCGGACATGTTGGCCGTGGCCCAAATGCTCTTTGATGCAGGAGCGGACGTGAACGATGGGTTCCCCCACGAGCCTGGATCGGATCACTTTCTTTCGGCGCTTTATGGGGCGATCGGGCATGGCAACAACATGCGTCTAGGACAATGGCTTCTTGATCACGGCGCCAATCCAAATGACGGTGAAAGCCTCTATCACGCCACTGAACTTGGCCACCATGACGGGCTTAAAATGCTGATCGCCGCCGGTGCTGATCCCAAAGGCACCAACGCTCTGCTCCGCGCTATGGATTTTGATGACGTCGAAGCGGTGCGCATGCTTATCGAGGCAGGTGGGGAGGTCGGCGATTTCAAAGATGACGAAGTCGGCGGCGAAGCGCCCTGGGTTGCGCGCTCTTGTTTCCAAGTCGCGCGTCGTGGCTGCAGTGAAGAAATGGCCCGCCTTGTGGTCCGGCCGGGCCCAGAGGTAAACCAACGCCACAACGGCGCGCTGCCCTACGCTTTTGCCCGTGTCCATGGTCATGGTGTCCTTGCTGACCTGCTGGCCAACGCTGGCGCCGACACCACAATGACTGACATTGAACGCCACTTGGCAAGCGCTGTGACTGGGCCCGTTAAAGAGGGCGCGCTGACGGGCTTCGATCTAGGTGAAGCCTATAACGACATGGTGCGTGAGATACTCCAACTGCCAGAGCGAAAAGGCCATGTGGAGCGGCTGCTGGCGCTTGGCCTGGATATAGACCGCCCCGACGCCTTTGGTATAACGCCGCTTCACGCTGCGGGATGGCAAGGATTGCCAGAGATGATGGGCCTCCTCAAAGACCGCGGCGCTGATCTCGATTACATCAATGGTTATGGTGGGACGCTGCTCTCAACGGTGTTGCACGGATCAGAGAACAATCCGTCTCAAAACCGTAGCGATTACGTCGGTGCAATCACACAGGTGTTTGAATGGGGCGCGCCGTTGCCCCGGATTTACATCGACACCTGTGGGAGAGAAGATCTTATGGCGTGGCTAGCAGACTTCGCCGAAGCGCATCCAGATCGCGTCGTATAATCCAACTGTTATCGCGTGGTCGTGCGGCTAATGTGCGCGGCCAGCACATGACATGGCACAATCTCAAGCCCGAGCTGTTCAAAAAACAGCCATACTACCTCACGGGATGTGACAAATATCGGCCTAGAATAGGATAGATGTGCAGATAACAATCCACGCCAAAAAAGCGTCTATTTTCAATGTGTATATTGGAAAAGGATCGTCAGTTTCTCGTTTTTGATTTATGTATCGGCAATAATTCCCAAAAAACTTCCCACCATCATAGTGCGCCCGCCATTTTTGGAAGCCAAGAAATCCAAAAATTAGTAAGGGTATGAGCAATATTACCAGCTTGGTTGTTAATAAGATAAATTCCATGGATTAATGTACTCAACCGATATTTCCCAAGTAGTGTTGTCTTGCGCCGAGCTTGCGCGTTTTGGGGGGTCGTTTTCATCTTTGGCGATGGTGTCGTCTACAAAATCACTGGCTCTGCTGGCTATTCGGGCGTGTTGCCGGAGCTTTTTTCGGATTTTAGTCCGTTTGGGCGGCGACAAGACGCAGCCGTGGAGCCGCTTTTGTGTTTGTTTTGTTTTTGAGCCTTCATGCAGGCCTCGGTGGTGGCTTGATGTTGCGAATGGCGGTGATGATTTGCCCAAACAGCGGTCCATTGACTGCGACCTCGGCCAGTTGGAACGTGATCTTGCGCGCATGGCGCACAACCCGTGCCCCAAGTTTGATCAGGCGGCTCTGGATACTTGTCAGCGACCAATCCGCGACTTCTTCGGGCAAGTCGGCACGCTGTGGTAAGTTGCCGAGGTTGGAGGCCAGCGCTTGAAGCTGAAGTCTGACCTCGTTGCCACGGAAGATGCTGCAAAACAGTCGCGTCCAGTTGATGGCATATGCTGGCTGGCATCTTTGCAAAAGCGCCAAATGGCATTTGTGTGATGCCATGATAAGCCTTGGATTCCATTGCGCGCGGTATCGCCTTTGCACTCGGCTCTTGGATGACGCCATGCTCAACCAGCCGCGACCCAATACGGCTATCTCGACGTGCGAAACAACAATACGCGCACGGATCAAAAACGTGTCTGAGACATGGCCGTTGGCTTTCGCCATGTACTTTTCAAAAGGATATTGTCCCGCAGTGACCGCAGCGGGGGGCTGGAGATGACAAGCCACCGAGGAGAAACGTCGCGATACTTTTTGTCGAGCCGCACGCGCTTTTATCGAATGCGCGTTGGTGCATGGCGGTAAAATATGAAGGTGTTTGGCGCGAGGTAACTGCAGAATCTGCGGGCTGGTGCTCCCAACGTCACATGGCGCTCCCCTCGACACTGGCGTGTGCGTCCGGCAGTGTGCCTTAAACGCACTGGGAGCAGCCAATGTCCGATCTACCGGAGTCGACCTTCTTTGAACTGACCGCCCACAGCGCGGTTGTCGAGCTTGCCATGAATCGACCCGAAAAGGCGAACTCCATGACGCCTGACTTCTGGGCAGACCTGCCGCGGATCATGGATGCGTTGGATGGCAACCCCAATGTGCGCGCGGTTGTGTTGACCGGCGCGGGCAAGAGCTTTTCGGGCGGCATGGATTTGGCTACGTTTACCGATATCAATCACCTGCTTAAAGAAGAACCTGGCAGGGCGGCTTATGCCCTCCGGCGTCTGATCCTCTACTTGCAAGAGGCATTCAACGCCATTGAACGTGCGCGGATGCCCGTGATCGCGGCGATCCAAGGCGCCTGCATTGGTGGCGCTGTGGATCTCATCACAGCCTGTGACATTCGATTGGCCAGCGCTGATGCCAAGTTCTCTATCGAAGAGATCAACATCGGCATGACCGCCGACGTAGGTACATTGCAACGCTTGCCCAAGCTTATACCCCACGGCCGTGCCGTCGAACTCGCAATGACCGGGCGCCGGTTCACGGCAGATGAAGCGTTTGCTTGGGGGCTGGTCACCGAAGTGTTCGAGACACCCGAGGCTTTACGCGATGGCGCGTTGGTCTTGGCCGCATCCTTGGCGGCCAAATCGCCCTTGGGAATGGTCGGGATCAAAAAAGCGCTTGTCTACGCCCGTGACCATTCTGTGCCTGATGGTCTGGATCAAATCGCGACTTGGAACGGCGGAATGCTGCGTCCGGAAGACCTGTTGTTGGCCATACAAGCGCGCATGGCGCGCCAAGAAGGCACATTCAAGGATTTGCTCGACGAAGGTGAGCAAAAGTCTGGTCAAAAAAGTGAGGTGAGAGGCTGACAACGACCCAAGCGGGGCTCGTTACGGCTGCTTCCTTCCGGACCTGACCGGGTTGGCGAGGTGCCTGCCCGCGCCAACCTCTCGACTCACGAAATAAGCGCTCGCGCGACATATCGCAAGGGGCACAGAGCGGCAGCCCAAGTGCAGCTTGCTTGCAGCTTGCTGCAAGCCATGTCATCGCAGAGCGAACGGGAGGACGCGATGAAGCAGGCAGAAACAGTGACATTTGGAGGCTCAAACCTCGACCGCGCTGCCGAATTGCGAAGCGATATTGCAACGACCAAGGCACTGCCTGGCGCAAGCACCATTCTGATGTGGCGCGGCAAGCCGATGTTGGACGGGAGCAAATTGGTTCGCGTTCCGCTAGATCATGCGATTTTGGCTGATGCCGACGCGGTTATGGTGATTGGTCGGGACGAAACCGGCCCCATCTTGGCCCATGATTTGTCTGGGTGGACGCCAGATGACCTTGATGCCAGCCAGCTCGGTGGTTTTGTTGACACGTCGCGCCAAACGCATCCCGCAATGCCGGACAATTTTCAGTTCGCCGAATTGCGGATGGTTATGACCAAACTGTCCTCGCGTGATGCCGAGATTGCGGCTACCGCCAGAGGAATTTTTGAGTGGCACCGCACGCATGGGTTTTGCGCCCGATGTGGCGAACGCTCCGAAATGGCGGTGGGCGGGTGGGAACGCCAGTGTCCGTCTTGCGGCCGCAAGCATTTTCCTCGCACAGACCCAGTGGTCATCATGCTGATCACCCACAGCAATTCGGTTCTTCTGGGGCGGTCCCATGGCTGGCCAGAAGGCATGTATTCTTGCTTGGCTGGGTTTGTGGAGCCGGGTGAGACAATCGAAGCTGCCGTGCGTCGGGAAACTTTTGAGGAGGCGGGCGTGCGCGTCGGTCAGGTCGACTATCTTGCCTCGCAACCATGGCCCTTTCCAGCATCACTTATGATGGGCTGCCGCGGACAAGCGCTTAGCCGTGAGATCACCGTGGACCCAGAAGAAATTGACGATGCGATTTGGGTCACGCGAGAGGAAGTGGCTTTGGCTTTTGCGGGAGAGCATCCGCGCATAAAAGCTGCGCGGCCAGGCGCTATCGCGCATTTTTTGCTGCGCCACTGGCTTGCGGATACTTTGGATTAAGGTGATTGTGTCAAGCAAAGACATGATAGAGGCGAGGAGGAGGCTGGCGCTTTGGAATTTGTCGCCAAAGAAGACATCAATTCCGGTATAGATGAGGTCTTTGCAATCCTCTCAGATGTCGATTCCATCGAACGTCAAGCGCTGCGGCGCAGTGTCGAAGTGCGTCGTATAACTCCGCATACCATACTCGAACCTGGAATGGCCTGGGAGGCCAAGTTCAAATTCCGAGGCCGCCAGCGCGGCACCCAGATTACCCTTCGCGAATTTGTAAAGCCATCCTTGATGGTATTTGGCTCGGTAACTGGGGGTCTTGAAACATCGTTCCGCGTCGAATTTCTGGAGTTGACCAAAGGTACGACGCGCGTGACGATGCAAGCTGATTTGCAACCTAAGACATTGTCCGCGAGACTTCTGGTACAGTCCATGAAGCTCGCGAAAAGCAAGATTCAGCGGCGTTATTCCGTGCGCATGTCGCAACTTGCAAAAGACATTGAAGAGCGCGCCTCTCGACTTGCATGACGCGCGGCGCGAGCTAGGGTCTACCTCATGAAACACATTGCAAAAACGCTTCTTGGCGGTGCAACCGCTCTATGGCTTGGAACCTTCGCGCAGGCGCACGAATTCTGGATTGAGCCTGAAACGTACCAAGTGGCGCAAGGAGACAAGATCATTGCGGCGTTGCGCGTGGGCGAGAACTTTGCCGGGTCTGAATATTCCTTTAATCCGAGAAACTTCGTGCGTTTTGATGTGCAAACTGCAAACGGACTTGAAGCACTGCCCGGGCGCGCAGGCGATCGACCGGCGGTGCAGTTTGATGCAAGCAAGGCAGGGCTTACCACGATTGTTCATGTGACTACGGAGCAGCGTCTGACCTACAATCAATTCGAAAAGTTCGAAGCCTTTTTGGCCCACAAAGATTGGGAAGATTTGATGGAGGTGCACCGTGATCGTGCGTTGCCTGAAGAGGGGTTCCGCGAGCGGTATTCACGCTATGCCAAATCTCTTGTGGCCGTAGGCGACGGCGCGGGTGCGGATCAAAACTATGGTTTGCTCACCGAGATCGTAGCGTTGGCCAATCCCTACACCGAGACGTTGAGCGAAATGCCCATACAGGTCTTTTATAGCGGCAGTGTAAGGGCCAACGCGCAGGTTGAGCTTTTTGAGAAAGCTCCCGATGGTGCCGTAGCGGTGACCCTCCATCGCACCGATGACGAGGGTATCGCGCGTTTCCCAGTGACTGCGGGCCATTCATATCTTGTGGATGCCGTTGTGATCCGCGCCATGGACCCAAAAGAGGAGCGCGATCCGGTTTGGGAGTCGCTTTGGGCTGCTTTAACGTTCGCCATACCATAGGCTTGGTGCACGGTTTGCGTAAGGGAGGACGCGATGCTGGATGATCTGACAACGCTCTTGGGTGCGTCTCACGTGCTCACCGGTGATGATGCCGCGCGATATGGAAAGGAATGGACGGGGGATTATCCCTCCAAGCCTGCCGCCGTTTTGCGCCCCGGAAATGCCAAAGAAGTTGCCGCGATCCTACGCCATGCCAACCAAATGGGCACGCCTGTGGTGCCAGTGGCGGGCAACACTGGTCTCACTGGCGGAACCCACGCGGATGGCGCATTGATGCTGTCGGTGGAGCGGATGAACAAAATCCGTGATGTCCGCCCGAAGGCTCTCGTCGCCATCGTCGAAGCGGGTGCTGTGCTCTCGCATGTGCATGATGCCGTTGCAGAGCATGGATTGATGTTCCCTTTGACGTTTGGTGCGCGTGGTTCTGCGCGTATTGGCGGGATGCTGTCTACAAATGCAGGCGGGTCGAACGTGCTGCGCTATGGTTCGACCCGGGATTTATGCCTCGGTTTGGAAGTGGTCACGCCACAGGGCGAGGTGATGAACTTGATGTCCGCGCTTCACAAAGACAATTCGGGCTATGATTTGCGCAATTTGATGATTGGCGCCGAGGGCACGTTGGGGATCATTACTGCAGCTGTTCTGAAGTTGTTTCCCGCACCATTGGTTCGGTCTACTGCGTTGGTTGGCCTTTCCCGCGTGGAAGATGCGTTGGAATTGCTTAATCGTTTGCAAGCCGAGACGGCAGGTATGGTGGACGCGTTTGAATATATGCCACGCGTTTTTAATGAGCGGTATGATCGCTTGCATCCTGCTTCGGGCCTCCCGCTTCAGGGCACTCCCCCAGTGAGCATTTTGGTCGAACTGGCGAGTACTGCTCCACGTGATGCTGAACGTGGCGCTGATGGTGCCGTGCCTTTTGATGCAACTCTGGAGCGGATTTTGGGTGAATGTTTCGAAGACGGTTTGATCAGCGATGCCGCTGTCGCTCAATCAGAGGCGCAACGCGCAGCCTTTTGGGCCCGTCGCGAATCCGCCGCTGAGATCACCTTTGATGGCT
This sequence comes from Marinovum sp., assembly GCA_022447495.1. Taxonomy (GTDB): domain Bacteria; phylum Pseudomonadota; class Alphaproteobacteria; order Rhodobacterales; family Rhodobacteraceae; genus JAKVBH01. Next base: position 9,930 of record JAKVBH010000047.1, on the reverse strand, counting down.
CGCCTCTGGTCAACACCGACATCGCCCTTCCGCTCGACGCAGTATCTGATTTTCTCGACGCGATGGAATCGCGTTTGCCTGAATTTGAGGCGGAAGCGGCGAGTTTTTGCTGCGCGCATCTGGGTGATGGAAATGTGCACTATACTGTGCGCGTCAACCGCGACGACAAGGTGCTCAAGGACCGCGTTATGGAGGTGATCGAAGACGAGGTTGCGATCCGCGGCGGCTCATTTTCCGCTGAGCACGGCGTGGGCCTGTCCAAGCTGTCAACCATGCAACGTCGCAAGGACCCAGTGGCCCTTGCAACCATGCGCTCGATCAAATCTGCACTTGACCCCAACAATATTCTCAACCCAGGGAAAGTGATCCCGAGCGTTTAACGGTTTGCGCCTGGGATCCAGAGCACGTCGTCTTTTCCGTCGTTGTTTGCGATACGGCCCGCAACAAAGAACCAATCGGACAACCGGTTGAGATATTTCACAGAATGCGTGTTCACTGACTCCATTGTGGCAAGCTCGACCGTGAGCCGTTCGGCCCGGCGCGCGACAGTTCTGCACATGTGGAGATGTGCCGCCAGTGCAGAGCCACCAGGCAAAATAAAGCTGCGAAGCGGCAGTAGGTTAGCGTTCATCACATCAATCTCACTCTCCAGACGCGAGACCTGTTCGGCGACCATGCGAAGGGGCGGATACTCGCGTTCAGCATCCTTTTCCATGTCAGGCGTGCACAGATCAGCTCCGAGATCGAACAGGTCGTTTTGAATGCGCATCAGCCCTTCGTCTGCTGTGCTGTCTGCTTGCAAGCGGGCGAGGCCAACGGTGGCATTAAGCTCATCCACAGTGCCGTAGGCCGTGACGCGCATCGAGTGTTTCGCCACGCGCGCGCCATTGCCCAGGGCCGTTTCGCCCGCGTCACCGGTTTTGGTGTAAATTTTACTCAGAACGACCATCGTTTACTCCCCACGAATCCAAACAAATAGCAAGATTAGAACCACAGCGACAAACTGGGCTCCAATGCGCCACCGCATGGCTTTGTTTGCGTATTTCTTGTTGAATTCGCCGCCTTTGGCGAAGCTTCCAATGCCGAACAGAAGGATGCCCACAACCGAGAGCATCACCACCGCCAGCACCCAAAAGAGTGGATCGTCGCGCATTTCGTGTCCCTATTAAATCTGTTGCGCTGCATGTAGCGGGCGGCAGCGCAAAAGCGAACTGAAATTCGCGCGGCGTTATACTTTGCGCACCACCCAATCGAGGGCGCGCGTCGGCAACACCCGTCGAAGGAACGCCATCATATAGGTGGGCGTTGTCACAAAGTACCTTGGTTTTGGTCGAGGGCTGGTGAGCGCATGCAACAGCTTTTTTGTCACCGCCGAGGCGGGCAGTTCAAAGGTATCTGGTCCGTTGTCTTCGTATAGTCGTTTGAGAAGTTGTCGCTCATACTGCTCTTTTCGGGGCGACGCCTGCCAATTCACAAAGCGTTCGAATTGGGGAATTGAGTTTTGCCGGATTTGCGATGTGACCGGACCGGGTTCAATGAGGATGATGTGAATGTTGGTATTCGCCATCTCGACCCGCAGCGTGTCCGTAAGCCCCTCGATGGCAAACTTGGTCGAGTTGTAAGCGCCGCGCCAGGGCAGCGCGACAAAGCCAAGCACTGAGGAGTTTTGGACAATCCTGCCGTATCCTTGAGCGCGCATAATCGGGAGCACGCGCGTGATAAGTTCGTGCCAGCCGAAGACATTGGCCTCATAAATTGTCCGCAGCGCGTCGCGGGGAAGATCCTCCACTGCGCCGGGTACGGCAAATGCGCCATTGTTAAAGAGCGCGTCCAGTGTCCCCCCCGTGGCGGAAAGCACCTCCGCGAGACCAGACTTGATGCTGTCTTCATCGGAGTAATCGATGCGGGGGCTTTCAAAGCCTTCCGCGATGAGTCTTTCGCAGTCTTCCGCTTTGCGACAAGAGGCAAAAACGCGCCATCCCGCGGCGCGTAGTCCATGGGCCGCATCATAGCCAATGCCGGAGGAACACCCAGTGATCAGGATCGATTGTGTCATAAGGCGCAGCTAGATCACGCTGTGTATCATGACAAGGTTATGCGACACGATCAGTTCACTGCCGCTGCGACAAGCCAGTCGGCCATATAGCCCACGCGGCCACTTTCCATGACACGCAGTTTGAGCCACCCATCGCCTGTATCTTCGAGGACCTCGACGTCGCTGCCCTGTTGAAGTTTGCTCACCACTGAGAACGAGGTGCCTGGACCCGTGCGCATGTTCACGCGGTTGCCGGTAACCTGACGGATGTCTTTTGTCACCGTTGGATCGATTTCCTCTCGAGGGGCACTCAGTGTCGCGACCTCTATCTTCGGAGCCACGGCAATCTCAACAAAACCGTTTGCATGTGCCTTGGGTTCGGGCGCAGCAGCGGCCGCTGTCACGGTCGGCGTTGCGGTTTCTAGCGGAAAGAGCTGGGTTTCTGCGGCGTCAGGCACGGCTAGGGCTGCGTGCACGATTTGGGTTGTAGGCGCGGTGTTGGTCAGCGGTGTGCGCTTTGTTTGGGCCAATGCTGTCTTCACAGTCGTCGAAGGCGTTGCCAACCGCCGTTGATCTCGCGACATGTTCGAAGTGTCGGCGCGCACCACAACAGGTGTGAAAATCGGCTCGGCCTGCACCTTTGGCACGTAATCCACGCCACCGGATAGTTCGTAAAATGCCCATGCCAACATTGCGAAGCTCGCGATGATAAAGCGCGTCATCAATTGATCCCCCCAGATCATCATAATCGTGACGTCTATGCCCGCCTCGATAGACCTGAGGTATCCGATTCTGTGCCCCCGGTGACGGTTTTTTTGGGTACGGAATTCCCACTGTTGCTTTACGGTGCCAGCCCAGCCAGTTATGGGTGTGTTCAAATGAGTGAGCAGTCCGACGACGATACAATGAGCGTGTCCGAGCCTTTGCGCCGGGCGCTGGGGGAGCGATACTTAACGTATGCACTCTCTACGATCATGCATCGTGCCCTCCCGGATGCACGTGATGGCTTGAAACCCGTACACCGGCGGATTCTCTATGCCATGCGCGAGCTGCGGCTCTCCTCCAACGGTGGCTTCCGAAAGTCGGCAAAAATTTCTGGCGATGTGATGGGTAACTATCACCCCCACGGTGATGGCGCGATTTACGATGCCATGGCGCGATTGGCCCAGGATTTTAATGTCCGCTACCCATTGGTAGATGGTCAGGGCAACTTTGGTAACATCGACGGCGATAACCCTGCTGCCAGCCGCTACACCGAAGCGCGCATGACAGCGGTGGCTGAGGCGCTGCTGGATGGCTTGGCTGAGAATGCAGTCGATTTTCGCGACAATTACGACGGTACGCTGACCGAGCCAGTTGTGCTTCCAGCGCAATTCCCGAATCTTTTGGCAAACGGGGCCGCGGGGATCGCGGTGGGGATGGCGACGAATATCCCGCCGCACAATATTGCCGAATTGGTCGATGCGTGTTTGCATCTGATCAAAGTGCCTGACGCGCGCGATGACACGTTGCTCAACTATGTGCCGGGCCCTGATTTCCCAACGGGCGGCATCCTGGTTGAGCCCAAAGAGAATATTGCAGAGGCCTATCGCACCGGTCGCGGATCGTTCCGCCTGCGCTGTCGCTACGAGGTTGAAGACCTGGGTCGCGGCCAGTGGCAGATCGTCGTCACCGAGATTCCGTATCAGGTCCAAAAGTCCAAGCTCATCGAAAAGATCGCTGAGCTGATACAGACCAAGAAGATACCGATCCTTGGCGACGTCCGCGATGAAAGTGCCGACGACATTCGTATGATCCTTGAGCCGCGTTCCAAGAACGTGGACCCGGAGGTCCTCATGGGACTGCTTTATCGCAACTCCGATCTCGAAGTGCGCTTCTCGCTAAACATGAACGTCCTGATCGATGGGGTCACGCCCAAGGTCTGCTCGATGAAGGAAGTGCTGCGCGCCTTCCTCGATTTCCGGCGCGAGGTCCTGATCCGGCGGTCGCAGCATCGCATGGAAAAGATCGATCATCGCCTTGAGGTGCTTGAGGGGCTCATCGTGGCCTTCCTCAACCTTGACCGCGTGATCGATATTATACGCTATGACGACGTTCCCAAAGACGCGTTGATGCGTGAAGATTGGGGGCAGGATTTTGTCCGCGCCACATCCGAGGACGATTATATCAGCCCCGCTATGGGTGGCGATGACGGCCTGACCGAAGTGCAAGCCGAGGCCATCCTCAACATGCGCCTGCGCTCGTTGCGGCGTCTTGAAGAGATGGAATTGGTCAAAGAACGCGACGCCCTTATGGAAGAGCGCGCAGGCCTCGAAGATCTCCTTGAAAGCGCTGTTCTGCAGTGGTCTGCGATCTCGAGCCAGCTCAAAGAGGTCAAAAAGACCTTCGGCAAAGATTATGAAGGCGGCGCACGGCGCACGACCTTTGCCGAGGCTGGCGTGGTCGAAGATGTGCCGCTTGAGGCCATGATCGACCGCGAACCGATCACAATCGTTTGCTCCCAGATGGGATGGATTCGCGCCATGACGGGGCACATCGATCTGACACGCGAGTTGAAGTTTAAAGACGGCGACGGCCCACGCTTTATCTTTCATGCTGAGACCACGGACCGGCTTTTGCTCTTCGGTTCAACGGGACGGTTCTACACTCTCTCTGCTGCGAACTTGCCGGGCGGGCGCGGCATGGGTGAACCTGTGCGGCTGATGGTGGACTTGCCCAACGAAGCAGAGATCATCGACCTCTTCATCCATCGCCCCGAGCGTAAACTTCTGGTGGCGTCCAGTGCGGGAGACGGCTTTGTCGTGCCAGAAACCGATGTGGTCGCCCAGACGCGCGCGGGCAAACAGGTCTTGAATGCGCGCGAACCTACGCGGGCGCGCCTGTGCAAACCGATTGCGGGTGATCACATTGCCGTGGTGGGTGAGAACCGCAAAGTGCTCATCTTCCCACTCACTGAACTGCCCGAAATGGGGCGCGGCAAGGGCGTGCGCCTCCAAAAGTACAAAGATGGTGGGTTGAGCGATGCGACGACATTCACGCTCGCCGATGGTCTGTCGTGGAAGGACCCGGCGGGCCGCACCCGCACCGAAACCGCATTAGACGAATGGATTGCCAAACGCGCTAGCGCTGGTCGTATGGCGCCAAGAGGATTTCCGCGCGACAATAAATTCACAGAGTAAATCAGTAACCGGCCGCGTGAGGGATCAATAAACGCGCAGGCCAATATTTTGGGGACAATTTATGGAAAACGTTTCAACACAGCCAAGTGCAGCGGGTGGTCGGTATCTTGGGCAGGGGGCTGATATTTTCAAACTCGCCCTGAAAACAGGGTTTCTCACGTTCATCACGCTGGGCATCTACCGCTTTTGGGCCAAAACACGGGTCCGGAAGTTCATCTGGTCCTCGACAGAACTTGAAGGCACGCGGTTTGAATACACTGGGACCGGGCTTGAGAAATTCTTGGGCTTTCTGGTGGCTGTGGTGATCCTAGCCATTTATCTGGGTATTATCCAAATGCTGCTTTTCTTCTTCGGTATCTCGTTGTTCCGAGAAGCGCAGAGCGACGCCGAAGCCATTGCACAGAGTTTTGCGGGATTCATCACAGTTCTGGCGGTTTTGCCGGTCATCTACTTCGCCGTCTATCGCGCCCGTCGCTACAAGCTGGCCCGCACCCGCTGGCGCTCGATCCGGTTTGGCATGGAAAATGCCGCTTGGGGCTATGCCATGCGCGCGCTGGGCTATGGGTTTATGTCCATCATCTCGTTGGGCATTCTCATGCCTCTAGCGACGTTCAAACTTGAGAAATATATGACCGACCGCAGTTGGTTCGGCGACGCGAAGTTTGAACAACACGGCCGCTGGACTCGGCTCTACGGCGCGATGAAGCACATTTTTATTGGGTTAGGCTGGTTACTAGGTGCAGCTGTTTTTGCGGCCATTTCAGCGACTCCATTGGCGGCTATCCTTGGTTTTATTGGCTGCTTTTGGATCATCATCGGCTCTGTTTACTACAACGTACACAGCTTCCGGTATCTAACCGCGAACAAGACCTTGGGTGGCGAGATCACCTTCAAAGCGGAACCGTTCACAAGCACTGTGGTCCTCACTTACATTGGCGGATCCATTGCCATTGCTCTCCTATTGGGGACTCTAGGCGCAATTATTGCGGCCTCACTGGCGGGGCCTGCAATGCTAGCGCCGGAGGCGATGTTGGACGTTGGTCTCATCCAGTTTATCCCGCTTTTGATTTACATCATCGTTCTCGTCGTTGCAGGCGCGATGAGCCTTGCCATGATCGTCCAGCCCATCATTCGCCACTACGTCGAGACGCTGGCCGTCATCAACACCGATGCCTTTGGCCAGATCGCGCAGCGCGCCTCTGACGAAGGTGCGGATGCCGAAGGCTTTGCCGATGCGCTCGACATTGGTGGTGCCATATAATGCGTGGCCGGGGGCGGTTCTTTGATGGTTTGACGGCGGCTCAGCATGAGGTCGCCGTGACCCTCACCGAAGACGGCCTCGCGGTAAAAATTGAGGGGCCGAGCCTAAAGGCCCCTCTGCATTGGCCATTGGGCGACTTGCGCGCGACGCAGGATCATGCGGACCCCTATCAAATGATCCTCACCCGCAAGGCAGAGACGGAAGATGAAAGCCCGCGCGATCCTGCGCGATTGGTGATCGACGATGCCGAAATGATCGCGTGGCTCAAAGACAGCCGTCCCGATCTTTATCGCGCAGATGTGCGCTCCGGCACGGGCAAGAAAATCCTGCGCAACACCGGTTTGGCGCTGGGCGCTGTGGCGCTCATGCTCTTTGTGATCTTGCCGGCCATGGCCAACACGCTGGCGCGGATCATCCCGCTGGAACGTGAAGTCGCCTTCGGCAAATCCATCACGGGACAGATGGAGCGCTTCTTAGGTGGTACAGAAATCGGTGATCTGCACTGTAACGCACCTGAAGGTGTCGCGGCGCTTCAGGCGATGACGGCCACGCTCACCGACGGCGAGGACATTGGCTACGATCTCAATGTCTTGGTGTTTGACCACTCCATGACCAATGCGTTTGCCGCGCCAGGTGGGCAGGTGGTTTTGCTCCGTGGACTTCTCGAAGATGCACCGGGTCCAGATGCCGTCGCAGGGGTTCTGGCCCACGAGATTGCCCATGTCGTCTATCGCGATCCAACCCGCGTGGCGCTGCGCACTGTTGGGTCCGCGGGTCTATTGTCCCTTTTAATCGGTGACGTGACTGGCGGTGCAGTCATGGTTCTTTTAGCCGAGCAGGTGCTCAACTCATCCTACTCGCGAGACGCAGAAACCCAAGCGGACACCTATGCCATCGATGCTCTCACCCGTGTGGGTGTAAGCACAGATGGATTTGCGCAATTCTTTGACCTCATCAAGGAGCTTCAAGGTGACATTTCCATTCCCGAAATTTTGGCGAGTCATCCAGATACAGACGGCCGTTCTGCCCGCTCTGCTGAGAATGCGGCGACGCAATCCAACACGCGCCAGATTATCACCGATGCGCAATGGGTGGCGCTTCAATCGATCTGCGATGGGCGAGGGTAGAACGCTGGACTAGTCCAAAGGCTCGGCTTCAAGCCAAACCCCACCTTCTGGGCGCAGAGTGATGATTATCACAGGCTTGGGATTGCGCCCGGAACTTGAGTGAATTTGAACCGCGACAACAGCGTCGACAGAATGATCACCGCTTCGGTAAGCGCAAACTGAGCACCAATGCAAATCCGGGGCCCATCAATGAATGGGAAATAGCTGAACCGAGGGACCGCTTTGCGATCTGCAAACCGTTCGGGAACAAACGAATCTGGCGCCTCCCAAAGATTGCGATGCCGGTGCAGTGAGTAAATTGGGATCATGACGGTGTCGCCCGGGTGCACCGGTGTGCCACAGAGCATGTCGCGATTTTGCGCGGTGCGCGAGACGATGGCACCAGGCGGATAAAGCCGCAACGCCTCATCAATGATCATCCGACAATAGGGCAGGCGGGCCACGTCTTCGCCAATAGCCGCGCGTCCATCCAGCGCCCGCCACACGATCTGTCGCCGCTACTGCCGCGCGCGTCATACTGGGCGACAGGTTCATCATGTCGCGGTGTGTAAAGACCGGCGCCGTGGTGCGCCGTTGCCACCGCCAATGATCCCCCTCCGCAATAAAGAGCGAGTCGCCCACCGCCGGACGAAAGAGCACTTTGGTGATGTCGGACTTGGGATAGGCGTCCAACTCCTGAAGCACGACGCGGCGGATCGCATCGGGGTCCATGATGATATGCCATGGCCGACCGGTCTTGCCCGAGATGATCGTCTCTTCTGTGGTTTGGCGCGGAATAATGTCCAACAGGTTCCGCCGAGCCGCCCGTAGCGTTTGCCACATGTTCAAAGGCACCGAGTGCAAATCGACATGGACCGGCAACCGGGATGTGTCTTGCGGCGCGTCTGGCATCTCGTCACTCCTTACATCATGGAGAGTAGGCGCATCTGGCACCGGAGCAATTGCGGTGATGTCGCAGATTTTGTAGGAACAATGAGCCGCATGACCGCGGGCAAGAGCAGACATGGGGACGACAGGTGAGAACAATCAAATTATGCGTGGCCCTTTTGGTCCTCGTTCTGGTGTCGGCCTGCACGACGGGCCGCGACCTCGAGCAGCCTCCGGTGCCATTGGGTGACTTCATGTTGGGGCATTCGATTGTCGTTGCGCCCAATTTAGCCAAAGGCCCACTGTCTCGAGACGCAACCCAAGAGGAATGGATTGCCGCAGTCGACAAAGCGTTTGAAGACCGCTTCCGCCGCTACGACGGTGATCGTCTCTATCACTTTGGCATTTCCGTTGAAGGCTATGTGCTAGCGCGCGTTGGAGTGCCTCTTGTGCTCCAGCCCAAATCGGCTCTGATCTATCGCATCACAGTTTGGGATGATGCGGCACAAACCAAAATGAATTCTGAACCCAAAGAAGTCACTGTGCTTGAGGCAGTAACGGCGGAATCAGTGGCGGGTTCTGGTCTCACGCAAACGCGCGAAGAACAGCTCGAAGGCTTGGCGGTTCTCGCCGCAAAACAGGCTGAAGAATGGCTGGTCGAACAAGTGCGTGACAACCAATGGTTCGAAGGGTTTGTGCCTGAAGGTGCCGCGATTGGAAGCTCTGCTACGGCTGATGCTGCAGAAACAGCGCTGGCCGCGGAGGTTGACGCCGAAACGACTGAAACGGCGGAGACTTCTGACGTTGCAAAAACCGAGGAACCCGTTGCAGAAGAAGCTGAGACAGAAACCACTGCAAGTGCCGATGGGACAGCGGTTGCTGAGCCTGCGGAAGCCGTCACTGACCCGCTCGTTTTGCCGATCGATGATGAGGCGGAAGAGGCAACGAACTGACGCTTGATTTTCTCCGCAATACCCCATATTTCGCGCGCCATATGAACCGGGCCAGCGCTGGCCCCTTTTGAACGAGAGGCGCCTGAGAGATATGGCAAAGGAAAAGTTTGAGCGTAGCAAGCCGCATTGCAACATTGGCACGATTGGTCACGTTGACCACGGCAAGACGACGCTGACGGCTGCGATTACGAAGCAGTTTGGTGATTTCAAAGCGTACGACGAGATTGACGGCGCGCCAGAAGAGAAAGCACGTGGGATCACGATTTCCACGGCGCACGTTGAATACGAGACCGACAACCGCCACTACGCGCACGTCGACTGCCCTGGCCACGCTGACTATGTGAAGAACATGATCACCGGCGCGGCGCAGATGGATGGCGCGATCCTGGTTGTGAACGCGGCCGACGGCCCTATGCCGCAGACGCGTGAGCACATCCTGCTCGGGCGTCAGGTTGGCATCCCCGCCATGGTCGTCTTCCTCAACAAGGTGGACCAAGTGGACGACGAA
>JAKVBH010000046.1 GCA_022447495.1 Marinovum sp. | reverse complement strand
TTGCCTGAACAGGAAGCGGTGCGAAAACCCATCCTTCACTATCAATTCAGTGCAATGACGGCGCTACCGGGACGGTGCACAGCGGCTGTCCAAGCTCAGAAAGATAAAAGCTGAGAAGGCTGAAAGCAGCCGTATCGAAAGCTTTGTCAAACGTCCGTTTTGTCCCGCGTCTTACCAATTCATGCTGGTTGCAGCGAAAGGCGCTGTTTCTGAGAACAGCCGTTCATCGACCGCGCGGCGAAGGTGTCAAAAGAGCCCCTGTTGTATCCCTTCAGAAGGGATGGGACACTCACTGCTTGAACAGTTATCCTGAACCAGGCTGCAGGTTTTGCCGCGAAAATGGACTGCTCATTGATCGACCGCCACTGATTTTGAAACACCTCTTCATTTTGGGATCAATTGAGGATCATAGGCCTCATCAAGCCATGATTGTACCGCACCGGCATATCGAATCACCATTTGAATTAAATGCCGAAGAATGGTCAGAAATTTCTGAGGCGATGGCCTTCGTCAAAACGCGGTTTGACAAGGAAAATGCAGATGGTTTCACGATTGGCTGGAATGTTGGTTCCGTTGCCGGTCAGGATGTATTTCATGCGCATCTGCATGTGATAGCGCGCTTCAAGGGGGAGCCATCCGAGGGCTTCGGTATCCATGCGTTGTTTAGATCAGGAATTTGACGAAAAGCAGCAAAGTCCCGCAGAACCGCCATTGACCAGTCCGCATTGTATGCCGCAGCGCCGCAAGTCCATTTTTACCCCAAAACGGCGAATGCTGCGCGCCGCTTGAAGGCGGTCAATGCGCAAATCGTGACCTTTGCTGTCTGACGTCAGCCCTCACTGCCCCTAAACGGGATGGTGGGGGTTTTTGCCTGAGACCACGACACACAAAGTGTGGTCACCACGACACGTTTTCTCACTCCTAAAGATCACTCAACACCAATTAAAATATTGTTTTTGATTGTTTTTTCAGGATGAAGCAAAACACCGCTATTCCTCTTTAGGGAGCCATCTAGGGCGTGTGCAATCCCGCGCGCATCTCTGGCAAAGACGCCAAAAGAGTGTTCCAGCGTTTTAAATCTTCGTTTCGATCAGGAACCAGTGCGGCAATCGCATGACCAGCCAGATCATAGAGTTCAAGATGTAATGCAGGGCCGCATTTTGTTATCCAAGCACATTCGACCTGCTCCATGTCCACGGCAAAGTTCTGCGGTCCATTGGTGATCCAATACACGCTCTCCATCTTTTGCGCTGTACCTTGCTTGAGGACGCTTCCAAAAACGAAACCGCAACCCGCGACCAATGGCGCGAAGCCGATTATGTGGTGCAAAAGATAAGTCAGAAAACTGGGTAGAACCTCATTTATGACCCGCCAGGCTTTGTGCCGTCCGACATGAGGGAGCGTCGCCGACCGCATGGTCCCGCGATCCGCGCACAGATCGTTGAGATGAGAGCCGCTATCGCCTTGCAACCAGGTGCTGCGAGCTGAGCGGATTGCGGCGAGCGGTATGACGTTGTCAGAAAGACCGTTAGGAGCCACGTTGGGCGCCGGATTTTTCAGGGTCTTGGGCGACGCCATGCCATCCAACGCGCAGATAACACGCGTATCATATCCACCGTTCGTTTCAACCCTTAGGGATAAAATGCCTTTTGGGTCTGAGACAGCCAAACCCGTGTTCGGACCCGCGCGACCGGTCGTATTCAGAATGTGAACAGATACAGCGGGATTAAACCGAAATGTCATGCGCTGGTCCGATAGCCTAAATGGATGGGCCGTGCTTTGCAGCGACGCAAAACCGCCCAAGCCAGAGGCAAGCGCCGCTCCGTTGTTTGACGTGATCAAAGCTTCGCACAATTGCGTTCCAAGAAGGGCGATGCTTTCTAGATCGCCGTCCAAGTACGCCAGCGGGTCGGCCGTGCTCAGGTCGCTTATTGTGCGCGGCGCTTCTGTCAAAAGCGCGCAAGTGCATATGTTTTTTTCGGCGTGGGACAAAGACGCCTCCGCGTCAGTATACGTCCCGCACGTAACGCTTGTCGCGTTTCAGGCGGTTCACGTAGTCGGTTGCCGCCTCGGGGGACATGCCGCCCTGGGTTTCGAGGATGTGGTGGAGCGCTGTGTCGACGTCTTTGGCCATGCGTGTGGCATCCCCGCAGACATAAAAATGGCCGCCCTCTTCAAGCTGCGCATATAGGTCTTTGCCGTTCTCGATCATACGGTGCTGCACATAGACCTTTTCCTCCTGGTCTCGGGAGAAAGCGAGGTCCAGTCGTGTAAGCAATCCAGACGCACTAAAAACGCTGATCTCATCTTCATAAATGAAATCGCTCTGCCGGGTTTGATCCCCAAAAAAGAGCCAATTCGGGCCCATGGCGCCGCGCTCCCGCCGCTCTTCTAGAAACGCGCGGAACGGGGCCACACCGGTTCCAGGTCCCACCATGATCATTGGAACGCTGTCGTCCTGCGGCACACGGAAACTCTTGTTGGGCGACATGAAAATGCCCGCCTTTGAACCCTCAGGCACATGATCGGCCAGGAAGGTTGAGCAAACGCCGCGGTGCGGACGATTCTCATGCATCCAGCGCACAGCGGCGACGGTCAGGTGCACTTCACCCGCGTGAGCCTTGGGGCTTGATGAGATGGAATAAGCGCGGTGCTGAAGCGGCTTTAGCCAACTGACCACTTGTGCCGGGTCCAGCGCCAGATCGGTGTTCAAGTTCAGAAGATCGAGCGCATCTTTGCCCCAGAGAAAGGCCTCAAGCGCTTCTTTATCGCCGTGGCCGACGACGTGGCTGAGCTCGTCATGTTTGGCCAAAGGTTCAACCGTCCGGATCAGATCTCGCGACGGTGTCATGATCTCCAGATCGCGGGTCAATAAATCACCCAGCGCGCTGCCGCCAATGTCGGTCTCGGCGCTGGCGCCCAGACGGGTAAGCCATGCCTCCACCAGATCAGGCGCATTTACCGGCATAACGCCTAAGGCATCGCCTGCTTCATAGGTCATGTCGCTGTCGCCCAGATCAAAGGCGATATGACGGATCTCCTTGGCGGATTTCGAGCCAGAAATCACCCGATTATCAATCATCGTCGACACATAAGGGTTTTTGCGGCCAAAACCTGAAGAGGCCTTCTTGGGTGTCTCTGCCGCAGGTGCGGCGGCAGCAACGTCGCCCGCATCGGGGATGGTGGCGGTGATCCATGCCTCTGCGGCGTCTTCAAAATCCACGTCGCAATCGACCCGCGCGCCAAGACGCTTTGCACCCAGTTGCTCAAGCCTCGTATCAACCAATTTTCCCGCCTGGCAGAACTCGTCATACGAGGTGTCGCCAAGCGCGAGCACGCCGTAGTTTAGGTTTTCAAGCCGCGGCGCAGTTGTGGCCGACAGGGCTTCCCAGAATTGATGGGCATTGTCGGGCATTTCACCCTCGCCATAGGTGGAGACCACCACAATCAGGTTTTGCATGGCAGCGAGATGGTTCATTTCGATCTCGTCCATCTCGGCCACGCGTGGGGTAAAGCCCTTCGAGCGAGCCAATGTCGCGGCGTTCTCGGCCAGCGCTTCGGCGTTTCCGGTCTGGGTACCGTATATGATGTCGAGATGCTTGACTTCTGCGCCAGCCGCAGCAGGGGCCGCAGCTGCACCGCCCGCTGCGAGGCGCGAATGAAGTCCCGCGAGAAACCCGCCAAGCCACACTTTTTGCTCGCCGGAGAAGGGCGCATCTTCTGGAATGTATGGAACTTTGGTGCTCATATCGTTCATCAGCTTCACTCCGCTGCCGTGCGGGCGATCACATCGGGGATCGCGTTTTCTGCGAAGAGCGCGTCAAAGCTTGGCACCTCGCCCAGAGACGCGCGGTTTTTGGCGCTTTGATGCAGGATCCAGGCGTAGGTGCCAGGGCTATCCATGTTCAAAATGTTGCGTAAGCTAAGCGCGCGTTTGAAATCGCTGAGGCGTTTGTTGGCCACGAGCGCCGCGAGACCTGCATCGTCATAGCCGTCGATCGCGGATTTCGCGTGTTTGGCCAAAGCGGCCATAAGGCCAAAATCCTCAGTCAGGATCAGATTACGCACAGCTTTGTCGCGGACAAAGCGATCAGCAGTTTTCACCCGCGTGGCCGCAATAACTTGGGCTTGTTCTAGGACGATGTAAGAGCCCAAGAGACGGAACATCTCTTCGGTATCCATCTCGCCGTAGCTTGGCACCACTCCTTTGTGTACCGGGCGGCCGTGTTTCCAGGCGCGTTTGAGTTCTGAAATTTGATGCGCGGCAAGAGCGCTGGACAGCTCATCCACCAACTCTTTGCGGGAACGGGCGGCCAATATGGCATCGGCGTCCTGGTATTGAAGCAGCGCTTTGGGCATGACCCATGCCATATGCTGGCGGGTGAGGTCCCAATCAGACAGCAGTTCTTGTCCGCGTTCTGATCCGGTTGCACCCACATGCCAACTAAGCAATTGGCGCACCGCATCTTCGTGGATCGCGGCGTGATCGGATTCATCAACCAAGGTTCCCGCTAGGACGGAGTCCTCGCTCATCATGTCGGGCAAACGGCCTTCTGGATCATATTGATAGGCAAAACCGCCTGACATGCCATTGCCAAAGCCTTTGGCAAAGTTGCCAATATTCAAGATCGCGCCGTTGGTCATGTACTCGGCACAGAAATCGCCCACGCCTTCTACAACCGCCGTCGCGCCTGAGTTGCGCACGGCAAAACGATCCCCGGCTTGTCCCTCTACAAATGTCCGCCCGCCCGTGGCACCAAAGAGTGCGAAGTTCCCGATTAGCACGTTCTCGCGCCCACGGGCCCCACCGGGTGAGCGTATTATGATCTCGCCGCCAGAGGCACTTTTGCCCACACCGTCGTTGCAGGTACCAGTATGCTCCATCACCATGCCATCATTGCAAAAGGCGCCGTAACTCTGGCCCGCAGAACCATTTGTGTAGACATGGACACTGCGCGGATCGAGATAGCGGCGCCCTCGACTGTCTTCGAATGCGGCGGCTGACAATTTGGGAAGCTCGTGGTTCAACAGGCGTTCGATATCGATGCCAAGCTGTCCGCCCACGGTTTTGTTTCGGTTGTTCAGCGGTGCGTTCGGGCGCAGTTCAACCCGTTTTTCGCCATCGTCAATCAACCGGACCTTGACCTGTTCGAGAAGCGCGTCATCGACACTGAAGTCCTTCTCAAGATAGATCGGGTCGGTGACCTTGACCTCGGGCACATGTGTGAGCATGGCCCGAAGATCGAGTTTGCCCACTGAGGCTGGGTGATCCAGCAGGTGCAGGAGATCGGAGCGGCCACGTGCCTCTTCCAGTGAGGTCAGGCCAAGTGTCGCGAGGATTTCACGAACTTCGTGCGCAATGTTCAGCAAATACTGTGCCAAGGCACGCGGGTCACCGTCGAACACCTCTGGGTTTGTGGTCAGGCCAGCGGGGCACTTCACGTTGCAATTCTTCGCCATCACGCATTTGAGCATCATGAGCGCGGTGGTTCCGAATTCAAAGCTGTCGCCGCCGAGTAGCGCACCTTTAACCACGTCAGACCCTGTTTGCATAGCACCCGAACAGCGCAACAGAACCTTCTGACGGATACCATTTGCGCAGAGCGCGTGATGCACCTCAGCGATGCCGATCTCTGCGGCGCGGCCTGTGTATTTCAAAGAAGTCACCGCTGCAGCACCTGTGCCGCCAGTGTTGCCTGCGATGTTGATGACATCCGCTCCGGCTTTGGCGACGCCAACGGCGATGGTGCCAATGCCCTCGGATGAAACCAATTTCACGATGACCCGAACACGCGCCGCTTTTGCATCGTGGATTAACTGGCCCAAGTCTTCGATTGAATAGGTATCATGGTGCGGCGGTGGAGAGATCAATTCAACCCCCGGTGTGCCGCCGCGCGCGGCCGCAATCTCGACGGTGACCTTGGGCGCAGGAAGTTGACCACCTTCGCCCGGCTTGGCGCCTTGGCCGATCTTAATCTCGATCTCTTCAAGGTTTGGGTCGGCCAAATAGCCCGCCCAGACCCCGAAACGACCTGAGGCGAATTGTTTAATGCGGCTTGCGCGGATTGTTCCGTACCGGCTCAGATGTTCACCACCTTCTCCCGAGTTGGACATGCCTCCCACCATATTGGTGCCATGGGCAACCGCTTCGTGGGCCGTGGCGACCAAGGCACCGTGGGACATTGCTCCAGATGCCAAACGCGGGGTGATGTTAGAGGCGGGCTCAACCTCCGCCAAATCGATGCGCTCAGGCGCTGACCTTAACCGCGCCACATAATCAAGCGCCTTGCCTTTGACCGCTAGCTTAAGCGCGCCTTTGGTGATGTAGTGGCCTTCGACATCCTTCCCGAACCGCTCGACCAAGGTTTCTGCAAGAACGTCCAAACGCCCAATATTCGCAGATTTTGGCCCGGTCAGGCGCAATATGTACTCCCCGGTCCCTAGCGCCTCAATATCCAGGCCTCGAATGACAAAGTCATTGTTCCCAGCGCGATTAAAGAGCATCATTTCGCGCTTCATATCCGCGACATTGTCGAGAAACGTGATGTCAGCCGGGAACGCTAGAACATCGCGCAATGCCGCTGGCCTGCGATGTCGCTCTTCGGCCATCATCGCAGAAAAGGCACGGTAGCCTGGCGTAATGGCGAACCCGTCGATCTGTTGTTTGGTGAGCTTTTCGAACGACGTGTTCACATAGCCTGTGTCGTCAATGCCAAAGGCATCGTCCATTTGGCGCAATGTCAGAAGGCGGAAAGGATCGGTCTCTCCGTCCAGATCGCTTGGCGTGTCAGTGGCAAAGGTGATCGCTTCTTCGGTCAGATCGACAAAGCCGCGTACAGCCGTTGTGCCATAGGAGTGGCCTGCACCCTCAGCACGCTCTTTGAACAACCCGAGGATTGGAATGTCTTTCTCACTCTCGACGCTTAATGCGCGTTCATGCCAATCGGCCACTGATTTTGCGACCACGTCAAATCGTACGCCGCCGACGGGTGTTTTCATGTTGGGCAGGTAACGGGCAAAAACAGGATCATTCGTATCGAGGAAATTGGGCTCGAAGAATTCTCCACCAGAATAGCTCTCAACCGTGCAAAGCCCGACCTTGCCCATCGTTTTCATCAGCGCTTTTTCAGCAGCCTTTTTGAACTTCTTATAGGCGGTCTGCGCCTCATTTGCGTAGAGCTCTTCGGCACGCATCCGCACGGCAATCGGGTAGACAGCGGACGCCCCAAAGCCCAAAGCACATGCGATATGATGAGACGAGCATATCTGGCCGCTTTCGACGACCAATGACAATTTGAACCGCATGCCTTCTTCGATGAGACGCTGGTTGATCGCCGAGACCGCAAGGGTCATTGGCATGGGTGCGAAGGCGCGGCTCAGATGACGGTCGGTCAGGATCGCGATGCCGCCTTTCTCGCGGGCAAAGGCGACAACCTCATTTGCCACCGCATCAATGGCCTCGACCAAAGAGGCCTCATTGGCCAATCCATCTCCAAAGACAGGCGTGTAGAGTGTATCAAACCGCGCCCAGGGCGTTGCATCCTGGGCTTTTATCTTGAGCATGTCCGTCATGAGCAGAACTGGTGAATTCACCACAATCTGACGAGAGCGGCTTTGACCTAGGTACGGTTTTTCGCCCAACGCCACGCGTAGCGTCATCCCATCGCTTTCGCGAATACTGTCGAGCGGGGGGTTCGTCACTTGAGCAAAGCGTTGGCTGAAATACTTGGCGACGCCCCCTTCATTATCTGACAGTGCGTTGATGGCATTCCCGTAACCCATGGCCGATACTTTCTCGACTCCGGTGGCCAGCATCGGATCCATCAAGAACTTGAAGCTCTCTTGGTTCAACGTGTAGCCCACGTAGCGCGCTGGGCGCTCCAGATCGCCACTGTAGCGCGCGGCGGCATCTGCGGGTGTGGTCTCGGAACACTCAGGAAGGTCATCAATATTCACCTGGGCCTCAGCCAAAAGCGCGCCGTAGTCTTTGGCGTTGGCGAGCTTTTCAAGCGCTTCTTCCGTCTCGTAAATCCGACCTTCTTCATGGTTGAGATAGATCATCCCACCCGCTTCGACCCGCCCCCGTCGCAGAACAGTCTCAGCAGGAAAGTCAATCTGGCCTGCTTCAGACATCACAGCCAGATATTCATCGGTTTCAACAGAACGCATGGGACGCAGGCCCAATCGATCCAACCGTGCGCCGATAATATTCCCGTCGCCAAAAATTAGCGCCGCGGGGCCATCATTCTTCTCTTCCGAAAGGGAGAAATATTCCAACATATTGCGCACAGAGGCGGAGATGCGGCTGTCGTTTTCCCAAGCAGGAGGCATCATCGCGACCACGGCGGTCACAAGGTCCAAGCCCTCGTCATAAACCCGCGCGTTCAGAGTTTGGTCAAGCCGACAGCTATCTGATTGCCCTTTGGGGCGCACAATCGCTTTGTTGCGGGCCAAGGCGATCGCGGCCTCTGAGAGCCGATTTTTTTTGTCGGTGTTCAGCTCCCCATTATGGGCCATCAACCGAAACGGTTGCGCCATAGAAGGGTGGGGGTCGGTGTTGGTGGAGAACCGTGTGTGGAAGTACATCGTGTGTACTTCGTGCTTGGGGTCTGAAAGATCGCTGAAATAGGGAATGATTTCCCAAGAATTCAAACGGCCTTTAAAAACCTGCATCCGAGAGCTCAGAGACAGAGGATAGAGCCCCTCAAGTGCAGAGTTGCTGTAGGCCTCTGCTTCGATGTCAAGCAAGGCGCTGTGAATTTTGCGGTCAAAGGCGTTTTGATCTGCCCCTTCTGGGGCGATGAAAACCCACTGTGCGATGGGCAATTGGTGCTTGATCGCACGCGCCCCGATGGCATCGTTGTTGACGGGCATCGCGCGGATAGTCTTGGTCTTCAGCCCGGCATTCACAAGCGCCGTTTCGATCAGTTGGGCTGCGGCATCATGCTGAGCCGCGTCGGCTGGCAAAAAGAAATTACCCACACCAAATTGGCCATGCTGCAATGTGCAGCCTGTCAATTTGCGGAAAAAGGAAAGAGACAAGTCAACAGAGATGCCTGCGCCATCCCCAACACCTTCTGATGACATGCCGCCCCTATGTGGCACCGCGCACAGCGCCTCATGCCCTTTACGCAAAACATCGTGCGTTTGGGTGCCATCTTTTCGGGTGAGAAACCCCACGCCACAATTGCTGTGTTCAAGTGAAGGATCGTAGAGGCCGTTGGAATGTGGATGGGCAGACACGCTTATCTCCATTGACAACAAAACGCACCCGCAAGACCGGTTTCTTGCGAGAATGGAAAAGCACATGTTGTCTTGCGGGCAGCTGGAGCAGGGCTTTTGCTCCGGGGTATTTAGCTCGCAGGGCTGCCTCGTGCAAGCAAACCACAAGAAATTCGCTTTGGAGAACCTCTTTGCGAATGTCCCGAGGGGATAGCTTCAGCTTATCAAGTGACACCCCTGACTGCGCTGATCTTACAGGATAGTCCTTTGTTGGGCCCAGTTTCGTGAGAGACCGCTGGCCATTGTGCGTCGCGTCAGCAAGGCTCCGATCGGCTAAACTTGCTCTTGCAAGCGTTTGCAGGAAAACCATGGCCCTCCAGCCGTGGAAAACGAAACCCGCATGCCATTTAAGGACCGCTCAAGATACCGCCGGCGTAGCCTGCATTGTATTCATTTACCGCATGCGCGAACCCGGCCTTTCATCGAAATCATGCAGCGCAGACAAAGCTGCGGATCCGGGCTACTTGTTAGTAGCCCAGTTACAAAGTGGATACCGCGTCACATCTGTGTGCAGGCGCACCGAACTCTCATGTATATATCCGCGCGGTTTTGAAACTGGGTCACTATCTATGGATTGGCAGAGGTCTGAAAACGCAAATGACGTGTCGGGAATATCCATACTGATCCGGTCGAACACAACCGTGCCAGCATGGGCCAAGAGCTGTTTCGGACAAACTGCGCTATCGGCGATCAGAGGGCCGTTCCTGGTGCCAGATTTACATGTTCGGATCGAACAAGAACCGGTTACAACCCTTTGGTCACGCTTCACAAAGGTGGTTCTGTCGGCGCCCCCCGACACGCACGGATAAAGGAACCGGGGTTTTAAAACGCCTAACGCTGTCGCGTCCATTCGAATAAGCGTATCGATTTCGCTTTGATCCAAAACCACGATGTCAGACTGATGCTCTGGGGTGATCTGCCCCGTAAGTCGGGTGGTTCCAACGGCATTCTCGAACTTGAAGCGAGCCCCTGAAAGGTCCCGGTCAACATCACATCAGAGGCGTTGCGGCTCAAGCTCAGGACCATATTTTCTCTGTTGTTCTAAGGTGCGCGGGCATGGTCGAGTTTTGTCATCAAGTCAAAGAAGCACTTGCCACTGAAACGATAGATTCGGTCACTTGCGTCACGAGGTATTGGCGCTGGCTCAATTGACAGGCTTGTCCAGCGAGCAAGTTCCACTCACTTATTGTCCTTCGCTGATTTTGCAGCTTTCGTTTTTTTGATCTCATTGTGGACCTCAAGGCGAGGACTTCGGCTTACATGTAATGCACTGAGCAAACGTCACTCAGTTTTATAAGAACACGCGGAGTATGCATGCTGTTAGCTCCTTCCGGTTAACGGCAAAGTGGCAAGCACGGAGTTTTACTTCGGCGTTGAACAGGAAGATGTTCTGGCAATCATGCAGTCATTTGAAAACTGTTGAAGTTGGTCCTCCTTCGCGAGCGGCCCAAAGCTGTTACTGGATGCATACTAGTCGTGGTTTTGTCTGGACGAGCGAGCACTGTGACGTCCAGTTGTGTCGAACCCAAAACTACGCCGATGGCCAGAAGCAAAGTACCATTCATATGGAATGATCGGCGCCCAATGCCGTGGCCAAGGCTCTTCCAGACTGCATGACGGCCTCCGCCAAGGCGCTTATTTCGCCGTCGCCGATCCTTGCGACCGGTCCTGAAATCGAGATCCCGGCAACAACGCCGCCCGTCCAATTGTGCAGCGGCACTGCGATACACCGCATGCCCAGGTTTTTTTCTTGATCATCGATCGCAAATCCACGCTTGCGGGTACGTTCCAAGTCGTCGATCAAAGTCTCTGGGTCCGTGATGGTGAATTCGGTGAAACGCTCTAAGGGGGTTGTGCTCAGGATATGCTCAATCTCCGTCTGGTCCATTTCAGCCATTAAGGCCTTGCCAATCCCAGAGGCATGCATCGGCGAGGCTGATCCCGGAGGAAAGAACGCTCGGATGGAATGGTGGCATTCCACCTGGCCGACAAAGACCACCTTGTCACCCCTGGGCACAGCAAGGTTTGCCGTTTCTCCCGTCTTTGACATCAGGTGACGCAGGATCGGCGTCGATCGATCCACAAGTGAGGTTCTGCGCAAATACCTTGCACCGATGACAAACGCGTTGGAACCAACATACCAAAGTTGGGTTTCCGCATCGAACTCTGTCACTCCGCGCGCTTCCAATGTGACCAGAACGCGATAGACCGTCGCTGGAGATTGACCTAGCTGAGCGGCCAACTCTGACAGCCCGATACCTTGCATCCGCGACAGATGCTCAAGCACATCCATAGCGCGATCTAGCGATTTGATTGTATTCTGCTCGGTCTTGTCTGCCCAAGATTTAGGGCGTCCTCGGCTGCGATTGGGCTGAGATTCGGACATTCTGGAGTCTCCGCTGCACAAAAGTGAAAAGGCACTTCAATATATGAAAAAATCTACCTCCTTGTAAATTATGTATTTTCACGACCTTGGTGAAAGTGAAAAATTTTTTCAAAAAAATTGCTCGCCTTCTGGGCGCCGCCTAAAAAAGACGTATCAAGGCGAGAAGGACACAGCATGAGCTTACAGAACCCTATATTCATTCCTGGGCCTACCAACATGCCCGAAGTCCTGCGCCGCGCCTGTGATCTTCCGACGATTGACCATCGCTCGGCTGCGTTCCCGACACTTTTGGCAGCGGCCCGCTCTGGCGTTCAATCCGTCCTGAAATCTACAAGCGCGCAGGTGTTCATCTTCCCAGCTACGGGCACTGGGGGCTGGGAAACCGCGCTCGCAAACACGCTGCGCCCGGGGGATGCTGTCCTGGCCGTCCGCAATGGCATGTTCAGTCATAAATGGATCAAGATGTGCCGTGATTTCGGGCTAGAGGTCGTCATGACCGAGGTGCCTTGGGGTGAAGGTTTCCCGGTGGATTGGGCCCAGGAACAGCTCGAAGCGGATAAGGATCATAAGATCAAGGCTGTCCTTGTGACCCACAATGAAACAGCCACGGGCGTCCGCTCGGACGTGGCGGCGGTGCGGTCTGCGATCGACGCAGCAGGCCATCCCGCCCTCTTTTTTGTCGATGGCGTTAGTTCCATCGGGTCAATGGAGTTCAAGTTCGATGACTGGGACGTCGATGTTGCCGTCACCGGGTCGCAGAAAGGGTTTATGCTGCCTGCTGGTTTGGGCATCACGGCGTTTTCGGACAAGGCAATGCGGGCCACTGACCAGGCGGGCCTGCCGCGCGGTTATTTCAACATTCAGGATATGGCGGCGAGCTATGCCGCAGGCGGTTACCCTTATACACCCGCATATGGGCTATTGAACGGTCTCAAAGAGGCGTGTGACATGCTCCTGGATGAAGGGCTGGATGCTGTTTTTACACGCCATTCCCGGATTGCAAATGGCGTGCGTGCGGCGGTTCAGGCCTGGGGGCTGGAGATATGCGCGGCGCATCCCGACCTTTACTCCGAAACCGTGACCGCCATTCGCACACCCGCGCGCTTTGATGCTGGGCGCGTTGTTGCGCACGCCGAGGCCGCCTATGGTGTATCGTTTGGGGCTGGTCTGGGTGATGTGGCTGGCAAGGTCTTTCGCATCGGACATCTGGGTAGCCTTACAGATGTGATGACCTTGAGCGGCATTGCCACTGCCGAAATGACACTGGTTGATCTGGGGTTAGACATCACCCTCGGCGCTGGCGTGGCTGCCGCGCAAAACGTGTACCGCCAAGGCAAGACAACAACCTTTTTGGAGGCTGCGGAATGAAGGACGTGACGCTTGATATCCCGACCTACGAGGACATGCTGTCCGCCCATGAGCGGATCAAACCACACATCCGCCGTACCGAAGTTCTGACATCCCCTTACCTGGATGAGATGTCTGGTGCGCAACTCTTCTTCAAATGCGAGAACTTTCAAGTGCCCGGTGCTTTCAAGGTACGTGGGGCCACGAACGCGGTATTCGGGCTGAATGATGACCAGGCTGCCAAAGGTGTTGCCACGCATTCGTCGGGCAACCACGCCTCTTGTCTTAGCTATGCGGCCATGCGCAGGGGCATCCCTTGCAACGTGGTCATGCCTCGCACAGCGCCGCAGGCCAAGAAAGATGCCGTGCGCCGGTACGGCGGGGTGATCACTGAATGTGACCCGTCAACCACGTCACGCGAAGCCACATTTGCAGAGGTCGAGGCTAAAACCGGCGGGGATTTTGTACATCCTTACAATGACCCACGCGTGATCGCGGGACAGGGCACATGCTCAAAAGAGTTCATCGAACAGACGGATGGTCTGGATATGGTTGTAGCGCCCATCGGCGGCGGAGGCATGATTTCCGGCACCTGCCTGACATTGTCCAAGCTCGCGCCGGACTGCCAGATCATTGCAGCTGAACCCGAACAGGCCGACGACGCGTATCGAAGCTTCAAGGCGGGCTACATCATCGCGGATGACGCGCCCAAGACCATTGCCGATGGTTTGCTTGTGCCCCTGAAAGAGCGGACATGGCATTTTGTGTCCAACTATGTGTCCGAGATCTACACAGCGACTGAAGTTGAGATTGTAGATGCCATGAAGCTGACGTGGAAACACCTGCGTATCGTTATGGAACCGTCCTGTGCAGTGCCATTGGCCATCGTTTTGAAAAACCCCGATGCGTTCAAAAACAAGCGCGTAGGCATCGTTGTAACGGGCGGGAACGTCGATCTCGACAAACTGCCTTGGACCCTGTGAAGGAGAACCTTGAGATGAAAGATATGACCGAATTTGACGCGCTTGAAGTTGGCTATGATGTACCAGCTGTCCCTGGCATGGATGAGGCGGATATCCAAACCCCGTCCCTTGTCCTCGACCTCGACGCCCTCGAGCGAAATATTAAAAAAATGGGCGACTATGCCAAAGCCCACGGTATGCGCCATCGGGTCCATGGCAAGATGCACAAATCCGTCGATGTGGCCAAGCTGCAAGTCGAACTGGGCGGTGCGTGTGGTGTCTGTTGTCAAAAGGTGTCCGAGGCTGAAGTGTTTGCCCGCGGCGGCATAGAAGACGTGCTGGTGTCCAACCAGGTTCGGGAACCTGCAAAGATCGACCGTCTTGCACGGATGCCGAAACTGGGCGCGCGCACCATCTGCTGCGTCGACGATGTGACGAACGTCGCTGATCTATCCGAAGCGGCTGTTAGACATGGCACTGAGATTGAGTGCTTGGTCGAGATCGATTGCGGTGCGGGCCGCTGCGGCGTGACCACGACATACGACGTTGTTGTCATTGGCAAAGCTGTCGATGCGGCACCTGGACTAAAGTTTGCGGGCATTCAGGCCTATCAGGGCGCGATGCAGCACATTGACAGCTACGAGGACCGCAAAGCCAAAATCGACATCGCCGTGGCGCAGGTTAAAGATGCCGTCGACACGCTTATAGCTAACGGTCTCGAATGCGACATCGTCGGCGGTGGTGGCACCGGGTCGTATTACTTCGAGAGCAACTCGGATGTTTATAACGAGCTTCAGTGCGGCTCTTACGCCTTTATGGATGCCGACTATGGCCGCATCCTCGACCAGGATGGCAAGCGTATCGATCAAGGCGAATGGGAAAATGCGCTATTCATCTTGACGAGTGTCATGAGCCACGCCAAGGCAGACAAGGCGATCGTGGATGCAGGGCTTAAGGCGCAATCCGTGGACAGCGGTTTGCCCGTCATATTTGGACGCACGGACGTTGAATACGTCAAATGCTCGGACGAGCACGGAGTTGTTGCTGACCCTGATGCCGTTCTGGCAATCAATGAAAAGCTGAAGCTGATACCAGGGCATTGCGACCCAACCTGCAACGTTCATGATTGGTACGTTGGCGTGCGCCACGGCAAGGTTGAAACCGTTTGGCCTGTGTCAGCGCGCGGAAAGGCTTACTAATGGACGGTGCGCAGATGGACCAACACGAACTGGCGATCGTTCCCGAAAGCATGATCGCAGACATGCTCACCCGCGAGGCAGCGTTTGACGCGGTCGAGAAAGTCTTTGCTGCCATGGCTGCGGGGCAAGCCTACAACTTTCCCGTGGTGCGTGAGGCGATTGGTCACGAAGATGCACTCTATGGCTTTAAAGGGGGGTTTGATCGGAAGGCTGGTGTGCTGGGCCTCAAGGCTGGGGGCTATTGGCCTCATAACCTGGAACGCCGTGGGCTGATCAACCATCAATCAACGGTTTTCCTTTTTGATCCAGACAGCGGGCGGGTGAAGGCTATGGTTGGCGGCAATCTGTTGACCGCTCTGCGCACGGCTGCGGCTTCTTCGGTGTCACTCAGACACCTGATGCGCAAAGATGCCAAGGTTCTTGGAATGATTGGGGCTGGGCATCAGGCGGGCTTCCAACTGCGCGCCGCGTTGGAAACACATCAGTTTGAGAAGGTCATTGGCTGGAACTACCACCCGGATATGCTGCCTAACCTAGCACGCGTGGTTGAAGAGGCAGGGTTGCCTTTTGAGGCTGTGGAGCTCAGCGGTATGCGACAAGCGGATGCGATCATTTCGATCACCTCGTCGTTTGACGCAACGCTGCTCGCTGAACATGTCAGTCCAGGCACTCATATCGCGTGCATGGGCACCGACACCAAAGGAAAGCAAGAGATTTCTGCCGAGTTACTGGCCAAAGCGACCGTATTTACCGACGAAGTCGCACAGTCCATCTCAATTGGCGAAGCACAACATGCCATTGCACAAGGTTTGATCAGCGCGGCTGATGTGAACCAGCTCGGGGCTGTTATCAACGCAACCCATGTCGGCAGAACATCAGATGTCGAAATTACGATCTTTGACGGAACAGGTGTGGGTCTGCAGGATCTTGCAGTCGCAAGCTCAATTGTCGAGGTCGCGCTAGCACAGGGAAAAGCGACTTTGGTGCCTGTCTGAAGCTCTGTGGATCGCTTGTGATCCAGAACCTCATTTCTGCGTCAACGCCCAAGGGGGTTTGGCATCGCCTGAACCCAGCGGCCCGTTCCCGCCCGAAAGCGGACGGGCACGCTTCTGTGGAGAAACTACGGGTTTCGAGCGAAGCTAATGGCGCTGTGAACTGAGTGCGCGCGGCCGCATAAAGTGGCAAATGTTCGAGGACCCTCCCTCAGCCAACCCTATCGTCATTTTTTGATTAGGGGGCTGGCTATTGTCCGTCCTGCGGCGGTCAACTTAATGTTATTCCCACCATAGGTACTTCGCGATCCCATACAGATACAGAGCAGTGAACACGATGTTGATATACTTTAGCTGTGGTTCGGTTCTCAACCATCCGAAATAGACCCACAAAAGGCAAAATGGCAGACCCAGGAACAGGGGCCATGGGTGCCAATTGTTTACAAGTGCTACGGTGGAAGCGATCCCAAGCACTAAAGCGAGCCATTTTAACTCTTGTTCGTATTTAGACATTTGGCGAGCGCTGCCACAGCATAATGTTCCCCAATCCGTTTGCTGGTTTTCTTAGCGGCCGCCATGATGTGCTCGGCCTTGTCGAAGAGCTTGTATATCTGATGGGTCAGTGGTTCCAGTAGCTTGGTGCTGTGTGCCGCCAATAGATCAGCGCGGATTGGTGTAACGCGATCTTCTCTCGCGCGAAGATTTTAGATTATCGTTCAAGAGGGCGTCCAACATGCGATCCCGTAAGTCCATTTCCGTCACAAGTGACTCATAACAGACGATATGAGGCGGATATGTGCGCTGATCCGGAGCTCAAGGGCAGCCACGTCTTTCGCGCCATCCGCTTTTGATGAATGAGCAACGCTCTTGTTTATGACTTGGTCGGCTTTGGCAAACATAGCAGGCCAGGCCCAGATGGATCAGGGAAGACGCCAATTTCGATACCGTAGACCTGGGCCAGTACTTCCTCTATGATCGCATCTTCCGCGCTGCCTTCGCTCACGATCTGGCCGTCAGCCATGATTATGAGATGTTGAGCATACCGTATTGCCTGATTGAGATCATGTAACACGGCGATCACGGTAAGGCCCTGATCGCTTACCAATTGATTGAGCAAACTCAAAATCTCGATCTGGTACCGGAGGTCTAGCCACGTTGTAGGCTCGTCCAGCAGCAATATGGACGTTTCCTGGGCCAAAACCATCGCGATCCAGGCGCGCTGGCGTTGACCTCCCGACAGCGTCTCAATTGGGGCATTCCGAAACGAAACCATTTGGGTCTTTTCCAATGCACGATCGACGGCGGCGCTGTCTTGTTGAGTCCATTGCGCCAGCAATGTGCGGTGTGGGTATCGACCTTGCCCGACAAGCGCCTCGACCGTGAGCCCCGCAGGGTTTTGAGCGCTTTGTTGCAAGCTGCTGACCTGACGCGCATAGCGCTTTGCGCCAAATGTGTTGACGTGTTCACCGTTGAGCAGAACTGCCCCAGAGGTCGGTCTGAGCAAACGGCCCAAGGCTTTGATAAGTGTCGATTTTCCACAACCATTGGGACCGATCAGAGCAGTGAACTTACCGGCCATAACTGAAAGGTCGAGTTTTTCAATGACCGGAGACGCCCCGCCGTAAGACATTGTCAAAGCGCGCGCACCCAAACCGTTTGGCTGGTCAGCCATGCTCTTTCAACCTCCATAACAAATACCCCAAAAAGGGTGCACCAATGAGTGCCGTCGCCAGGCCAACTGGCACCTGGATGGGTGCCAATGTCCGCCGCGCTGCCAGGTCTGCCAATACAAGCAAAATTGCACCCAATATGGCACTGGCTGGAAGCAAGTTTCGATGCTCGTATCCGACCAATGCCCGCGCCATGTGCGGCGCCGCGAGACCTACAAAAGCAATAGGTCCTGCTCCAGCCACGGCCCCACCCGCGAGCAGAGCAATTGCCAGGATCGCAATGGAGCGTACGACGTTTACCCTTTGACCCAATGCGCGTGCGACATTGTCACTATGGACAAGTATGTCGAAGTCCCGAGCCAGAAGAGCGACAAGTACAGCGCCTGGCACACCAAGATAGATGACCCACCCGAGTTTTACCCAGCCTGCATCTTGCAGTGATCCAGCGACCCAAATCATGGCACGCATGGCGTCGGCAGGCGGAGCAAAAGTCGCAATGAAGCTCGCGCCAGCACCTGTGAGAGCGCCCAAACCCACACCCACAAGGATCAAACGCAAAGGCGTGATTCCGACACGTCCCGCCAACTCCCAAATCGCTCCGCATGTTAAAAGCGCGCCGTAGAACGTCAGTAGAGGCAGGGTATTTTCGTGCACATTTGAGACTTGGACGATCACCAGCATGGCCGCGAGACCTGCACCAGCATTGATCCCCAGGAGTCCGGGTTCCGCCAAAGGATTGCGCAAAATCGCCTGTGCGGTGGTGCCTGCCAACCCAAGTGCCGCGCCGACGGTTACGGCCAGGCAAACGCGGGGCAACCGCAATGTGTTGACAATGGTCTCTTCCATGGCGCCAACTTGACCGCTTCCAACCAAGGTGACAAAGACCACGCCGGGTGACACATTTATGTCTCCCGAACAAAGAGAGACAACAACAGCCCCCAAAAGCACGAGCCACAGACCGAAAAAGACTCTCATGTCGCACTCTCTGCCGCGGGTGACTTTAGAAGCGCCAACCAGATAAAGAATGGGGAACCTAAAAGGGCCAAAGATATTCCGACGGGCACATCCGTTTGCCAGACTGCGCGAGGCAACGTATCCGCGAGAAGTGTAAGCGTGGCACCTACGATCGCGCATAAAGGCAACAGCGCTCCGTGTCCCGGGCCATGCAGCATGCGCACCATATGGGGAACAACGAGGCCAACAAACGATAGGGGACCGCCCAACGCCGTTGCGCCCCCCGCAAGCACCGTCACACCCAGCGTCGTGATGACGCGCCAGGTGCGTTGTGATTGGCCAAGTCCCGTGGCTATTTCAGAACCAAGGTTCATGACATCCAATGCGCGCGGCAAAAAGAACGTAGCGATTAGGGGGATTAAAATGTACGGTGCCAAACGAACAACATCCTCTAGCGTTCGTCCTTTCACACTGCCGACTGTCCATTGACGCACGGCGTCAAATGTCTGGAGATCCAGCACCAGTATCATCGCTGTAAGCGCACTCAAAAAACTCGCGATAACGACGCCAGCGAGGATCAGGCGAACCAAACTCGAACGCCGCCCCATGAGCCCGAATAAAAGCACGAACGCCAGAGCAGCGAAGGCGCCCAAATATGCGATCCACACAAGGCTAGTGACACGGCTAACTCCAAACCAAGACATGGCGAATACAACTGCAAATGCCGCACCAGAGTTCACGCCCAATAACCCTGGATCAGCGAGCGGATTGCGCGTGACGGTCTGGGCGATCGCGCCCGCAATGGCTAATGCGGAGCCTGCCAGAGATGCGGCAAGTACCCGAGGCAATCGTACTTCCTGCAGGACTATGCTCTCTCGGTCACTCGCGCCCGCCGTCAGCGTCTCGAATACCCGGCCAAATGAAATCTCTGTGCTGCCGATGGTGAGTGACCAAAGAAATGCGCAGGTAAAAACACCAATGCCAAGCGTCAGGAAAAGGTACGTTACCCGCGCAGTCACTCAGCACCGATGATGTATTCTTCCAATTGGTCAAGCAATTGATGCGCCGATCGTAAGCCGCTGAATTCCATCCATGTGGCATGATCGACGCGATGCAGTCGACCGGCTTGCACGGCTGGAAGCATTTTGAAGAGCGGATCGGCGAGAACCTCTTCATGACGTCCATTGGTGTCGGACGCATTTGTGCCGCCGACGATGTAAAGCAAAATCTCCCCAACGAGAGCGGCGAGTTCTTCGCGATCTGGACGCTTCAAAGACAAGCTTGGATCATCGGTCGTTTCATAGGGCGAGCGCTGGACCCCGGCGTCGCGCAGGATGGCGAACGGCGCATAGGCATTGGGCGCATCGAGGTAGACCTGAAAGTCCCAGGATGTGATGCGCAGAACGGACACTTTGGTGCCAGGCATGCGCTCGCGAAGGTCGGCAACGCGCGCTTCATATGTGTCAAGAACTTCGGCAACAGCGGCCTCTTTGCCCGCCACACGCCCCAGCAGCCTATAGAACGCTTTCCAGTCGGGCGATGTATAAAGCAGCGTTGGGGCCAGTTGGGTGGCCATGCCATGAATGCCAGCGGCCCTCGACTCCGATCCGGCAAGGCCAACGATGAGGTCTTGCTGCAATGCCACGATGCGTTCTAGGCTCGGCTCGGTGACGAGCCCGATGCTGGTGACATCTGCCGTCAGGGCTTCATCCTTGAGTTTGGTATCGGTCATAAGATCAAGTGGTGCCCCGACAACCGGCAAACCAAGTTCAAGCGCCATGGCGAGGCTAAAGGTGGGATCAATCACCAAGACCCGTTCGGGCACAGACCCAAGACAAGCGGTCCCCCATAAATTTCAGGATCGGCTATTTCAACCGATATTTCCCAAGTAATGTTGTCTTGCGGCGAGCCTGCGCGTTTTCGAGTTGGTTTTCCACTCTGGCGATGGTGTTGGCTACAAAATCACCGATTGTGAGGGCTTCACGGTCGTGTTGCCGGGCCTTTTCGCGGTT
>JAKVBH010000045.1 GCA_022447495.1 Marinovum sp. | reverse complement strand
GGTGCTGCCATTCAAACACAAATACGCATGGCGCAAATGACTTTTGAGACGGCCATTACGACCGCGTCCACGTTTACAGCGCCGGCCAGTGTTGACTGGCAGTGCAGTGTTTTGTCCGCCTCGGACAAGATGAAAACAGCTGCCCCAGTGCCAAAGCCTGCCAAAGCACCCGCGACGCCAAAAACGGCCCTCAAACGTGCCGCAGAATCAGCCAAACCAAAAGCGAAAAAGGTGGGCTTGAACGTGACGCCCTTGGTCAATGCCGAGGCGCCAACTGCGCCGAAGAAAGATGCCACCAAACCAGCCGCTAAAAAAACGGCGGCCGTCAAAATCCCCGAGATCGTTGCGGACGTATCCGCGCCTAAACCTAAAGCAGCGCCACCGCCACAGCCAAAGGCAGTTTCCAAAACGGCGAGCCCCGCTTCTTCTCCAAAGCGTCGCAAGAAGGCATCCGCAAAGCCGCGTGCGATGCCAAAGCCGAAGACCAAGCCCGAATAACGCGCGTCCTGCCACGCGCCACAGCCTGAGGAGAGGCCGATGCCAGCCACCATTTCACGTGCCGACTACGCCGCCATGTTTGGTCCCACCACTGGGGACAAGGTCCGGCTCGCGGATACCGAGCTCTTCATTGAGGTCGAACGCGACCTGACAGCCTTGAGAGTGGGGGCCGCGCAATCGGGTGGCACCGACGCCAATACCACGATCTATGGTGAAGAAGTCAAATTCGGCGGCGGCAAGGTGATCCGCGATGGCATGGGACAATCCCAAGCAACGCGGGCCGAGGGCGCGGTTGATACGGTCATCACAAATGCGCTGATCGTCGATTACACCGGCGTCTATAAAGCGGACGTGGGTCTTAGGGATGGGCGCATCCACAAGATCGGCAAAGCGGGCAACCCCGACACACAACCCGGCGTCGATATCATTGTGGGCCCCGGTACCGAGGCCATCGCGGGCGAGGGCAAAATTGTCACCGCCGGTGGTTTTGATAGCCATATTCACTACATTTGCCCTCAACAGATAGAAGACGCTGTGCACTCTGGCCTAACGACAATGCTAGGGGGTGGAACGGGCCCAGCCCACGGCACTTTGGCTACGACCTGCACGCCCGGTCCTTGGCACATCGGGCGCATGCTCCAGGCGGCGGATGCTTTCCCAATGAACCTGGCCTTTGCGGGCAAGGGGAACGCGTCGCTGCCCGCCGCTTTGGAAGAGCAAATCTTGGGCGGCGCCTGTGCGCTCAAACTGCATGAGGATTGGGGGACCACGCCAGGGGCCATCGATTGTTGTTTGGATGTGGCGGACCAGATGGACGTCCAAGTGATGATCCACACCGACACGCTCAATGAAAGTGGCTTTGTTGAAAACACTGTGGCCGCTGTGAAGGGCCGGACCATTCACGCTTTTCACACCGAGGGTGCGGGCGGTGGGCACGCGCCGGACATCATAAAAATCTGTGGCGAAGAGAATGTACTACCGTCGTCTACGAACCCAACGCGCCCCTTTACGGTGAATACGCTTGAAGAGCATCTCGACATGCTCATGGTGTGCCACCACCTCGACAAATCGATCCCAGAGGACGTGGCCTTTGCGGAAAGCCGCATCCGGCGCGAGACGATCGCCGCAGAAGACATCTTGCATGACATGGGCGCATTCTCGATTATCGCCTCAGATAGCCAAGCCATGGGTCGTGTGGGCGAGGTGATCATCCGCACCTGGCAAACCGCCGATAAGATGAAGAAGCAACGCGGCAGCTTGCCTGAAGAGACGGGCGACAACGACAACATGCGCGTGCGCCGTTACATCGCCAAGTACACGATCAACCCAGCCATTGCGCATGGCATTTCGCACGAAATTGGTAGCATCGAAGAAGGTAAGCGCGCAGACCTTTGCCTCTGGTCGCCTGCCTTCTTTGGGGTGAAGCCCGAGATGGTGGTTATGGGTGGCACGATTGTTTGTGCTCAGATGGGTGATCCCAACGCGTCGATCCCAACGCCGCAACCAGTCTATACCCGCCCGATGTGGGGTGCTTATGGTCGCTCGGTCGAGAACACCGCTGTGACCTTTGTCTCTGACGCTGCGCTGGCGGCTGGCATTGGTGACAAGCTTGGTCTGGCAAAACAGACCTTGGCTGTCAAAGGCACGCGCGGGATTGGAAAATCATCGCTCAAACTCAACGACGCCACGCCTGAGATAGAGGTCCACCCCGAGACCTACGAAGTCCGTGCCAATGGCGAGCTGCTCACCTGCGAACCGGCAAAAGAGGTTCCCATGGCGCAGAGATACTTCCTATTTTGAAAACAGCTATTCTCGCAATTCTATTTTCCAGCAATGCCTTCGTTGCTTGCTCTGATTGTCTTACGCGCGACGACCTAAAGACAGGTATTCGGCTCGTGGATGATAAAGGGGCCGTATCTGTTGCGACCGCTCTAGAGGACGTGGTCACAATCACATCAGGACCGGAAGACACACCGAGGATCGAAAGATACCGACATGGGATCTGGGGATTGGACGAGCCTGGCTCGGTCGCAAAACGTGAATACAGCGCCGAACTGCCGAATCCTCTCACACTCGCCATTGGGTCCGAAACGTTCATCCCTTTCAGAACTGAAACGACCAGCGGTCGCATCAAAACTGGGACGCTGGAAATCAGACCCCTTCTTACCAATGAATACCTCCACGAAGGGTGTGCGTACACTTTGGTTGCAATTGGAACAAAATCTAATTTTGGAGAAGACGCCGGGCCGGAACACGTGGCTTTCTTGATCAAGGAAATTGGGATCGTTATCGCCAGAGTCTTTTTGCGCGCCAATCGGGAAGAGGTTGCGCGGCATTCCTATCCCGAAATGGAGCGCGTCTCGCCATGAAGTTGAGAATTCTACTTCAATTGGCGCTTAGGCGCGCCTTTCCAATCAAATTTCGCGGCGGGCTCAGCAGCTTCGTTGAGGTCGGCGAGAATGTCCGCCAGAGCATCGTCGTCAAGGGCGTCGTCATTGATAGTGGCGCTACCGAAACGGCGTTCCGGACCAGTCGTGGGCCCCGGGTCTGGCAAAATGGGGCGCCCGTAGTTTGCTTTCTCGGCGCGCAGCTCAATCGGTTTGTCGGCATAGGCGTCACTGACAGCGTTGGGCTTGGGCGCGCGGATCGCGGGGTCAAGCGGGGCAAAGTTCAGCGTCGCCACCTTGTCAATATACCAGTAACTGGGATCGTCTTTGATCTCCGCGGGCAAGGCTTTGAGGTTGAACTTGCGTTTCTTCATCGTGCTGCGTGTCAGTTCGTAGCGATCCGCCATCACGTAACCCGCGGGGCGGTAGCTCTCAATTTCTTGACGCAGCGCGGCTTCACGCAACCTCAGCGCCCGCAATTGCTCGCGCACTTCACCCATCTCATCGATGACAACTTTCAGGGCCGCCTCTCGTTTTTCGCGCGCAAAGAACGTATCCACAGGCTGCCTGCTCATGGTTAAGAAAGATTAAACATGTCCCTACCCAGCACAGAAACCTTGATCCGGCATTGCCACGACGTCACCGACACGGTCGCGTTGAGCTATGAGGACCGCTTCTTTCGCCGCAAAAAGCTGACGTCCGTGGGTGGTGTGAGTTTTGTGGCGGACTTTGCATCAACGACGTCGCTCAATCACGGTGACGCGTTGGAATTACCGGATGGGACACGGATCGGCATCGCCGCAGCGCCAGAAGAGCTTTTAGAGGTGCGCGGGCCCCATCTCGTGCGTCTCGCCTGGCATATCGGCAACCGGCATACACCCTGTCAGATCAGCGAGGACCGCCTGCTCATCCAGCGCGACCATGTGCTGCGTGATATGCTTGAAAAGCTCGGCGCCGAGCTTTCTGAGGTGGTGGAGGCCTTCACACCAGAAGGCGGAGCCTATGGCCACGGCCGCACGCACAGTCACGAGCATTAGGGGCAGAACTTGAGCCTATCGCCGAAACAGCTTCTAACTCTTACCCAATGGCTGTCGCCTGCGTTTCCCGTGGGGGCTTTTGCCTATTCCCATGGGCTTGAGGTAGCGGTGCAGGCGGAGCATGTGACCGACGCCAAGACGTTCCAGGCTTGGTTGGACATTGTGCTCACTAAGGGCGCTGGGCGCAATGACGCGATCTTTGTGCGTCTGGCTGCACAAACGGCGGAGCCAGGACACCTCGATGCGCTCAATCGCGCTTTGCAGCCTTCTGAGACCCGGCGATTGGAAACCGAACAAATGGGTGAGGCTCTGTGCCGGACTGTCCAAGCCGTCTGGGCTGAGATGCCTTTGGGGTTAAGCTATCCCGTCGCGCTTGGCCAAGCGGCACGAGCCATGGAGATGCCGATCACTCCGGTTGTCCAAATGGCGCTCCACGCGTTTTCCGCCAACTTGGTCTCAGCCGCTATTCGGTTGAATGTGATGGGGCAGACGGACGGGCAAAAGGTGCTCGATGCGCTTAATCCGCTGTGTCTGAGTATCGCTGAAGACACCGAAGGTGCCACGCGCCATGACCTTGGCACGACACCGCTTTTATCGGACATAAACGCCATGCAACACGAGACGCTCTATTCAAGGATATTTCGCTCATGAGTATCAACGGACCTTTGCGCATTGGGATCGGCGGACCAGTGGGCGCCGGGAAAACGACGCTGACGGCCAAACTTTCTGCTGCGCTCAAGGATCGGTACTCCATCGCGGTCATCACCAATGATATCTACACCCAAGAAGATGCTGAAGCGCTGATGCGGATGCAGATTTTACCCCTGGATCGGGTGATGGGCGTGGAAACGGGGGGCTGTCCGCACACGGCGATCCGTGAAGACGCGTCCATTAACCTGGCCGCAGTGACCAAGATGCGTGAACGGCATGAAGACCTTGAGATCATCTTGATCGAAAGTGGTGGCGACAATCTCTCGGCTACGTTCTCCCCGGAGCTCGCAGATTTCACGCTCTACGTCATCGACGTTGCAGCGGGCGAAGAAATCCCGCGCAAGGGCGGGCCAGCGATCACCAAGTCCGATGTGTTGATCATCAACAAAACTGACCTCGCACCGCATGTGGGCGCATCCTTGGAGGTAATGGACCGCGACTCCACGCGGATGCGCGCTGGGCGGCCCTTTGTGTTCAGTGCTTTGCGCCATGGCGACGGCGTAGACGAGATCGTTGCTCTTATTGAAGAGCAAGCCGGGTTAATCACCAGTGCGCAATAGTCCATTGGCCGTATTGACCGCGCTGCACCTGGGACTAGCCTTCGGGTAACAACTGAAGGAACTCTCATGTCTGTTTTGCGCATGATCTTTTTGGCCCTCGCGATCTGGGGCGCCATTCATCCGATGGTCTACTTCATCACGTGGTTCAACGAATTCGGTTATGACATCATGGCTATGGTCGACGCGTGGCATGTGAATTCCGCAAGCTCGGGTCTGGTGTGGGACCTCACGATCGCCGCGGTTGCACTCACGGTGTTTATCATCGCCGAAGTGGCAACACGTCGAAACTGGGGTGCTCTTATCGCGATCCCGGCCACCTTTTGCATCGGCGTGTCTTGTGGTCTCCCACTCTATCTGTTCCTGCGGTCAGCGCCTATCAAAAGTTGATAGGCAGGGCATGTTTGCAAGTGTTGCTTTGAAAGAGGTGAGCGACTAAAGCGCGACTATGGACCATTTCTTGTATAACGAGGGCGTCTTGCACGCCGAAGACGTGTCCGTGGCTGAGATCGCGGCAGAGGTTGGAACGCCATTTTATCTGTATTCGACCGCCACGCTTTTGCGCCATTTCACCCTCTTTGATGAAGCGTTGGGGAGCATGCCTCATTTGGTCTGCTACGCAATGAAGGCGGCGTCGAACCAAGCCATTTTGCGCACGCTGGCGGATGCCGGAGCCGGGATGGACGTGGTCTCCGGCGGTGAATACGCGCGCGCGAAAGCCGTAGGCGTCCCTAGTGAGCGGATTGTGTTTTCGGGCGTTGGCAAAACCCATCAAGAAATCCACGACGCCCTGACCGGAGGGCTGCGTCAGTTCAACGTGGAAAGTGAGCCGGAGATGGAAGCGATCTCTGAGGTGGCGTCCTCGCTTGGCATGGAAGCGCCCGTCACGATCCGTGTGAACCCTGATGTTGATGCAAGAACCCACGCCAAAATCGCCACCGGTAAGTCCGAGAATAAGTTCGGTATCCCAATCAGCCGCGCCCGCGAGGTCTACGCGATGGCTGCAGCGCTGCCGGGGATACGCGTCATTGGCATAGATGTTCACATCGGGTCCCAGCTCACAGATTTGGCACCGTTCGAAGCGGCCTACAAAAAAGTTGCCGATCTCACAGAAATGCTGCGCAGCGAAGGACATGATATTCAGCGT
Source organism: Marinovum sp. (assembly GCA_022447495.1). Lineage (GTDB taxonomy): Bacteria > Pseudomonadota > Alphaproteobacteria > Rhodobacterales > Rhodobacteraceae > JAKVBH01. The sequence continues at coordinate 15,430 of JAKVBH010000045.1, read as the reverse complement.
CTCGATTTGGGCGGTGGGCTTGGCATTCCGTACACACGCTCCAACGAAGCGCCTCCGCTTCCCACCGATTACGGTGCATTGATCGAACGCACAGTGGGGCATTTGGGGTGTGAAATTGAGATCGAACCAGGTCGCCTCATAGCGGGCAATGCGGGCATTCTGGTTACCCGTGTGATCTATGTGAAATCCGGCGAGGATCGCAATTTCCTCATATTGGATGCTGCGATGAACGATCTTATCCGTCCCGCCATGTATGAAGCGCATCACGACATCATCCCAATTGTGGAAGCAACACCAGGCGCAGAGCCCGCGACCTATGACGTCGTTGGGCCTGTCTGCGAATCTGGAGATACTTTTGCCAAGGGGCGGCATATGCCCGAGGTTGCTGCAGGCGATCTTGTGGCGTTCCGGTCGGCCGGGGCATATGGCGCGGTGATGTCGAGCGAGTACAATACGCGGCCCTTGATCCCAGAGGTCATGGTCCATGGGCATCAATTCGCCGTCATCCGGGCCCGTCCTACCTTTGACGAAATCATAAATCGCGATACCATTCCGCAATGGCTCTGAGGCTATCCTGCCAAGGAGTACCCTAGCCGGGAGAGGCACGATTCCTTCGCCACGCTACGCTGAGACATTATCGCACTTGCGGTCACGCATCTGGGTGACGGCGGTCGGCATGTGGGCCGAGCGTATCACGCACGCCTTTTGGCCGCTTTGGTCGGTGGTGTTTGTGGGACTTGGCGCGGTCTTCTTGGGCGGCCATGAATATGCACCACTTGAGGTCTTCTGGGGCGCTACGATGGCGCTGGGCGCTGCGTTTCTGTGGTCACTGTGGTACGGCGCCCGCAGATTTCGTGTGCCGCGCCGCATAGAAGCGGTTGCTCGGCTAGATGCGACCCTAAAAGGCCGCCCGATCCAAACCCTGCGCGACGCCCAAGCTATTGGAAACAATGATGCTGCCTCGCGTGCGCTTTGGGAGGCACACCAAACACGCATGGCAAAACGCGCTGTCAAGGCTGAGGCTGTCGCACCGGATCTGCGCGTGTCACAGCGCGACCCTTATGCGATGCGCTACGTCGCGCTTTTGCTGTTGTTGGTGTCACTTCTGTTTGGCTCCGTGTGGCGGGTGAACTCGGTTGTAGATGCCGCTGGGGTCAACACTCCCGTGGTCATCGGCCCGACCTGGGAGGGCTGGGTAGAGCCGCCGGCCTACACAAGGTTGCCAACGCTCTACCTCTCTGACCAACCCGATGCCGTCGATGTGCCTGCCGGTAGCCGCGTGACGCTTCGTCTCTACGGTGAAATTGGTGATCTGACGATCAATGAAACCGTGTCTGCCCGTGTCGGCGACGTGCCAGCTGCCTCCGAGATGGCCCAAAGCTTTGAAGTGTGGCAAGACGGACTCATCGCGATTGAAGGCACCTCTGGCCGTAGTTTTGACATCTCAGTCGCACCAGATGCCGTGCCGCAAGTAATGGAAGCAGAGGGCTTTTCGATCTCCGCCATGGGGGAGATGTCATTGCCGTTCCAGGCCAGTGACGATTACGGCGTACGTCGGGGTGAAGCTTTGATATCCCTTGATCTGGACGCCATGGATCGTCGGTATCTCATGGCACGTGACCCCGAACCACGTGATGCGATCATCGTGCCGTTGCCAATGCCTTTGGCCGGGTCTCGGACTGATTTTGTCGAAACGCTGATTGAAGATTTTTCGGAGCATCCGTGGTCGAACTTGCCGGTCACGATTGAACTGCGAGTCTTCGATGAATTGGAGCAAACCTCGGATACAGCGCCTTTGACCATGCCTTTGCCAGGGCGGCGCTTCTTTGATCCTTTGGCGGCGAGCTTGATTGATGCACGCCGGTCGCTGCTTTGGACGCGTGATAATGCGGCGGACGTTGCGATGGTTCTGCGCGCTGTCACATACTTACCAGACGATGTTTTCCGCAGTGCCACACAGTATCTGCGGATGCGCACCATCCTGACGCGGTTAGAGACGTTTACCAAACAAGGCATGACCAAAGAGCAACGCGATGAGTTGGCCGCGGCACTTTGGGAATTGGCGATGCTGCTCGAAGATGGTGATATCAATGATGCTTTGGAACGCCTGCAACGCGCACAAGATCGACTCAATGAAGCGATGCGCAATGGTGCATCGGATCAAGAAATCGCTGAGTTGATGCAAGAGTTGCGTGAAGCCACAGACGACTACATCCGTCAGCTTTCACAACAGGCCCAACGCGACGCGGAGCAAAACGACCAGTCACAACAGCAATCGCCGGGTGAAGGCATGCAGATGACGCAAAATGATCTGCAAGAAATGATGGACCGCATCCAAGAGCTTATGGAGCAGGGGCGTATGGCAGAGGCCATGGAAGCGCTGCAACATTACGAAGAGCTCATGGAAAATATGCAGGTCACCCAAGGCCAACAGGGCCAAGGTCAGCAAAGCCCCGGCGACCAGGCCATGGAAGGTCTGGCTGAGACCCTGCGCGAGCAACAGGGTCTATCCGATCAAGCCTTCCGCGACTTGCAGGAACAGTTCAATCCAAACGCCCAGCAAGGCGAATCCCAAGGCAACGAAGGCCGCAATGGCGGCCAGGGCCAAGGACAAGAACACAGCCAACAGCAAGGGGAAGGCCAGGGGCAAAACCAGGCCGAGTCGCAAGGTGAACAAGGGCAGGGCGGCGAACAATCTTTGGAACAAAATCTCGCAGATCGTCAGCAATCGCTGCGCAATGAACTTGAACGGCAGAGCAATGGCTTACCCGGGCAAGGCTCTCCTGAGGGCGAAGCTGCGCGGGACGCCTTGGATCGTGCTGACCAGGCTATGCGGGGCGCCGAAGATGCGCTGCGCCAAGATGATCTTGCTGAGGCGATTGGTCGTCAAGCGGAGGCCATGGACGCCTTGCGCGAAGGCATGCGCAACCTTGGCGAAGCCATGGCACAACAGCAGCAACAGGGGCAGGACCAGCAAAACAATGCCCAAGCGGGGCAAAACCCGATCCAGAATGATCCCTTGGGACGGACACCGGGCAATAACGGCAACATGTTGTCTAGCGACACGCTTCTTCAAGGAGACGATGTCTACCGCCGGGCGCGTGATCTTTTGGATGAAATTCGCCGCCGCTCGGGTGAGGCAGGACGCGATCAAGAAGAACTGGAATACCTCGAGAGGCTACTGGACCGTTTCTAGGTCGCCTTCAAAGCCAGCGATTAGCGTCTATTGGTCGCTGGCCTCGCTGTCTGCGACATTGGGCTGTTTGGCGCCGTCATCAGCAGCAGCGTTCGACAACCGTTCTGTCAACCCATCCAGTTGGGCCAGGAGCGCCAGGATTTGGCCATCTAGCCACCGCCGACCTTGATCAACACTGTCTACGTATTGGTCAAGCGGCACGCTCGCTTGTGGCACTTGTTCGCTGATCTGTGGCGCAAATACATACATCATGACCCCGGTTGCCGCGAGCGCGGCGATGAGAAGGAACCCACTGGAGAAGCCGCCCTTTTGCTTGGGACTGAACTCGCGGTGGGGCTCTTCGATGTCTTGTTGGCTGGTGCGATCATCGTTGGCGCGCAGCGTTGAGTTGATCTCTTCAACATCTGGTAATAGGTCCCGGCGCGTCGTCTCTGCTGCTGCCGCTGCTGCGACAGCCCCTGCAGCGGTCGTGGCGGTGGTTCGTGACGTGCGCGTTGGGCTTGACGCCTCATCGGAACCTTCTTGACCGCCACGGATGCGTTCCATCCGCGTCCGCGCCTCCGCGGCGCGGCGCGCGGCTTCATCATGATGTGGTTCCAAATCATCGAGCCCAAGCTCGGTTTGGGTTTCGATCTGAGCTTGTTCCGCTGCGCGCGCGCGGGCCTCGAACTCAGCTTCCTCGCGTAGCACGTCGGCGACCTTGGGATCCAACTGCCGACGTTCAGGAGCTTGAGGTGGTTCGGAAGAACTTTTTGATGTTTGGCTTTGCGGACTCGGGGACCGCTCTGCTGCCACAGGTGGTGGTGGCGCGACCGTTACATCCGGCTCGGCGTTTTGCGGTGACGATGTGCCCGTCGGGGGGCAAAACCAAGTGTGTGCACAATTCGAACATTGAACGTCTCGCCCAGCGGCCGGAATCACATCATCCGGCACTTCGTATTGCGCATCGCAATTTGGGCAAATCAGCCGCATCTGCTTTGTGTCCTGCTTTCACCCAGCGTTTAATACCCATAGCATAAGCGTGTGTTTGCCCAAGGAAAAGGTGTCAGGCGATTGCACGCACCAAGTCATCAGGTCTAAACCTTGGTCACCGGGTGCATGACAATGGGGCGGATCAAGTGATCGAGTTGGACGAAGTCGCATATTCTTATGGCGGCGATGCGTTGCTCACTGCCATGTCGTTGTCCCTTGCGCCAGGGTCCTTCCATTTCTTGACCGGACCATCTGGCTCAGGCAAAACCACCTTTCTCAAATTGTGCTACGGGGCATTGGTTCCCACAGAGGGCCAACTTCGGCTCTTTGACACGGATATTCGTGATCTTAATCGTGATGGCATCGCGCATCTGCGCCGGCGAGTTGGCGTTGTGCATCAAGACTGCCAGTTTCTTGATCACTTGCCCGTCACAGAAAACATCGCGCTTCCCCTGACGGTCTCCGGTCAATCCGTGGCCGAGCATGGCGGCAACCTGGGTGAGTTGATTTCATGGGTCGGGTTAGGCGCGCGCGCGCAAGCTTTGCCCCCCGAATTGTCCGGTGGCGAAAGACAGCGAGTGGCCTTGGCCCGCGCGTTGATCCAGTCTCCTGATATCGTCTTGGCCGATGAGCCCACTGGAAATGTGGATTGGGAGATGTCTCAACGGCTCCTGCGGCTCCTGGTTGAGCTTAACCGCATGGGCAAAACAATTTTGATCGCGACACACGATCTGAGCCTCATTCGCGCCGCCAAGGCCCATGTGCAAGCACGGGTCCTTCGCATTTCTGATCAGCGTTTAAAGCTTGCGGGGGCGGACTTGTGAAGACGGTCTTGGCTCTTGTGCGCGGCGTCCTCTCTACAGATGCCCAAGCAGACCGAGTTGTGCCGCCCACTGGGTTCACGGCGCGGCTCACGCTTTTTACCGCAACGGCTATGGCGTTTTTGGCGGTGTTTGCGATTGCGTTGTCATTGGCTGCGGGCCAATTGGCGCAAAATTGGCGCGATGCCTTGGCTGGAACAGCTACCCTGCGCGTGCAAGCGCCTATCGCAGAACGAGAGGTGCAATCATCCCGCGCGCTCGCCATTCTACAGCAAACGCCGGGCGTCGCGTCTGCGCGCTTGATAAGCGAGGATGAACAAAAGGCGTTGCTTGCTCCTTGGTTTGGTCCCGACGTGCCTTTGGCAGGATTGCCCGTCCCGCAGCTCATTGAAGTGACCGGCGACAGCTATGATGCCGCTGGTCTGAGGTTGCGTCTGCAGGCGGAATTGCCCGGAGCGGTACTTGATGACCATGGAAGATGGCGCGCACCATTTGTTCGTGCGGCCGGCCGTTTACGGGCTTTGGCCTGGGCGTCCATTTTTTTGATTTTCGGCGCGATGGGCGGAATGATTACATTGGCGGCCAATGCGGCCCTCTCGGCCAATGTACAAATCATCACTGTGCTCCGTCTTGTTGGCGCGACGGATGCCTATATCGCTCAGGCCTTTGTGCGACGTTTTACGTTGCGTGCGCTCACGGGTGCTGCGATTGGAACGGCATTTGGTCTTTTTGCCATTGCGCTTTTGCCGCGGGCGGGTGAACAGGCCAGCGTTTTGACTGGATTGGGCTTTGATGGAAGTGATTGGCTCTGGCCCTTGCTTGTCCCACCCATTGCCGGGGTGGTCGCATTCGTTGCCACGCAGTATGCGAGCCGTCGCGTTTTGGGGAGTTTGAGCTAATGCTGCAATGGATCCGATCCGCGATCTTTGTGTTTCAAATCTATTTGATGATGCTTTTGATTGGCATTTTCTTTTTGCCCGGTGCTTTGGTGTCGCGCACTGCGGCACGGTACGCATGCAAGACCTATTGCCGTTGGGTATTTTGGACCATGCGTTGGATGGTCGGTATCCAGCCAATCCTGAGGGGCACGCCGCCGCAAGGAGAGGTGCTTGTCGCGGCCAAACACCAATCCTTTCTGGATATTATGATGATTTTCGAAGCCTCGCCCTCGGCGAAATTCATCATGAAGCGCGAGCTTTTGTGGACCCCTGTGATCGGTCTCTATGCGCAACGCATCGGCTGTGTCGCTGTGGACCGGGGCAAAAAGGGAGCTGCGGTTGAGAAGATGTTGCGCGACGTCGAACAGGGCTCAGCAGAGCCAGGGCAGCTCATCATCTACCCTCAAGGCACACGGGTCCCTCCCGGCGTTGAAGCACCCTATAAAGCGGGAATCCACGCGCTTTACAATCAGATGGAACAACCTTGTTTGCCCGTAGCCACCAATGTGGGCCTGTTTTGGCCTCGCAAAGGTATCATTCGGCGTCCAGGCACCGCCATTGTCGAATTTCTTGACCCGATTGCGCCTGGATTGGAACGCCTTGAGTTTATGCAAGCGTTGGAGACATTGGTGGAGTCTAAGTCCAACAGCCTGATGAGGGAGGGTGGATTTGATGCGTAAGATCGAAACTTTGGAAGCACTTCATGCGCTCTACAAGACACCCTCGGACGCTGCTTTGCACAAGGTGGCCGACCATCTGACGCCGCTTTACCGCAAATGGATTGAAGGTGCGCGATTCTGTGTGGTGAGCACGGTTGGACCTGAGGGGGCCGATGGTAGCCCTCGGGGCGATGATGGTCCAGTGGTGCGCTTCCACGACGACAAAACACTTATGATGCCCGATTGGCGGGGGAACAACCGGCTGGACACGTTACGCAATATCGTGCGCGACGGGCGCATCGCCCTGATGTTTATGGTATCAGGCTCAAAGACAATCGTGCGCGTCAACGGACGGGCGTGGCTCACGGATGATGAGGCCGTTTGTCAACAGTTCGAAAAACGCTCTAAGCATCCTAAAACGGTTATCGTTATCGAGATTGACGAGATCTACACGCAATGCGCCAAGGCGGTGATGCGGGCTGGTTTGTGGGAGCGTGACGATAGCGCATCAGTACCAACGATGGGCGATATCCTGCTTGAAATGACCAAAGGGAAATTCGGCGGCGCTGAATATGACGCGGCTTATGGTGATTATGCCAAACCGCGCATGTGGTGATCAGCACATTTGCGCTTCGCTGTTACATGCTGGCTGAGACACTTTGATCTTGCACGGCATTCTCTCTGGGTCCCAAAACACGCGCCACGGATTCGATTTTGGTCGCGTATGTGCTTTCTGCGATCAGCCAGACATTGTTTTCTCGCACGAGATATCCATGGCCAAAAATCTCATCTGATAGTGCAAAGCCTGGGAGGATATATTGAGTCACGAACGTTCGTTGAATGTAGTTGGGATTCTTGAAGCTAGCAGCCAACGTCTTACGTTTGAAATCCAAAACACCTTGGTTTGTAAATATGTTACACATATCCCAAAAGACTGACTTTAGTTGGTTTGGTGTCTCAAGAACACGGTTGCCTTTAAACGTACCCACCAATTGAGGTAGCTGGAATCGCGAGCAAAAGAGTTCGGCATCGCGCTCCAAATAGGCGGTGCGCGTAATCTCCAAAACATATTCGGAGACGTCTTCTGCGGAAGCAAAGTCAGGATCCATGCGAGCGAACGGTTTTTGCTAATTTAGGCAATCATAGGCTGCTACCAGATTGTGACAAGTGATGTAAGTTAGCGTCATCTTGCTCGCTGGATGACGCTAACTAAAGTGATTTGACCGCGTTTACATGTGGATTGGACCGTCACCGCAGGCCAAGGCCGCTTCGCGAACGGCCTCAGAGTAGGTCGGGTGCGCGTGGCACGTGAGCGCGAGATCCTCAGCGCTCGCACCAAATTCCATAGCGACGCAAATCTCATGAATCAGATCGCCTGCCATTGGCCCAATAATATGCGCGCCAAGGATGCGATCCGTTTCTTTGTCGGCGAGAATTTTTACAAAGCCGTCACCCGCGAAGTTCGCTTTGGCCCGGCCATTGCCCATGAACGAGAATTTGCCTGCTTTGTAGGCGATGCCTTGTTCTCTCAGTTGCTCTTCGGTGACCCCGACGTTTGCAACTTCAGGATGGGTGTAGATAACGCCTGGGATCACGCCGTAGTTTACGTGGCCATGTTTGCCGGCGATGACTTCGGCTGCGGCCATGCCTTCGTCTTCTGCTTTGTGCGCCAGCATTGGCCCGTCTATGCAATCTCCGATGGCATAGATGCCGGTAACATTTGTCCGCCATTGATCGTCTGCTTTAATCTGGCCCCGTGGCGACATCTCCACCCCAAGCTCTTCTAAGCCAAGGCCGTCTGTGAACGGTTTGCGGCCCGTTGAGACGAGCACAACATCGGCGTCCACCGTGTGCGCGGAGTCGTCTTTGCGTAGCGTGTAGCTGACTTTGGCTTTGCTCTTGGTCGTTTCGACTTTGTTCACAGCGGCGCCAAGCTTGAAATTTAACCCTTGTTTGCTCAAAAGTCTCTTGAATGTCTTCTGTACTTCACTGTCCATTCCTGGCGTGATTGAGTCCATAAACTCAATGACTTGAACCTCAGAGCCCAGCCGTGCATAGACCGATCCCAGTTCAAGGCCGATCACGCCTGCGCCGATGACCACGAGCTTCTTTGGGATTTTGCCAAGTTCCAGTGCACCTGTGGAGGTGACCACGATTTTTTCATCAATTGTGACATCGGCGCCGGGCACGGACGCTGGTTCGGAGCCTGAAGCGATTATAATGTTCTTGGTTTCGTAGGTCTCGTTGCCGACTTTGACTTTGCCAGCTGCTGGGATTGATCCCCATCCCTTTAGCCAGTCAATCTTGTTCTTTTTGAATAGGAACTCGATGCCTTTGGTATTCTGCCCGATGGCATCCTCTTTGTAGGAGAGCATCTGCTTCCAATCGACAGAAGGTGTTTTCCCCTTCAGACCCATCTTAGCGAAGTTATGCTCTGCTTCGTGGAGCTGGTGGCTGGCGTGCAGCAAGGCTTTTGAGGGAATGCAGCCTACGTTGAGACAGGTGCCACCCAAGGTCTCTCGCCCTTCCACACAAGCCGTTTTCAATCCGAGTTGTGCGCAGCGTATAGCGGCCACATAGCCGCCCGGTCCTGAGCCGATGACGATGACGTCGTATTGTGCCATGGGTTGGTCCTTTTTTAAGGGTGTAAGTCGGGGGCGTCGCCCCCGTGCCCCCGGGGTATTTGGTGCAAGAGGAAGATCACAGCAGCGCCATGACGAGAAGGTAAATGGTTGCGCAGAAGCCGATCGCCCAAATCAGAGAGCGCCAGGGCGTCCAGCCAAATGCATAGGCAGGCACGTAGAGGATGCGAGCGACAAGGTAGGCATAAGAGGCAAGCGCCGTTTTGTTGTTGGCCTGATCGGAGAAGGTGATCACGAAGACTGCGATGCCAAAGAGGATCAAGCCTTCGAAATGGTTGTTCATCGCACGTACCAGCCGCGCGGTGCGTGGGCTCACTTCGTCTTCAAGTTTGACCCCGTCGCGTGGTGACATTGTCTTGCCGGGTTTCACTTCGAGATTGGCTGGTATCGCCATGAGAAAGAACTGCACCACTTGAAGGAGCGCGGCGAGGGTCAGGGCCGTGAGTTCCGGTGTCATGCCAACGCCTCGCGGTAAGGGCCCTTGGACCAAGCTTTGCGGTTATCGTGGGTCAACACGTCCGCTTTGCGCGTTTCCCACCAGTCGATGCAGACACCTTCCAGGCGTTTCGTTGTTGGGTCAGCGCGCAGTCCATCCAGCCTGGCTTGCGTTGCGGGCCAGTGGCGCAAGATGCGGCGATCTTCGCGATCATTGCGGTTCGCAACGCGGTGCCATGTTGATCCGAGATGATACTTGTTCGTTGTTTTGCCCTGCCCATCGCCACGATCGTTCTTCATTAAAAACACATCGTGGGAGCGCGTAGCGTAATGGTTTAGGACGGCCGCGTGCGGTTTGATCGAGCGTTCAAATGGGCGGTACTTGGCCCGTTTGTCTGCGTAAAGCGGATCATTTGGAAGGGCCTCACCTAACGCGTTCACGACGCGAGGATTATCGATTTTGGGCTGAACTGGCATGTGATCATGGGCAAATCCAAAAAGCGCGGGCCGAAACATGGATTTGAATTTCACAGTCTCTGGGTGGATTGCATTTTCGCATCCGACAAAGTTCGGCAATGTCGCGCCAGGCCACTCCTCACACCCACTGTCACCAAAGCTAAACCATGGGAGTGCAATCACGTCGGCCTCGTCCATGTTGGCCATCAGGTCAGGTAGTCTTCCGGCGCCAATGCCAATGTTCAAAAACTCATCTGCGTCGCAGTGCAAAAGCCATTCAGTAGGCTCATCTTTGAGGTGCTGCAGAACGGCGCCCATCGCCACGCTTTGAGGGGCTTCACCGGCTGGAACAGCATTGCAGAGGTGTTCAACAAGGCCTTGGTGGCACAGATGGTTCAGGAGCGTATCTGATCCATCTGTGCACTCATTGGTGTGTATGATCACCCGATCGAAACCAATCACTTGATGATAGGCAACCCACTCCAATAGGTGGATACCTTCATTGCGCATGGCTGCTGTGACGGCTAGACGCTCGGGCATTTGGACGCTGCACTTATCCCAAAAATGGCAAGAGCATGAGCAAGAGCCCAGCCAGTGATACGAACCAAGCGATCGAACGCACCAAAACCACACCGGATGCAAAAGCTGGGATGTAAGCGATACGCGCCCAGAACCAGACGGCGGCCCCGAGAGCAGTGGTTTCTGTTCCTAGGTCAGCCAGGTGCAAACACACCGCGAGGATAATGAAGGCGGGCAAGTTATAGACATAATTGCGCAGCGCACGCTCCACGCGTCCTGCGACGACGTTTTGCGTGCGTGGCTCGTCTTGCGCGCCGAGTGCCCAACCCAGTCCTTTTGACAGGTCGGACAACGTTGCCTGAATCAGCATATGAACAACCAAAAGAACTGCTGCATACACGAGATATGTAAGTTCTGGGGTCATGGTAATCATCCTTTGTGAGGCCTTAGGTCGTCAGATTACAAATCCATCAACAAGCGACGAGGATCTTCCAGCGCCTCCTTGACGCGTACTAGGAAGGACACGGCACCTTTTCCGTCGACGATACGGTGGTCGTAGCTCAGTGCTAGGTACATCATTGGGCGGACCTTGATCTCGCCATTGATCACCATTGGACGGTCTTGAATTTTATGCATGCCCAAGATGCCGGATTGTGGCGGGTTCAAAATCGGTGACGACATCAACGAGCCGTAGACGCCGCCGTTTGAGATTGTGAACGTACCCCCCTGCATCTCGGCCATCGAGAGTTTGCCGTCCCGAGCACGCTTGCCTTTTTCGCCAATGGCTTTTTCGATTTCGGCAAAAGACATCGTGTCTGCATTGCGGATCACGGGCACGACGAGACCTTGTGGTGTGCCAGCGGCGATGCCCATGTGCACGAAGTTCTTGTAGACGATGTCGGTGCCATCGATCTCAGCGTTTACCTCGGGTATTTCTTTGAGCGCGTGGCAACAGGCCTTGGTGAAGAATGACATGAAGCCGAGTTTCACACCGTGCTTTTTCTCAAAGAGGTCTTTGTACTCTTTGCGCAGCGCCATCACCTCGCTCATATCCACCTCATTGTAGGTGGTAAGGATTGCTGCTGTGTTTTGCGCATCTTTGAGGCGTTTGGCGATGGTCTGCCGCAGCCGTGTCATCTTCACCCGTTCTTCGCGTTCTGCGTCTTCTGCGGCAACTGGAGCACGTAGCGTGGCTGGCGCAGCGGCGGGTGCTGGCGCGGGCACGGCGGCGGCCACTGCTGCGGCAACATCTGATTTTGTTGCGCGGCCATCCCGACCTGTGCCAGTGACCTGATCGCGACTGATCCCTGCTTCAGCCATGGCTTTTTCAGCGGCGGGACCATCTTTGACGTCTTTGCTCGCAGTAGGTGCTGCCGCAGGCGTGGGCGCAGCGATTGGCGCAACAGTTGCGCCCGCTGCTGAACCACCAATCACGGCCAGCTTTGCGGAGGCATCAACGGTGGAGCCTTCTGCGGCTACGATTTCGCTCAGCACTCCTGCAGCAGGCGCTGGGACTTCGACTGAGACTTTGTCAGTCTCTAGTTCGCATAGCATTTCATCTTGCGCGACGGTATCACCGACCTTTTTGAACCAAGTGGACACAGTCGCTTCGGTCACGGATTCACCCAACGTTGGCACCATCACATCAACACTTGCGGTTGTGGCCTCTTGCGTGGGGGGTGGCGGGGCTGCAGGAGCTGCGACAACGGCGCTGGCGCCTTCTGCGATGTTGGCCAAAAGCGCGTCGACGCCGACGGTTTCGCCTTCCGCAGCAACGATATCTGAAAGCGTTCCGCCAATTGGCGATGGAACTTCCACGGTGACTTTATCTGTTTCCAACTCACAGAGCATTTCGTCCACAGCTACTGTATCGCCTGGTTTTTTGAACCATGTGGCAACGGTGGCCTCGGTGACGGATTCACCCAATGTGGGCACGCGCACTTCGGTGGTCATTTTGGTCTTCCTTAAAGTGTGAGAGCGTCGTTTACGAGCGCCGCTTGTTGAGCTTTATGCTGACTAGCGAGTCCTGTGGCGGGCGAAGCTGAGGCGGGGCGTCCGGCGTATGTGGGTCGGGTGTTTTGGGCTTTGATCCGGCCCAAGACCCATTCTAGATTTGGTTCCATAAACGTCCAAGCTCCCTGGTTTTTGGGCTCTTCTTGGCACCAAACCATATCGGCATTTTTGAAGCGCTCGAGCTCCTTGACTGCTGAGATCGCGGGGAAGGGATAGAACTGCTCAAAACGCATTAGGTAAATGTCATCAATCCCGCGTGCATCGCGTTCTTCGAGGAGATCGAAGTACACTTTGCCCGAGCACATTACGACGCGCTTGATTTTATCGTCCGCCACAAGATTTGTGTCCGAGTTGCCGTGTTGTGCATCGTCCCAAAGGACACGGTGGAAAGAGCTTCCCTCCGCGAAGTCTTCGGTTTTTGAGATGCACAGCTTGTGTCGCAAAAGTGACTTTGGTGTCATCAAGATGAGGGGTTTGCGGAATGTCCGGTGAATTTGGCGTCGCAGGATGTGGAAATAATTCGCAGGTGTCGAACAGTTCGCGACGATCCAGTTGTCTTGGCCGCACATCTGAAGAAAGCGTTCCAGACGCGCGGAGGAGTGCTCTGGACCTTGGCCTTCAAAGCCATGGGGCAGAAGCACAGTAAGGCCCGACATACGCAACCATTTACTCTCGCCCGAAGAGATGAACTGATCGAACATGATTTGTGCACCGTTTGCGAAATCGCCAAACTGAGCTTCCCACAGGGTTAGCGCATTGGGCTCGGCTAATGAAAAGCCNTACTCAAAGCCCAAAACCGCATACTCTGAAAGTGCAGAGTCGATAACTTCATACCTAGCCTGACCTTCGCGAATGTGGTTGATCGGGTAGTAGCGTTCTTCGGTGTCTTGGTTCACAAGACCGGAGTGACGCTGCGAGAATGTGCCCCGCGTGGAATCCTGACCGGCCAAGCGCACTGGATAACCCTCGGTGAGCAAAGACCCAAATGCGAGCGTTTCCGCTGTGGCCCAGTCAAAGCCTTCGCCGCTGGCAAACATTTTGCCACGAGTGTCGAGCAGCCGGCCCACGGTTTTGTGCAAGGGGAAACCGTCTGGCACGCGCGTGAGCGCCGAGCCGATCTCCTGCAGAGTAGTGGCCTTTATGGCCGTTTGGCCGCGTTGATAATCCTCTTTGTGGCGATCTAAGTGTGACCACTTCCCGTCTAGCCAATCGGCCTTATTGGGTTTGAAGTCTTTTCCGGCTTCGAATTCCTCATTGAGGTAAGATTGGAAGGAAGCCTTCATGTCCTCGATCTCGCCCTCTGGGATCAATCCGTCTTTGACAAGTCGCTCTGTGTAGAGGCTAAGCGTGGTTTTATGGCCTTTGATTTTTTTGTACATCACCGGGTTGGTGAACATGGGCTCGTCGCCCTCGTTGTGACCAAATCGACGGTAGCAGAAGATGTCGATGACAACGTCTTTTCCGAACTTCTGGCGGAATTCGGTGGCGACCTTGGCGGCATGGACCACAGCCTCTGGATCATCGCCGTTGACGTGGAAAATTGGCGCTTCGACGACCAGGGCATTGTCTGTTGGATAAGGAGAGGACCGGCTAAAGTGCGGGGCCGTCGTGAAGCCTATTTGGTTATTGACGACGATGTGTACGGTGCCGCCGGTTTTGTGACCCTTAAGGCCGGACAACGCAAAGCATTCAGCGACCACGCCTTGACCCGCGAAGGCAGCGTCGCCGTGTAGTAGCACCGGCATCACGCTTGTGCGCGTGTCATCACCGACTTGGTCCTGTTTGGCGCGGGCTTTGCCGAGGACAACTGGGTTTACGGCTTCAAGGTGGGACGGATTCGCGGTCAGGCTGAGGTGCACTGTGTTGCCATCAAATTCCCGGTCAGATGACGCGCCGAGGTGGTATTTCACATCGCCGGAGCCATCCACGTCTTCGGGCTTGAAGCTACCCCCCTGAAATTCGTTGAAAATCGCGCGATACGGCTTGGCCATCACATTGGCCAACACGCTCAGGCGACCGCGGTGAGGCATGCCAATGACGATGTCTTTGACGCCCAGGCTGCCGCCGCGTTTGATGATTTGTTCCATAGCTGGAATGAGGCTTTCGCCGCCATCAAGGCCAAACCGTTTTGTGCCCATGTATTTGACATGGAGGAACTTTTCGAACCCTTCGGCCTCAACCATTTTGTTTAGGATGGCTTTACGCCCTTCTCGGGTGAAGGTCACTTCTTTGCCAAAGCCTTCGATGCGTTCTTTGAGCCATGCGGATTGCTCGGGGTCAGAGATGTGCATGTATTGGAGCGCGAAGGTGCCACAATAGGTACGTTTCACAATGTCCACGATCTGGCGCATGGATGCAATTTGAAGGCCCAGCACATTGTCGAGGAAAATCGGCCGATCCATGTCTGCTTCGGCGAAACCGTATGACTTTGGATCAAGCTCGGGCCGTGGGTCACTACTACGCATGCCAAGTGGATCAAGGTCCGCAGCCAAGTGGCCACGGATCCGATAGGCGCGGATGAGCATAAGCGCGCGGATCGAGTCAAGCACGGCGCGTTGCACTTGGTCGTCAGTGAGCTCGACGCCCTTCGAGGCTGCTTTCTCGATAATTCTGTTACCAGCGGATTTGGCTTCAACAGGGGCCACCCATTCGCCAGTGAGCGCGGACGTGAGGTCGTCTTGTGGCGCTGGCGGCCAATCGGCGCGCGCCCAAGAGGGGCCCTCGGCTTCGCGTTTGACCGAAATCTCGTCGTCGCCCATGGCGCGGAAAAACTCCTGCC
>JAKVBH010000044.1 GCA_022447495.1 Marinovum sp. | reverse complement strand
CTCGCGCTCTGTTCAGCGCCTCACTTTCTGCACCAACAACACGTTGTTTTCAAAAGAATTAGCTCATAATCGACGTTTGCAATTTGGCAGCTGTTTAAATCCTAACTTTAGCTGCGCAGCATAGTTGCAATCCGAATTCCATTTTTGGGCAACGCGCGAATATTCCGCCAGCTTTGCTCTGGGCGTTCCCCCAATTGGCGACGCGCGGAACTAAAGTGTGATCATGGGGCTTAGCGCGAAGCCGTGATTGTCGAACTCGGCGCCACGGTCTGCTTCGTATACTTGGCCATTGATGTCTAACGCACGAAATCCGGACTGCGCGCGGAACCTGTCTGATAGTGCCACAGCCGAAGCGCCGTCCAATGTATCGGACGATGTCATTTCGCCATCGACGAGTCGTAGCACTTCTCCGGTCACTTTTGATGACACCAACGCCTGCGCTCCATGGGCGGCGACAGATGAAACGTAGTGACCAAGTCGGCCTTCGGTTTCAACCTTTTGTGGGACGCCTTTGTTAACAACCCAAAGCACGCTGCCCGTTGGATCGCGGCCCTTGGGTACTTGGCCCCCAATGACCAATCGACCAGCCCCATCTTGGGCCAAATGGCGCAAAGAGACGCCTTCGGTTCCAGACCAATGCCCCAGCGGCAGGACCTCGGAACGGCGAATGTCTACTTGTACAATTTGGCTGCGAAAGTCCCGCAGATTAAAGGGCGTACGACCGTAATCAGGATGAGTCTCTAAGCCTCCGAGAGCCAAGAGAAAAACATCAGAGTGAGGAGCCCTAATAATCTCATGCGGTCCCGCTCCAGGTAGAACCATATCATCCACGCGACGATAGCCGGCACGCACATCATACACGCCCACATGCCCACCCAACGTGTCGAGGTTGTTTTCAGTCGTCAGCAAATATGCGCCATCTCGTGTAAATGCTCCGTGTCCATAAAAATGGCGATCAAACGGTGCTGTGAGGCGTCTTTTGATCTCCAAGTTTACAACGTCAACGACACACATCTGATTGCCGGGGCGACGGGGAAAGACGACCATAGCTTGCCCATGCTGGGCCATGCCATGGACGCGGAAATCAAGCGGTGTACGCCCCAGAAGCCGACCGCTTGACGCAAAAAACAGCGCGCGACTATGACCAGTGTTGGCAGCCGTCTCGATTGCCACATAGGCGGCGTCTTCGGCAGGTTGTGCCAGGGCAGCCCCCGTCGCCACAACGCCCAACCCAACGGCCAAGTGTCCGAGGATCGCGCGCCTAGTCGCCATCAGCAGAGGTAAATCCCGCCACGAGCCCAAGGGATTGTGGAAAACCCACTTTCAGGAATTGCTCGTGAAACCCAACAAGGCGCGCAAATCGGCGCAAATCCTCTGCCTCGCTGCCGTCGGTTTCGGCGATACTTTCCAGCGAGAATGTGATGTTTTGCAATTCGTCTGCGACCGACATTGCAGTGAAGCTGAGCATACGCCCGTCGACCGTGCCGCCGATCTCAATCGCGCGCTCAAAGAGACCGCCAGGAACCTGATAGAGGTCGGCCAGCGCACGAAACCCCACTTCAATACTGGCCAAACCCAAACCAGAGCGGCGCGCTTCTGTGCGTTCAACCCGAGCGTCGCCAGCAGCAGACCCAAGACCACGAGACAGCTTGAATTTCCGAAGCCGATCCGTGTGCACAATACTCCCAGCCAGAACCTCCCGAAGAAGCGCATCCACCGTGGGGTAGGTTTCGTTGCCACTTATCGCCGTGTCATAGGCGGCACGATAGGAGTGGCCCGGGGTCCATGCCGCCACGAGGTCTTCCGCCAGGTCAGCTTGGAAAGCAGCGATGGAAATGGCCAGGTCGCACGCATAGGTATCTGCTACGAGATCGCCAAAGAGCAGCCCTTCCAACGCGGTGAGATTGGTCAACGCAATGGAACGGCCCACCAACGCACCTGGCTCAAGAATGCTTGGGTCTTGCTTACGGATAGCCGCACGTACTGCTCGACTGCTGAAGCCTTTGGGATCGGGCCAGAGTTGCACACGCATCGGGCCTTCGGAATCGAGAATTGGGCCCAATTGGACGATGCTGGACCTTTGCCACGCCAAAAAGATCTTCCCAAAACTGCTCTGCGCGGCCTCAATCTTACCCGCCCCCGAGCAATATGCCTGGAGCGCGCCACGCAGGTCTTCAGCCGCATCACGTTGGGCTTGATAGGCGGGCAGTATGAATCCATCGGCGGTCGCAACCATGCCCTCTTGCAACACCTGGGCCTCAGCGTCGCCAAGCGATGAAAAGGCATGGGACAACGTTGGCAGGCAGAGCGCCAAACAGACGGTGATACGACGGATCATAAGCTTGACAGAAACCTCAATAATGCGGCGCGGTCGTCCGCTGGAAATGTTGCAAAGGCATCGCGCGACGTTTCAGCTTCGCCACCGTGCCAAAGGATAGCTTCTTCAAGGGATCGCGCACGGCCATCATGCAAAAAGAAGGTATGGTCGCTCACGGCCTCAGTCATGCCGATGCCCCACAAAGGTGGCGTGCGCCATTCGGCGCCTGAAATGTCACCGCTGGGGTTCTGATCTGCAAGGCCCGGCCCCAAATCATGCAAAAGAAGGTCGCTATAGGGCCAGATGAGTTGGTTCCGCAATGGCTCTGATGCGTATGCCGAGGTCGCGAATTTTGGCGTATGACAGGCTGTACACTGAGCTTGATAGAAGAGTTCTTTGCCGCGCAGGACCTTTGGGTCATCCACGTCCCGTCTGGCGGGCACTGCGAGGTGTGACGAGTAAAACGTAACCAGATCGAGCAAATCATCGGCAATCTCAACACCATCGGTTTCATTCCCATGGCGGGCATTGCGACACGTTGGTTGAGCCTCGGTACAATCGCCCCAGGGCGCAGAGGCAAGCACGGTGGACAAACCCATATCATTGGAAAAGGCGGCCACGGTCTGAGCCAGCAAACTGGGCGCCTGCGCCTTCCATCCGAAACGGCCGACGCGGCCGTCGGCCATAGAAACGCGACCAGATATACCATCACCATCAAGATCGTAAGGGTCGGCCCGTGCCTCTATATCTTCTTCTGAAATCGCATCGATCAATCCAAGGCCAATCATCTGCGGCGCGATGCGAGGATTGAGCGAAACGTCCTCCGCCAAAGCGGCTTGGGTTTTGTATGTGGGGCGACGCAACGTGACAGCGGTGCCATCGGGATAGGCAAAAGGCACCTCGTCATAACTCACGTCGATGCGGCCCTCGCTGTGAAATCCAACGATGGCTTGATCCTGAAACTGGTGCCCAAATACAGGGTCAGGACCGCCTTCTGTGTCTGACAGTGCAAAAAGCATGGAGACGATGTTCACATCACCCGCGGAGGGTGGATGGCCACGGCCATCCTTAATGTGGCAGCCTTGACAGGAGCGCGCGTTGAAAAGCGGGCCGAGCCCGTCTGAGCCAATGGTCGAAGATGGCGCGGGCACCCAGGGGCGATCAAACACGCCATTACCGATGAAAAAGTCGGAGCGCTCCTCAAAACTCAGATTGGCAGACGGCAAAGAAAAAGCGTTCTCGTCGAGCCGCGTGCGGTTCGTTCCGGCCCCGCCTTGGAACAATTCAAACTGCTCGGGACGCGCGAAATTTGATGTGGGAGCGAGGATGCGTGCCTTGCGCTCGGCTCGCGTCTCGAACGTCGCGAACGCAGGCGACAAAGATAGGGCCAAAACAAGTATAGCGAGCAATGCTGGCAACCGGTTCATAGGGTCCTCTTAACGTATGTTCCTGCCGACCTTATAGTGCTTTTTCAGTGAATGTAGTGTGGCATAGACGCAAAAAGGGCCCGGAAAACAACCCGGGCCCTGCATTTGGGTTTATTCGAAAACGGCGCTCGGGTTGTCCAAGCTGTCGGAACCTTCAACGGTGATCTCTGACGCGCCGAGCGCTGCGACCAGCTTCTCGATGGTGCGCGTTTGGTCCACAAGTCCGTCGATGGCGGCTTGAACAACCGCATTGCCTTCGTCGTTGCCGAAGCCAATCATCTGGTCGTAAGCTTCCACGCCGCTGTCAGCACGGTCTTTCATGACCTGCATGGCAACCATGGTCGCTTCAAACTTTGCAGTCATCTCGGCGTCGAGATCAGAGTTGACTGCAGCGGTCAGAGCGGACAACGAAGGCACGGTTGTAACTGCGCCATCCGAAGCAATGTACGTGCCGAGGTAGACATTCTGCATGCCCTTCGCATCGTAGTAGTGCGAGTTGTGTGTGTTGTCGGCAAAGCAATCATGCTCTTCCTCGGGATCGTGCAGGATGAGGCCAAGCTTCATGCGTTCACCGGCCAGCTCACCGTAGCTCAGCGACCCAAGGCCGGTCAGAATCGCGGAGATTCCTTCCGCGTCGGAAGCTCCATCAAGATCAGCACGCGCAGCACCATCGGCACCCCATGCAGCCACAATCTCTTCCAGATCGGCGAGCATCAGTTCAGATGCAGCAATAAGGTATTCACCGCGACGATCACAACTTCCGTTGGTGCAATTTGCAGCGTCGAAGTCTGTGTACGCGCGGGCACCTGCACCGGGTTCATTGCCGTTGAGGTCTTGGCCCCAAAGGAGGAACTCAATCGCGTGGTAACCAGTGGCCACGTTTGCTTCAACGCCGTCTACCTCGTGCAAATCTTGCAAGAGCGCTGGTGTAATCGCCGAAGCGTCGATGGACTGACCACCGATCATAACAGCAGGTGTGGCCACGACATTGGCAAGAAACGCACCGTTTTCTTCGCTTTCTTCACCATAAAAAGAAGTATCGACATAGTCGATGAGGCCTTCATCGAGAGGCCATGCGTTTACTTTGCCTTCCCAGTCGTCGACCACAGCGTTGCCAAAGCGATACGCTTCGGTTTGCTGATACGGTACACGGGAGGCGAGCCAAGCTTCTTTTGCCGCTTGGTGGGTTGCTTCTGATGGGTTGGCCACAAGCTCTTTGAGGGCTGCATCAAGCGTGCGGGCAGTCGCCAGACTGTCGCTGTATTTGGCAAGCGCGAGGTCTGCGTAGCCATTGATCACGTCGCGGGCCGTATTGGCCTGTGCCGCCGCGCCGAGCGCGACTGTCACCGCCAACGTCGAGACGAATGTGTATTTGGTCATAGAACCATCCTGTTGGTTAGAAAACGTATGAGGATTGGAAAACGTTAACTTGCCGAGTGTTTTTGTCAACAATGCCCATCCTCCGATGCCGCAGATAACTAAATCTCTGACCAGCACAGACAACGAAAAAATTTACTAAAACCGTCTGATTTTGCATAAATCCTTCGGTTTGAGGCACCGACACCTCAGGGTATGACGCGACCCGATGCCGCGCCAATAAACAAGTCTTTTCTCAAAAAGGATTTAAGCCGCTACCGACTCCGGCATTTTGGCACCCGTCATGAACGCCGCGGCGTCGGACATCTCGTGGACCTTCGGGTCGATCATGGTCAGGCGATGAATGTGAACACGATCACAAACCTCAAAGACGTGTATCATGTTGTGGCTAATCAAAACGTTCGTAATGCCGCGCGCTTTGACGTCTAGGATGAGGTCTAACACGCGACGGCTTTCTTTCTCACCCAAGGCCGCAGTCGGTTCATCGAGAATGATCACTTTTGAGCCGAACGCAGCAGCCCGCGCCAAGGCGACACCTGGGCGTTGGCCGCCTGAGAGTGTCTCGACTGATTGGTTGATATTTTGAACCGTCATAGGGCCAAGGTCACTGAGTTTTTTCTCGGGCGAACGCCTCCATCTTTTTCCGATCGAGCATCCCAAATACAGGCCCCAGAAACCCAGGCTTGCGCAATTCGCGCCCCATGAACATTTTGTCCGCAATCGAGAGCGCTGGGCTCGTGGCTAGGGTTTGTTAGACGGTCTCGATCCCATGCTTGCGCGCTTCGATAGGCGAGGAAAAACTGATCTTTTTGCATTCAAGATAGACCTCAGCCTCGTAAGGATGTGGACCCAGGCCTTCGCATTTTTAGGGCGTGATCGGCCTTCTTTATGTCGGTTGACCTCCATATTCCCGAATCCAATCCTCTTGGGAATTTTCCCAACGAGGGAATATCCAAGACACTTTCACGAACTCTAGATTAGGTACCTCCAGTACTCCCAATCCGAGAGCTATCGAAGTATACAAGACTTCTTGGCCCGCCGGAATTAGCTCCTGTCCTTTTGGCCAACGGTTGACACCTGTCACACTGATGCAAAATCGACGCGTTCTAACGGTCTTTCCCACTGTGCGCGCCAAGACGCAGAAAAAGCGTGGCGACAGACCGCCACGCTTACAAATTTTCATATACTGCGATCAGACAAAATCGGCGTAATTGTCGATGAAACACTCAACTGCGCGATCTGCATCGGCGACTTTGTATCCGTCGGCATTGCCGTCATATCCCACAAGCTCCCGGCCACTTTCCTGGAGGACATACACAAACTCATCTTGGGTCAGATGGCGGTCAATGATCTCTTCTGCGGCTTCCTGCACCCGCGCTGCCACACCAGATACATAGGGCGCGGAGAAGCTGGTGCCCGATACAGTGTCGACACCGCCAGTCTCATCCTCAATGCCCACACGGTAACCAAAGGCAAAGATATCGGTGAGGTTTTCATGGTGTTGAGAGAACCCGGCCCGCGTATCGCTTGATGTTGAGGCGGACACGGCAATCGCATTGGGGTCTGCCGCCACGTAGTTCATACCGTATTGGCCTGAGTTACCAGCGGCGACAATCGACAACACTCCTTGGTCGGCGAGAGATTGATACTGGCTGCCAAAGTAGTGGTTGGACACGTAGTCCTGCACATTACCTGCACCAAGCGACAAGTTTACCGCGGTAATGTTGTAGTTGGAGACATTGTCTGCAACCCACGAAAGCGCTTGGGCAATGTCGAAAAAACCAGCGCTGCCATCACCGTCAGGGAAAACCTTCATGTGGATGACATCCGCAAGCGATGCGACGCCCCGCACGACTTGATCGACCCAGGATCCGTGATCATTGGAATCCGCGACGCGCGCGCTTGCATCATCTGCGCCGTAGAAGTCGTATTCAAACACGATATCTTCGTCTGGGCCGATGAATTGTGTATTCCAGCCGGTGTCTATCACGACCACTGTTTCACCCTCTCCCCGGAAATCGTCAACGCTCCATACGGGCGCTGGATCTGGCTCAGGAGCGGGCTCTGGTTCTGGCGTGGCATCGGGCTCTGGCGCAGGCTCAGGTGGCAACTCTGGATCGGGCTCCGGTTGCGCAGGAGGATTACGAATATCCTCAATTTGTTGGACTTTCTGCTCAATCTGATCGCGCAAAGCGTCTAACCTGGAGTCAAACTGCCCGTTCAGCGTGGCATCAATCTCATCAGCTTTCTCGACAAGCTTTGCAATTTGTTTGTCGAATGTTTTGTATAGTCGTTCGCTCGGGCTTTCTTCAATACGTTCGACAATTGTTTCAATGCGATCCAGGCCACTGTCTTCCATGCGGTCCAGCTGTTTGACCGCCTTTTTGACTTCTTTGAACGCGTCTCTGTCGAGAGCCGCCCCACCAGGCAGCGCGGCTTCAGCAGCATCTACAAGATCACGATTGGCATCTATCAGAATGCGTATCTGGGCAATGTCGCTTGCAAGAGCATCAGAGGCCCGAGCTTCAATCCGATCCGTGATCGAAGCGACCTTGGCAATCACCGCGTCCATTTGATCAAGGAGCCGCTGTGGCGCGGCTCCGTACTTTTCAACACTCGCATCTATTTTCGCCATCAACTCGTCTAGTTTCTCTAACCGTTCCTGGCTCCCTTCAAGCCGGTCCAGCAGGCGGGAATCGCGAATGCTCAATTCCTGTAGCGCAAAAAATTGGGGATTGATTTCCATTGTATCAAAACTCTTCCATGTAAATGTTGTGCAATGCTTTTGGGCAGGGGCGACTACGGACGGAAGAAAAGGGCCAGAATTGGGCGCGGGACGCATAGAGGTTCACAACGCTTAACACTTGATTACTCGGGGCGCGTAATCCCCAACAAACCGAGATCAAAGGAGGATTTGTTTCCCCCTACCTTATTAAAAAATAATTATATATTTAAGATATTAGTCCGGCGCGTTGGCCTTGATCATCGCATGCATAGGCATCGTGTCACTACGCGTTTACACGTGAAGGACGATGCGTCCCATGACCTGTCTGCTGTCCAGCAAACGCAAGGCGTCGGCAGCTTGATCCAAAGGCAAAACACGATCAATGACCGGATTCAAATCCCCCAGAGCGATCCAATTCATGATCTGGTCTGCAGCATCGCGGGCCTCCTCTGGGCATTTCTCTGCCCAAGCGCCTTCGAATACGCCCACCACCGAAAAGCCTTTCAGCAGCGGCAGGTTCATGGGTAGGCTCGGGATATCCCCGCTGACAAAGCCGATCGGTGTGATCCGACCGCCCCAACGCATGGAGCGCGCAAGCTTTAGAAAGATGTCACCACCAACCATTTCAAAACAAACATCAAGCCCTTGGCCACCGGTCAAGCGGGAGACTTGTTCGCGAATGTCGTCTTCGCGGGTATTCACCACGCCATAGGCACCGAGGTCTTTGAGCCGTTGCGCTTTGCCAGGATCTCCCGTTCCCGCAATCACGCGTGCGCCAAGCACGCGCCCCATGTCGAGAGCTGCAAGACCTACCCCACCAGTCGCGCCAGTGACGAGAACCGTCTCGCCAGATTTCAGCGCACATCTTTGGACCAACGCATGGTAGGCAGTCATGTAATTGTGCAAGACCGTTGAGGCGACGTCTAGGTCCACGGTTTCGGGAACCTTGGCGCATTTCCAATGCTTGGTGACGGCGCGTTCAGCATAACTGCCATGCCACATTTGTCCAACGACACGGTCCCCAGCGGCAAAGTCGGTTACTTCGCTGCCAACCTCCAGAACGATACCTGCCGCGTCCGTACCGGGCACATACGGCAAATCAGGCTTCAGTTGGTAACCACCTTCGGCCATGAGCTTGTCCATAAAGCTCACCGCAGCGGCACGTACATCAATAAGAACCTCATCAGGAGCAGGCGTGGGATCCGGGGCATCCCCGATCTCCAGCGACGCCGCCCCTTCAAACTTAGTACAGATAGCGGCGCGCATGCAGTAATGTCCCCAGCGTTTTACACCGCGAAAGTAGCGAAAGTTCGTCGGTGGCGAAAGCGCAGATACGCCAACAGACTCATTCCGTTGTCATCGAGGAGCGTTCTCCGCTTGGTTCGCCATACCCCTTTGGCACAGGAAGATCGGGTAAACCCTCGGCTCGTTTCTGCAAAGCTCGGCCAATCACAACGCGGCTGATCTCTGTGGTGCCGTCAACAATCCGAAGCATCTGAGCCAACCGTGACAATCGATCCAGACCGTAGGACTGCAACAAACCCATTCCTCCCAAGACCTGAGTGCAGGTATTGGCGGCTTTTACAGCCGCGTCCGGGACAAAACGCTTGGCGTGGGCAGCCATAAGTGGTCCCTCAGGCGTGCCCAAAGCTTCAGCGGCTTTGCGATAGAGAAGTTTGGATACTTCAAGGTCTGTCGCCACTTCGCCAAGCATCCACTGGATGCCATCAAGTTCGATGTTTTTGCCGCCAAACATTTTTCGATTTTTGGAGTATGACAAAGCGGTGTCCAATGCCGTTTGCATCAAACCGCAACATCCCGCGGCAATCGAGACCCTCGCAATGTCGATTGCCATAAGAGATCCCTGGAAGCCTTGGCCGATGGGCAAAATGATATTGTCTTCGCTTACAACAACCTCGTTGAGGTACATCTCGGACATCGGCAGGAAATTATACGACGGCGTATCATAGCGCGGTCCGAAACTTATGCCAGGTGCATCCGCAGGGATCGCAATCATCGCCATGTCCTTGTGACCGGGCGCATCACTCGTTTTGACAACAGTGAAGTACACATCCGCCTCACCAGCCAAACTTACCCAGGCTTTGGCACCGCTGATTGTCCAGGTGTTATCCCCATTGATCGTTGCACCGGTAAACATCTTCATTGGGTCGGAGCCTGACTGCGGCTCGGTGAGCGCAAAATTGGCAAGCTTGCCGCCAGACGTAAGATCACCAGCCCATTGCTCTTTGAAGGCTTGCGTGCCGTATCCGCAGGCCGCGAACGTACAAATGTTGTGCATTGAAAGTGCGAATGCATAAGCGCCGTCCCCAAGCCCAAGTTGCTCATAAACCTGGATGCCCTCTGAGAGCGGCAAGCCTTGCCCTCCCCAGTCTTCTGGCGCGTAGAGCCCCATCAAACCCGCCGCGCCCGCCATGTCCGACGCGCTACGCGGCCAAGCTTTGGTTTCATTCCAACGCTGAACATTTGGCGCAATCACCGTGCGGGCATGATCGCGAGCGAATTCGAGAAGACCGGCGAATTTTTCTGACATGAGAGGAGCCCTTTGCCTTGGGTGCATTTGTCCGATTTCGCCAAATGGAGTTGGCAAAGATAATCGAAATGATGCGCGATAATCTATTATCTACTTCTATCAGGCTTGATCTAGCATTCTCCATCTCGGCCAGTGACAAGTGATTGTCCAAAAGTGACAGACTTATGTGTCAGACCAGCCTTGGCGGCGATAGGAATTCGGCGTGGTGCCAGTCCAACGATGAAAGGCTTTATGAAAACTTGCCGCAGACGCAAAGCCTACGTCTTGGGCGATGGCCTCAATACTCACATCGTCGACTTGCAAACGACGAATTGCAATATCTCGGCGTAGTGCATCTTTGATGGATTGAAACGACGTGCCGTCCGCGTCAAGTTTGCGTATCAAAGTGCGTGGGGTCATGTGAAGCGACTCGGCCGCAGCATTCAGATGCGCGTTTTTCCACGACGACTGGCTCAAAAACGCGCGCACGCGCAGAGATTGCGTATGCTCCTGTGACCGTGTGAAGATCCAATCGCGCGGGGCGTTTTCCAAAAATCGGTCCAAGTCATCCGTACTTCGGATTTGAACTGGCCCCAAGTCATGCGCTGCAAAATGAATGGCGCTGGCCACCGCAGAGAAACGCACGGGCGCCGGGAAGATGACGGAGTAATCTTCCTCATAGCTTGGACGCTCAAAGGCGAAGTCGACGGCCTCCACGGGCACCTCAGCTCTCGCGAGCCAAGACAAAATGCCATGGGCAAGTTTAAGGATGAGCATGTGGCCAAAGCGTTGCGCAAGCGGCTCTTTCGCTACGGGGATCAGATAGAGAGTTCGGGTGCCCGCCTCATGTTCGAAGCGAAATTGATAATCATCCAGCAAAAGGTTCCAGAACGTCGAGAACCGAAACAACGCCGAAGACAGCGACGTTGCTTCGCGCACCGATGTCAGAAGGTGCTGAAGCGCGCGTGGCCGAATAGGTCGTGACCAGAGCCCCATCATCTCATCCCCGGTTTCTACCGCAGCGCGCTGGTACAAAGCGACGATTTGATCCAACGTGACCCGCCCCTGCAACGCCGTATCGCCCACAAGCACGTTGGAACGCGCCAATAAAGAACGGTAATGTTCCGGCGCGCAAATCGACTGTAGCGCAGCAAGCCAATCTTGAATGAGCTCGCTTGAGACGGTTGAAATTCGGATAGTAGACGTATCTGACATGGCCGTGATCACGTAACATCAAACTCTCTGCGCGCGAAGATGTCTGATTGGCCTTGTAGCAATCAGAGAGGGGTTCAAAAGCCAAGCCTTCGCGGCTTCGCGGTCTGTGGACGGTGACGCACGGACCAATGGGCCGAAACAAGAGCGCTGGATATTGATGTCCAAAGCGCCCAAGGGCCCCAACTTCTGGCAACATATCGAAACAAAAAGTTCTTTCTGGTTCTATTCTAACACCTCATCACGGTCTTTTAGACTCATCAATAATTTTGAGAAATCACCTCGCAAAAACTTGTGTAGTCGCCTTGCGCGTGCTGCCTGGTGCTATATTGTAATGTTACAACATAACAATCTTTCCAGCCGGAGTATTCCATGCCAGACAATCGTCTCCCCGTCACTGTGTTGTCAGGGTTCCTCGGAGCAGGAAAGACAACACTCCTCAACCGAGTGCTCAACAATCGCGAAGGCCGACGCGTGGCGGTGATCGTCAACGATATGTCAGAAGTCAACATTGATGCCGACCTCGTGCGCGCTGACACCGAGCTCAGCCGTACCGATGAGACGCTGGTTGAGATGTCTAACGGCTGCATCTGCTGTACGCTGCGCGATGACCTTCTCGATGAAGTGCGCAGACTCGCTGCTGAGGGCCGGTTCGACTATTTGTTGATTGAATCCACAGGCATCTCCGAGCCTCTCCCCGTCGCAGCGACCTTTGATTTCCGTGATGAGTTTGGCAACAGCTTGTCCGACGTCTCGCGCCTGGACACCATGGTGACTGTGGTCGATGCCGTAAACCTCACTACAGACTATGCGAGCCATGACTTCCTGAGTGACCGCGGAGAGACGATGGGCGACGAAGACGAACGCACGCTCGTCAATCTTTTGGTAGAACAAATCGAGTTTGCCGACGTGGTCATCCTGAACAAAGTGACGGATGCAGGCCGTGACAAAGTCGCAACGGCGCGGCAAATTATTCGATCTTTGAATGCCGACGCAAAGATCATTGAGACGGACCATTCTGACGTCCCAAGCGATCGCATCTTAGACACTGGCCTCTTTGACTTTGAAAAGGCGCATGAGCACCCCATGTGGGCCAAAGAGCTTTATGGGTTTGCTGAACACGTGCCAGAAACCGAGGAATACGGAGTCGCTAGTTATGTCTATCGCGCCCGCCAACCTTTCGATCCTGAGAAAATCTTGGCGGTTCTAAAAGGGGATCTGCCGGGAGTTATCCGCGCCAAAGGCCATTTTTGGATTTCATCGCGCCCAGGCTGGGTCGCAGAGTTCTCGCTTGCGGGTGCTTTGTCTTCGATCCAACCGCTTGGGACGTGGTGGGCTGACGTTCCAAAAGAGCGCTGGCCAGATCACGAGGGCGCGCGCGCCTACATGGCGGAGCATTGGCAAGAGCCTTGGGGCGATCGCCGTCAGGAACTGGTTTTCATCGGAGCAGGCATGGATTGGCTAGCCTTGAAGGCAACCCTCGACTCCTGTCTTGTGCCAGAGCATCTGGCCCCAAGCCCAGACACTCTTCCCGATCTCCCAGACCCGTTCCCAATCTGGCGGCGCGCTGACGAAGCCGCATGAACCAGCACCAACGTGTTGTCAGGGGACCCTGTTGTTGCGTTCGCATAAGTCCGACGCCCAATGGCCTGGCTGAAATATGAAACTCGTCGGTGGCAGCGGCGATCTGCAAGCAACACCTTTTGCCCAGTTTCCAGAACTGGATAGACTAGGTGGCGCCGCGGGTCTACCGCGGGCGCGCTGTGAGATGGTGTCCAGCGCAATGTCTGAGTTGGTGGCCGCCTATGGCCTAACCCATGACGAAGGATGCGCGTTTTTGGTCGATGATGTCGTTGCGTTGAGATCAATCTTTTCTAGCATCGTGGATTGTGGGTATGTCAGGCCACGTTTGGATGTCTTTCAGACCAATGCATGCCGGATATTTCACCTGGATGCTGTGATGGCCCGATTGATCTGCACCTATCGCGACCACGCCACCCAGTATGATACTGGGCATGCGGGTGAAGACCCCGAGTAAATCCGTTCGAAGCCAACTGGAACGCCGATGATCATGCGCGGCAGCTTATGGCCAAGTTCCGCCGCACAAGGTCTTTTACACCGACCTCCGCCTGTCGACGGCACCGGCGAGACACGACTGGTCCTCCTGCTAGATCCCGCCGCAGAAAGCAACGCGAACAATCACTTTCATTGAACTCACACTCTCAAAAGAACGACTCTGTACATGCGCGTTCTCTTTGCTGACCCCACGGGTCAGGCTTGGGCCAATGGCCACACAAAACCTAGGGCGACTGTGCCACGTAAGGTCAGTGACGCACGACAAACACCGATTGCGCTGCGTGACGCGCCACGCGGGCAGCGTTTGGACCAATCAGATAATCTTTAAGACTTGGGCTATGGGCCCCAACTATAATGCTATCCACATCCAGCGTATTGGCCATAGTGATAATCTGATCATAGATCGTGCCGCGCACCACATGCAGCACCGTGGAAATCTCTGCGGGGATGTGATCCTTGGCCCAGGCGCTAAGCCCGTGGTTTGCTGCCGTTTCTACGGCATCATTGTGGTCACTAGATAGCGCTGCGCTGACAATGGGCATGCCCGGATCGGGGATCACATTTACAATGTGCAGTTCCGCATTTTCATGGCGCGCCATCCGCACCGCTGCCTCGGCGCTGGGCCGACTGCCTTGGGAGTCGTTGATATCGACGGCCAGGAGAAGTTTTTTGCTCATGTGCTTTCTCCTAGAATGCAGGTTGTGTCGCCCGACGGCGCTGAATTAACACTAACAAAAACAACAAGGTAAGCGCCGGTATGAAGAAGAGTTCCTTCGGCGCGCGGTCGTTTTCAATCTCGACTTTGGCGATTACAACCGGGTCGTCGAGATAGTAGTCAAACTCCTGCCCACTGATGGGTTGAAGCGCCTCTCCGCCGCCAAAAGGCTCGTCGAGTTTGAGAAGTCCGTCCTCCTCAAAAACCAACAACCCTTGGGCCTCCAATGTCGCCGCACCCGCGCTAGGCAGTACGATTGTCACAGGTCGAACGAGGGCTGTGTCAAAGTCTGGGCCTTTCACCGTGAACCTGACATCTTTCCCCTTCGGCACGTCGCTCAAGAGCTGAAGTGCTACAGGCCCTTCTGCGGCGGTGTATTTCTCACTGACTTGGTCAAGGAAGAAGTCCGGCCGGAACAACATGAACGCAATGAAGAGCAATGTGCCTGTCTCCCAGGCCTTTGATTTCGCAATGAAATAGCCCTGGGTTGCGGCCGCAAAGAGCAGCATGGCTATCAGAGATATGAAAAAGACAAGCACCGCTTTGGCCAGTCCCACATCAATCAACAACAGGTCGGTGTTGAAGATGAAGAGGAACGGCAAGAGCGCCGTGCGGATGTCGTAGCTGAACCCTTGTACACCGGTCTTAATCGGGTCCCCGCGCGAGATCGCCGCCGCCGCATAGGCCGCCAAGCCCACCGGCGGGGTGTCATCCGCTAAGATGCCGAAATAGAACACAAAGAGGTGCACAGCGATCAATGGGAAGATGTACCCCGCCTGCGCGCCAACCGAGAGGATCACCGGCGCCATGAGCGACGAAACCACGATGTAATTGGCCGTCGTCGGCAGGCCCATCCCCAAAATCAGGGACATCACAGCGACCAGGATCAACAAAATCCAAATGTTGCCACCGGCGATGACTTCCACAACTTGGCCAATGACCTGGTGCGCCCCGGTGAGGCTGATCGTGCCCACGATGATACCAGCAGCGCCAGTGGCCACCCCGATCCCGATCATGTTGCGCGCGCCGAGGATCAGCCCGTCGATAAAGTCGCGCCAGCCTTGCGTGGTGGCACCTCCGAAGCCTTCGCCTCGGAACATCGCCTTGAGCGGCCGATGCGTGAGCGCGACAATCACCATAAAGACCGTTGCCCAAAACGCGGATAGCGAGGGCGACAGGCGATCCAAGCTGTCAGTACGGACCATCAGGTTCCACACAAGGATAAAGATCGGCAACGAGAAATAGGCTCCGCCCAAGAGCGTCGGCGTGAGCCGTGGCGCTTCGAGAGGCCCATCGGGATCATCCATCGCAACATCAGGGTAGCGCGACGCAAAATAGACGAGTCCCAGGTAGAGCACAGCCACAACGGCCAAACCCCCATAAACGCTGTCTGTCATGAAACCATCCAGCACGCCGCGCAGAGTAATCATCGCGTAAGTCGCAGCGCCCAGGAAAATAAAGCCCGACAGGAAGAAAATGAGGATCAGCACTGGGCCAATATGACGCCCGGCTTTCTTGAGGCCCTGCATCTGCATCTTCAGTGCTTCAAGGTGCACAATGTAGAGCAACGCGATGTAGCTGATCACCGCAGGCAAGAAGGCATGCTTGACCACGTCGATGTAGGGAATGTTGACGTATTCAACCATTAAGAAGGCCGCAGCCCCCATGACGGGAGGCGTCAGTTGGCCGTTGGTCGATGACGCCACTTCGACCGCGCCCGCCTTCTCCGCAGGAAAACCGATACGCTTCATGAGCGGGATGGTAAATGTGCCGGTGGTCACCGTGTTCGAGATCGAGCTCCCAGAGATCATGCCAGTGAGCATGGACGACAGAACCGACGCTTTCGCTGGCCCACCGCGCAAGGCACCAAGAAGTGCCACCGCAACCTTGATAAACCACGAGCCGCCCCCTGCACGGTCGAGTAATGCGCCAAACAGCACAAACAGGAAGATCATACTTGTTGAGACACCCAAGGCCACGCCAAAGACGCCTTCCGTCTGCATCCAATAATGTCCCAACGCCTTGGAGAGAGAAGCGCCTCCATAATTGGTGATATTGCGCGCCCACTCCGAGTAACCGCCAAAGAAGGCAAAGGCCACGAAGGCGCCT
This sequence comes from Marinovum sp., assembly GCA_022447495.1. Classification (GTDB taxonomy): domain Bacteria; phylum Pseudomonadota; class Alphaproteobacteria; order Rhodobacterales; family Rhodobacteraceae; genus JAKVBH01. The sequence goes on along the minus strand of JAKVBH010000044.1, from coordinate 5,870 downwards.
GCAATGATCACCAAAGGCAGGCCAAGAGAGCGGTAAACGGCCGTGAAGAGTACAAACATCCCAATACAAGACATGGTGATATCGGTTGTACTCCAGAGCCCGGGCCGATCAGCAATTTCAAAGCGGAAGACCACCAGATACAGGCACGAGGCCACGCCCAGGACCAATAGCGCCCAGTCATAGACAGGAATGCGATCCTTGGGGGAGGATTTGAAAAGCGGAAACGCCAGTGTGGCCAGCATGATGGCAAAGGCCAAGTGCACAAACCGGGCTTGAGCCACGATATTGGCAAAGATGCTCATGCCCGTCGCCTGGGCTAGCACGCCTGGCACCTTGGAGGCGATGTAGAGTTGAAACAGGGACCAAACAATGCATGTCCCGATGATCAAATTTGCCTGCCATGCGGAAGACGGGTTGCGGGCGCCTGTATCGGCCTCGGCCACCATATCATCGGCTGAACGCGCGTCGTTTTCTTGAGCCATTGGGTCCCCCGTGTCCCGTATTCGAGACTTTTTAAATTGTTTTTTTCTGGTTGGGCCGCCCAGCAGTCCAGGCGACCCAGTATTTGTCAAGCGGGCTTAGTCGATCAGACCCAGCTCTTTGTAGGCTTTCGCGGCACCGTCATGCAGTGGTGCAGAAAGACCGTCCTTGACCATCTCAGCTGGGTTGAGGTTGGCAAACGCAGGGTGCAGACCTTTGAAGTCGTCGATGTTTTCCATAACGGCTTTTGCGACCACGTAAACGGTCTCTTCTGGCACGTCTGCGGACGTGACGAAGGTTGCGCCAACACCAAATGTGGTGGTGTCAGCGTCGGTGCCTTTGTACATGCCGCCAGGGATGGTTGCGACACGGTAGAAGGGGTTGTCGGCCACAAGCTTGTCGATCGGTGCGCCAGTCACGGAGACGAGACGGGCATCACATGTTGTTGTGGCTTCTTTGATCGCCGCAGCCGGGTGGCCGATGGTATAGATCATCGCATCGATGTTGCCGTCGCAAAGCTGCTTGGCCATCTCGGAGCCTTTGTACTCTGTCGCCAGAGCCAGATCGTCCATGCCGATGCCGAACGCGTTCATCACAACTTCCATAGTAGCGCGTTGGCCGGAGCCTGGATTGCCAACGTTCACGCGCTTGCCAGCAAGCGCCTCAAAGCTGTCGATGCCGCTATCGCCACGCACGATGAGCGTGAACGGCTCTGGGTGCACAGACATAACCGCGCGGATGTTCGGGAAGGCTGCATCGCCTTCGAACTTGGACGTGCCGTTGTAAGCGTGGTGCTGCCAATCGGATTGAGCCACACCGAACTCAAGCTCTCCGGCTTTGATGGTGTTGATGTTGTAGACGGACCCACCCGTGGATTCCACGGCGCACCGGATGCCATGCTCTTTGCGGGACTTGTTCACCAGACGGCAGATCGCGCCACCTGTTGGGTAGTACACGCCGGTCACGCCGCCGGTGCCGATGGAGATAAACTCCTGGGCGACGGTCATGGAGGCTGCGGTCATCGCGCCCAATAGCACGGCTCCGCCAAGTTTGAGGTGTTTCAACATATTTTTCTCCCTAGTTGAAAATTCACTCGGCCCAATATTCGCCGAGGACTTGGTTGTTTGCTTCGACCCCTTGGATCGCAGCGGTGACATCTGCTTCCGATGCGGCGACGATCATGGCGATCAAAGTCTCCATCAACACGATGGTCACAGCATAGGAGGAGAAGAATTGCGGGCTTTCGCTTGGCACAACAAAGCCATGGGTGGCATAGGCCAGACCCGGACATTCCAGCGCGTCTGTGATCAAAACCACATCAGCGCCGGCTTCGCGCGCCAGCTTTGCGGCCCCAATCGCACGGCGCGCATAGGGATTCATAGTGACGATAAAGACCGCGTCACCTTTGCCAATTTTGGCAAGCTCTGACCCAAGTGAAGCCCCCATCCGACCCGCTACTGTCCAATTGGCAGCAAAGAATTTGGCGATATAGGCCATGTATTCGGTGAAGCCCGTGGAGGCGAGTGCGCCGAGCAGAACAACACGGTTGGCCTTGCGCATCAATGTTGCTGCTTGCTCCAACTTGCGATCGTCGGTGGCGTTCGTAAACGCCTGTATGTTGGCGATACATGCCTCGCTTTGTCGCGAAAGCATGGACTGAGATGACGCACCGCCGGACCGCAAAAGCTCGGCCTTTTCAGACAACGACACAACGCGGCGCCCCACGGACAGACGGGACACCTCTTTCATCTGTTCAAAAGTGTCATATCCCAATGCCCGCGACAGACGCGAATACGTGGCTGGAGACACGTTGCTCTCAGAAGAGATAGCCCGCAATGAGCGGCTGGCGATATCGAGTGGGTGCGCAAGTACGTACTCTGCCGCCTTTCGCAACTGGCTCGATAGCCCCGCATAACGTTCTGCCACACGCTCTTCCAAAGTATGATCTGGAATCATTGGTCCCCCTGAAACGCAGGGTCGCAAGCGTTTCAGGTATTGTCAATTGGTGAAATGAATGTTTCAATATCAACCAAATGGCAGGCTTAACTGAAACAGAAAACACGATGATGCGGCCCCAAAAAGACAACAAACCGCTTGTGATGGTCGCGCTCAATGGCGCGCGACGCGGCAAAGATTCGCACGCGCAGATTCCGCTCACAACCCAGGAAATTGTCGAAGAAACAATTGCTTGTTCAAAAGCCGGGGCGGATGCCTTGCATCTCCACATCCGGGATAAGAAAAGGCAGCATTCCCTAGACCCGGGTCGGTACCGCGAAACGCTCTTGGAAATTGAAACGGCTCTGCCTGGATTTCCTGTTCAAGTGACGACGGAAGCCGCAGGGCGTTTTGATGTTGAAACACAACTCGACTGCCTGCGTGAACTCAACCCTGCGGAGGCAAGCATTTCGGTACGCGAAATGACCCGCGACTTGGACCTTGCTCCGCGCGTCTATGGCTTGTGTTCAGATGCGGGAATCCATGTGCAACACATCCTCTATTCGATGGACGACTGGCAGCAGTTGCAGGATTGGTGGAACGCAGGGATCGTCTGCCACGACCAAGTCGATGTCATAGTGGTGCTCGGCCAATACGCCCCTGCGCGACATGCCACCATCGAAGATCTCGCAGCAGCGGCCCCCATCTTTGACGCGGCACCGGGATGCTGCATGGTCTGCGCCTTTGGCCACAACGAGCATCATGTCCTTTTGGCCGCTGCTACGCGCGGATGTGATCTGCGCATCGGTTTTGAAAACAACATCCACGCAGTGGATGGTACATTGGCACCTAGCAACGCGGCGCAAGTGGCCAGCTTGAGGTCCGCTTTGCCTTCCATCGCCTTAGAAGGGATTTACTGATGGCGTCTCATGTCTTTCCGCGCACTTCGAAGGCGCCGCCGATACAAGTTTCACATGGCGAAGGCGCCTGTCTCTACGACACCAAAGGCAAAGCATATCTGAACTTTGGCGATGCGGCAGTGTCGTGCCTTGGACACGGCGATCCCCACGTGACGCGCGCGGTCAAAGAACAAATGGATCAGGTAGCCTTTGCACATACCGGATTTTTCACCTCTGATCCCGCGGAGAAACTCGCCGACAAACTCATAGCCTTGGCGCCGGGCAATTTGGATCGCGCCTATTTTGTCTCTGGCGGGTCAGAGGCCATGGAAGCAGCGCTCAAACTGGCACGGCAATACTACTTGGAAATCGGCCAAGCCGACCGAAATCGCATCGTTGCGCGTCGCCAGAGCTACCACGGCAATACGTTGGGCGCATTGGCGACCGGGGGCAATGCATGGCGCAGAGCCCAGTTTGCACCCATTCTCATTGATGTATCCCATGTCTCCCCCTGCTACGTCTATCGTGGTCAGGCCAAGGGCGAAAATGATGCCACCTATGTGAATCGTCTGATCAAAGAGCTTGACGCAGAATTTCAAGCACTTGGACCGGAGACGGTTATGGCTTTCGTGGCCGAACCCGTTGTGGGCGCGACCCTTGGCGCAGTGGGCCCTGTAGGAGACTATTTCGAACGCGTGCGCGCGCTTTGCGACCGCTATGGCATCTTGCTCATCCTCGACGAGGTCATGTGCGGCATGGGCCGGACCGGCACGTTGTTTGCCTACGAGCAATACGGCATCACCCCCGACATTTGTGCCATCGCCAAAGGTCTGGGCGGAGGCTACCAACCCATCGGAGCCACGCTCTGCACCAAAGAGATCCATGACGCCATCCTGGCGGGATCTGGCTTTTTCCAGCATGGTCACACCTATTTAGGTCACCCCGTGGCCTGCGCAGCCGCTTTGGCCGTTCTAGAGCGATTGGTGGATGACAACGTCGTGGGTGGTGTTCATCGCGCGGGTGAGCACCTGATAAAGTCGCTGGGCGATCGATTGCGTCAACATCCCCACGTCGGCGATATTCGCGGCGTCGGCCTATTCTGCGGGATTGAGTTGGTCGCGGATCGCGACACCAAGCAGGCCTTCACAGCCGAGGCCAAAATGCATGCCAAAATCAAATATGCCGCCTTCTCAGAAGGCCTAATCTGCTACCCTATGGGAGGCACGATTGATGGCAAATTGGGGGATCATGTGCTCCTCGCCCCTCCTTTTATAGCCAGCCCATCTCAGCTCGATGAAGCGGTCGCGCGGCTTGCTTCGGCCATCGACTTCGCTATCGGCTAACCTCGCAAAGCAGTATACGCATGGGACGTGCCGCTGGAACACAAAAGGCGTATCAGCCCATTGGCTTATCGCGGCGCGCAGCCGCCCTGTCTCTCCGGGCGACATACAACCCGGAACCAAAGATAACCGGCGCCTCCATAAAGGTAAGCGCATCCGACAGCTCGGCCAGAAACCAAGACGCCAAGAGCGCCGCCCAGACGAGTTTCAGGAAGTCATAGGGCATCACCGCCGTCGGGTCCCTTTCTTTAGAGGCTGGCTCAGTGCAACCTGTACGACGGAGCCCGTCAAACCGATCAAAGGCAACCGGCCCCAGGTCCAGTGATCAGCCCCACCTGATTGGTCCAATTTGATTGTTATTGCATGACAGGCCTTTGGTCCATCTGGACGATGGTCTCGGGGGTCGGTGGGCGGTAGCCCAAAGCACTGTGTGGGCGTTTTGTGTTGTAGTTTTTCCCACTGACCGGCAGGGCATTGCGCCGCAATGTCCCGAGAGGGACCATTGTTCAATGAGGATTTATGCTTCACGCAAGCTGTAGAAGATTTCGCCATTCAGGAACTCGTCGCGGAACCTGGCATTGAAGCTTTCGCAGTATCCGTTCTCCCAGGGGCTGCCTGGTTCGATGTAAGCGGTTTTGGCCCCGACCGCCTTGATCCATTCCTGTACAGCCTGCGCAACGAACTCCGGGCCGTTATTGGAGCTTATGAACGACGGCACGCCGCGCAGGATGAACAGATCACTCAAGACGTCGATGACATTGCCTGAGTTAAGTTTCCTGTCGACGCGGATCGCCAAGCATTCTCGGCTGTACTAGTCGATGATGTTGAGCGTTCGGAACGCTTTCCCATCGTCAGTCCGGCAATGCACGAAGTCGTAGGACCAAACATGATCACGGTGTTCAGGCCGCAACCGAACACACGACCCATCATTGAGCCAGAGCCGCCCCTTCTTTGGTTGCCTCCATGGCACTTTCAGCCCCTTTCGCCGCCACAAACGTTCCACGCGCTTGTCATTCACATGCCAACCTGCATCTCGGAGCAGTGCTGCGATCCGCCGATAGCCGTAGCGGCCGTAATTCCGGGCCAGTTCGATCATATCGGTCACCAATCGGTCCTCATCAGCACGTCCCACGGGCACTTTGCGTTGAGTGGATCGGTGTTGCCTCAGAACGCGGCAGGCGCGCCGCTCTGAGACATTCAACTCCGCACGAACACG
>JAKVBH010000043.1 GCA_022447495.1 Marinovum sp. | reverse complement strand
TTATTCCGATCCCGCGCGCAACACACCAACTTGGAAAGCCCGCAAATATCGGGCGCGGAAGTCCGATTGCACAGGCTGCGCGCTGAAAGCCAAATGCTGCCCGAACTCAGAGGCCCGCGCGGTCCATCGCGAGAAATATGAAGCCGTCCGGGAGTTCGCCCGCCAATGCACCGCCTCCGAGTTCAATCCCAAGGCTCAGGCGCGGCGGAAGAAAGTCGAGATGCTTTTCGCCCATCTCAAACGCATCCTCGGTCTCGGCCGACTCCGATTGCGCGGACCATGTGGTGTTCAAGACGAATTCACCCTCGCAGCCACCGCCCAAAACCTCCGGAAACTCGCCAAGCTCAGGCCGATGATGCTCGTCGCCGGATAACCAGTCGGCTTGCGGTGGATTGCGTCCTCAAATCAAGCCGATAGCAAAAGCGCGGGGGCGCAAAATACAACAACTTTTCCAACGAAATCGGCTCGAAGCAGACCTTCTCTGCACCGTCTCAGAATTTCCGCAACGCCGACAACGCATTGGCAAAGAACGTTTGGAATGTGGTGCCTATCTCATCATCCGCAACAGACACCGCGGCACGGGTTTGATCAGTGACTACTGTGGCCAGTCAGGTCCCGGATCAGGTCCAGTACGGGGTTCAGGGCGTTTCGCGGTCGACGGCGGCGATTGCGATTTCGATGTCTTTGGCTGTTGTGCGGTGGTTTGTGATGGCCGCGCGGAGGCATGTGATGCCATCCGCGAGCGTGGTGGAGAAGACAGCATCACCCGAGAGTTGAAGCTTTTGGGCGATCCCAGCGTTCAGCTCGGATTGCGCTTCGGGCGGGAGGGTTTGGTCAGCGGTGAAAACCACCAGATTTGAAACCACCGGTGCGGCGAGTGCCATTTTGTCCGAGGCTTTGATAAGCGCGCCCATTTGGGCTGCACGGGCGCAATTATCGGAAATGGCAGCGCCCAAACCTGCCCCGCCGTAGCTTTCGATGGCCGCCCATACTTTGAGCGCGCGGTTGCCGCGGGAGAGGTCGATACCGTAGTCGCAATACCAAGGGTCGCCGCCTGCGACGCCCTCTTTTTGTGGTGCGAGGTAGGAGGGGCGGGCGGCAAAGGCGGCGCGGTGTTCGGTTTCATCGCGGATCAGGCAAAGCCCGCAATCGTAGGGCACATACATCCATTTGTGAAAATCGCAGGCGAGGCTGTCGGCGCGTTCGAGGCCATTGCTCAACTCGCGCCAGGGCGTATCCGCAAGCTTGAGCCAAGCGCCAAAGGCCCCGTCGATGTGAAGCCAGAGGTTTTCAGACGCGGCGAGATCGGCCAGCGCATGGAAATCGTCAAAGGTGCCAAAGTCCACTGAGCCAGCAGTGCCGATGAGCATGAAGGGCGTGCCACCTGCCGCCCGGTCGGCGGCGATCATGTTGGGCACTTGGGACCAATCGTCGACTTTGCGGAGGTTATCGGCACCGATGCCGAGGAGTTCTACGGCTTTGCGCGCGGCGTTGTGCACTCCTGCACCCGCATAGGCCGTCAAGCGCGTGCTATTCCCTTTGGCGCGGACATGCGCCCCAAGCGCCCGAAGTCGCGCCGCCGACATGGCAATAACCGTGGCCTGAGAGGTCCCACTGACCAAAACACCCGAGGCGGTGTCAGGAAAGCCCATGACATCGCGGGTCCAATCGATGACAGCACGTTCGAGGTAGACGGCGGCGTGATCCCGACCGCCGCAATTGGCGTTCATGGTCGCGGCCACCATTTCAGAGAGCAACCCAGAGGCCAGCCCTGTGCCGTGGACCCATCCAAAGAAGCGCGGATGCGTATTGCCGACCCCGTAGGGCATCACCTCTTTGGCCATGCGGGTGGCCGCGGCCTCAAGCCCGCTGGGCGTATCGCTCAGCGCATATCCGGATTTGGTGTCCTCGGGCACCGGTATCCACGGGTGATCCCCCGCCTGTGCCAAACGATCAACACAGGCATCCAGCAACGCATGCGCGGTGCGCCGGAACGCGTCCCAATCTTTGGGGTCCAAATCTGACATGGATGTCCTCCTTGCGCGCGACCCTACAAATCCCGTCTCAGAACCGGAAGACCGCATGACCACGTGCGCGATATTTGAAAACACAGATTTCAGACAGCCAAAAACCTCTGGACAAAAAAAGACCCGGGCAAAGCCCGGGCACAGTCCAACAGGGAGGTGCATATGAAGAACCGCATATGCTACGGTATGAGGGATTTCTATTATCTGTTACGCGGCTACTCCGGGTTTAGATCACGTGCTGAAATTGAAAATGCGACATTTAGGCATTGAGCCGATAACCGCCGGATTCAGTTACCAAGAGACGCGCGTTTGAGGGCTCGGGTTCGATTTTCTGCCGCAGACGGTAGATATGCGTCTCCAACGTATGGGTGGTCACCCCGGCGTTGTAGCCCCAAACCTCATGCAAGAGCGTATCGCGTGGCACGACGCCTTCGCTGGCACGATAGAGGTATTTGAGAATGTTCGTCTCTTTCTCGGTAAGGCGCACCTTGCGGTCGTCTTCGGTCACCAAAAGCTTCATGGCCGGTTTGAACGTGTATGGCCCAAGCGTAAATACGGCGTCTTCGCTTTGTTCGTGCTGGCGCAGTTGGGCACGGATGCGGGCCAAAAGCACCGGAAATTTAAAGGGCTTGGTCACGTAGTCATTGGCGCCAGCGTCGAGGCCAAGGATCGTGTCAGCGTCGCTGTCGTGACCCGTGAGCATCAGCACCGGTGCCTTGACACCTTGTTTGCGCATCAAACGGCAGAGTTCGCGACCATCAGTATCAGGCAAACCCACGTCAAGAATAATCAGATCAAAGTGGGAAGCCTTGACCCGCTCCATGGCTTCGGCGCCATTCCCGCCCTCGAACACCTCGAAATCTTCGGTCATGATCAGTTGCTCGGCCAATGCCTCACGCAGGTCTTCGTCGTCGTCGACGAGCAGAATGTTCTTCAGCTGGGCCATGGGGTCCTCCGTCTGGTTGCAATAGAGGTGGGCCCAACGCACGGCGACGGCAATAATTGCAACACTCGTCTCACGGCCTCGTGTCTTGTCTCGTGATTTCGCGAGGGAATGTTTCAATTCTGATGTCGAAGAGCGTATATCTGCACCGGAATTTGTATGAAAGGCGCGGTATGGCATTCGCTCCGACCCCCACTGAATGGCTTGCCCGCGCGCGCAGCGACCTGCGTGTGGGGTTGCCGGTGGTGCTTGATGGCCATGGCCAGCGGGTCTTGATGCTTGCCGCTGAAAGCGTTCACCCCGAGCGATTGGCGGCGATGTGTGCCCTTGGGGATGTGCATTTGGCGATCACAGCGCGCCGGGCTGAAACCCTCAAGGCTCGGGTTTATGATGGTGATGTAGCGCGCCTGCCGTTGCCTTCGGACTGTAATACGGGCTGGGTCCGCGCCATAGCTGATCCAGAGGCGGACCTTCGCGCGCCGATGAAGGGTCCTCTCTTTGCACTGCGCGAGGGCGATGCCGCGCTTTCACGGCTGGCCATTGGAATCGTGAAATCGGCTGAACTTCTGCCAGCGGCTCTGATCGTGGACGTCGACCATATCCCCGAGGAACTCTCGGTGCTTTATGCTGACAGCGTGGGCCCGGTCCTCGCCGCGGCTCACAAATTCACTGAAATGGTTTCCGCGCGGCTTCCCGTGCAAGCCGCGGAACAGGGCCGGTTGCACATCTTTCGTCCCGACGATGGCTCGGTGGAGCACTACGCTTTTGAAATCGGGCGCCCCAACCGTGAGGCACCAGTGCTCGCACGGCTGCATTCCGCCTGTTTCACCGGCGATGTGTTGGGGTCGCTCAAATGCGATTGTGGACCGCAGCTGCGCGGGGCGCTGACCCAAATGGGCGCTGAAGGTGCTGGCGTGCTGCTGTATCTCAACCAAGAAGGGCGCGGAATTGGCTTGGCCAACAAGATGCGCGCCTACAGCCTTCAGGATCAGGGGTTCGACACGGTCGAGGCCAATCATCGCTTGGGCTTCGAAGATGACGAACGCGACTTTCGAATTGGTTCCGATCTGCTGAAACAACTGGGCTTCTCATCGGTGCGGTTGATGACCAACAATCCCGCCAAGATAGACATGATGCGCACCCAAGGCGTCGAGGTGATCGAACGCGTCCCGCTCCGCGTGGGCAAGACATCACAAAACGCCGCCTACCTTGCCACGAAGATTGCGAAATCAGGACACCTGCTGTGAGCGTCTATGACATGGTGCTCGCTCGTCGCCGGTTGCGATTCGCGGGGCGGATGTGGCCGTGTACCCATGGGCGAGGCGGTATCTTGAGCGACAAACGCGAAGGCGACGGCGCAACCCCGCGCGGCACGCATCGCATCGTCGGCCTGCTCTATCGCCCTGACCGCATGGACAGACCTTGCGACTGGGCAGTGCCCATCAGACCCGGTGATCTTTGGTCAGATGACGCCACACACGAAGACTACAACCTTATGGTCCGCGTACCGTACCCGCACAGCCACGAGGTCCTGCGCCGCGCAGATCCGCTCTATGACATTGTGATCCTCACGGATTGGAACTGGCCCTACGCCAAACCCGGGCGTGGCTCCGCCATCTTCCTGCATCGTTGGCGGCGGCCAGGCTTTCCGACCGAAGGCTGCGTAGCTTTCCGCCCCGACCATCTCAAACAGATCGCCAAACTAATCCGCTATGAGACCCGTCTCATCGTGCGATAAAATACATGCGCGTGTGCATGTTCAGAGAGCGCGAGCCACAGCAGCGTAGTATATCACGCTAACGCCGACGCTTTGATACGCAGGGCTCACCGCGAAAACAGGCCAGAACCTGCGCCTCAGTTTCTTCAGAATACGGGAAAAGATCGCCACCGCACGGTGTCACCTCAACGGTTGGTTGATCGCCGTCGATGTTGAGAAACGCCACCCAAGGCTGTCTGCTTTCAATGCCACCACACCACGGACCAAAACAGTGGACGTTTAGCGTCACATGACGTTCGTAGCGCTTGGTGAATCCGTTCTTTTGGATCGAGCGCCCCAGAAAACGCGCCGCCACCTCCGTGAGGTCTGGCGTATTGGTTTGATTGTCGAAATCGGTTTGGGGCAGCTTCGTTTTGTCGAAATCAAACTTGCCCACCACCAAAGTGTATCTCGTCTCTGACTCCGCGAGGTTTTTGTACGTCTCAGCGACATCGGTCGGCAAACAGCTTAACGCCTGCGCAGTGCCGCCATAGGCAAGTGACAAACAGAAAATTAAGTATCGCATGCTGCTCTCCTTCTGCGCCTAGAGTCGGTCCTGGAAGGCCTCCAATACCGTGGCATAAACCGCGCGCTTAAAGGGCACGATCGAGGTCAAAAGATCATCCGGCGAAAGCCAACGCCAGTGGGAAAACTCCGGGTGTTTTGTCTCGATCCGGACGTCGCTGTCATCGCCATTGAAGCGCAGGAGGAACCACTTTTGGGTCTGACCGCGGTACGTCCCGCCCCAAAGCTTGGGCACCAACTCCGGTGGCAAATCATAGGGTAGCCAATCCTCGGTTTCTGCTTCCACGGTCACCTTTTCTGCAGACACACCGGTCTCTTCTTCAAGCTCACGCAAGGCGGCATCGCGGGGCTCTTCGCCTGTGTCGACACCGCCTTGGGGCATCTGCCATGCAGTTTCTTTGTTGTCGATGCGTTGGCCCACAAAGACCAACCCATCTGCGTTGACCAGCATCACACCAACGCAAGGGCGATAGGGCAAAGCAGCAATCTCTTCGGGGGTCATGGCAAACTCCTCACAGTTCCTTTGCGAGGGACATGGCACGTTCCCGCTCCAGGTTCCAGCACGCCGCAATCTCATAGGCCAGGGCCGCTCGCCGTGGGGTCGCATGATCCAAGGCGCCAATAGCCACCAGATCAAAAAGCGGATGGTCGATGCGCGCCTCGTCCCAATCGTATATGACGAACTGCCCCCAAGGGGTAATCGCGAGGTTGCTGGGATTGAGATCACCGTGACAAAGCGTAAGCGGGGCCCCGGGCACCTGACTCCATGCCGCGCGGCACCGGGCCAAAAGCTCGATCGGCATGGAGTAGAGGTCAAAGTCCGCGCTTTGGTGCGCGCTCATCAATTCTCCAGCAGAGGCGAAGCCTGGGCGCTGAGCCATCCCACAGGCAAGCCCCTGCAATCGGAGCAGGGTTTGGCGAAAACGACCCATGTCAGGTATCGTGAGCGCGCGACCTGGCACAAAGGGCTCAACTGTCCATCCCGCGTGGGTCAACGCGCCATCTGAGGTCTCCATCGGCATTGCAATTTCCAGACCAGCCGACCGCAACCAAGGCACCACCTCCAAGAGCCACCGCATCTGATCCTCGCAGCGGCGCGTGGTCTTAAAGACAACCTTGATGCCAGGCCCGCGCGCCAGTAGCACGATGTTGCGTGCGCCACCGCTGAGTGGCTCAAACGAAAAATCCGGCAGCCCCCAAGCCGCCGGATCCGGTTCTGTTGCCACGCGGGCGATTACTCTGCCGCAGAGCCGAGCGCCGAGAGACCTTTTAGGATGTCGATGGCATAGGCCAATTGATAATCCTCTTCGCGCAGCGCGGCGGCCGCTTCGGCTTTGGCGCGGTCGGCTTCGATCTGTTCGATCTCGTCCTCGCTCAGGCTGTCGTTGCCAAGGGAGCCGCGCAGGTCCGCCTCGGAGCGGGACCGTTCGTTTGTCTCCTCCTCTTCCTCGGCGTTGGGGTTACGGCGGGGCTGTTCGACCACAATGTCGGGAGAGACGCCCAGCGCTTGGATCGAGCGACCCGACGGCGTGTAGTACCGTGCAGTGGTCAGGCGCATGGCACCGTCTCCACGTAGAGGCATGACCGTCTGAACCGAGCCCTTACCAAAGCTCTTGGTGCCGACCACAATGGCGCGACGGTGATCTTGGAGCGCACCCGCAACGATCTCAGAGGCCGACGCAGACCCGCCATTGATCAGGACCACAATGGGCTTGCCCTCGGCCAAGTCACCAGATGTGGCGTTGAAGCGGTCGCCATCTTCCGGATCACGGCCACGCGTGGAGACGATCTCACCTTTTTCAAGGAAGGCATCGGAAACTGAGATGGCTTGGCTCAAAAGACCACCCGGGTTGTTGCGCAGATCAAGCACGATGCCATTTATGTTTTCCATCCCACCGGCTTCTTCGATCTGATCGCGCAAGCCCGCTTCAAGGTTCGGCGTGGTTTGATCGTTGAAGGTGGTCACGCGGAGCACGACCGTCTCATCCTGAAGACGCGAGCGCACGGCAGTGAGCGTGATCGTATCGCGGATAATCGAAACGTCAAAAGGCTCCACCTCTCCCTCGCGCACCACGGTGATGATGATTTCCGACCCCACGGGACCACGCATCATCTCAACCGCTTCATCGAGCGTGAGGCCAAGCACAGATTCGCCATCAACATGAGTGATGAAGTCACCGGCCTCAATTCCCGCTGAATCTGCAGGCGTACCATCGATGGGTGAGACGACTTTGACGAAGCCTTCTTCTTGGGTCACTTCAATGCCAAGACCACCAAACTCTCCACGAGTCTGCACGCGCATGGCGGCCGCATCGTCGGGAGAGAGGTAGCCTGAATGCGGATCAAGCGAGGTGAGCATGCCGTCAATGGCCGCTTCGATCAGTTCGCTCGGCTCCACCTCTTCGACATATTGGCTACGGATGCGCTCAAAAATGTCACCAAATAGATCAAGTTGTTCATAGACGCTTGAGCTACGCGAGGTTTCTTGGGCCAGGAGCGGCGGCGCCAATTGCGTCGTGGCCAAAGCCCCCGCCAAAGAACCGCCAAGCGCGGCCATCACAAATTTGTTCATAGAAGCATCATTCCCTTGGTATGCGGAACCATCCCGCTGGATCGACCGGCTGGCCGTTTTGCCTAACCTCTATATAGAGCGTTTCTGGCCGGGTGTTTCCAGTCCCATCGCCAGATTGTGAGGCGCCCATAAGGCCTACTGGGTCGCCGGGCGGCAAAACCTGGCCAGCTTCGCCAAAAACCTGAGCCATCCCGCCAAAGACAAAAAGCGTGTCAGCCTCAGGTTCAAGAATAGTGACAAGCCCGAAGTTCAGAAGCGGGCCGACATATCGGATCGTGGCGGGAACTGGTGTGGTGACAAGAGCTTGACCACCTGTTGCGATCAAAACGCCGGGCCGCGTGACACCCGCTGCATCGCTCTCACCGGCGCGACGCAGGATCCGCCCTGTCACAGGCAACGGGATGTTGCCACGGTCGGCATCAAGCGATGCGGGCGATGGCACGCTTGGGTCATCCTCAATCGAAGCAAGTGCGGAAGCAAAGCCCTCGAGCGTCTCGGTTGCGGCGATCATCACGGCAGTTTGAAGAGGGTCTTCGGTAAAGCGCTTGGGCAGGTCGAGGCGATCAGCAATGGCTTGGCTGAGCGCGGTGCGCGCCTCCTGCGCCCCCTTGAGCCCTTGTTCCAGCGTTTCAGCCGCACTTGATTGGATGGCTTGCATGTCCATGATTTCCTGGACCTGACGGCGCAACTCTGTGACTTCGACCTGCAACGCGGGGGTGACATCGGCAAGCAACATCCCAGCTCGTGCAGTGCCTGCGGGACCTTCGGGGTGGATCAAGCCAGCAGGCGCAGGGGCGCGGGAAATAGATTGCAAAACACCCAGAAGGGCCCCCACCTCTTGTTCGCGTGCCTGAAGATCGGCGATCAACTGCGCTTCACGACCCGCAGCTTGGCGCATTCCGTCACGCAGGGCAGAGAGGCCGCGTTCATAGCCTTGGACAATGCCTGTGAGCGCGCTGACCCGTTTCGACCCGCTACGCGCCTCAGCCAAGTTTTGGCTCGCCGCTTCGATCTCTGCAATGGCGGCGCGGGCCGTCTCAGCCGGGGTTTGCCCCCAAACCAAACTTGGCAGCGCGAGACTTATGCAAAGACACAGACGCGTAATCACGACAACAGGCTCTCGCCTGTCATTTCCACAGGTTGCGGCAGGCCCATGAGCGCGAGCACCGTCGGCGCCAAATCGGCCAAACGCCCGGCGCGCAAGCGGGCCCCTTCAGGCCCACCGGCCAAGACAACGGGCACCAGATTGGTTGTATGCGCTGTGTGCGGCCCGCCGGTTTCGGGATCGATCATGGTCTCGCAATTGCCGTGGTCGGCCGTCACGATCATTGCGCCACCTGCGGCTTTGAGTGCCTCCAGCGCGGCGCCAAGACCAGTATCCACCGCCTCACACGCTGCTATTGCCGCCGCCAGATCACCGGTGTGACCAACCATATCGGGATTGGCATAATTCACCACGATAAGGTCGTAACCATGCTCTATCGCGCCCACCAATTGCTCAGTCACTTCGCCGGAACTCATCTCCGGCTGGAGGTCATAGGTGGCGACCTTGGGCGATTTCGGCATAAACCGCCCCTCGCCTTCTGAAGGTCTCTCCTCGCCGCCGTTCAGAAAAAATGTGACATGAGGGTACTTTTCGGTCTCGGCCAGGCGAAACTGGGTCTTGCCCTGTTTGGCGACCCAAGCGCCCAGCGTGTTCTCAATCCGGCGTTTGGGGAACAGCGTGGTCATGAAATCTGTATGGCGTTCGGAGTAATCCACCATGCCGGTGACGCGGATCCACGCCGGGCGCGCGGAGACGTCAAACTCCGAAAAGTCGGGATCAGCCAGCGCGGAGAGGATTTCGCGCGCACGGTCGGCGCGGAAGTTCACAAAGAGGATCGCATCACCGTCGACGGGCGCGGCGTAACCGTCAAGAACCACAGGCTCGATGAACTCATCGGTTGTGCCGGATGCATAAGCCGCTTCTATGGCGTTCACCGCATCACTCGCCCTGCTGCCTTTGCCAGAGACAAAAAGGTCGAATGCCTTTTGTACTCGCTCCCAACGCGTGTCGCGGTCCATTGCGAAATAGCGGCCAATGATCGTCCCGATCCGCGCGCCTTTTGGCAAGTCGGATTGCAATTCTGCAATTTGCTGAGCCGCCGAACTTGGCGCCACGTCGCGGCCATCGGTGATAGCATGCAATTGCACGGCGATGCCTTCGGCGGCCACCACACCTGCGGCTTCGGCAATGTGCGACTGGTGGGCGTGCACACCCCCTGGAGAGGCAAGGCCCATGAGGTGCAGCGTCCCCCCGCTGTCTTTGAGCATTGCAATAAGATCTTGCAGTGCGTCGTTCTGAGCAAAGCTGCCGTCTTCGATGGCAAGGTCAATCTGGCCAAGGTCCATGGCCACAACCCGGCCCGCGCCGATATTGGTGTGACCCACTTCCGAATTTCCCATTTGCCCGTTGGGCAGGCCCACATCAGGACCAAAGGTCACCAACGTTGCATTCGGGCAAGTGGCCATCAGATGGTCAAAATGAGGTGTCTTGGCCAGTGCAGGCGCGTTGCCCTGTTGGGTCTTAGACAATCCCCACCCGTCAAGAATACAAAGCACCACTGGTTTGGTCATCACTGCGTCCCTCATCGCTTGGACCAGGGTCTACAGCCTTGTTGCGCGATGCGAAACACCTCGTGGTCATCTGGTTTGCGATTGGCAAATTTACCGCGTGTGCGGACTTAGGAATAGGTCGGGTGGAACGTCCCAGCAGGCGATAGAGTGAAGATTTCCACGCCATCTTTGGTCACGCCCACGGAATGCTCAAACTGCGCTGACAAGCTCTTGTCACGGGTCACCGCTGTCCATTCATCCGCCAGAACTTTGGTCTCAGGGCGGCCAAGGTTCACCATGGGCTCAATGGTAAAGAACATACCTTCTTCAAGCACTGGCCCCGTGCCCGCACGCCCGTAGTGCAGAACATTGGGCGGCGCGTGAAACACGCGGCCAAGACCATGACCACAAAAGTCGCGCACAACGCTCATCCGTTGAGCCTCTGCATAGGTCTGGATCGCGTGACCGATATCGCCGAAGGTGTTGCCCGGCTTGACAGCCTCGATACCCCGAAAGAGCGCGTCATGGGTCACTTGGACCAACCGCTCTGCGCGACGGTTCATCTTGCCGGCGACATACATCCGGCTCGTGTCGCCAAACCAGCCATCGACAATAACTGTCACGTCGATATTTAGGATGTCACCATCCTTAAGTTTTTTGTCGCCAGGGATGCCATGACACACAACGTGGTTCACCGAAATACACGAGGCGTGTTGGTACCCCTTGTAACCAATCGTAGCCGAGGTCGCGCCAGCCGCTTCGACACGGTTGCGAATGTAGTCATCAATCACACCTGTGGCCTGGCCCACAAAAACGTGCTCGGCCACCTCATCGAGAATTTCCGCTGCCAACCGGCCAGCCGCATGCATTCCCGCAAAATCAGCTTGCGAGTGAATGCGAATGCCGTCGCGTGTGGTGGGGCGAGAAATGTCCAAAGCGTAGTCCCTTGCTTGATTGGCGTTTAAATAGGGCATCACCACAGCAATGACTAGTGCCCGCGACAACCGCATCAAACCCACTGTTTCTTCTGGCGAAAAATATCCCGGGGGAGCCCGAAGGGTGGGGGCGGAGCCCCCATACAAATCCAGAGAAGCTGTTACCCGTCTTCGGAGAAAGGAAGCCGATTGCGCAGGCTTACACCCTCGGTCGTGATCGCAGTGTCATAGCACAGCATCTCAACACCACCGGCAACCGCCTCTTTCATCGCTTCGAAATACCCGGGGTCGAGATCCCGCGCGATGCGCATCCGGCCACAATCGGTGCGTTGCACCAGATAAAACAACACAGCACGGTGCCCCTGTCGCACAACCTCGACCAATTCGCGCAGGTGTTTCGCGCCACGTTGCGTCACGCAATCGGGAAACTCCGCCCAGTCATCGCTCCGGAGCAGGTGCACGTTTTTGACCTCGACATAGGCATCCGGAAGGCCCGGCTCGGTCAGCAAGAAATCCACGCGGCTGCGCGTTCCATAGGGCACTTCGGCGCGCACATTGGTATAGGCCGCAAGCCCGCTCACCTGGCCTGCGCGCAGTGCTTCACCCACCACACGATTGGGGACGCTGGTATCGATCCCGGCCATGTGCCCACCGTCCAGCTCCGCCAACCGCCAGCCGAATTTGAGCTTTTTCTTGGGGTCATCATTGGGCTCGACCCACACCCGCATACCCGGCGTATTGAGCCCCATCATCGCACCGGGATTGGGCGCATGGGCGGTCACTTCACGACCATCGGCTTCGAGCACAACATCCGCTGAAAAGCGTTTGTACCGTCGGATCAATCGGGCGGGCACAAGGGGGGTTTGAAAGCGCATGCCCCCCGCCTATACCCAAGGGAATCCCCCGGCAAGGAGTGGCCAATGCAAAACCCCACCGCAGCAATGCTTGTGATTGGCGATGAGATCCTCTCGGGCCGCACGCGAGACGCCAATATGCATTATCTCGCAGGGCAGCTGACCGAGGCCGGGATCGACCTCAAAGAGGTGCGCGTGGTCTCAGATGATCGCGACGCCATCATCGCTGCGGTCAATGCGCTGTGTGACCGGTATGACAACGTCTTCACATCTGGTGGGATTGGCCCGACCCATGACGACATCACCGCCGACTGCATTGCCGCCGCCTTTGACGTGTCGATTGACGTCCGCGATGACGCCCGGGCCATTCTAGAGGCCCATTACGCTCGGATTGGGACCGAGATCAACGAGGCCCGACTGCGCATGGCACGCATTCCCGCAGGCGCGGATTTGATCGACAACCCGGTGTCTTCTGCGCCGGGCTTTACGCTGGGCAATGTGCATGTAATGGCGGGTGTCCCTTCCGTATTCAAAGCCATGGTAGCCTCAGTGTTGCCAACGCTCACCGGTGGCGCACCACTGCTTTCCCAATCGGTCCGGATCATGCGCGGCGAAGGCGATATCGCAGGTCCTTTGGGACAATTGGCCAAAGCCAATCCTGCGCTCTCAATCGGCTCCTATCCGTTCCAAAAAGATGGGGCGTTTGGCTCACAGATCGTGATCCGGGGACATGATGCCGCGGCTGTAAATGCCGCGATGGACGCACTCAAAAGTGAATTCGGCGATGCCGCTCTTTGACGCTATTGAACCCACCTGGCCCGCGCTCACCACATGGGAGCACGGGCCATTTGTTCTGCGCGACGGCGCTGGCGGTGGCAAACGGGTGAGCGCCGCCAGCCTGGTGACCGAAACCGCAACGGATACCGAGATCAAAGACGCCGCAGAGGCCATGCACGACTTGGGCCACGCACCCATGTTCTCGCTGCGCCCTGATCAGATTGCTTTTGACGCCCAGCTGGCAGCTTTGGGCTATGCTGCGGTCGACCCCACATGGTGTTATGCGCAACAGGTGGCATTCTTGACCAACACGCCGCTCCCTAGAGTGACCGCTTTTGCGATCTGGGAGCCGCTGGCCATCATGGAGGACATCTGGGCCAAAGGCGGGATCGGACCCGCACGGCTCGCCGTGATGCACCGGGTCAAAGGTCCCAAGACCGGAATCCTCGGGCGATGCGATGACAAACCCGCAGGGACCGCTTTTGTCGCCATACACGACGACATCGCGATGATTCACGCCCTCGAAGTTGATCCGCGCTTTCGCCGGCGCGGCGCGGGACGTTGGATCATGATCGCCGCCGGCCATTGGGCTGCTCAACATGGCGCCACGCGCCTTGGGCTCCTCGTCACCGAAGCCAACGAACCCGCCAATGCACTCTATCGCTCCATGGGCTTTGTGGCCGAACCAGGGTATCACTACCGAGTCTTGAAGGAGCCGTAACATGACAGACAGCCCCACCACTCTTGACCTCCCCATGGTCGATCCCTTGCCGCCAGAGACGCAGAAGTACTTTGACGTCTGCGCTGAAAAGCTCGGCATGATCCCCAATGTCTTGCGCGCCTATGCTTGGAACATTGAACAACTCAACGGCTTCACCGCACTCTACAACACCCTGATGCTGGGCGAGAGCGGGCTCAGCAAGCTGGAACGCGAGATGATTGCCGTGGTCGTCTCCTCCATCAATCGCTGCTTCTATTGCCAAGTGGCCCATGGCGCCGCCGTCCGCGCACTCTCAGGCGACCCGCTTCTGGGCGAACGCATGGTCATGAACTGGCGCAGCGCCGATCTGGATGCCCGTCAACACGCTATGCTCGATTTCTCTGAAAAGGTGACCGAAAGTTCGTCTCGCGTGACTGAGACCGACCGGCAAGCGCTCCGCGATGTTGGCTTCTCTGATGCTGATATCTGGGACATCGCCAATGTCGTGGGCTTCTTTAACATGTCTAACCGCGTTGCCTCCGCGTCGGATATGCGTCCCAACCAGGAGTACCATGCGCAAGCTCGCTAATGCCTTGATTGTTCTATGCAGTATCAGTGGATCTACGCTCTGGGCGCTTGATCTGGCGTTGCCGCAAAGCGCCCAGCAGGTCAGCACCGCAACAACAGCGCCTGACCGCTACAACCTTCCCATCGGCACCTACAATGGCAAAGCCGTGCCAATCGAACCTGTCGAAGGCACCGTCACCCGAGAGGTATGGCGGGTCGACAGCGCAAGCATCACGAACCTCCAACTGATCCAACCGATCCGCGAAACGCTGGCTCAAGCTGGCTATGAAATCGTGCTCGATTGTGCCGATGCTGCCTGCGGAGGCTTTGCTTTTCGCTTCAACATCGAGGTGGTGCCGCCACCCGATATGTACTTGAATCTAAATGATTTTCACGTTCTATCAGCCCGTCATCCCGAAGGTGCGATAAACGTTCTAATCTCAGGCACCTCTGTGACGCGATTTTTACAAATAATCCACGTGGCTCAGTCGCCCGGCTCAGGCCTTGAAACCTCACCGACAACCATCTTTGGCGTCCAACGCCCGGTGCCAAGGGCTTCGGACCCGCGCCCCACGGGTGGGCTCACTGCGGCGCTGGAGCACGACGGCCGCGTGGTTCTCGACGATCTCACATTCGAAACCGGGTCTTCGACGCTCACAACGGGTTCATACGCATCTCTCAGGGCACTGGCCTCGTATTTGATAGAAAATCCGAGCCGTCAGGTGGCCCTGGTCGGCCACACCGATGCCGAGGGCAGCCTTGAAGGCAATATGGCGCTCTCACTGCGCCGGGCGCAATCGGTACAAACACGAATGGTCGAAACTTATGGCGCCAACGCGGACCAACTCGATGCCAGCGGCATGGGGTATCTGGCGCCCCGCACGACCAACCTCACCCCCGAAGGCCGCGCCGCCAATCGCCGCGTCGAAGCTGTGCTCACATCCACCAAATAGCACAGCTGCAGCCCTCCTCTTGCATTAAGCACCCCGGGGGGGGGCCAACGGGACGGGGGCAGCGCCCCCATCCAAGCCAACCAAAGGGTTACTGGTCCAAGGATTGGGCCAACCGCATCAATTGCACCGCCTCTCCGCGATACCCAAAGGCATCCGCGCCGCGCGCATTGTTGGCCAAAGCAATCGCGTCATCGTAGCTCCAATCACCAAGATAAGGCGCATCACGCAAGAGCTGACCAAACCCCGCAATGGCAGTGGCATAGTCGAGCGCAGGATCAGATGTCGCCGCGTTCGTAATCGGCTGTTCTATCAACTGGCTCTCATCGGCCCCCGGCGCTTTGTAGCGCAACCGCAAGAAGCCCAGGTCATCCGAGGCGGCCTCACCGCTGCTCTTTTCATATCGCAATGGATCGGTCAGCCGGGCCGCCGACCCCATCGGCGTGATTTCATAAAGCGCAGTGACCTGATGGCCAGCCCCAATCTCTCCTGCATCCACACGATCATTGTTGAAATCCTCGCGCCGCAAAGCGCGCGTCTCGTAACCAATCAAACGATACTCAGCCACCTGAGCCGGGTTCCACTCAACTTGAACTTTCACGTCATCCGCAATCGGGAACAACGCGCCAGTCAGCTGATCCACCAATACCTTCCTCGCCTCGCTCAGCGTATCGATATAGGCGGCTGTCCCATTCCCGACCTGAGCCAAAGCCTGCATCGTGGCATCATCAAGATTGCCGCGCCCAAAACCAAGAACAGATAAGTAAGCCCCGCTCTCACGTTTGCCCGCAATAAAATCCTCCAAAGCATCCGGATCGGAAAGTCCCACGTTAAAGTCCCCATCGGTGGCCAAAAGTACGCGTGAAACTTCACCCTCGGACTGCATCTCTTCGACCAAAGCATAGGCCTGCTGCAATCCCGCCTGACCGGCCGTGCCACCGCCCGAGGTCAACGCATCAAGTGCTGCGCGGATTTTGCGCGTCTCGGCGGCGGGGGTGGGGTCAAGGACCACACCCGCGGCACCCGCATAGGACACAATCGCCACTTGGTCCTCAGGGCGCAACTCGCTCAGCAGTAGGCCCAAGGATTGCTTCAACAACGGCAGCTTATTAGCCGCGCGCATCGAGCCCGAGGTATCCACCAAGAACACCAAATTGAGCGGCGGGCGATCCTCAACCTGGGGCAAGGCGCCCTGCAAGCCGATCCGCACAAGCTGTGTACCAGCGTTCCACGGTGTCTCACGCAAACCCAATGAGACAGAGAAGGGCGCATCCCCCTCCGGCGCGCTGTAACCGTAGTCAAAGTAGTTGATCATCTCTTCGACGCGCACGGCATCTGGCACAGGCAACATCCCTCGCTCCAACGACGAACGCAGGATGGCATAGCTGGCCGTGTCGACATCTACTGAGAAAGTAGACACAGGCTCTTCCGCCGTCACTTTGACCGGGTTGGTCTCGGATTCTGGGAAGGCTTCGGTATCTGCCTCAAAACCTTGGCCTGGGATCGGAGCAGGCAAGATCATAGGCTCGGAGGCCACCAATCCGCTGACCTGACCACTAATTGCCATATCCGCTGCAGGTGCTGCGCGCTGGCGCACCAATGCCGGTGCTGGCGCCTCTTCCAAGATGACGGGCGATTCGATCAAGACTTCTAGTTCTACCCGCGACGCGGTTTCCGTTTGCACCGTGCTCAAAGGCGCATCCGCCTTTTCATAGCTCCCAAAGTAACGCGGCGATGGCGCGCCGGTGTTCAGCGTCGAAACCAAAACAACGCCCAAAACCGCGGTCGCCGTGGTCGCGCCTAAAACCGCGCGAGTGGATAGGGTGGACAACATCTCTCGTACTCCTCTGACAAAGCCCTGAAGCGGGCGATCAGAGGTTTGACGGGGTTCAGTGGCCAATCCTTGGGATTCGGTAGCTTTTTTTTCAAACGCTTCAGACGCACGGGCCAAAACCGCGGCGCGTTTCTTGGTGTCCGGCTCCGGCGTTGCCGCGTGCAAGGCCCGGGCGAGATCGTCTAGCTCATCACTCATAGCTCGGCCTCCTTCATGGCCCTTAGGCGTTTCTTCACGTCCGACATGCGCCACGCTACCGTGCCTTCCGAAATACAAAGGATTTCCCCCACCTCCCGGTGGGTGAGTGGCTCCAAGACAAGCACCGCGGTCTGACGCAAATCATCTGGCAAGGCCGCCATGGCAAGGGTCAACCAATCCAGCGCTGCCTCGGCTTCTTCGGCCTCGGCCCGGCGGGCCAGTTCCACATCGCCCCACCCTTCCGCGGCACGCGCCCGGCTCGCCTGCTTGCGGTGCGCGTCATGGACGGCATTCACAATCACCCGATAGAGCCACGTCGCAAACCGCGACCGCCCATCAAAGGACACCAGTTTGCGGGGCAGCGCCTCACAAATATCTTGGCAAATATCCTCGGCCTCGGCGCGACTTCCTGTGAGGCGAAAGGCCACCGCAAATGCACGGTCGTAGACCCGCGCGACAAGCACGCCAAAGGCATCCGCATCCCCGCGCCCCGCCGCTTCGGCCAGCGCCTCATCTGTGACCATGTCTTTCATCGTATTGTTTAGACGTAATCACCGCCGCCTTCCTTGGGAAGGGATACGAAAAAAACTTCACGGAGCAGTCAGGTTGGTGCAACATTGCTTGGACAAAACGCATTCCACCCCATTTATCTCTCAACGCCAACCACGGGAGACCAGAGTGACCGACTACACCAAAAACCCAGATGTCATCGCCACGCTCGACCCCATCGAGTTCCACGTGACCCAAGAGAGCGGGACCGAACGGCCCGGTACTGGGAAGTATCTCGACAACAAAGAGCCCGGCATCTACGTCGACATCGTCTCCGGCGAACCGCTCTTTGCCTCGTCGGACAAATATGAGAGCGGATGTGGCTGGCCTTCGTTCACCAAACCCATCGACAACGTGACCGAACACCGCGATCTGACCCACGGGATGATCCGCACCGAGGTGCGATCCAAACACGGCGACAGCCACCTCGGCCATGTCTTCCCCGACGGGCCAACGGACCGCGGCGGGCTGCGCTATTGCATCAACTCGGCCTCCCTGCGGTTTGTACACCGCGACGACATGGAAACCGAAGGCTACGGACAATTCTTGGATCAAGTGGAGGACATCGCATGAGCAACGCACGCGCCGTATTGGCCGGAGGCTGTTTCTGGGGCATGCAGGACTTGATCCGCAAACTGCCCGGCGTGACCGCCACGCGGGTGGGCTACACTGGCGGAGATGTACCGAACGCGACCTATCGCAACCACGGCACCCACGCCGAAGGGATCGAGATCCTCTACCACCCCGAGGTCATCAGCTACCGCCGCATCCTCGAGGTCTTCTTCCAGATCCACGACCCCACCACGCTCAACCGCCAAGGCAATGACGTGGGCATGAGCTATCGCTCCGCGATCTACTACGTGGACGAGGACCAAAAAGAGATGGCCCTGCAAACAATCGCTGACGTGAACGCCTCCGGTCTTTGGCCCGGTCGCGTGGTGACCGAAGTGGAGCCCGTGGGCGACTTCTGGGAAGCCGAGACCGAGCACCAGGACTACCTGGAACGCTTCCCCAATGGCTATACGTGCCATTTTCCCCGCGCTGGTTGGATTCTACCCAAATCCACCGGCACTGCAGCAGAATAACCAACGCGTCCCGGTCAAAGCGGCACCGGGGCGCATCCCTTCTTCTGGCCAAAAACATCCCGGTGGGAGTCGCATAGCGACAGGGGCAGAGCCCCTCTCCCACGGCGGCGCCAAAGGCGGCGCAACCCATTCTCAACCAAACTTCGTCAGTTTAGGCCGCGCCTTGCCGCGTTCCAATCCCAACTGCCGCTCGCGCCAGATGATCACAGCACCCGAAGCCATAATGATCCCGGCACCGATGAGCATGGTCATCGTGGGCGCTTCAGAAAAGATGAACCACCCAAAGATCAGCGCATAAATCAACTGCACATAATCAAACGGGGCAAGGACCGAAGCGGGAGCATAGCGATAGCCGGAGGTCAAAAAGATCTGCGCAACACCCCCCACGAGCCCAGCTGACATCAACATAACGGCAGACATCACATCGGGCACCGCCCATCCAAAGGGCAAGGTAAAGAGAGAAAACGTCGTCGCGGTGAGCGAGAAGTAAAATACTATCGCCGCCGTATGTTCAGTCTGCACCAAACGCCGGATGTGGATTTGGGCCAAAGACCGAAGCGCCGCCGAGGCAACCAACACCATCGCACCGATGGCCGCTAACCGATCGTACTCTCCGTTCAATCCCAACCGCGGCCAGAGGATGATCACAACTCCTACAAAGCCGACCGCAATTGCTGTTAGACGAAATGCACGGAGACGCTCGCCCAACAATAACGCCGCCAAGAGTACCGTGATCAAAGGCGAGACAAAACCAATCGCTGTGACTTCTGGCAAAGGTAAAAGCCCCAAACCAGTGAACCCCAAACCCATGGCGGACACGCCGATAAACCCGCGCCAGAAATGGCCCATGGGTCGTTTGGTCTTTAACCCGTCGCGCAACTCCCCACGCAAGGCCAACCAACAAATGATGATCGGCATCGCAAAAGCGGAGCGGAAAAATACCGCCTGCCCCGGCGGCACCACATCCGAGGTGGCTTTAATGAGCGACGCCATAATCGTGAAAAGCCCAAGGGCCAGAAGTTTGAGCAAAATGCCCCGGGTGTATTGCATGGCTCCACCCTGCGCCTCACCGCGCGCAGGGTCAATGCGATAAGAGCGCTATCCCAAGAGCCATTCCAAAAGAGCACTGTCCGAGCGATCCAAAAGATCGACAATATCAAAGTGATGCTTGCCAGGCGTGACAGTCTGGGGAACGCCCCAAGCATCGGCCAACCACTGTGTCTGATCTAGAAATGCGGGCCGCTCATCGCCCCCGACCCAAAGGTGAAAGTCAACCCCCGCAGGCTTGGCAAACCGCAAAGGGCTTTCCGCATCTGCCTCGGCAGCATCAATGTGCAAAACATCGTTTAATCCCGTCTGCATCAATGGCGCGAGATCGGAGAGCATCGAAATCGGTGCCACGCGCGTGACCCGCGACCGCACAGCTTCCGGCAGAACCTCACACATGCGCGCCACCAAATGCCCACCTGCCGAATGGCCGGTTAGAACAACTGGGCCCTCAACACGCGCTGCAGCCTCCACAATCAACCTCGCGACACTCTCCGTAATCTGGCTGATCCTCACGTCGGGGCACAGCGGATACCCCGGTATCACAACGGCCCAACCCGCCTCTACGCCACCGCGCGCCAGATGGCTCCAATCCCGCGGGCTAAACAATCGCCAATAGCCACCATGGATGAAAACCATGAGCCCCTTGGGTGCCCCGTCGGGCAACACAAGATCGGCCCCACGTCGCGTGTCGGGGTCAAATCCGCCTTCAAACCTTGCGCCCATCTCCCCACGGAACGCCGCCGCCGCCTGGGACCAACGCGTCACATAGGCGAGCCCATCGGGGATAAAGGCCATGTTCTCATAGGCTTCAGTAAGATCTTCCATCGTCACTCCCCTTGGTCTGATCGCATCGGCAGGCGCACAGGCCCTAGACAATGGCTCCCAGAGATGCATTTTGCCAGCCTCAGCACAAGCGGGGAGGACGCCATGCTCGATTCCACAACCAATCTGGCCAGCTTGCTCAAAGACCCAGAGCTTCTCGCCACGAAAGCCTATGTCGCCGGAGAGTGGGTCGATGGGGCCGCAGGTACCTTTGACGTCGATAACCCCGCCCGCGGCGATGTGATCGCACACGTCGCCGACGTCGACCGCGCCCAAGCCGCTGAGACCATCGTCAAAGCCGATGCCGCGCAAAAGGAATGGGCCACTTGGACGGGTAAAGAACGCGCCAATGTCCTACGCCGTTGGTTCGAGTTGATGATGGAACACCAAGACGATCTGAGCACCATCCTCACGGCCGAACAGGGCAAGCCCCTGGCCGAAGCCAAAGGTGAGGTTTCCTATGGCGCCTCCTTCATCGAGTTCTTTGCCGAAGAAGCCAAACGCGTCTATGGCGAGACGATCCCAGGCCACGCGCGCGACAAACGCATCATGGTGATGAAACAGCCCATCGGGGTCGCCGCCTCGATCACACCATGGAATTTCCCCAACGCCATGATCACCCGCAAAGCGGGCCCTGCATTAGCCGCAGGCTGCGCCTTCATCGCGCGCCCTGCCTCCGAAACCCCACTCTCCGCCCTGGCGCTTGGCGTGCTGGCTGACCGTGCAGGCCTACCCAAAGGCATCCTATCGATCCTGCCCGCGACGGACGCAGTAGGCATTGGCAAAGAATTTTGTGAAAACGACACCGTCAAAAAAATCACCTTCACCGGCTCTACCGAAGTGGGCCGTATCCTGCTGCGCCAAGCAGCAGAGAGCGTGAAAAAATGCTCCATGGAACTGGGTGGCAACGCGCCTTTCATTGTCTTTGATGACGCCGATCTCGACGACGCCGTCGAAGGCGCAATCCTGTGCAAACTGCGCAACAATGGCCAAACCTGTGTTTGCGCGAACCGCATCTATGTCCAGGCTGGTGTCTATGACGCCTTCGCCGCCAAATTGCGCGACCGCGTAGCGGCCATGCACATCGGCGACGGCCTTTCCGACGGCGTGCAATTGGGGCCACTCATCACCCCCAAAGCCAAAGACAAGGTCAAAGAGCACATCGCCGACGCCTCCGACAAAGGCGCGCTGGTCTTCTACCAAGGCAACGTAGGCGACCTTCCCGAACGCTTCCTCGCCCCCACGATCCTGACGGACGTGACCCAAGATATGAAAGTCTCCAAGGAAGAGACCTTCGGCCCCCTCGCCCCGCTCTTCAAATTCGAGACGGTTGACGATGTCATCGAAATGGCCAATGACACGATCTTCGGCCTCGCCGCGTATTTCTACGCAAACGATCTCAGCCGCGTCTACAAAGTGGCCGAAGCGTTGGAATACGGCATCGTGGGCGTGAACACGGGCATCATCTCCACGGAAGTGGCGCCCTTCGGCGGCGTCAAACAATCGGGCTTGGGTCGCGAAGGCAGCCACCACGGCATGGAAGACTACCTCGAGATAAAATACATCTGTATGTCTGTGTAAATACGCTAAAAAAATAGGGTTTTTGTGAAAAATCGAAACCCCTTATTGGGACAAAATCACCTCAATATTGGGACAAAGTGAGCAGTGCACAACCACTAAAATGGTCCACATGGTCCTGTAACTTTCACCGACACTCTCGGGTGAAATTTTACGAACCCAGCGCCCGTACCATACCTTCAAACCGTTTGAGGTTTACCACATGATCGGTCAGGGCTTCATCTGTAAGTCCGTCCACTTCCAGTCGGTACAACTCCACTGTTAGATCACCACGCTGTTGTGGTGTAAGGCTGACATTCAGACGGCTTATCATTTCGTCCAGTTGAACGATCACATCACGCATCACGTTCAACTCAAGCTTCTCCTTGGATGTCGCGTTGCGGTA
>JAKVBH010000042.1 GCA_022447495.1 Marinovum sp. | reverse complement strand
CACCGTCGAGACGGTCATTGCCGACGCGCCCCTGAAGATGGTCGTTGCCATCATTGCCGATGATCGCATCCCAGCCAAAACCACCGTCGAGCGTGTCATTGCCGAAGCCGCCGAGCAACCGGTCCGCATCGCCACCGCCACGGATGAGGTCATCCTCGCCGTTGCCGTAGATCGTGTCACGGCCCGTGCCGCCGATGAGCGTATCATTGCCCGCATCGCCGAAGATCGAGTCGTTGTCGTTGTTGCCGAAGATGATGTCTTCGCCCCCGCCGCCGCGGATCGTGTCGGCGCCGTCGTTGCCGTAAATATCGTCGCCCTCAGTGCCACCGTTCATGCTGTCGTTGCCGTTGCCGCCAAAGAGCGTGTCGCGGCCTGAGCCGCCAGAGATGGAATCGTTGTCATTGCCCCCGATGACCCGGTCATCGCCAACGCCGCCAACCAGCGTGTCATTACCCGCACCACCGTTGAGCGTGTCGCGCCCACCGCCGCCATGGAGCTCGTTGCCCTGGTTGTCGCCATTTAGCAGCCCGTCTCCGTCCTCGGTCACCAGGACCATATAATCGCCACTGCTGTTCGTGCCGGATTCCTGGAACGACATGTAATACCTGCCGGTTTCCGTGGCGGTGTAGAGGAAGGCGAGATCGTCGATGGAGCTTACAAAACCGTCCCTTGGAATGCCCATGGTGGGGCTGAACAGGTTGAAATAGAGATCGAAGTTCTGGGTCTGTGTCGTGACGAAGAACTCATAGGTTTCACCCGCCACCAGATCGATGCCGACGTAATCGACATCCAACCTCACATCGATGGCCGAGATCAAACACCGTCCGGCCTGCATGGTGGTGGTGGTGTCGGCGATGGAGCCACCGATGGTGTCATCGTTGTTGATCGTGATGGTGTAGTCACCGATGTCGTTGTTCGAGCTGTCGCCGACTGTGATGTACTGAATTCCGTAGCCAGAGATCAGTTCAATGGAGGCTGTGTTGCTTGAGGACGTGCTTGTGGAGGTTTGAAAGGCGTTCGAACCGTCTAGCATCGCGAAATAGAGGTCCAAGTCGCTTGATGTGGTGCTGACCTCAACGCCGTAGGCAAAACGGGTGTCGAGCGTTTGGCTGATCTCGACCAGGTCAACGTCGCCTTGCACATCGATGTTGGAGGTGAACGGCGCTTCGATCGACATGATGGTGGTCGACGCGTCGACCGCGCTTGCGATGGTGTCATCGTTGTTGATGGTGATTGTATAATCGCCGATGTCGTTGTTCGAACTATCGCCAAGCGAGATGTATTCGATGCCGTAGCCAGAGGCGAGATTGAAGACCAAGTCTTGGCCCGAGGAGGCACTTCCCGAGGTTTGCACTGCCGCCGATCCGTCTAGAAGCACGGCGTAGAGGTCAAGCTCTCCAGACTGGTTTGAGATGGCAATCTGGCAGGCGAAAAGCGCGCCAAGCGTGGTGTTGATTTTGACCACATCCACGTCGCCATTGACGTCGATATTGGAGGAAAACGCCGCTTCGATATCCATGACAGGCGAGGACGGATCAATGCCACTGGCGATGGTATCGTCGTTGTTGATCGTGATCGTGTAGTCGCCGATGTCATTGTTCGAGCTGTCACCGACCTGAATGTACTGGATGCCGTAGCCGGAGGGCAGGTCGAACACGAGGTCCTGTCCTGCCGAAGCGCTTCCTGAGGTTTGAACGGCGCTCGTGCTGTCCATCAAAACGGCATAAAGGTCGAGTTCGCTCGACGCGTTGGTCAATGCAATTTGATAGGCAAAGCGTGTGTCGAGGACAGTATCAATTTCGATCACGTCAACATCGCCGTTGACGTCGATGTTGGAGGTGAAGGATGTGTCGGTGCCCATGAGCGCCGTGCCCGAAGCAGTTGAGCTTGCGATGGCATCGTCATTGTTGATGGTGATCGTGTAGTAGCCAATGTCGTTGTTCTATGCATCCGCGACTTCGATGTACTGGACGCCCGCACCTGTAGCCAAATCAAATATCAGGTCCATGCCGTCTGAGGGTGCAATGCCGGAAAACTGCATCGTTCCAGAAGTGTCGCGCAATAGACCATAGAGACGAAAGTCATTCGCGGTTGTGGACAAAGCGACTTGGTAGGCAAACCGCGCGTCTAGTACTGACCCGATGTCGATGACATCCACGTCGCCGATCACGTCAATTTCCGAGGTGAAGGTCGCTTCTACGTCGGTCAGAGCAACGCCGCCTCCAATGGAGCTCGCGATTGTGTCGTCGTTGTTGATTGTGATCGTGTAGTCGCCCACGTCATCATTGGAGCTATCGGAGATAGCGATGTGCTCAATGCCCTGACCGGAGGCGAGGTCAAAGACCAAGTCTTGGCCACTAGAAGCGGTGACTGAACTGATGGTGCTGCCGCTGCCACTATAGAGGAGGCCATAGAGGTCGAGCACTGAGAAGGTCGTCGATACCAGGATTTGATAGGCAAACCGCGTGTCGAGTGTTGTGTTGATCCCGACGACGTCGATGTCACCGAAGAGCTCCAGCGCAGAGCTGAAGGGCAGCTCGATGTCCATGACGGTGGTGAACGTGCCGATGCTGCCGCCGATCGTGTCAGTGCCGCCGTTGAAACTCACCCCCGGCGCGCCGGACTTGGTGTCATCGCCCACCGCATAGGTGATTTCGCCCAGAGCGTGGTCTTGATTGTCGCTGTGTGTGAGGGTGTCGTTTTCGTGCGCAACCGCAGTTGCATTCAAGTCCAACATCACTTTTGTTCCAATTGTCTATGACTGTTCTGCTGTTCAGAAACGGGTTAGCTAATCGAAATTGCAAACGTCGCTGCGGTCTTCGGCGTCAATGACTCGGCCGCCCACATCACAGGTGATGGACGCTCCAGTAGAGGTCCAGCCTTGGGCAGGGGTCTCGATTGTGGAAGGCATGGGCATGGAACAGTCCGCAATAATTTGAAATAAATACATAGCATTGGTGCCTTACCCCCTGTTTGAAGTCAACGAAAATCACCCGTCAGATTTGCCGACCGAGCCCTGATCCGCGGGCCGAAATTGTGTGCACGCGCGCTTTCGGATCGTCCTAGCTGGTAAGTTTTGGCGTCGACAAATCCTCATTGGGAAAAAGCCAATGGCGAAAGCAGGCCGCCTGGGCAACCGATGCATTCCAACGATTATGACTTCAACGACGCGCTCTTGCCCATCGGGGTAGAGCTTTGGACCGCGCTGGTGCGTGACAGGCTCCCGGCCCATGGCGACGATCAGGAACGGTAAGGAAAACCTAACCCCTTGAAAGCTATGTTCTTGCACCAGTTCCATTTTTTGGGCAGACCTAGGGTGCGGAAGTTACTTCTGCCTAACGTGGTTGCGCTGTGGTGCAGCGGGAGCCCTGAGCCGAGCCGTCATCCGAAGTGGGGACGATACAGTTTTTAGCACGAAGGGTGCGCAATGCCGACGTCTTTGATCACACCAGTTTTGCTATGCGGCGGGTCCGGAACCCGTCTGTGGCCGCTGTCTCGTAAGTCCTACCCCAAACAATTTGTGCCGCTGGTGGGCGAAGAAACCCTTTTCCAAGCCTCGGCCAAACGCCTCTCTGGCGGGACAGACGCCATCCACTTTG
The DNA here is from genome assembly GCA_022447495.1 of Marinovum sp. GTDB lineage: Bacteria > Pseudomonadota > Alphaproteobacteria > Rhodobacterales > Rhodobacteraceae > JAKVBH01. The sequence continues at coordinate 20,470 of JAKVBH010000042.1, read as the reverse complement.
GCGCCCCGGTTGTCCTGACGAATTCCGATTTCCGCTTCATCGTGACCGAGCAATTGCAGGCCGTGGGCATCGACCCCGGGGCCATCATGATCGAACCAGAGGGGCGCAACACGGCACCCGCGATCCTTGCGGCAGCGCTGCAGGTGGCCGCCGATGATCCTGAAGCGATCATGTTGGTGGCACCCTCTGACCACGTGGTGCCTGACACTGCCGCCTTTCATGCCGCCGTTGAACGTGGATTGACTGCTGTGTCTGAGGGGATGCTGATGACCTTTGGCATCACGCCGACCCATCCCGAGACCGCCTACGGTTATCTTGAACTCACCCGCCAACCCGATGACGTCGGCACCCCAATTGCCCTGGCTACATTTGTAGAAAAGCCCGCTTCTGCCCGGGCGGCGGAGCTTCTCGAGGCGGGCAATTACCTTTGGAATGCCGGAATTTTCATGTTTCGCGCAGGCGACATGGTTGCCGCGTTTGAGGCCCATGCCGCCAACATGATCACGCCGGTGAAATCTGCGCTGGATGACGCCAAAGTCGATTTGGGCTTTTTGCGTCTCGCACCCGAGCCATGGGCACAGGCCGATGATATCTCCATCGACTATGCCGTGATGGAGCACGCTTCTAACTTGGCCGTTGTGCCCTTTGGTGCAGGGTGGTCCGACTTGGGCGGCTGGGATGCGGTTTGGCGCGAAAGCGGTCCGGATGCCAATGGCGTGGTGGCTGAAAACGGCGCCTCCGCCATCGATTGCGAAAACACGCTCCTGCGATCAGAGAGCGAAAGGATGGAAATTGTCGGCCTTGGGCTTAAGGACATTATTGCCGTGGCAATGAATGACGCGGTTCTTGTGGCCCACATGTCCAAGGCCCAAGACGTTAAACAGGCCGTGACCGTGCTCAAAGCCAAAGAGGCGCAGCAAGCCACTATGTTCCCCAAGGATCACCGCCCCTGGGGCTGGTTCGAAAGCCTTGTTGTCGGCGGTCGCTTCCAAGTGAAGCGCATCTTGGTGCATCCTGGCGCCTCTCTCAGCTTGCAAAGCCACGTGCACCGTTCCGAACACTGGATTGTCGTTGAAGGCACGGCCAAGGTGACGGTCGATGATGAGGTCAAACTCCTGACCGAAAACCAAAGCGTCTATATTCCACTCGGCGCGGTGCACCGAATGGAAAACCCCGGCAAGGTGCCGATGGTGCTCATCGAGGTGCAGACGGGGTCCTATGTGGGCGAAGATGACATCATTCGCTATGAAGATGTCTATGCGCGTGGTTGAGCCGATAAGGCCAACCCTCCGAACAAAAAGAAAAGCACATCGAGGCCGTGCATCATCCGGCGCAACGCACGGTCCGCTTAAGGTTTATTCAACCAAGTGATTCAATCTCCCCGCGCAAACCGGCTCGGGACAGGATGATCTTCGGTCATCTGGCTTCGTGCCCGAACTCGACATCTGATGATGCGGCATAGGAGACGATAATGGATGCTTTTGACAGCCACACGGTAGGCTTGGAATCCCCCCCACGGGCGGGGCGCAAATTCTACCAAGTGATGGCAGTGACCTGGCGCAAGCCACACGGTGTTTGAATGTAGGTGTGGCTGGCACAGTGCGCGTCACCACTGTGGATGGATCGGAACTGACCGTGAATGTGGCGGCGGGCGTGATCTTCCCAATCCGCGCCAAACGTATTTGGGCCACCGGCACGACGGCGCTTAACATCGCGGCGCTTTACTAATGATTGCGGTAGGTGCGTCGTTGGCCCAGGCCATGCCCGATCCCGGTGCGGGCAGCCCGGTCACAACCATAGCTTTGATCTACGCCAATACGGTGATCGATTTTAACACCGTCATCACGTAAGCGACTGGCAAATCCATGACCTAATAGGACGCCGGGGCTTTTTTTGAGTTCCGGCGTTTTTTCTGCCATGCAACTTTTTCGGTGAGAGGAGCGAATTGTTCACTTTGGCCTGCACATAATCCGGGCAGGCTGGCCTTGAACCACCTGCAAAGATCCCTCAGGAATTGTCACAATTCAGAACCTTGCAAACCACTTCGCAACTTTCGATAGACATGATATTGCCATGGTATTTCAAAGGGCCAAGGGGGCCATTTTTTGTGAAAGCCGATACACCAATTGCTCCACGACACGCATCGGTCGCTCCCAGCGACGTGTTGGATTTGGGCAAGACCTTTGCGACACTCTGGCGGGGCAAACTTTTCATCATATTCTGTATGTTTGTGACAATTTTTGCGGGCGGGTATTACGCCTATGTCGCAGCGACACCGATGTTCACATCCACTGCGGTGGTCATGCTTAACGCCCGCGAGGAACAGGTCTTGGACCTGGAATCCGTCGTCGGAGGATTGGGCTCTGACACCTCAACAGTGAACACCGAGGTTGAAGTTTTGCGCAGCCGCTCGTTGCTGCGCAAAGTCGTGGCAGATCTTAATCTGGTTGATGATCCTGAATTCAACACATCCCTTCAACCGCCAAGCAGTATGTCGGTTTTTCGCAATTATGTGCAGCAACAGCTGGGCATGAAAGAGGCCAGCGAGACCCGCACAGAAGAGCAAATTGCCACCCGCCGCGAAGAGGCCACCATCGACAACCTGCTCGGTGCAATGTCAGTACGAAATATTCCGCAAAGCCTTGTTTTTACGGTGAGTTTGTCGACAACGTCACCCGAGAAGTCGGCCCAAATCGCCGATTCTTTGGTTGAGCAATACATCCTAAATCAGCTTGAAGTGAAGTTCGCCGCAACTGAACAGGCAACCTCTTGGTTGACGGAACGCGTCACCGAGTTGCAAGTCTCGCTGGAAGAGGCCGAGAGCAAGGTGAAGAACTTCCGCTCTCAGACCGACCTCGTCAGCCCCGAAGCGCTTGAGGTTCTGGAGACCCAGGTCAAGGACATCCGGGCCCGGATCGAAGATGCCATGAACGTGATGGCCAACCAAGAGGCGCGGTTGGTCATGCTGGAAGCCGCGTCAACGCCCGAGAGTTTTGTGGCCGCAGCCCAGGACCGACAGCTGGAGCAGCTTCTTAGCCGCATTAACCAGCCTTCCATCCAAGAGGCCTTTGATCGCCGCAGAGAGCAAATCCTTGCGCGTACGCGGTTGGATATCGACAGGAATTCCTCGCAAATTCCCACACTTGAGCAATCTCAATCCGATCTCGAAGCACAGATTTCGCGTCAAAGCGCCGACCTGATCACGCTTCAACAACTGACCCGTGAAGCCGAAGCCAGCCGGTTGCTCTACGAACATTTCTTGACCCGTCTCAAAGAGACATCGGCGCAACAGGGCATCCAACAAGCCGACAGTCGCTTGCTCAGCCACGCCGTTGTGCCGTCCCGTGCCTCCTGGCCACGCAAACGCGTTATCTTGGTGCTCAGCGCGGTTTTTGGCATCGCCTTTGGCTCGATCATCGTGCTTTTGCGCGAACTGCGACAGAACACCTATCGGACCGTAGAGGACCTGGAGCAGACCACCGGTATCGCCGTCTTTGGCCAAGTGCCGAAAATGCCGGGTCGCAAACGCGCCGAAACGATGAACTACATCAAGAACAAGCCCACGTCCGCCGCAGCGGAAGCGGTGCGCAACTTGCGAACCTCGATCATGCTGTCGAATGTGGACCGACCACCGAAGGTGGTTCTGGTGTCCTCCTCAGTGCCGGGCGAAGGTAAAACGACGCTCGCCTTCGCGCTGTCGCAGAATTTGGCCTCTATGGGCAAGCGCGTTGTCCTGGTCGAAGGCGACATCCGTCGGCGCGTGTTCTCGGTGTATCTGGAAAACGAAAAAGCCAAAGGCCTTGTCTCGGTGCTGTCTGGGGATTCCACTTGGCGCGAAGTGATGACCCACTCCTCTGAAATGGGCATCGATGTCTTGCGCGCCGACAAAGGTCCAGCGAACCCCGCTGATCTCTTCTCATCGGAGTCATTTGCCGGTCTCATCGATGAGCTGCGCGCCGAATATCACGCCGTGATAATCGACCAACCGCCTGTTTTGGTTGTGCCCGATGCCCGGATCACCGCCCAACATGTCGACAGTGTCCTATACGTCGTGGCGTGGGATCGCACCGATCAGGATCAAGTCCAAGCCGGTATTCGCGAGTTTGCATCGGTGGGTCGCCCGGTCACGGGCCTTGTGCTCAATCAGATCAACCCACGCGGCATGAAGCGGTATGGCTATGGCGGCAAATACGGCGCCTACGCGGCCTATGGATCCAAGTACTATGTGAATTGATGCGTGCGGGCGGCGGGCCATTGCCGCTCTGCGGCGTCTGAACGCGAACTCAAGGGTTTGGGGGGCTCGCTGTGAAAGTAGCCATCGTCCACTACTGGCTTGTCGGCATGCGCGGCGGTGAGAAGGTCATCGAACAACTGCTCGATGTCTTCCCGGATGCTGTTATCATCACCCATGTCTATGACCCCTCCAGCGTGAGCGACCAAATCCGCGCCGCCGAAGTCCGAGAGACTTTCATAGGTCGCCTACCCGGAGCAAAGAAGCATTATCAAAAGTATCTGCCTTTGATGCCACACGCCCTAGAGCAAGTGGATATGCAGGAGTTTGACCTGATCATCTCTTCAGAGAGCGGTCCAGCCAAGGGCATCATCCCGCGTCCCGACGCGGTGCACCTGTGCTACTGTCACTCACCCATGCGCTATATCTGGGATCACTACCACATCTACAAAGCGGGCGCTGGGTGGCTGACCAAATTGGTGATGCCGCACTTGGCGCACCGCCTGCGGATTTGGGATTACACCACCGCGGCGCGTGTGGATCATTTCATCGCCAATTCCAGCTTTGTGGCCAAACGTATCGAGACGTTCTACCGTCGCGACGCCGAGGTGATCGCACCGCCTGTGGCGACCCATGAATTCATGCCCACGGACGAGTTGAGCGACAGCTATCTGCTCGCTGGCGAACTCGTGAGCTACAAACGCCCCGACCTCGCCGTGGAGGCTTTCAACGCCTCGGGCCGTAAACTCAGCATCGTGGGCGATGGCCCTATGCGTCAGGCTCTGGAAGCCAAGGCCGGCCCCAACATCACCTTCCGCGGGCGCATCCCATTTGCGGATCTGAAGGCTGAGTTCGCGCGTTGCAAAGCCCTAATTTTCCCGGGCGAAGAGGACTTTGGCATTATCCCGGTGGAAGTCATGGCCAGTGGGCGTCCCATTGTGGCGCTGGGCCGGGGTGGGGCTCTGGATTCGGTGGTGCCGGATGAGACGGGCGTCTATTTCGACACGCCCACTGTCGCTGATCTCAACGCCGCGATCGATGGGTTGGAGGCACATCCCACGATGCTCGCCAGCCCCCAAGTCATGCGCGACCATGCCGAGACTTTCTCTGAGGAGGTCTTTCGGAACAAAATACGCGCCAGCGTGGAGGCCGCACTCGCCCGGGCCCGTGCCGGCCGTGGAATGCGCCCCCAAGCCGAGGCGGCGGAGTAGCACGATGAAGATCCTTTTCCTCACAGTGCGGGCGGATTTGGGCGGCGGTCCGGAGCATCTGCTCCAACTCATCGCCCATGCCCCGGAGGGCAGTGAAGTTTACGTTGGGTGCCCGAGGGATGAGCCCTATCATCAACGCTATGTGGATTTTCTGGGCGCCGAGCGCATCATCGAAATCCCCCATCGCTCTTTCAAGCTTTCGGCCTTGAGGGCGCTGGCGCGTGTGATCCGGCAGCAGGGCATCGCAGTGGTGCATTCCCACGGCAAAGGTGCCGGGCTCTATGGACGCATTTTGGCAGCAATCACCCCTGCGCAGTCCGTGCACACTTTTCACGGGCTCCATGTGGCGAATATGGCCGGGCGAAGACGGCAATCTACCTTTGGCTGGAGAGGATGATGGGCGGCGCACCGCGCGGGCCATCTGTGTCTCGGACGGCGAGGCGCAGGCCATCATAGCCGCTGATATCGTGGCGCAGAACAAGCTTGTGACCATTGTGAACGGCGTGAAGATACCCGATGCTCTGGCCAAGCGCGATGACATTCAGCCGCTGCGCATTCTGGCGGTGAGCCGTTACGACCACCAGAAGAACCCCGATCTGATGATGGAGATCGCCTTCGCGTTGACCAATCTCCGCCCCTTTCACCTCACCGTGTTGGGCACCGGTGAGCGGCTCGACGAAATGCGTGCTCGTGTCAAAGCCGAGGGGCTAGAGGACAAGATCGACCTTCACGGTGGGGTGCCCGATGCGCGCCCCTTCATGCGCCAAGCTAAGGTCTTCTTGTCCACTTCCCGCTGGGAAGGCATGCCTCTGGCTGTGCTGGAGGCCATGTCCGAAGGGCTCTGCGTGGTGGCGACTGATGTGGTGGGCAATCGCGATTTGATTGTGAACGGGCAAACCGGTTTTCTGTTTGACGATGCTGCGGGTGCCTTAGGGCATTTGTCCTCGCTTGGGCCTGAGCAGATCGTAACCATCGGAACCGCCGGTCGGCGTTTTGTTGAACAAGGCTATTCGGTCCAGGCCATGGCCCAAGCCACCTATGCGGTGCTCTGGGATGTTGCATCTGGCCGGGCTGGTTGAGTTGGGAAGGAACGAAACGTCGTGAGCGTTCAGGACACATCACCTCCCTCTGAATGGACGGCCGGTACCGTCTTGTGGCGCGCAGGTCCGATCCTGTTCACGTTGGCTATGCTGGGAATGCTGCGCTCTGTGGGGCATATCCCGATCTATTTGGGCTATGTCTCGACGTTGGCGGGGCTTATTTGGCTGGGGCTCACGCTTCAGATATCCAAAGTTCTGATCCCGTCTTATCTTCTTGTGTTTTGGGGGTTTGTCTCGCTTTTCGCCACTGGTTCAGGCGTGATCAACTACATCCAATTCACCTTGGTTCTGGGGGGTATCGGCCTCGCCGAGCTTGTTTCGCGGATGGATACCAAACGGATTGCGGATATCGTGGCCGACAAGCTTTTGTGGATTGTCGTCGTGCTGATCTTGATTGAGCTTGCGATGATTCAGGCGGGACTGGGCACACGTGCCCGGACCCTAGATGCGAGCTTTATTGGAAGCGGGACCGGCGCGCGCATCCCACGCTTCTTGGGCAGCATGGGCGGCTCTGCCTATTCGGGCACGATGTTGGGCATGTTGGGTGTACTGTGCTGGATCGAAGGGCGTAGACGGGCCGCGATCACATGTGTTTTGATCATGCTTTTGATGATCAGCCGGGGGCCCATGTTGGCGCTTGTGATGGCCTGCGGGTTTCAGTTCTTTCGCAGAACGATCTTTTCGCGGGTCATTGCCTGGGTCTTTATGGGCCTTTGCGTGTTTATGCCGCTTCTGGTGTGGTACCTGCGGTCGGTCCTCTCATCTCTCGAAATTCTCTTTCTCATTGAGGTCAGCACGCGCCGTTTCCTTCACTACATCACATTCTTGGACTTTGGTTTGGAGCGCCCGTGGTTCGGCATTGGCTATGGCAATTGGCGTGAGGCGTATCTCGACATCTTCTTCTCCAGTGAGATTCAGCAATGGGGCCAACGTCTCAGTGTGGAACACCAGGTGAAAGAGGCTCACAACTTCATGCTCGATATCTGGGGCGAGATGGGGATCTTGGCATGGGCGCTCGCGGGCACACAGATGATCCTGACCTCTGTCCTGGCGTTCCGGGGCGAGGCACGCTTGGGCGCGATGTTCCTCTTTGTGGTCGTGTGCTTCCTGTTTTTGTCGGGTTTGTCCAACTGGAGCTACTGGATGGCCACGGGCCTTGTCCTGTCAGAGCATTACCGCCAACGTGGCCCGCTCCACGGGGCGGGGCCCTAGGGCTGTTTCCACCCGCTCAGGTCCGTCTCAAGCATCGTCTCGAGCCGTTCAACTTGGGGTTTGAAATAGCCATATAGCTCCGCTTCAAACGCGTCCGACATGTCGTCGCGCTTCTTCTTTACACGCAGCTTGGCTTTGATCGCTTCGATATACCAAGGCTTGGTGTTCCGCGCCCAAGTGCGGAACCGCCAAATGAGCGGCTCAAGGATCTTGGGGGGACGGAGCACGGCATTCGCTAGCCATTCAAAGCGATGGCTGTGCGAGGCATTGACCACGGGAAAGTGGTCGCGCCTGTCATCGTCAAGGCCGAGAAACGTCAATGTGCGCACATAAATCTCGCGCGGTGAGGTCTTAAGATCTTCCTGGAAGAGCACCATCCTCCGGTCCTCTGGCACTAGGGCAAAGAAGCGTTCAAGCTGGTCTGCGTAGCTCGCCACGTCGCGATACTGCAAGAATTGCGGCGCGAGGCAGGCTTCTGGAATGCGGTCGCCTTTAACGCGTTGATCCTGGAGCCGCCACGCCGCTTCGAAGTCTTTCTCATCTTCGTTGCGGTCCCAGATTTGCTCCATGTGAAAGGCGTGGGCCACGTGCACTGGGTTGCGCAGCATCACAATAAACTTGGAATCTGGAGACATCTCTAGCGCGCGTTTGATCGCGGTTTTTGAAGCCAGATAGTTTGTCGAGCCTTCGCCCACGGCTATGTGTTTGGCGGGATCGGCGTCTGAGAAAAGCGCGATATAGCTCGCGTCGTCGGGGATTTCGTGTTGTTTGCTCAGTTCGGGGTAGTCGTCGGAGAAGTAGAACGGCTCTTTGGGATTGCAGAAAAAGACATGATCGTGATCGGCCAAATACTGTGCCAGCGCGGAGGTCCCGCATTTGGGCGCGCCGATGATGAAAAAATTGGGGGTCATCCCGTCGCTTCCATGCGCCAATCCGACAAATCTCGGCCTGTCAGTTGCTCCAGCTTTTGGGTTTGCGGGTCAAAGACTCCGTGCAATTCCGCCAGTTGATCGGGAGTGAGCTTGGGCCGTTTGAGATCTTTGGTCAGTGTGCCTTTGATCATGTTCAGCAGAACTTTGTTGCCCGTGCGTATCTGTTTTTTTATCAACCGCACAAAGGGCGCGAGCCGCCGCGGCGGCGCCTGATAGAGCCGCGCCAGCGTCCGGAAGCGGTGCTGGTGGGAGGCTTTGGTGACGCCGATATCCTCGAGGTCTTCATCGGGCAGACCGAGGAAATCGCTCACCCGGCGATAGAAATGCCGGGCGTCTACGCGGATATCGTCGATGAAGCCCACAAAGAGTTGACCCTCTGGGATGAGCGCCATGGCGCGTTCCAATTGATCACCGAGGCTGGAGTGTTTGGTGTAGAGAATACGGCTTGCATCTTCGCAGGTTGACGGCACATTTTCGCTGCGCCCGCGGGCTTCTTGCAGTTGCCATGCTGTCCAGAAGTCGAACTGGTCTTCGTTCATGTTGAAGACTTGTTCCTGGTGCCAGGATTGGACCTGTTCGACTGGATTGCGCAGCATAATGATGAACTTGGCCTTCGGGCGAAATTCCAATATCCGCGCTATGGCGACTTTGGAATAGAGGTAGACCACAGAGCCATCGATGAAGTGGGTCTTCTCTGGCCCGGCCTTGGCGAAAAGCTCTAGGTACTCATCCAACGTGTCCACAGAGGAAACGTCATTGCCATGGTACATGTCATTGGCCCAAAATCCCGTTTCTTTGGGGTAGGGGAGGAACACTTGGCTGTGCTTTTCCAACGCTCGCACCAAGTTCGTCGTCCCGCATTTCGGGGCGCCTAAGATAAATACATTTGGCTGTGGCTTGGTCATAATAATTGTGTCTCTGATGACTTTTACGGTTATGTAGCGCGTCGTTTTATAAGGCTCATCACGCTGGGGTCTATCTCCAGTGTTGTGCGACAGAAATAAACGCCCAAGAGCCCGGTTGCGGCGATCTCAAATCCGGTGGCAAAGGCCGCGCCCATAATGCCAAAAAACCAGACAAGCGGCGCGAGGCCTAGGAGTGCAGCGGCATTAATCCAGAGCGAGACTTTGAGGTATTTCTCCTCTTGGCCCATCATCTGCAAAACCATGTTGTCGGGTCCACAGAGCACTTTGATGAGATAACCCGTAGCGATCAGGACGAGCGCCCACTTGGCAGAGACGAACTCTGGTGAGAAGAGCCAAAGTGCCACGTCGCCAGCAAAGAGGAAGGCGAGGAAAAAGATCACGCCCGGCACGGCGGTGAAGATTGTGATAAACCGACAGATGGTGCGGACAGCGTCCATATCGCCCCGCTCATGCGCGCCAGAGAGCATGGGCATCGCCAACATGTTCGCGGCCACCAAGACGAGCCCCACTAGCATCGACACACGATAAGCAGCGAAATAGGCGGCCGTGTCTTCGGCCACCAGCAAAAGGCCCACGATGATAACCGCCATCTGCGGGGTCGAGTTGCGCAGGAGAGCAATGTACCAAAAGACCTTGGCCGATGCGTTCCAAGTTGCACGGTCTTTGGTGGACGAAGTCGCTTGCCAAAGTGTAATGGGGCGTGTGCCTGCGTGGCGGGACCCTTGTAGAAGGGCGATCCCAAGGAGCAGGCCGGAAATCAGGTAGAAGCCGGTATCGACTGCGATGAGGTCCATATAGCCAAACGCTGGAAGGGCAAAGAGTGCCGTCACCGCGGCGCGCCAAATGACCTCACGCGGGGCCAGCGCGAGGATGATCTTGCCGTGACCGCGCAGGACATGGGCTTGGTATTCGGCGAGGCCAAGAACTAGTGTGAAGATTGCCACCGACACCGCGTAACTGCCGCCCGTCATCTGGTCCAAACCATTGGAGATGAGAATCCAGGCGAGCCCGAGTGTTGCGCTGCCCAAAGCCACAATCCGGTAGCCGCGTCGGGTAAATCCGTAGACACCTGCCATATCCCCACGTTCCAGATGGACAGGGATAAAGCGTACCGCTCCAAGGCGTTGGCCAAGCGATCCTGCAATGACCATGAGTGTTGCCGCCGAGAAGCCAAAGCCGAAAAGTGCGTAGTCTTCGGTTGACATGCCGCGGGCAATGGCGAGGAACATGAAAAAGGAGAGGCCTGCAGAGGAAACTTTCACAAATAGAGATCCCGCGCCATCGTGCTTGAGCTTGTGCATCAACCTTTCAGAGGTCGCGGCAGCGGTGCCGTCATTGGGCGTATCAGAAGACCTTGGTTCAATCGAAGCCATGGGCGCCACTTTAAAGAATACCTTCGAGTGGCTTTAAATCAGGCCTTTGGCGCCCATGCAATCGTTATTGCTGCTACGCAGCATGGGCGCAGTAGCTCGTGTTGAAATGACAGGCAAGCCGACCAACTTTCCTGAGTTGGCGGCCTGGAGTGACTAGGTCCATGCTCCGAAATCGTGAGAACGGACGGCCCAAAGTTTCACATTGTCAACAATTGCGGTGATGTTGCGCGATGCATTGATCGTGTCGAGCATGTGCACAAACCGCAGTTTCCCGGTGGATGTCGGCTGAAATAAGTGCGCACCCTTGTACCAGCCGGTCATGGTGCCATTGCCAGCGCTGTGGGCGATTTCGACAAACTTTGAGGTCCCGTTTGTTGGGAATGCGGCAGCGGTGTCATTGTCCACTCGTAGAAGCGACCGCACCGAGCCCGCGCTTCCGAATGTGGGTCCGTGTTGTATGTAGCTCCAAGCGCTTGTGAGCATAAGGAATTGGTTCACAAGGTCAGGCGTGATGTCGATCTCAAGCGCGTATTGCGCGGGCGTGGCCACAACAGAGGGTGTGATTGTTACGGCGCCCGTGCCGCTGAGGTACTCACTAGCGGTGGTGGTAACACCCAAAGTCGTACCAGAGGCGGTGTTAGGGTTGGTTGCCGCGATTGGCGCCGTGCTTGACCCGTCGAGAAGAGTTCTGACCAAGGTTTTGGTTCCGAAATCAAACGACACGTTGTTCAGTTGGGGCGCGGTTGTTGCCAACGAAGACCAATCGGAAGTCGAGAAGCTCTCAGCATCTGAGGATTGCAATTGTGGCACGCCGTCGAAGCTTACGTGCCCTTGGGTTTGTTCAGGAACCGCTATCCATTGGTTGGCATCAAACGTGCTGGTCGTCGTGAACGGCACAGCTTCGGGCAGCGATGCGTATGTGATGCCATTGTTGGAAACGAGCATGCCCCCATCGGAGGCCAAAAGACCGGCGGCGAAGGGTTGAACCTCGGCAATGCCCGTGTCGATCAAGTTACCCGTTGCGGCAGAGCCCAAAGATTGGAAAAATACTGGGCCGGATTTCAGAACATTGATCCGACCACCGTCATATGCGCCCAAGAAGGACGTCGCTTTGCGCGCGGCACCTTTTTGGTAACTGCGCAGATCGATAAACGCCCCTGGGCCTTGCGCCACAATGGCGGCGCCAACGTTTGGGTTGTTCACACCAGGATTGTCGGTGATGCCAGCGTTTTCGAAATACGCATTTTCGAGGATCGCGTTGACCATCTTTTCGTGGCTGTAGCCCACAACTTTGAGCAGACCCTGCGCACCGGTCACAATGCGCCCGCCCACAAAAAACAGGCGGGTTTCTTCCCATGTGTCCTTGCCTACGAGCAGGAGAGACCAGCCTGTGGCGCTCGAGATATCACAACCGACCATGCGGAAGATGCAGCGTATCTCGACCGAGTGGCTTCCTTCATCGTCGATGGAGGTCGTGCCGGTGCGGCGGCCACAACGGCGGAACTTACAGAACCGCGCATCTCCATTGGCAAATTCACGCACCAAGAGGTTACGCTCGCGGGCACCTTCGACAAATAGATCATTGAGCGAGGCATCGTTGGTGGAGCCTTCCATACCGTCGCCCGTAGTAACGAGATGCGTTGCGGTGAAATCCGACATGACCGACATCGATTCGATATTTGCGCCTTGGCCCGCCACAACGATGCCCGCGTCTGCCTCGGAACAGAAGAAGCCCGAGATACGACGGCCAGAGCCTTCGATGTGGTTGCCGTTCATGACCAACTGGCTGCTCAGGTTCACCCAACCGTCCAGTGTCACGTCCCGGCCTCGGTCCATCGCTGCTTGCAAGATGGCATGGGTGTCTTGGGTGTTTTGGGCGGCCTGCCATGTGCCCACAACCACACAGCCAAGTGCCCTGGCCGACACGCGGCCTTTGGCGTCTGCATTGGCATAGAATTTGGTGCCGCCTGCGTTGATCACATCGTGATCGGTGGCGGCGTCATCGGCGACCTCAAAGACGTATTGGCCTTCGACGATGATTTTGTCGCCGGGGCTGAACCATGTGGAGGGACGCGTATCGGCCCAAAGCTCCGCCAACTCGCTCAGTGGCTCATTGGGATTGAGGACGGCCAAGGACGGTGTACCAACAAGTACGAGAACGGTGATCCCGTTGGGGGTCATTTCACCCACGGGTACAATGTTGTAGCTGCCGCGCGGGGTGTCCGCGGTCGATCCCACAGGCACGTTGGTGGCTTCTTCCAAATCCCTCTGAGTTGAAAAGCCGCTGACCGTATTGTCCCGCAGTTTTGTCAGGGTGGTGTGCAGTTGTGCGCCGGTCATCGGCAAATCGGGAATTTGTATCGACATCCGGGTAACCCTTCTCCAAGAGATAAAAGCTCAGCCCTCGGTCGTAGGAGAAAGGGTTTTAAAAATTTTGACACCTGCGCGCGCCAAATCGCTCTTGAGCGCAACATGAGGTGATGGGGCTCGCATAGCACCAAAGGATCACGGAATGATGTGCAGCCAAAGCCAGATTGTAATTATAGAGCATGCAGTTGCTATCAAAACTGTCGTCGCTGCCACGCGTTTGGACACGCCATACATATTGGCAAAAAGGTAGGAGTTAATGCCCGGCGCCATTGCTGCTGTGAGTACAGCAGATCGAAATGCATCGGTGGATATGGAAAAATATGTGGCCAAACTGGCCGTGATCGCTGGGTGCACGACCAAAGCCAAAACGGCAATAAAAGCCACGATCCGCAAATCGCCCTCAGGTCGATAGCGATAAAGCACACCGCCAAGCCCAAAGAGTGCCGCAGGCAGCGCTGCGCGCACCATAAGATCAACGGCGTCCCAAATTGGCGTCGGTAGAGATAGGGACATGAGGTTGACCAAGAACCCAAGCGCAATGGCAATCACAAGAGCGTTTCGAAACATCGCCCGCCCAAGTTTTGTCGGTAGGCTGGCCAAGCTCTCGCCACGCGCGCGCACCACTTCCATAGTGAGGATGCCCAAGCCGTAGCAAAACGGCGCATGGATCGCGACGATGGCATAATTGCTCGCTAAAGCCTCAGGACCAAAGGCCCGTTCTGTGATCGGTAGGCCTAAGAGGACGGAATTCGAAAAGAGACAACAAAACCCAATGGCTACGGAATGTTCAAGCGGGCGCCCAAATAAAACCCTTGCCCCCCAAACGCCCAAGCCAAAACACGCCGCCGCCCCCACATAGAAACTTACCAAAAGCCCTGGATCGAATGTGCTTAGCAAATCAAGCCGGGCAATTGCGCCAAAAAGCAAGCACGGAATCGCAAAGTTCTGGGTGAAGAGCATCAACCCATCGACGGAGCTATCGGAAAAAAGCTCACGCCAGACCGCCACATAACCCGCGCCGATCACTAAAAAGACCGGCAAAATGACGTCGATCAACGCCTGCATCAGAGCGGAAGGGTCAGGACAAGCCCGTCATAAGCGGGGTGGACATGGGTAGGCGTCTCAGAGGCAACCGTCTCATAATCCATGTCGATATGCATGTTGGTGAGATAGGCTTGCTTGGGTGCAGCGCGCTCGATCCATTCCAATGCAAGCTCAAGGTGCGCATGCGTTGGATGCGGTGTGCGGCGCAGCGCATCAAGCACAAAGATATCCAATCCCTCAAGCGAAGGCCACGCCGCGTCGGGGATCTTGGCCACGTCTGGTAAATAGGCCAGCCCCGCGATGCGAAAGCCCAAAGCATCAATACTGCCATGATTCACTTCAAAGGGCGAGAAAGTGATCGGGCCGCCGGGGCCATCAATGGTCACATCACCATCAATGCTATGAAGATCAAGGATCGGCGGATAGGGCGAGCCCTCGGGTTGCACAAAGGCATAGCCAAATCGCGAGATAAGGTCCGATTGCGTGGGCCCATTGGCATAGACAGGCAGGCGCGCGCGCATATTAAAGACGATCATACGCAGATCATCAAGGCCATGCACATGATCAGCGTGGGAATGCGTGTAAATCACCCCATCAAGACGCCCGGTGCCTGTGTCCAAAAGCTGTGAACGCAGATCGGGCGAGGTATCGATGAGCACCGTGGTGGTGCCATCGGGCCCGTCACGCTCCACTAACATAGAACAACGCCGCCGGTGGTTCTTAGGGTTTTCGGGGTCACAGTCGCCCCAGTGCCCCCCAAGACGCGGCACGCCGCCCGAAGAGCCACAGCCCAATATGGTGAAACGGTAGCTCATACGCCTGGGATCCAGGTCGCAGCTTTCGGGAACAGGCGCTCGAAATTCGCCTCAAGTTGTGCAGCGAAGGTTGGGTAGTCCATTTCAAAGGTCTCGGCCGCGCTTTTAGCGGTGTGTGCGGCATAAGCGGGCTCGTTGCGTTTGCCCCGGAAGGGCGGCGGTGCGAGGTAGGGTGCGTCGGTCTCAACCAAAATCCGATCGACCGGCGCCGCTTTGAAAATGTCGCGCAGCTCTTGAGATTTGGGAAAGGCCGTGATCCCCGACATCGACAGGTAAAACCCAAGGTCCAACGCCGTCTGCGCCAACGCCGCGCCGGACGAAAAGCAATGCATCACGCAGGTGTAGGGCGCGTTGCGGTATTCGGCTTTGAGGATGTCTGCCATGTCGGTATCGGCATCGCGAGCATGGATTATGAGTGGCAAGCCGGTGCGTTGACAGGCTTCGATATGGGTCTTGAGCGAGGTCTTTTGGACCTTGGAGCTCTCGGCGGTGTAGTGGTAATCCAACCCCGTTTCGCCAATGCCCACGCATTTGGCATGGGCATCAAGTGCCACCAGATCCTCGACCGTGACCAGAGGCTCTTCGGCGACGCTCATCGGATGGGTGCCCGCGGCAAAGAAGACTGCTTCATGGGCCTTTGCTAGTCGCAAAACGCCGGGTAGGGCGCGCATCTTAGTGCAAATTGTGACCATCCGGTGCACGCCTGCCTGCGCGGCGCGGGCTACGAGATCGGGGACTTCGCCCTCGAAATTGGGGAAGTCGAGGTGGGTGTGGCTGTCGGTGATCCGCGGGGGAGCGTCGGTCATATGTCTGGCCTCAAGTGGCCGTTTTGGCCGCAACCTCTGAGAGTTTACCCAGGGTATCCAAGATGAGAGCGCCGGGGTCAAGATTGACTGCTCGGCCATGGCGTGCACGACCGGCAATCTCTTGGGCCCGGGCGGCCCAAGCGCGTGCCGCAACTTCATTCGGCGCCAATTTGGCGAAGGTTTCCGCCTCTCCAGGCACTGCTTCTGCCTCCAAGCCGACCACAGCCCGGCGTGCCAGACGCGCGAGTGCGAGATCCAGCATATCAAAGATCATATCCGCCTGCGTTCCGGACCCGCGTCCGGTCGCGGCCTCTGCCAATTTGGATGCGCGCGAGCGGTCAAGTCTGGGCAGCGTGCCCAAGAGCGAAACGAGGGCACCATAAAGTGCGGCTCCGTCGCCTTCGTGCATCTGCACGGCCCGTCCCACGGACCCGCCAGCGAGCACCGCAAGGCTAGGGTTTTCGTCAGCATCCGCCATTCCTGCTTGCGCAAGTGCGCGGCCCATGTCGTCGATCCCCAGAAGAGCACAGCGTAGAAGCCTGCAGCGTGATCGGATCGTGGTCAAGAGGCGGCTTGGTTGATGTGTCACAAGTAACAGCGTGGTGCGCGCGGGCGGCTCTTCGAGCAATTTGAGAAGCGCATTGGCCGCGGCGGTGTTCATCTCATCGGCGGCATCAATTATAGCCACACGCCATCCGCCGTCGGCAGGCGCCAGCGCAAAGCGCGACTTGAGCTTGCGGACTTCGTCCACGGTAATGTCGGCCTTGAAACGTTTGGTCTTGTCGTCCCAGGCGCGCGTGAGGCGTACCAAGCCAGCCTCGGCCCCCGCCGCAATGCGCCGAATGACTGGATGTTCTGGATCGGTGTCGAGGCTGGTGCGTGGCGGTGGTGCGCCAAAGAGCCCGCCATCGTCAGCCCCGGGTGGATCGCTTATCAGCGCGCGGGCAATGCGCCAGGCGAGTGTCGCTTTGCCCACACCTTTAGGGCCAGTGATCATCCACCCGTGGTGCAACCGGTCACTGTTGAGCGCTTCGAGGAATGCCGCTTCAGCCGTGTCTTGGCCAAAAAGCCTGCGCGTATCCCGCGGATGCGGGGCGTCGCCGGTGCGATCAATCTCGGGGGCGTCTGAGTCACTCATAGAGTGGGCGATACCACAGCAAAGATGTCTTCTGCCACCGCATCAGGCGTTTGTGCGCCGTTGATAATGCGGAAACGCTCTGGAAAGCTCTTGGCGAGATCAAGAAAGCCCGCGCGCATCTGTTCTTGCAGGGTGACCCCAAAATCTTCGAACCGCTCTTCTTCGGTGGCTCGCGCCTTGGCGCGGGCGAGGCCTTCGGCGGGGTCCATATCTACCAAAATGGTGAGATCCGGCTCGCGTCCAATCATCCTCTGATGTAAAGCATCCACATGGGGGCGCAAATCCCCACGTGAGAGACCCTGGTAGACGCGGGTGCTGTCAGCAAAGCGATCAGTGATGACAATCTCGCCTCGGGACAACGCTGGCTCGATGACCCGTTCCAAGTGATCGCGCCGCGCTGCGGTGAAGAGCAAAAGCTCAGTTTCCGCCGACCAACGATCCGGATCGCCTTGCAGTACAAGTGCGCGGATCTCTTCGGCTCCAGGCGAACCGCCTGGTTCGCGCGTTAATACAACTGTGTGGCCAGCAACCCTGAGGCGTTCCGACAATAGGCGCGCCTGCGTCGATTTCCCAGAGCCATCAATGCCTTCGAATGACAGGAAGGTGCCCGTCAAGACGCGCTATCCCGATTCAACGGCGCCTCATTGATCTGCCGCAAGAGGACTTTGGCCGCAGTGGAAATACGGCTTAGAAAGCCACCCAATGGCACGTCCTGGGCTGCGACCAACGGGATACGCTGCTCGGGTAGACCCTCAAAGGTGATGATCATCTCGCCCAGCCGTTGCCCCTTGCCAATAGGAGCTTGAATGGGGTCAGAATGGACGACTTCGGCTGCGATCTTGTCGCCTGCTGCAACTGGCACCAAGAGAGAGATATCCCGCTCAGGTGTCAATCCGACGGTTTCGATATCGCCCATCCAAACATCTGCCCTTGCCACCACATCGCCCGCTGCCAGCAGGTCGGTTTGGGCAAACTGCCGGAAAGCCCAGTTAACAATGCTTTCGCTTTCCTCGGCGCGAGCCTGCTGCGATCCAAGACCTGAGACCACAAAAATCACACGGCGGTCACCTTGTTTGGCGCTGCCCACTAGTCCGTAGCCCGCTTCACGCGTGTGACCGGTCTTGAGTCCGTCAGCCCCAATCCCGAGGCCCAAAAGCGGGTTGCGGTTGCGCACATTCTGCGGCGCCCGCCCGTCAAACAAGAACTCGCTTTCGGCAAACATCGGATAATAGTGAGGGAAATCCTCAATCAAGAGGCGCGCCAACAGTGCCAGATCCCGCATTGACATCCGATGCCCCGCCGCAGGCCAGCCCGACGAATTGGAAAAGGTCGAGTTCGACATACCCAATTGCGCTGCGCGCTGGGTCATAAGGCGGGCAAATCCCGCCTCCGTGCCGTCCGGAGAAAGCGCTTCGGCCAGAACGACGCAGGCATCATTGCCAGACAACACGATGATCCCACGTATCAAATCCTCGACGCGCACGCGGTCGGTGGTGTCCAAAAACATGGTTGAGCCGCCAAAGGACATCGCATGGGCCGACACCGGCAATTCTTCGTCCAATCGCAAGCGGCCATCTCGGATTGCCTCGAACGCCATGTAGAGCGTCATGAGCTTTGACATCGACGCCGGGGGCAGGGGGGTATCCGCGTTTTTGTTGAGCAGCACAGTGCCCGTGGGCACATCAACAACAAAAGCTGACTTCGCCCGCGTGTCATAAGCATGGCCGGGGCTGACCAATCCGATGCATAAAATCGCAATGGTCGTGGTGGAGAGGAAACGTCCGACCATGTCATGTCTCCAAGTATCGCTGAACCGAAGGGGCGTTGGCACAACGTATCAGTTTGTCACGGCATAGGCATCCGTAAAGCCCTGCGCTTTGATCACACGTAAGAGCTCCGAGCGTTCTTCTGCCGATGTGGCTGGACCGACGATGACCCGCCAGAAGGCTTTGCCCGAGCTTGATCCTTTCTTGATCGTTGGGATCAGTCCAGCGCGCCGCATGGTGGCAGCGGTATTTTGTGCATTCTTCTGAATCGAAAAGATGCCGATTTGAATGAACGGCTTGGTGAGGTTAGAGGTCACAGTCGGTGCCGCTTCTGGGGATGCCGCGGCGGAGGTCGTTGCTCCAGAGACAGACGCGGCATCCAACGCGGCCGCGGCCGTCGTCGCCACATCGTCAAGTGGTGCCGCAGTAACATCCTCGGGGGCATCGAGCGATTGTTCCACCTCTGTTGTCTCCAGGCTTTGATCCGGTGCGGGCGCTTCTTGCGCTGTCTCGCGGCGCAAGGCCGTGACATTGAGGTTGGTCGGTGCGCCCGCCACGAGGCCCAACGCAGACGCAGCATCAGAGGACACCTGAAGGCGCGGACCGGGCGTTTCTCGCTCTCGGCGGAAAAGAGCGCCGATCACAAACTTACCGTTGGACGGGTTGCGAATGATTACTCTCTCAGGATCAGTCACATCGGGATGCGCGACCCACACACCGCCCAGCGACGGACGACCGTCCCAGAGACCAGCTTCCGTTACTTGGAAAACCTCCGGCGCTTCGACATCGCGTTCGACCTTGCGACCAAAGGAAATAGGCGAGGATGCGGGTGCGCCATCTGCGGTTGGTTTGGGCTGCAAGAAGGCGGGCATCTGAACGCCTTCTTCGCATCCAGTCAGAACCAACAAGCCGTACATACCAAGCACAATTGTTAATAAATTTGGACGGGGGACCGCATGTTTGATCATCGCCTTGCTCTTCGCCTCTTTGTCACTCACGCGCTGGGCGCGTCTAAGCCGGTTTTCCGGTCTTGCCTGTCGGTGGTGAGACATTATCCTCCAAAGCGCCTCAAATAAAGCCTCAATGACCAAGACGGCATGAATTTGTACACGTGTCTTTCTTCGAGATGGGTTTTAGAATCGCACAGTCCCGGTTAAGCCCTGCCGACCGATCCTGCGGAGGAGTGGCAGAGTGGTCGAATGCGGCGGTCTTGAAAACCGTTGAGGGTTAACGCCCTCCGGGGGTTCGAATCCCTCCTCCTCCGCCACCTACGTTTGCGTTGGTCTTATCTCAGTCAAGCGGTCGTTTACGTTGGTGTGAATACCAAGAGCGAACCACGCTTGCTCGATCAGCTTTCCCGCACATACCAGCTTAACCGTGGAACGCGGGGCTTCGAACGTAAATTCAATTCATTTATCGGAAACGATCGATCTCTTGGCTTCAATGGCAGCACAAATTGGATGACATCGGCTTTATTTGGGTTACCCGTCGCAAAGCTTGGATGTTCATCTAGTGGTTCTGACCATTCTTGTAGATTTAACGCTTC
>JAKVBH010000041.1 GCA_022447495.1 Marinovum sp. | reverse complement strand
TTTCCATCGGGTACGCCCGCCTCTTGCATTCGGCGCAGCGCAGCCGCCGAAGCGGTGTTGCAGGCCAAAATCACAAGATCACAACCCTCAGACCAAAGGCGATTCACCGCAACCTTAGTCAATTCATAAATGTCATCAGGGTCTCGGACGCCATAGGGCGCATGAGCAGAATCCGCAAAATAGACCAACGGGACATCCGGCAAACGCCGTGCCACCGCATCAAGCACAGTGAGACCTCCCAGACCGGAGTCAAAAATTCCAACTGCCATGTTTCATTCCTATGCGTCGCTCAAGACGACTTTTGCCGATGCTGCACTTCAAACTCATAGCCGTAATCCGCAGGAAGCGGCAACGGCGAAAGATCGTAGGTGGATCGTCGGAGGAAATCCATCAGATCGCGGGCATCATGCGCGCGTTTAAGAATTTCATGCTGAGGAATGGGCGCGCCCACAACAATGCGTACGGGCGTATCAACGCGTTTTCTGAACTCTTTGATCAAGAGCCCCATGCGCAACGTGTTGTGCAAATGGCTCGCTACTTGAAAGAGCCGCGACGTGTGACCATCAAAAAAGATCGGCACAACGGTCGCGTTGGACTTTGAAATCATGCGCGCCGTGAATGTTCGCCAACCTGGGTCGAGTGGTTGCCCAAAGGGTTTTTCTGCGGTTGCGACGGTACCACCCGGGAAAATACCGATGCACCCCCCCTGTTTGAGGTAGTTCAGCGACTGCTTCCGGGTCTCGAGATTGAGCTTCACCGCGTCCTTGGTTTCGTCAAAGCTCACCGGCAATATGATCTTATTCAGCTCTTCAGCCTTGCGAAAGACACGATGAGCCAAGATCCGAAAATCGCCCCGCACCTCGGACAGAATGTTGCCGAGCATAAGCCCATCGAGAATGCCGTACGGATGGTTTGCGATTACAATCAACGAGCCTTGGGACGGGATGTTACCGATCGAACCACCCACCAATTCAAGCGATAGGCCATACCGTTCGACCATCACTTGCCAAAAATCACGCCCAGCCGTGATATCGTGCTCATAGCCTTCGGCACGCTTGATCAGCCCCAAGCGCCCAGTGGCATTCTCCATCAAACGGATCACAGCGCGACCGCTCTTGGTCTGGGCTGAATGGGCATAACTTATATCGCGGGCGACGTGACGGTTGGACATGGCTGGTCTCTTGGGTTCGTCTCGGTCGCTTTCACTTAGCGTCAAGAAACGTTTCTGGCGAGTGTTTGTCACAGGAGTGTGACAGATTTCTTCACCCAAACGCCTATTCTGCGGCTTGTGAGACGTCGGGCCCACCGTTCTGGATCACCGCCAAAAGCGTGTCTCGGGTGTCAGACGCCACCGATGCGCTTTTTGCCTTAACTGGACCAAACCCACGGATCGACAGCGGAAGCCGCGCCAGCGCCAACACAGCGTCCCGGGTGTCGGTGTTCAATGCCTCTTGCATCAAACCCAGGTCGGCTTCGTACTGACGAATGAGAGCCCGTTCCATACGCCGTTCTTCCGTGTATCCAAAAGGATCAAACGGTGTACTGCGCAAGACTTTTAACCGCGCCAAGACATTGAAAGCCTTCAACATCCAGGGCCCGAACGCGCGTTTCACGGGGCGCCCGTTGGACCCCATCCGGGACAGCAACGGAGGGGCGAGATGGAACGTGAAGCCCAAATCGCCTTCAAAAGCAGCTTTTGCCTGTTCCGCCGTATCGAGATGCAATCGCGCGACTTCATATTCGTCCTTGTAACTCAAAAGCTTATGATAACCTTCGGCAACTGCAACCCGAAGCTCACGATCTTTAACCGCGTCGACAACCCGACGATACTTATGCGCAAGGCGCGCACTTTGGTAAGCCGTGAGATGCTTCGCGCGGGTGGTAATTTTTTCTTCGAGTGTCTCAGGCAATGAGACCACCTTTGGATTAGGTGCACGATGGGCCATCACTGCGGCCAAATCATGATGACACCAGCGCCCTAGCTCGAAGGCACGAAGGTTCTTTTCGACAGCTTGACCATTCAAGGTGATGGCTTTTGCAATCGCATCCTGACTCAAAGGAACCAAGCCCGCCTGCCATGCGGCGCCAAAGATCATCATGTTCGAAAAGATCGCGTCACCGAGCAGGTCTCGGGCCATATCGGACGCATCAAAAAGATACAGTCTGTCTTGCAGTTTTGCGCGAAGTGCGACCTCCAACATATCAAATGGAAGGTGGAATTCGGTATCACGGGTGAAATCGCCAGTGAAGATTTGGTGGCTGTTCACAATGGCGCCTGAGCGCCCTGGACGCAGCAAGCCCAACGTTTTTGCCCCAGCTGAAACCACCAGGTCTCCACCGATGAGTGCATCCGCCTCGCCCGTTGCCACGCGGATTGCAGTGATGTCTTCAGGTGTGTTTGCGAGACGGCAGTGGATATGGACTGCGCCGCCCTTCTGGGCCAAGCCCGCCATTTCCATCATGCCCGCGCCTTTCCCGTCAATTTGCGCGGCTTGCGCCATGACAGCCCCGATCGTGACAACCCCAGTTCCGCCTACACCTGTGATGACCACGTTCCAAGTTCCTGAAATCTCATACAGAATAGGATCTGGCAGGTCTGGTATGTCGATGGCTTTCGCTTGCGGCTTGCGCGGTTGACCGCCCGACACGGTGACAAAGCTTGGGCAAAAGCCGTTGAGGCAGGAGAAGTCCTTGTTACAGGCCGATTGATCAATCGCGCGCTTGCGACCCAGAGGCGTTTCTTTTGGCACCAGCGCCACGCAATTCGATTGGACGCCGCAATCGCCACAACCCTCACATACATTGGCGTTGATAAATAGTCTTTGGTCAGGATCGGGGAACGCCCCCCGCTTGCGCCGGCGGCGCTTCTCAGCGGCGCAGGTCTGGACATAGATCAATACAGACAAGCCTCGCAATGTGGCCATCTCAGCTTGAACGCTTTGCAATTGGTCGCGGCGAGAGACTTTCACTTCGGCCGGCAAAATATTGGGATCAAATGCTTCTTTTGGATCGTAGGCCAAGTGCACATGTCGAACACCCATAGCCAAAACTTCGCGTGCGATCCGATCCGCAGTGAGACCTCCTTCGTTGCCTTGCCCGCCCGTCATGGCAACCGCATCGTTGAAGAGGATCTTGTAAGTCATTGTCGTGCCCGCCGCGAGCGCTGCACGGATGGCTTGGATACCAGAGTGGTTGTAGGTCCCGTCACCGATGTTTTGGAAGACATGTCCACGAATGGAGAAAGGCTCCTCGCCGATCCAATTTGCGCCTTCGGCCCCCATGTGGGTGAACCCAAGCGTCTCGCGATCCATCCACTGCACCATATAGTGGCATCCGATGCCCGCATAGGCGCGGGAGCCATCCGGAACTTTTGTTGAACTGTTATGGGGACATCCAGCGCAAAAATACGGTAGTCGCGCTGCAATATCTTGAGCATTGTCAGCGCGTTTCGCTTCAGAAATTGCGGCAAGGCCCGCGCGGATTGCATCTGTGTCGCGCCCTTCATCTATCAGAATGCCACCCAGTTTTTCAGCGATCAAAAAGGGATCAAGCGCGCCGCGGGTCGGGAAGAGTTCAGGGCCATGCATGGAGCCTGCGCCGCCGCCCTTGTGCCACCCCCAGACACGGCGTCCCCGGCGATCATCGAAGATTGCTTCTTTGATTTGGATTTCGATCAGTTTTCGCTTCTCTTCAATGACAACAATCAGGTCGAGTCCTTCGGCCCAGCCGCAGAAACCTCGCATGTCCAAGGGGAAGGTTTGCCCGATCTTGTATGTGGTTATGCCAAGATCTTCAGCTTTACTTTCGTCAAGATTGAGCAAGCTCATTGCATGCACCAGGTCGAGCCAGTTTTTGCCTGCTGCGACGAAGCCGATCTTGGCGCCTAGCTTGCCCCACATGCGCTTGTCCATGCCATTGGCGTGGCTGAACGCCTCCGCAGCGAACCGCTTGTGGTCGATCATCCGCGTTTCTTGCTGATGGGGCGTGTCTTGGAGCCGGATGTTTAGACCGCCTGGCGGCATGTCAAATTCAGGCGTCACAAATTGAAGCCTGTGCGGATCGCCATCGATCACGGACGTTGCTTCGACCGTGTCTTTCATGGTCTTGAGACCAACCCATAGGCCCGAAAACCGCGATAGCGCATAACCATAGAGGCCGTAATCCAGGATTTCTTGCACACCGGCAGGCGAGACCACTGGCATATAGGCATCGACCATGGCCCACTCAGATTGATGCAGAACAGTGGAACTTTCACCAGTGTGATCATCCCCCATAGCCATAATGACGCCGCCTAAAGACGAAGTTCCGGCCATGTTGGCGTGACGCATCGCATCGCCGGATCGGTCTACGCCAGGCCCTTTGCCGTACCAAAGGCCGAACACACCGTCGAATTTACCCTCGCCACGCAGTTCAGCTTGTTGCGCCCCCCAGATTGCCGTTGCGGCAAGGTCTTCATTCAATCCCTCTTGGAAGCGTACATTGGCGTCTAATAGGAATTTCTCTGCACGGCGCATCTGTTGATCCACCGCACCAAGGGGAGAGCCACGGTATCCCGTCACAAATCCGGCGGTGTTATGCCCCGCCGCGAGATCTCTTGCTCGTTGGGCCAAAACTAAGCGCACCAAAGCCTGTGTTCCGTTCAGGAGAACGGGGCTTTTGTCGAGATCAAAACGGTCGTTCAAACTCACTTGCGGCGTGCTCATCGGCTCCTCCCAGGGCTGATTGGCTAACTATGCGATGCTATAAGACTAGGTCATAAATGCTGACCCGTCCACAGTTTTGCGGATCGTCGTTCGGTTGCACGTGCGTTATCTGCATTTAGCCTATAGCCTAGGGGCGGATCTGAATACCCAAGGAACGAATTAAATGGACTGGGACAAACTTCGAATTTTTCATGCCGTCGCAGATGCGGGCAGTTTGACCCATGCCGGTGACGTGCTGCACCTGTCCCAATCGGCGGTGAGCCGGCAAATTCGCGCGTTGGAAGAAAGCCTCAATACCATTCTGTTCCACCGCCATGCCCGGGGTTTGATCCTCACCGAGCAAGGTGAATTGTTGTTTGACGCGACCAAAGCCATGTCCAAGCGCCTCGAAGCCGCTTCAGCACGTATTCGCGACAGCGAAGAGGAAGTATTCGGTGAGCTTCGCGTGACAACCACGACGGGGTTTGGTTCTTTGTGGTTGGCGCCGCGACTTCAAAAACTCTACGATCGGTATCCGGACCTCACAATCGATCTGCTTCTGGAAGAGCGCGTGTTGGACCTGCCGATGCGCGAGGCGGACGTGGCCATCCGCATGAAAGAGCCCAGCCAAGCAGATTTGATTCGTAAACGGCTCATGTCTGTGAAGATGGCGCTCTATGCCAGCCAAGATTACATTGAGACCCACGGCACACCACAAGAGCTTTCGGATTTATCAGGTCACCGGCTGATCTCGCAGCAAACAAACGTCACCCAGGTCGGCGCAGGTATGAGCTTTGTGCAAATGTTGCGCACCTATGACGTGCAACCCAAATTGACGGTAAACAATTATTTTGGGGTGCTTCAGGCCACATTGAGCAGCCTGGGGATCGGTGTACTGCCCAACTACGTCGCTGAAGATTCCCCCGCTCTGGTGCGCGTGTTACCCGATGTTGAGAGCGCCGAAATCCCTGTTTTCTTGGCATATCCGGAGGAATTGCGACAGTCGCAGAGAATCGCCGCGTTCCGGGATTTTGTGCAAGATGAGATCATTGCGCAACGTAAGGCCCGCAAAAATGCTTAAGGATTGAGCGGAAGCTCAATAATTGCCCCCCTGAGGCATGAGGGCAACGCATAGCGGGCTTGACGTACGCGCGCGGCATCTTCTCTTGAACGGGTCGATCCATAAGCCTATTTATTAAGCATGTTGGACGGTTAACCGGCCAGCATACCTCCCTGTTGGACTTCGGCCGAGCTTTGCTCGGCCTTTTTTTCTTCTGGATACTACGCTTTGGTGCGCATTTGCCTTTGCCCCATTCATCACGGCTGTTGCGGCTCATGAACATACTTATTTGAAAAGCGCTCAAGTGGCTTCCTGGAACATGTCGTCCTCGCACCGTTCTCTTGCGCTGCTGCGTAGCCACATATGGCCCTTTCTAGGGAATGGCTTTTATCCTGGGGCCCCATGGCCTAAGAGGTGCCCCGCGGGCAAACACACAATAGACGCGACGCTGAGACGCCTCTGTTCGTGGCCGACATAGGGGGAATAGCAGCACATGACCGAGCCTAGTATCACACCAGATTTGATTGCGGCCCATGGGCTCAACGATGACGAATATCAACGCATCCTTGAGATCATTGGGCGCACACCAACCTGGACCGAGTTGGGCATATTTTCGGCCATGTGGAACGAACATTGCTCCTATAAATCCTCCAAAACGCATCTTCGCAAATTGCCAACCACCGGTCCGCAAGTGATTTGCGGCCCAGGCGAAAACGCAGGTGTGGTTGATATCGGCGATGGTCAGGCGGTCATCTTTAAGATGGAGAGCCACAACCACCCCTCCTACATCGAACCCTATCAAGGCGCCGCGACAGGTGTTGGCGGGATATTGCGTGATGTATTTACAATGGGTGCAAGGCCCATTGCAGCCATGAATGCTCTGTCGTTTGGGGAAACGAGCCATCCCAAGACCCGCGCGTTGGTCAACGGCGTGGTTGCCGGCATTGGTGGTTACGGCAATTGTTTTGGCGTGCCGACCGTCGGCGGTGAGATGCGCTTTGACTCGGCTTACAATGGCAATTGTCTTGTAAATGCTTTCGCCGCTGGCCTCGCCGATGCAGACAAGATCTTCTATTCGGCCGCGTCTGGCATTGGCATGCCGGTGGTGTATCTCGGGGCCAAAACCGGCCGCGACGGTGTCGGCGGTGCAACGATGGCATCGGCAGAGTTCGACGAAACCATTGAAGAAAAACGCCCAACCGTTCAAGTGGGCGACCCTTTCACCGAGAAGCGCCTAATGGAAGCGACGCTGGAGTTAATGGCCACCGGTGCAGTGATCTCGATCCAAGATATGGGCGCTGCGGGCCTCACCTGTTCTGCGGTAGAGATGGGTGACAAAGGCGGTCTTGGCGTAAAGCTAGTCCTAGATCGTGTGCCAGTGCGCGAAGAAGCCATGACGGCCTATGAGATGATGCTCTCTGAGAGCCAAGAGCGCATGCTCATGGTCCTCAAGCCCGAATTGGAGGCCGAGGCCAAAGCCGTTTTTGACAAATGGGACCTCGACTTTGCCATCGTAGGCGAAACCATTGCCGAAGACCGCTTCCTCATCGAGCATGAGGGCGAGATCAAAGCCGACCTGCCACTCTCTAAATTGAGTTCGGAAGCCCCCGAATACGACCGGCCTTGGGTGCCCACAGAAGCGCCAGAGCCCATGTCGGACGTGCCCGAGATTGATCCCATTGATGGTCTCAAGGCGCTCTTGGGCTCTCCGAATTACTCGGCGCGAAATTGGGTGTTTGAACAATATGACAGCCAAGTGATGGCGGACACAATACGCACACCTGGTGCCGGCGCAGGCGTGGTGCGCGTGCATGGCTCGTCCAAGGCTTTGGCTTTTAGCTCCGATGTCACGCCCCGCTACGTACGCGCCAACCCGGTCGAAGGCGGCAAACAAGCGGTTGCTGAATGCTATCGCAACCTGACAGCCGTCGGCGCCAAGCCATTGGCAACAACAGACAACCTCAACTTCGGCAACCCCGAAAAACCCGAGATCATGGGCCAGTTCGTCGGCGCGCTCGACGGTATCGGTCAGGCGTGTATCGCACTTGATATGCCGATCGTGTCGGGCAACGTCTCGCTTTATAATGAAACGGATGGTCAACCGATCCTGCCCACCCCGACAATTGGGGCCGTCGGCCTGATCGAAGACGTCGACCAAGCGATCATGGACTATGCGCGCGACGGTCATGTGGCGCTGGTCTTGGGTGAAACTGAAGGCCATCTCGGGTGTTCAGCCCTTTTGGCGGAGGTGTTCAACCGCACCGATGGTGATGCGCCCACGGTGAACCTGGACGCCGAACGTGCCCACGGCGATTTCATCCGCGACAATCTCGACTGGATCAAATGCTGCGCCGATATTTCCGACGGCGGGCTCGCCCTTGCCGCCTATGAGATGGCGGCAGCCGCTGATGTTGGCATGGTGCTTGATGCGGCGGATACGCCCTCGCTCTTTGGTGAGGATCAAGCACGCTACCTCATCGCGTGCAACTTCGATCAAGCCGAAGCACTCATGGTGGCGGCGGGCCGTGCAGGGGTTCCGCTGGCTTCCGTTGGCCGCTTCACAGGCGGTGATGTGGTGATCGGTGGCGTGTCGGCGCCTCTCGAAGAACTGCGCGCCCTGAGCGATGCAACCCTGCCTGGTCTTTTTGCGTAACATCTCCGTTTGCGCCATCACGCTTGTCTTAAATGGAATGGCCCCCTACCTTTTGAGGCGAAAACCTGAGGAGTACGCCCATGCCAATGACCGTCCATGAAATCGAAACGCTGCTACGTGAAAGCTTCCCTGATGCGAACATCACGGTTGGTGGCTCCGATGGCGTGCACATGTCGGCAATGGTCGTGGATGAGAGCTTTCGTGGCAAAAATCGCGTACAACAACAACGCGCCGTCTATGCCGCTCTCAAAGGCAAGATGGACGGGCCTGACGGCGATTTGCACGCGCTGGCCCTAACCACAAAAGCGCCAGAAGCTTAATGCTGGATTGGGGCATCATCGCGCCCCTGGTAGGGCTGATTGCCTTTGCGGTCTTTGCTCTGGCCTGGATGCGGCTGCGCTTTGATCCCGGAAAGGCACGCGGGTCTGAGCCGAAACAGGGTGACCATGTGCTGACCGCCGATTACCAATCTGGCTTGGGCGGTCACTCCACCACGTGGCGCGTCCCCGCCGACCCCCAAGAATACGCCAAGAAGTTTGTGCCCAAGGACAAAACTTGATGGATGATCTCGCGATCGGAGCTTTCTCACTACTGCTTCGATTGCTATTGGACGTTGCTATTGCCCTGGGCATGACCATATGTGAACTTCCAAAGTTCCTGAGATATGGACCAAAATATTGGCGCGTCGAACGCAAATGGCGCCACCGAAAATGGCAAAGGGAAAGAGATGAGCGACGTAAAAGACCGCATCGATGAAACAGTCAAAGCATCCGACGTTGTGCTCTTTATGAAAGGCACCGCCTCCATGCCGCAATGCGGTTTCTCCTCCCGCGTGGCCGGTGTGCTCAACTACATGGGCGTTGAATATACCGACATCAATGTGTTGGCTGATGAGGATGTACGCCAAGGTATCAAGGAGTATTCTGACTGGCCCACCATCCCCCAGCTCTATGTAAAAGGCGAGTTTGTGGGTGGTTGTGACATCATCACAGAGATGACCCTCTCAGGTGAGCTCGACACAATGTTCGAAGACAATCAGATCAGCTTCGACAAAGACGCCGCAGACAAAATCCGAGAAGCCAACGCTTGATTGTCACAAAGCTGCAAACATTTGACCGGCCACCTGAACCGCCGGTCAATGCCTTTTAAGACTTTGCCGGCCTAGCTTTTTCTTCCAAAGCATCAGCCAGGGACTCCGCGCGAGCCGCAAGCTCGGCCAGAGTGTCGGCCACCGGCTCCGGAATCACGGGCACCTCAATGCGCTGAGGTTCTGGCGCGGGACGGTTCTTAAGCTCTTCGATCTGACCTAAAAGCTCCGCGATCTTGTCTTCATGCTCTCGGTTTTTATCCTCTGCCGCTGCGGTTTTATCCGCGAGCATCAAACCCGCCATCAAAAGCATACGTCCCTCGGGGACACGACCTATTTGATCCCCCAAGACGCGCGCTTCCGTATCAAGCATCTTAGCAGCAGCGTGAAGGTAGTGTTCTTCGCCCTCTTGGCAGGCAACTTCAAACGTGCGGCCTCCAATGGAAATTGCAACTTCAGGCATCACAGAGCCTCCGCTTGGTCACCGCCACTTTGAACCAGCGGTGTCATGGCTGTGAGGATCGCAGTGGCTTCTGCGGCGTCGGCGGCGCGTTCGGCCCGCAGAGCGTCGATCTCGGACTGCATCGATTGATTGATGAGCTCGGGGTTTGCCAATCCGGCAGCATTAGCTTCGCGCAGCGCCGCATTATTGTCCCGCAACTGCTGGGCCACTTTTCGCAAACGTTGAAGTTCGACATCAACTTGCGCCATCGCTTCGGATTGGCCCGTACTTTGCAACTGTGCTTGTTCAAGCTCTTCAGCGTGCTTTTCTTTCAAGCCACGAATGCGTTCTTCCAACTGAGAGGTCACCAGTTTTTCCTCTTCGAGAGCCTTTTGCGCCGCGTCCAAGCTGTCTGTTAGTGCCGGATCTGGCCCGGGCGCGCCGATCTCTGATGACGCGTCGCCAATCCGCTGCAACGCCTGGCTGAGACGCTTGTGAAGCTCCTCAATATCCGCCATGGGGTGTCCTCCTCGATGGACCCACTCTCAGGCAGGCCTCTGTCACTCTATGTCTGCCTCGTGTCACGAGGCCAAAGGGCACAATGCCAGAACCTCCGACGTCACCGCGAATCGTTCACCGCGCCGACAAGATAAAGTTTACCGCAAGGCATCAAAAAATGCGCCCCCGCTATTTCAAGTGCTTATGGCCTGAGCTTCATGCATTCCGGCATCCGCGCTCTTGCTCTTTGGGTCCCGGCTGCTATGCAGCCCGCGACATCACTCACAAGGACTGATCTCGTGGACATCGACGCTCTCAAATCCGCCCATCCTGAGCATTGGGTGAAGGCCACTGCAATCCGCACTTTGGCACTCGACGCCGTGGCTGCCGCCAATTCTGGCCACTCTGGTATGCCCATGGGGATGGCTGACGTTGCAACGGTTTTGTTCGAAAAGCACTTCAAGTTTGAAGCCGCCAATCCAACTTGGCCGGACCGAGACCGGTTCATCCTGTCGGCGGGCCACGGCTCGATGCTCCTTTATGCCCTGCTCTACCTAACGGGCGATCCTGAGATCACTCTCGACGAGGTCAAGAACTTCCGCCAACTCGGTGCAAAGACAGCGGGCCACCCCGAGAACTTCCTGGCGGCAGGCATTGAAACGACGACTGGCCCTCTCGGACAAGGGATCGCCAACTCGGTGGGCTTTGCCATGGCCGAAGAGATGCTGCGTGCGCGCTTTGGTGCCAAGGTTGTCGACCACCACACCTATGTGATCGCGGGTGACGGCTGCTTAATGGAGGGCGTGAGCCACGAAGCGATTTCGCTCGCCGGGCGCCAAGAGCTCAGCAAACTCATTGTCTTCTGGGACAACAACAACATCACCATTGATGGCACTGTGGACCTCTCTGACCGGACCAATCAACCCCAGCGGTTCGCCGCCGCCGGTTGGCATGTGCAAGAGATCGACGGCCATGATCCTGAAGCGATTGATGCAGCGATTGTGGCAGCTAAGAAATCGAACCAGCCGTCGATGATCGCATGCAAAACGCACATCGCGCTTGGCCACGCGGCCCAGGATACCTCCAAGGGCCATGGCGCGTTGACAGACGCAGAGCAACTGACCGCAGCAAAGGCCGCCTACGGCGCGCCTTCCGAAGCGTTTGAGGTAGCCCCAGATGTGAAAGCCGCGTGGGAGGCCATTGGCGCGCGTGGCGCAGAGGCACGGGCTGCTTGGGAAAGCCGCTTGGCAAGCCTTTCTGGTGCGAAGCAACGCGAGTTTGCCCGCACAATAGCCGGTGAAGCCCCCAAGAAATTTGCATCGACCATTCGTGCTTTGAAAAAGCAGGTCAGCGAAGACGCACCAAAGGTTGCGACACGCAAAAGCTCTGAGATGGTGCTTGGTGCGATCAACCCTGTGTTGCCCGAAACGATCGGTGGCTCCGCGGACCTCACGGGCTCCAACAACACCAAGACCGCAGACCTCGGTGTCTTTGACGAGACCAACCGTGCTGGACGCTACGTGTACTTCGGCATCCGTGAGCATGGCATGGCATCGGCCATGAACGGCATGGCGCTGCATGGCGGTATCCGCCCTTATGGCGGGACGTTCATGTGTTTCACGGACTACGCGCGGCCAGCGATGCGTCTGTCGGCTCTGATGAAACAGCCAGTGGTTTACGTGATGACACACGATTCCATCGGTCTCGGCGAAGACGGGCCAACCCACCAACCGGTGGAGCACCTTGCAATCAGCCGCGCAACGCCCAACACTTTGGTGTTCCGTCCTGCGGATACTGTAGAGACTGCAGAAGCCTGGGAAATCGCCCTGACCCAGTCCGGCACACCTTCGGTGCTGTCGCTCACGCGCCAAGGCCTGCCGACACTTCGCACCGAACACAAGATCAAGAACCTCACCGAACAAGGCGCATATGTGTTGGCGGAAGCCGAGGGCAAACGCCAGGTAATCTTGATGGCAACCGGCTCCGAGGTCGCTTTGGCCATGCAAGCGCGCGAAATGCTTCAAGCTGACGGAATTGGCACCCGCGTGGTTTCAATGCCATGCTGGGAGCTCTTTGCGGCGCAGCCTGAGAGCTATCGCCGCAAGGTTCTGCCTGCGGGACCAGTGCGCGTGGCCATTGAGGCTGGTGTGCAGTTTGGCTGGGACCAGTGGCTCTCTGGGGAACGCGGACGTCGCGAAAAATCTGCATTTGTCGGCATGTCCAGTTTTGGCGCTTCTGCCCCTGCAGGCACGCTCTTTGAGCACTTCGGCATCACAGCCGAGGCCACAGCGGACAAGGCCCGGAAGCTCGTGATGGGCGACTGGCAAGCCGCTCAGGCCTGAAGCGATTTTACAACATCGTGATCACGATCATTGATAATGACACTGTTGCAGCACCGATTTAGTCGGTGCTGCACGCCAAACGATACTCCTTTGCTCAGCGTTCTCTATCGCTTGGAAACGGCGGGGATGGAGTTCCAAAAGGAAATGCTCACGTCCCATGATTTGATCAATGCTCTGGAAAAGCTCGCTCAAGCCCAGAGCATCACCCATTTTGCTTCAGATCAACCAAACACCCGTCCCCACAAGGGCCCAACCACTTTGGTGCCCACTGGGATTAGGAAAGTGCCGATCACAACGCCAAGAATGCCGTCAAGCAACGCTTTGATAGCCCATTCGCCAAAACCAGAGCCACCATAAGCATGGGCGATACCGTGGATGATCTCCTCAGGCGCATGCCAGCCAATCTGGTGGGCACCATGGACAAGGATCGATCCTCCGACCCACAACATGGCCGCCGTTCCCACGATACTGAGCGTTTTCATAACGTAGGGCATCGCCTTGACGAGCCCCCGGCCCAGGCCACGCCCAATGGGGGTCGGCGCGTTCTTGGCCAGAAAGAGGCCCACATCGTCTGCTTTCACGATGAGCGCCACCGAACCATACACGGCAAACGTGATCATCACGGCCACAGTGGCCAATGTTGCTGCTTCCATCCAAAAGGTGCTTTCTGGGATCGCGGCAAGCGCGATGGTCATGATCTCAGCCGACAGAATGAAATCGGTTTTGATCGCGCCTGCCACTCTTTGTTCTTCGAGATGTTCCTTGTCGCCGACGGCGTGCGTGCCGTCAGGCGCGCTGTGCTCATGACCAAATCCAAGCGCATGGAACACTTTCTCAGCGCCTTCAAAACAAAGGTAAGCCCCGCCGAGCATCAGGAGTGGGGGTATCATGAATGGTGCAAAAGCCGACAGCGCCAAGCCAACGGGCAACAAGAATACCAGTTTGTTAATGATCGAGCCGCGTGCGATTTTCCAAATGATCGGCAGCTCGCGTTTCGCATCAAAGCCCGTGAGGTATTTGGGTGTCACCGCCGCGTCGTCGATCACAGCGCCCGCAGCCTTGGATCCCGCTTTTGTGGCTTGTCCGATCACATCATCCACTGAAGCAGCCGCAACTTTCGCGATACCTGCCACATCATCCAGCAACGCTAGAAGGCCACTCATATCCTGTCTCCGATCCCAATGGTGCAAGCTCTTAACCGGTCGGCCTGCTCTTGGGGTACACAGTATCGCCCTGCCCCGGCGACGCAAGCCTCCGAATCAATCCAACGCCGTCTATTGTACCAGCGACCGACACCGCAAAAATGGTATCGCAACCGTTAGCGCTCACCTTTTGCCAATTTGCGCCACTCCTCCACGGTTACCGCTATCATATTGTCAATACTTCATTTTTTCCTTTGCCCTGCCACATTTGAGCGCTAGCAGGAGGCATCTGTTCATCGCAGGAGAGTTCCTATGACCGTCACCGTTGGCATTAATGGTTTTGGCCGGATTGGCCGCTGTACTTTGGCCCACATTGCGGAAAGCGCGCGCAACGACGTACAAGTTGTGAAGATCAACGCGACAGGACCGATTGAGACATCTGCGCACCTGCTCCGCTACGACTCGGTCCACGGACGCTTCCTTGGCGAGGTGAAGGTTTCTGGCGATCAGATGGACCTAGGCCGCGGCCCGATGCAGGTCTTTTCGACTTATGATCCAGAAGAACTTGATTGGAGCGGCTGTGACGTCGTTTTGGAATGCACGGGTAAGTTTAACGACGGCCAAAGAGCAGACGTGCACCTCAAGCGTGGCGCCTCGAAAGTTTTAATCTCTGCTCCTGCAAAGAACGTACAGAAGACCGTTGTCTTTGGTGTGAATCACCGCGACCTGATTGAAGATCATACAATGGTCTCCAACGGTTCGTGCACCACCAATTGCCTCGCGCCGCTGGCGAAAGTTCTGGACGAGGCGATTGGGATTGAACGCGGGATTATGACCACGATCCACTCCTATACAGGGGACCAACCCACGCTTGACCGCCGCCATGCAGATCTCTACCGCGCGCGCGCTGCCGCCATGGCGATGATCCCAACCTCCACAGGGGCCGCAAAAGCGCTTGGCGAGGTGTTGCCAAACCTCAAAGGCAAGCTTGACGGCACAGCAATGCGCGTGCCCACGCCAAATGTCTCCGCAGTCGATCTCACATTCGAAGCTGGCAAAGACGTCACCGTGGATGATGTGAACGAGATTGTCCGCGAGGCCGCTGCGGGCCACATGGGCGCCGTCCTCGGCTATGATCCCGAACCCAAGGTGTCCATCGACTTCAACCACACGCCGCAAAGCTCGATCTTTGCGCCCGACCAAACCAAAGTTGTTGGCGGTCGCACGGTGCGCGTATTGGCGTGGTACGATAACGAATGGGGCTTCTCGGTCCGCATGGCGGATGTCGCCGCCGCAATGGGCCGCCTGATCTAGCTCACCGACCACAGTCCACGCGATTAAGGGTTAGGCTACGGCTTAGCCCTTTTCTTTATCCGCGCCCTCCCCCACATTGCGCCCATGAGCAATTCCTTCGCAGTCTGGCTGGGCATCACCATCACAGGTCTCATCGCGCTTGATGTGGTGGTTTTTGGCTACGAGCATGTCGTGTTCCTTGGTAAGAAAGGGCTCGATCTTCTTGAGTGGATCGCCTTCTGGCGCTGACTTGACATTTCCCCTTCATTGGCGTTGTTAGCGGTAACAACGCTAGGCGCGTCCAAGAGGCGCGCGTGATCGGAGGGCGCCATGGCTGTCAAAGTAGCAATCAACGGTTTTGGACGGATTGGGCGCAACGTTTTGCGCGCGATCATTGAAACGAGTCGGACCGACATTGAGGTCGTGGCGATCAATGATCTTGGACCAGTCGAGACAAACGCACACCTGCTTCAATACGACACGGTGCATGGACGGTTCCCATCTAAGGTCACCGTGAGCGGTGATACCATCGATGCCGGGCGTGGCCCAATGCAAGTGACAGCCATGCGCAACCCTGCGGAGTTGCCATGGTCGGACGTGGATGTCGTGCTTGAATGCACCGGCGTCTTCACGTCGAAGAACACCTGTCAGGCGCATCTTGAGAACGGCTCTTCACGTGTTCTCATCTCTGCTCCCGGCAAAGATGCCGACAAAACAATTGTCTACGGCGTGAACGATGGCACGTTGACTCCTGATGATCTGGTCGTCTCCAACGCATCGTGCACCACCAACTGCCTTGCGCCTGTGGCCAAGGTTCTCAATGAGACGGTGGGCATCAAACGCGGCTTCATGACCACGGTGCACTCCTACACCGGCGATCAGCCGACTCTCGATACAATGCACAAGGACCTGTACCGTGCCCGTGCTGCGGCAACGTCAATGATCCCCACCTCCACAGGTGCGGCGAAAGCTGTGGGACTGGTGATGCCCGAGCTTGATGGAAAGCTGGATGGCGTGGCCATCCGCGTACCTACACCCAATGTCTCGGCCGTGGACCTCACATTCGAAGCGTTGCGCGACGTGACCGCAGATGAGATCAACGATGCCGTCCGCGCCGCTGCTGCCAATGGTCCGCTCAAGGGCATTCTGGGCGTGACCGATCACAAGCTGGTGTCGATGGACTTCAACCACGACCCGCACAGTTCGATCTTTGCCACCGATCAAACCAAGGTCATGGACGGCAACATGGTGCGTATCTTGAGCTGGTACGACAACGAATGGGGCTTCTCCAACCGTATGGGTGACACCGCGGTTGCCATGGGCGCGCTGATCTAAGCGAGGCGCGCCCGACTCGCCTGTTGCGGCAATGACGTTCAATATTTGGTTGGCAGTGCCCCCGCGATCAAGGGGACCTTGACCTATACCAACATCCGCCAGCTCCACGTAACCCTTGTCTTGGTTGACAGAGATGTGGGGCTCTTCCCAACAGTCGAAACCATGACAGAGGCCGGGGCGATCAAAGCCGATATGATGCGCGCCTTCTGCTGAAGCACTTCGGCGGAAACCTCATGCAACGGGCATCACGAAAGTCATGCGAAATCATCAGCCTGTCAGTGCTTTCGTGACCCAGTTTTTTTTCGCAAAGTGCCATAAGGCACTTATGAACACTCGGCGACCCGAGGCTTGCAATTGCTGCAATGCAGCTTTTGAACTTTGTCAGTGGTGCTGCGATGCAGCATACTCCATCTATGGAGTAGAAAAGATAGCGCGAACAAACCCTCCCCGTTTGCGCGCCACCCCACAAACAAAGGAAACTGATATGACCAGCTTTGTGTCTTATTTGCGCGACCACATTTCCAAGCGTTCCGCGTACCGCCGCACCGTCGAAGAAATCCGGTCCATGCCTGTCAACATCGCGCTGGACCTCGACATCTATCCCGGCGACGCCGAGCGCATCGCATATCGCAGCGTCTACGGTCGCTGAAGACGGGCTGAGGCTCTATTACGCGCCAAAAGCGCAGACTGCACTTCCGGGGTGACAAATCGCGAGACGTCGCCGCCGAGGCGTGCGATTTCTTTGACCAGCTTCGAGGCGATGGCTTGGTGCCGCGCCTCAGCCATCAAAAAGACCGTTTCCACCTCGTCGCTGAGCGCGCGATTCATGCCAACCATCTGAAATTCAAATTCAAAATCGGCTACGGCACGTAGACCACGCACAATCAGATTGGCCCCGACATCTTGGGCGCAATGAACCAATAGGTTCTCAAACGGGTGCACGATGATTTCGATGCCGGTATCTTCTGCCAGTTGACCTTTGACCGTTTCGATCAAGGCGACTCGCTCTTCTAACGAAAACATCGGACCCTTGTCTCGGTTGATGGCCACACCGATAACCAAAGTGTCCACCAACGCCGCTGTACGGCGCATAATATCAATATGGCCAAGATGAATGGGATCAAAGGTCCCTGGATATAGCCCCACACGCGCCATGTCTGTCCCTCCGGTCTCCGCCGACACCCGCAGAAAGCCCAAAACCGCCAGTGGATTCAAGTGCCTTTCACGGTGCCTCTGCGTTGCAGGACACTTGTGTGGTTTGAAGACGCCGCGCCTAGTGCCCCATAATCATGCCTTCGAGGGCATCCTTTTCCATTGCAACAACGGCAAGGCGCGCTTTGACCACATCGCCTAGCGTCACAATGCCCACCAAGACGCCGTCTTCGACAATGGGCATATGCCGAAACCGCCCCTGGGTCATCGTTGTCAAAACATCGTCCACACTGTCGTCGCGACCGGCGGTTTTGAGGTTTTCGGTCATGTAATTTGACACCGGGTCAAATAGACAAGTTCCGCCGCGCAGTGCCAGTTCGCGTACGATGTCTCGCTCCGACAAAATGCCTTCTGGTTTTTGCCCATCGGACGAGACCACCACCGTCCCAATGCCTTTGCGCGCCAGCACTTTCACGGCATCAGAGATCGCCATGGTGGGCGACACCGTCACGACTGATTGGTCTGCTTTGGAGTTCAAAATTTGCTGGATACGCATGAATGTGTTCCTCTGGCTTAGGGCGACATGTGTGACCAGTTTGGCTGCTCGAAGGTCCATCTGTCAAAATTTCTGGTTTTCGCTGCACCACAATCGGTTTCGAGACACCAAAAACTCGCCTAACATATTGAAGCAATACCCTTATGAGCACGCCTCAAGCTGGGCAATTTCGGAACGCATCTCCTGCGCCAGGCGGCTCGCAACTTCGCTGAGCAAGCGTCGCTGTTTATCGTCGGCGTGGCGCACTAGGTAGAAAGAGCGTTTCAACACGATCTCATCGGGCAACACGCGCCGCAGTTCGGGCGCGGATGGAAGTGCAAACGCATGGGTGAGCCCGATCCCAGCCCCTTGGCGCAGAAAGTTGACCTGCACGGCTGCCGAGTTCGAAGCCACGTGCGCGGCCTCTAACCCAGCTTCGGACATGTAGTCGAGCTCGGCATCAAAGATCATATCAGGGATATAGCCCACAAGTAGATGCCCTATGAGGTCATCGCGCGAGAGGATAGGAGCCCTGCCCGCCAGATAGGCCTCGGAGGCCGCCAAAGTGAGGTGATACTCCGCGATCTTTTGTGACAGCAGGCGCCCACCGCTCGGGCGCGACACCGAAATCGCGAGATCCGCTTCGCGTTTCGAGAGGTTCACCACGCGAGGCACTGCCAGAATTTGTAATTCCAGCCCGGGGTTATCACGCACCAAGCGGGCACAGATTTGCGGCAAGAGGTAATTGGCGCATCCGTCGGGCGCACCGATGCGAACCTGCCCCGAAAGACCCTCCTCTGCGTCACCAACCGCGTCAACCGCAGCCTGGGCTGCCTGCTCGGCAGCTTCGGCAGCCGGCAAAAGCCGCACACCCGCATCCGTGAGTGCGTAGCCACCAGGTGATTTCACAAAGAGAGTTTGGCCCAACCGCTCCTCAAGACGTGCCAAGCGACGCGCCACAGTCGCGGCATCACATCGCAACACACGTCCCGCTCCAGACAGCGTTTCGGCGCGCGCCGTGGCAAGGAATATGCGTAGGTCGTCCCAGTTCTGCATTTTTGCAAAGCATTTTTGCCAGATTGCCGCTTTTCGCTGCAAACCTGCAAGGCTATTCTGCACGAAACGAACGCGAGGAGGATGTCGTGAAAGAGTTATCCCATTTTGTTGGCGGCGCACGCGTGGCGGGCACGTCTGGTCGGTTTAGTGATGTATTCAACCCTGCCACGGGTGAATCGGAGGCTAAATTGCCAATGGCCTCTGCCGATGAAACCAACGCCATTATAGAGGCCGCTGCAGCTGCGCAGCCCGAATGGGGCGCGACCAACCCGCAAAAGCGCGCACGTGTCATGATGGCCATGGTGTCTTTGATGCACCGTGACATGGACAAACTCGCCGAAGCGCTCAGCCGCGAACATGGCAAGACGCTCCCTGATGCCAAAGGCGACCTTCAGCGCGGCTTGGAAGTGATCGAATACTGCATTGCTGCGCCTCAGATGCTCAAAGGCGAATACACGGATAGCGCCGGTCCGGGCATCGACATGTATTCAATGCGCCAGCCCTTGGGTGTAGTCGCAGCGATCATGCCGTTCAACTTCCCCGCGATGATGCCACTTTGGCACGTAGGACCGGCCCTGGCCTGCGGCAACGCGGTTGTGCTCAAACCCTCTGAACGGGATCCATCGGTGCCGCTCATGCTGGCGGAGCTTTTCGTCGAAGCAGGCCTACCCGAAGGTGTGTTCCAAGTTGTGAATGGCGACAAGGAAGCCGTGGATGCTCT
Source organism: Marinovum sp. (assembly GCA_022447495.1). Lineage (GTDB taxonomy): Bacteria > Pseudomonadota > Alphaproteobacteria > Rhodobacterales > Rhodobacteraceae > JAKVBH01. The sequence continues at coordinate 4,777 of JAKVBH010000041.1, read as the reverse complement.
CCTCGATCACGAGATCATCCAGGGCGTTTCGTTCGTGGGTTCCACACCGATTGCGCAGTACATCTACTCTCGCGCATGCGCGAACGGCAAACGCGCACAGTGCTTTGGCGGCGCTAAAAACCACCTCATTGTTATGCCCGATGCTGATATGGACCAAGCGGCCGACGCACTTGTGGGCGCAGGCTATGGGGCGGCGGGCGAGCGTTGCATGGCTATCTCAGTGGCTGTGCCTGTGGGAGAAGAGACTGCGGATCGCCTCATAGACAAACTCGTGCCACGCATCGAAACGCTCAAAGTGGGCCCCTACACCGCTGGTGATGATGTGGACTTCGGACCGGTTGTCACCCGCGAGGCCAAGGAGCGGATCATGGGTCTTATCGAGACCGGTGTGAACGAAGGCGCAGAGCTTGTGGTCGATAACCGCAACTTCACCCTCCAGGGTTATGAAGACGGCTTCTTTGTGGGCCCGCACCTTTTTGACCGCGTTACGCCAGACATGCAGATCTACAAAACCGAGATCTTTGGCCCCGTACTCTCGACCGTGCGCGCGGGATCCTATGAAGAAGCGCTCAGACTTGCCATGGATCACGAATACGGCAATGGCACCGCGATATTTACCCGTGATGGCGACACCGCGCGCGACTTTGCCAGCCGCGTGAATATCGGGATGGTGGGGATCAACGTGCCAATCCCAGTACCACTCGCGTACCACACCTTTGGCGGCTGGAAGAAATCGATGTTCGGCGATCTTAACCAACATGGACCTGACAGCTTCAAGTTCTACACGCGCACCAAGACCGTCACAGCCCGTTGGCCCTCTGGCATCAAAGAAGGCGGCGAGTTCAACTTCAAAGCCATGGATTGATGCCTACTTTTGGCGATCAACAATTCGTGATACGTGAAATGCACAAGCGGATGGCGGCTCATCCACTTTCAAATTCATGGCTTTCGCAATGGGCCTTTGATGCTACAATGAGGGGCCGGATTTATTTGTCCGGCCTTACATCCGAGGTAGCCCATGCCTGCGTCTCATCAGATTTTTCACGACCTCAATTTGGTTTTTGTCACGTTTGAAGGCTGTGTAACACTACCTGAAATCCTGACGGACTATATGGCGTATTGCGCCTCCCCGGATTGGCACAAAGGCCAGAGTGTGTTTATCGACACGTCTCGCGTCACAAATTTTCGTGTTACTTTTCAAGGGTTTGTTTCAATCGTCAAACATCTGGTCGGGGCGTTGGACCCGTTTGATCCAACCATCCTTACAGCGATCTATGCACCCAGCGACTTGATGTTTGCAAAAGGCAAAATGCACCAGCGGCTGACGTCGACCTCTGAAACGAATTGCGTGGGCGTGTTCCGTGAAAACGCGGATGCGTTCGCGTTTCTTGGGCTGACGGCGAGTGATCTTCCCCCAGGCGTGTTTGTTCAAACCGCCGTGCAATGACCTGGATGTGACGCGGAAGGACGGTTGATAATCCGGATTGGGAATTTGGTGCGCCTTGTCGTGAACAGCATACTTGGGTATTCAGGGATATGCCCGCATCTTATACGCTTCATCCGTCCCATAATCTGGTCCACGTCCGTTATGTTGGCACTGTGACAACGGATGAAAGCGCGGAATCCTTTATGTCCTACATCATGTCGGGACAGGCGCGACCGGGGCATCTGATTTTTATCGACTTCTCAGAATGCGTCGAACTCCGTATGGATTTTTCAGATATGGTGACGCTGGTGGCGGAAAAGCTCGGCCTTCTGGATCCCTACGAGGCCACGATGGTCACGTCCATTTGGGCGCAGGATCAGGCCATCTATGACATGTGCATGGAGTACCAGCGGTTAACCTCTGGCTCAGAAAAGCAAATGGTGGCCGTCTTCCACGACCGTCACAAGGCGCTTTCCTTTTTGCAGATTTCTCCCGAAGCCATGGCAGAGATGGGGTTAGAGAGCGCGCAATAAAGCGTGCCAGATCGACCATGCCCGCAACCTACGACATCTACCCCGAACATAATCTGGCCATCGCGACGCTGAGCGGTCATCTCACCGTTCCTGAAATTGTCCGCAACAACATGCTGTATGAGGCGGACCCATGCAAAAGCAAAGGTCAGGCCACGCTCATCAACACAGCGGAGGTGAGTGATTTTCGCGTGAGCTTTGGGGGACTTTTGGCTGTGGCGAAATACTATTTGTCCCTGCGGGATCCGTTCGATCCAACCATTCTGACGGCCATCCACGCTCCAAGCGATCTGATGTTCGGCAAAGCTTCTCTCTATCAACGGTTCGTGTCCAACTCAGAAGCCAATTGCGTGGGCGTTTTTCGCACCCAGCCCGATTGTTGGCGTTTCTTGGGGATCGATCCCGCTGATATAAATCCGGTACCTCGGACCAAAGGGCTCCTCGGACAGTAGAAGTGAGATGTGTCGCAAAACCGTTACACAGCCCGTGTTATAGCTAGCGAAGACATGACGCTTGATCGAACCATAAGGCCGATATGACGCGTTGGGGTTATACAAATCTGACCCCACCAAATGGACCAGCGTCCGTCCTGTCTTCTCATCTTCAACAACTATGGATATACCCTATGACGAGCACTCGCTCGATTTACGCCCACGCGTTTCAAGCGTTCGGGGGCGCTGCACTCGTGTTTTGCTTCCTGGTCCTGTGCCAGGCTGCGCTGCAGATATTGATCCTCGCTCTGCCGTTTCTGGCCTTCGACGCATGGTCAAAATTCTGCAAACGCAGCTCACTGCATCAACGTGATGGTGGCGTTTATGTCTGGGTCGAATGGGACGGCACCGAACGCTGTTCGCTCCTCCATCCTGACGCGCCCGGCGGGGAATGGGACAGCGATGGAGACGGCGGCGACGGCGGAGACTGACCCGCGCCTATCCAATCACCCAAAGCTAAAGACCGGCCCTTGGCGCCTTTTTTATGCCTGGATGATCCGTTTGGCCAAGACGCTCAAGAGTACAGCCCCCAGAAACAGAAAGACTGCTCCAAAACTCCAAGCGATTGGAGTGGACACGACCTCCGCAACAGCACCCGCCACTATAAGACCCAAGGCTGTGCCGAGTTGTTGGATCAGCGATCGCAGAGACAGCATCGTGGATCGCTGATGATCGTCGACGCAGCTGTGCAGGATGCCGCTGGCAGGCGTTTCCGACACGCCAAGCACGATAGAATAGCCGACGAAGATCAGAACAAAACCAAAGATGCCGACTTGGAGGGCCAAAACGATCTGAAGGACCGCAAGACAGGCAAACGCGGCCCCAAGTGTGATGGCGTGCTGAAGCTTGAAGAGGCGGCTGACGCGCGGGGAGAGCCAGGCGCCAAAGGCGATTGAGAAGAAATAGGTCGCAGTCAGGGCACCGATGATCGTGTTTGCCGTGCGCTCCTCCAACATGGGCTTTGCATGGGTGGGCCAGAGCACTTCCACAGGGTTCGTCGCCATCAGGAAAAACACCAGGGCCGCCAGCAGCAGGGACAAGGTTGGATGTTTAAGAGCGAGCAGGCTCGCGTCTGTGATGACGTTTGGCACGGCCCCGAAGCCCTGCATCAAGGCTTCAGGGTGTAGCGGGCGCGGCATCTCTTCAATGGCCCCCCAAGTGTATAGAAACACACCGAGCATAACGGCCAAGCTCGCCACGTAGGACACGTCATAGACGCTTGCGCCCAGGCGCTCTGCCGTAGAGCCAAAAAGATCGGGCAATAGCCCTCCCAACACGGCGCCCATCGCCAACCCCATGGCCCCGGCCCATTGCGCTTTGGCGAGCGCTGGTTGGACATCCACGCCCGGCGCCACCGCTTTGAAGGTTTCCACGAACCATGCGTCGAGTGTGCCAGAACGCAGCGCACGTCCCAACCCGATGAAGGCAAAGGAGACCGCCAGCACGGCGAAGTCAATTGTGGAGAGAAAGAGCACCAGGGAGAACACGCTGGCGACAACGGCCGCCAGGAAGACCGGCTTGCGTCCAACCCTGTCGGCCAACCCACCAAACGGCAGTTCCATGACCATGGTCGTGAGTGAATAGACCCCAAAGAGCAGCGAGATCTGGAACAGGTCCATGCCCCGGTCCGTCAGCGCGAGCGCCACCACAGCCACCGTCAGCCCCATGGCAAAGCGATCCAGAAACTGGTGCAGCTGAAACACCCGAATGTGCCGCCGCGCGGGAGAAGTCAGCGCTGCAAAGGAGAAACTTTGATACGTCACCATACGTGCATCTTCGGCTCGAACAAGCACATGCACAATGCCTCGTCGGCGTCGCAAGGTTCAAACTGACGCTCAGGCGAGTACGGATGTGCAAATAGCGCATGACAATGGTTGCAACCCCAAAATAGTCTCAGTTCTATTTATGCGTCCGCATCATGTAGAAATCACATCGCTCATAAACTGTCGGGCTCTCAGGAATTTTTACCCTTGCCCCGTTACTCTTCGGTTTGCGTATGCGCATACACAGTGTTTCTTGACACACCTAGTTTGCGCGCGGCCAAAGCGATATTTGCGTTGCATTCCATAAAGACGCGGTTGATTTCGCGGCATTTGGCTTCTCTGGCGTTGTTGCCTTTGCACTTTGGACAGACCGCGTCGCGCAATTCGTTTCGCAAGATGTATCGTTGCACATGCTCAGTGCGCAATACTGTGGCGGGGCATTGAATGGCCAACGTGGTCAGCAGTTTTTCCAAATCGTAAAACGTATTTGGCGCATGCAGATCAAAAATAGCATCAATGGCAGACCGCGACAGCTGATGATCCGTTGACAGCCGCGACATCATGGAC
>JAKVBH010000040.1 GCA_022447495.1 Marinovum sp. | reverse complement strand
CCAAACGCAAAGCTGTAGAGGTTCAGCGGATGCATAAATAGCAAAATCAAAAAGACAAATAACGTGCGTAGTGTGGAGAACATTCGGCGGCAGATCCAGGCAATCATGTGGCAGCAGTGTCGAGACATTGGCCTAAATGCGGCGGAGGTACCATGGGAAAATAATTTGTTCACCATACGTTTACGACAATGTGTCGAAACAGAGTTAACCACAGGCAACAATGACGGTTTGGCTTTGGCAATTGTCTAAAGTCGCCCCGTTGACCCCACTGCGTCAGCCCCCTAATGGAGAACCAACGCGCACGCCCCAGACGCCCGGAACGACCCGATGAGCCAAGCGACCACAACGCAACCACGCTCTTTCCAAGAGATCATTTTGCGCCTGCAAAACTACTGGGCAGCCAAAGGCTGTGCTGTCTTGCAGCCCTACGACATGGAAGTGGGCGCTGGCACGTTTCATCCGGCCACCACAATGCGCAGCTTGGGCAGCACGCCGTGGTCTGCGGCCTATGTGCAACCTTCACGTCGACCAACCGATGGCCGTTATGGCGACAGCCCAAACCGATGGCATCATTATTACCAATACCAGGTGATTATCAAACCAAGCCCTCCCGATCTCCAAGAGCTGTACCTTGGCAGCTTGGCCGCGATTGGCATCGACATGGATCTCCATGACATTCGCTTTGTCGAAGACGATTGGGAGAGCCCGACCTTAGGTGCTTGGGGCCTAGGTTGGGAAGTGTGGTGTGACGGTATGGAGGTCAGCCAGTTCACCTATTTCCAACAGGTGGGCGGGCATGATTGCAGACCTGTATCTGGCGAGCTGACCTATGGATTGGAGCGTTTGGCAATGTACGTGCTCGGGATGGATGATGGCAACGCGATGCCCTTCAACGATCCGGACGCACCAATCGCGCTCTCCTATGGCGATGTGTTCCGCGAGGCCGAAGCACAATACGCGCGTTGGAACTTTGATGTGGCTGATACAGACATGCTCCTCCAACACTTCAAAGACGCCGAATCCGAATGCGCCCGCATTTTAGCGGAACCCCTTGACGATCCCAAAACCGGTCGTCGGATTGTGATGGCCCTGCCCGCCTATGATCAGTGCATCAAAGCTAGCCACCTGTTCAACTTGCTCGACGCTCGCGGCGTCATCTCGGTCACCGAACGCCAGGCCTACATCGGTCGCGTCCGTGCGCTTGCCAAACAATGCGCCGATGCCTTTGTGCAAACCGAAGCTGGGGGGCACACGGCATGAGCAAACCGACAAACGGGCGCGTTCGGTTTGCTCTCAGTGGCATCGCCGCGCGCTCCGACCTTGCCTGTGCGTTTGAAGTGATGGAGCTATGGGGCCATGCGCATTTGCCAGCGAGTTGGGGCTTGGAAATCGCTCAGATGCCTGGATTGGTGGTCCTGTCACATATGGGCCTCAAAAAACTGCAAGGCGACGGTCCACGCATAATTGGCGAATTCGAGCGCGTGCAAACCGGCAGCCCATTTGAAGCGAACATATCCTTTGGTGGAGATGAGAAACGTCGTTTGGCCTTCTTCACAAAAGGCCGCAGCGCGTTGACTGATCATATGGTGGTCGAGTTGGACCTGAGCACCCGAGTGGCCGCACTGGAAAACGGGCACATTGCCGGCACGGTTATCGGCGCCGTAGTGCATGAAATGCTCGGCCAACCCAATCACCCCCCATCTCGGTGACCCAGGATGACCGCGGGAAAGCTCATATCACTGTTTATTGTGCTCAGCGCCGTCGCTGCAGGTGCGGGGCTCTATTACACACAGGTTCACGCCTTTTATGAAGATGTGACCGAAGAGATCGGCGGAGAAGTCACCCTCGTGCCTTTTGCTTCGGGTCAACCAAAGGCCATTTTGTTCGACGATCTGTCGGCGATTGACAGTGAAAGCTCGCCCATCCGGTACCGCGCCTGTTTCAAAACAACCGAAAACCTCGCATTGCTTTCTGAGACCTACGAGCCATATGACCACGCCGTGCCTCGCGTTGCACCGGGGTGGTTTGAATGTTTCGATGCCACCGCCATTGCCGCCGAACTTGAAAGTGGGGGCGCCCTTGCCTTTCTGGGCCAGAAGAACATCCACTTTGGCGTCGACCGCGTGGTCGCCATCACCGAAGATGGCCGCGGCTATGTCTGGCACGACTTCAACGCCTGCACCGATGCACTGGCTTCCCATGAAGCCAAAGACCGCGATTGCCCGCCAACGACAAACTGAGCGGTTGATAACAAAGAGACATCCCGATGCCCGATCTTCTGATTGAACTCTTTAGCGAAGAAATCCCCGCGCGCATGCAAACCCGTGCGGCAGATGACTTACGCAAGCTGATGACCGACGGCCTTGTCGAGGCGGGCCTTACCTATGCCAGCGCGGGTGGTTTTGCGACGCCACGTCGACTTTGCTTGACCGTGGAAGGCCTCTTGGACGCATCACCCACACTGCGTGAGGAACGTAGAGGACCAAAGGTTGGGGCGCCCGACAAAGCCATCGACGGGTTTTGCCGGGGCGCAGACGTTGACCGTGGGGACCTTGAAGAGCGCGAAGTCAAAGGCGCGACGTTCTATTTCGCAAACGTCGAGACCAAAGGCCGCCCCGCCGCCGAGATTGTGGCAGAGGTTCTGGAAAAGGCGATCCGTAGCTTTCCTTGGCCCAAATCGATGCGCTGGGGTAGCGGGTCCCTGCGTTGGGTCCGACCCCTACACGGAATTCTGTGTATCCTCAGCGATGAGGCAGGCGCGACCGTGGTCAATCTCGACATAGATGGCATCATGGCGAGCGACACCACACAGGGCCACCGTTTCCATGCACCCGAAGCATTTGCCGTGACAGGTTTTGAAGACTACGCCGCAAAACTCAAACGGTCTCATGTCATTCTAGACCCCAATGAGCGCGTTGAAGCGATTTGGAACGACGCCATCAACATGGCCTTTGCGGCGGGTCTCGAGGTGGTGGAAGACCGTGGACTTCTGGCCGAAGTCGCGGGTCTTGTGGAATGGCCGGTGGTGCTCATGGGCGAGATCGGCGCACAGTTCCTCGATCTACCTCCAGAAGTGCTTCAGACGTCCATGAAAGAGCACCAAAAGTTCTTCTCCGTCCGCGATCCGAAGACGGACAAAATCGTGCGCTTCATCACCGTGGCCAACCGCGAAACCGCCGACAATGGCGCGACAATCCTGGCGGGCAACCAAAAGGTTCTGACTGCACGCTTGGCAGACGCCGTGTTCTTCTGGAACAACGACCTGCGCGTGGCGCAAGCGGGCATGGGTGAGTGGCTCGACAGCCTCGCCCAAGTGACCTTCCACAATAAGCTGGGCACCGTGGCCGATCAAATCGACCGCATCGCAGGCCTCGCGCGCGATTTGGCCCCTGTCACCGGAGCCGATGCTGACGCCACTGAAGAAGCCGCTCGCCTCGCCAAGGCGGATCTGGCCTCGGAGATGGTCTACGAATTCCCCGAGCTTCAGGGGATCATGGGCCGCTACTACATCGAACGCGCAGGCAAACCTTCTGAGGTCGCCGCCGCTGCAGAGGCCCACTATGCGCCTTTGGGACCGTCCGATGACGTGCCAACCGCGCCGATATCAGTGGCCGTGGCCTTGGCCGAGAAAATCGACAAACTCACTGGTTTCTGGGCCATCGACGAGAGGCCTACAGGGTCAAAAGACCCGTTTGCCTTGCGCCGCGCCGCCCTTGGAACAATTCGTTTGATCCTGGAAAACACCCTGACCGTTCGCCTGGCGTCCGTGTTTGGAGAGACGGATTGGGCGTTGGATCTTTTGTCTTTCATCCACGACCGCCTCAAAGTCTACCTGCGCGACCAAGGCATTCGGCATGACGTCATCGACGCCTGCATCGCCATGGACGGAAATGACGATCTACAGCTATTGGTGGCCCGCGCACGCGCGCTCCAAGAGGTTATGGGCACGGACGACGGAGTGAATCTCGTGCAAGGCTTCAAACGCGCCAATAACATCCTCAGCCAAGCCGAGGAAAACGACGGCGTTGAGTATAGCTTTGGCGCGGACCGCAAGTTTGCCGAAAGCCCCGTCGAAGAAGCACTCTTTGATGCGCTCGACATTGCCGACAGCGCCATTGAACCCGCCCTGGCTCGTCAGGACTTTGCCGGAGCAATGGCAGCCATGGCGGCGCTCCGGCCAGCGGTAGATGCGTTCTTTGAAGCGGTCCAGGTGAATGCCGACAACGCCGTGGTGCGCCGCAATCGCTTGAACCTGTTGAGTCGCATCCGGATGGCCTGCTCGCAGGTTGCCGACCTCACCCGCATTGAAGGCTAGTTTTTTCGAAGCGCTCGCGACGAACGTTATCACCCCGCGTTTCGTTCATAGCGCCGCAGAGGTGCGCTGCTATGGGCAAGAGACTCACACCCGGAAGAGTCATGCGCGGAAGGTGCCAAGACAACCGACCCACTCGTTTCGCGCCGTCTCATCCGAACCACATGCTATTCATTTTCACAGTTTTAACTCCCCCGACGCATGCCAAGGGCGCAGTGCCAGACTCGAGCCCGAAGGCATCGATGCTGACTTCCCGCGAATGACCGCTACCATACCTAAACACGCATTCTGGGGACGTCGTAGGGATCCAAGTGCATATCGATGACCAGCGGGCCGGAGCGAAGCTCGATGGCCTTTTTGACTGCCGAAAAGTCGTTGCGGCTGCGCAAGTCAATCCCCTCCGCACCCAAGCTCTTTGCGACGCTAGCAAAGGATGGCCAGGCAAACGTACTGCCAACGGGGTCCATTTTTTTGTCAAGAAATTGGATATGTTCTGCACCGTAGGCAGCATCGTTGCAGATGACAACGATCAGGTCCAAACCTTCTCGCACGGCTGAGTTCAACTCGATCAGCCCGCCCATCATAAAGCCACCATCGCCGGTAAATATAACTGTCGGCCTATCTCGTGCGGCGGCGCTCGCTCCGATCGCGGCTTGGAGGCCAAGCCCGATAGAGCCAAAGTTCGTTGTATCTATGAAATCTTGTGGCCGCTCAACATGGATGCGGCACCAAACTTCGGTCATGAACCGACCGCCATCCGTGGCAAGGATTTTGTTTCTGGGTAACGTTTCGTTCAGCCATTCTATGGTTTCGACGTAGGGCACGGTGTTTTCGGCTTGGTTGTGAAGTGACGGTTGGGGCTCATGCCGACGCAGGGTTGCTGTATCCAACTCGTTGGTAAAGCCTGATGGCGCAATCTCTGCCTGGTCCAGCCAGTAGATGAAGTTTTCCGCGGTGAGTGCGGCATCAGCAATCAACGCGGCGTCGGGGTGAATCGCCTGCCCAATTGCGGCCGCGTCCGTATCGATTTGCACGACACGCTTGCCTTTGAATAGCTTTCCATGATCGGTCGTCCATTCCGTCAGGCTCGCGCCAAAAGCAACGATGCAATCGGCCTGGTCGATGGCCGCATAGGCAGCGGGAGAGCTCAGAGTGCCGCAGATATCAATCGAATAGGGATGCGCACAAAAGAGCTCTTTCGCTTTCAGTGTCGTTGCCAAAGGCGCTTCAAGGCGGTCCGCCAAACGGCTTAAGGCGTCAGCTGCATGGATCGCGCCTTTGCCCGCCAAGATCAAAGGGCGTTTCGCCGAGGCGATCATGCCAATCGCCTCATCTAGCACCACACCTTCCGGGGCATATGCGGGAGTTTCGAATACTGCGTGGATTGTTTTGGTGTAATTGGTATCGGCCCACATGAACTCGGCTGGCATATTGAACAGGATGGGACGATGTTCGACTTTCGCGCGGTAAAGCGCGCGGGCCAGGTCTTCGAGAGCCGTTTCGGGAGTGCGAAGCTGCTCAAATCCTGCGCCGCACAGGGCCGCTACCGCCTTTTGATCCGTATTTTGCAGATGCTGAGGATTGGCGCCTGGCGTGTCACCGGCCATCAAAACGACACTCATCTTCGCGCGTGCGGCATCTGTCAGAGCAGTTACGCAATTGGTCACCGCAGGGCCATGCGTCACAGTTGCGACACCGACTTTCCCGGTGACCTGTGCATAGCCTTGAGCCATCAATACAGCGCTGCCCTCGTGCACAGCAGGAACAAAACGTGCGTCTGTTTGCTGTCGAAAGCAATTGGCCATGAAAAGATTGGCATCCCCCATCAAGCCAAACAAAGTGTCGACGCCATTGTCGATCAGACAGGCTGCCAAAGCCTCAAATACTCTGATTTTGGTATTCTGCATCGCAATTGCCTATTTAGTGACTGTCCATGCAGTCTAGATCAGTCCGTTCGCACAGAGTGTGCATCTTTGGTTCTGACAACGTTCTATTTTTCACTTGAATGCAAAAAATGGTATATTGATACACGTTTCATGCAAGAAGAGGTAATTTTGTGCCCACAGTAGCATTGGATTCTTATGATATCCGCATTCTCAACGCACTTCAGAGGGATGCATCCCTAAGCAATGTCGATCTTGCTGACATCGTGCATTTGTCAGCGTCCCAATGCTCACGGCGTCGGGCGGCACTTGAAGCATCAGGGGTCATCGAGGCTTACCGGGCGAGCCTCAATCCTGAAATTCTCGGATTAAAATTGCGCGCAATAGTCAGGCTGAACATGAAAAACCACGACCAAGTGGACGACGTTGCATTGTCTAGGTGGTTGACTGCGCAGCCGGAGATCCAATCGGCTTTTTCTATCTCTGGCGACTCCGACTATATATTGACTGTCAGAGTTGAGGACCTGGAAGCGTTCTCATGTTTCATTCATGAAAAGTTGCTTCGCCAACCCCAAATAGCACAGGTGCGCTCGGAATTCGTTTTGAAGACACTCAAAGACACCTCGGCGGTCAGAGTCGGCACTACCACCTCCTCGAATATCATGAGAGCCTAGTAGAGCGACCTTTGAGAACCACAGAGCCAACGTCTGAAAGAGCCGCAATTGTATAATGCCGTTCAATCTCAGGGCTCGTCACTCCCAACCCAAAGCTGACACTCATGACCGTATTCGGAGCTGCAGTTGCAGCCCGTATTGCGGCTGTTGAGAACATGGCGAAAGACCTGCAATGGCTGCGAATTCGTTTGATCGGCCTTCAGCGTCTCAAAAATTATTGGCCTTTTCCAACGCCTTTCCACTTGAGCGATCTCTCCTGACTCCTCATGCGACACCAAGGGCTTTGCGGACACTAATTGTTCTAGGTTCTCTCAGAATGCTCAAATACAGTACGTCCTTTCCAGCAGGTTTTTTGAGGACGGATCTTTGCAATGTCCATCGGTTCGACGCTAAATAGGTTTTCTCTCAAGACGACAAAATCGGCCCACTTTCCCGCTTTCAAAGAGCCCGTTTCGTGTTCCATTCGCATTGAACGCGCGCCATTTATTGTAAAAATCGGAAGAGCATCCACCAGCGAGATCGCTTGGTCTAATGCCAAAGTGCCAGGAAAACTCGAGTCGGAACTTCGACGTGTCAGCATGCCGGACAATCCGGTCCAGGGATTGGCATCGGGCGCAGAGGCGGGCCAATCCGAGCCATAGATCACCTCGGCATTGGCGGCGAGGAAATCGGCAATGCGGTGGTTTTTTTCGACGCGGTCTGTTCCGAGCAGTGCCTTTTGAACTGCGGTACCAGGATTGGGGTACCACAATTTTGGCGATACCTCGGCAACTGCGTTAAGGCTTTTGAAACGGGTTAAATCCGCATCAGAGACGAAGCTGGAATGCGCTATTTCATGGCGTAAATCACTGGGGCCATTGACCGTTCGGGCAGCGGCGATTGCGTCAAGCCCTTTGCGGATTGCGTTGTCTCCAACCGCGTGCATCTTTACCGTAAAGCCCCGTTGATCCAACTGGATTAACATGTCGTTCAACTCGGTTGGCGAGATCAGCAAAGTTGCATCGGGATCATGCGAGGCAACGTCATATCCACTTTCGGCGAGATAAGGGTCGATGAAAGACGCCGTGAACCCGGGTGCGACGCCATCCAAAAACAGTTTGGCGAAGTCCAGCCGCACGTTGTCGCTGGCATAGGTGCGTCGCAGGCGATCCATTTCTTCATACGGGACAAGGTCGCCGCCCAAGGGGCTGGAGTGGACAACATGCGCGGCCAAATGGATGGTGAGATCGCCTTTCTGGTCGGCTGTCTGATAGGTGCTGAGGTCTTCTTCGAAGGCCATCGGTTCCTTGAAGCCAGTGAAGCCGAAGCTGGCGAAGTAACGCACGGCTTCCCGCACGGCCCGGCCAAGCTGTGCTGGTGAGCGCTGAACAAGGGCGCGGACAGCAGCGGTGGCGGTTTCGGCGAGAATGCCGTTGGGCGCACCGGTGGCAGAGTCACGCTCGATGATACCACCCGGAATGTGGGCCGTATCAGGGCCTATGCCTGCGCGCTGCAAGGCAAGAGAGTTACACCACAACAAATGCTGGCTGGCATCATGCAGGACTATGGTATGCTCGGTCGAAATCGCATCGAGCAACGCGCGCGGGTTTGTTCCCATTTCACAACGCATAGATGGTCGCCAAGGGCCGCCGAATACGACTTGGGTTGGGTTATTTTCCTGACACCGCTTGCGGACGGCATTGAGCAAATCGGAAAGGCTCGCGTCAAAGCCTACGTAGATGTCGAACAATGTGCGGCACGCACCCCAAAGGGCGTGGGTGTGGCTTTCGACCAGACCCGGCATGACAAAGCGGCCATGCAATTGGTGAATGCGTGTGCCTGGCCCAACCAAATTCGCAACGTCAGATTCGCGACCGACTGCCGTGATTTTTCCCCCAGTGACAGCCATTGCCTCGGCCCACGGATTAGGTGGCTCCATTGTCAGGATTGTCCCGCCGGTCCAAATTTCATCAGCGTGTGGCATGGCGGTTTCCTTTGATTTGGGTTCGTGACGCGTTCACAGACAACCGTATCTCGTCAGGCCAGACGATCTGCCTGCGGGCTTTCATCCATTTGGGCGATCAGATGATGGACCAACCTTTCAGATAACTGCGCCCGGACCGTTTGGTGCTCGGGGCTGTCCCAGAGGTTCTCGGTCTCGTTTGGATCGTTGGTCAGGTCATACAGCTCACCCCAATCCTGGTCGCGGTAGATAGTGTATCGCCACTCGCGCGTCACGAGTGATCGAACGCGCGCCGGTGCATCAAACCCAAGGCGACGGCCACCATCATTGTACTCAATCAGCGCTTCGCTCCGGGGGGGCGCTGCGCCCTTGGTTGCAGGCAGAAAACTCTGTCCCTGATTGCCATTGAACGGTGTCAATCCAGCACGATCCAGAATGGTCGCGGCGAGATCGACAGTGGAACACAGCGCATCCGATGAGGTTTCCGTGAGCCCGTCTGGATCGGACCATATGAAGGGTACACGCGTGATACTGCGAAAGGGCAAGGCACCCTTGAGCACCATGTTGAAGTCACCCAGGTAGTCGCCGTGATCCGAGTTGTAGCAGATGACTGTATCTTCCAGCTGTCCGCTTTCTTCTAATGAGTTGAGGATGTCTCCAATCGCATCGTCAACAAACGCCATCATTCCTGCCGACAGGGCCATGGCTTCTTTGATCTGTTGTTCGTCCAGCATCATCGCAGTCTGTGGTGTGGCCTGAGCGCCGCCGTTCTTCCACTGGTCATGAAGCCAAAGCATTGGGGGTGTCGGATTCTTGTGCGCCTCGAAAGGCAGAGACACCTCGAAATCGTCCGGGCTGTACATGTCCCAGTACTTGCCCGGGGGATTAAATGGGTGGTGGGGGTCGGGAAAGCTGACAAAAGCAAAGAAGGGTTCGTCCTGGTCCGCGCGTGCCTTGACATACTCGATTGCCCGGTCGCGGATGTATGCAGTTGGGTAGAGGTCCTCGGGGATAGGCGTCCGATATGCCTGCGGGCACGAATAGTTGTGAGGCAGTTCGTTTGCGGCATTGGTCAGGACCTTCCAATCCTTGGCATTTTCGCGGAACCACTGCTGATAATGTCCTCCACAACGGTCGCCGTGTGAGGTCACCATATCGACGTGCTGATAACCGTAGTAAGGCGTTTTGATGTCGTATCGGTATTCGCCCTGATAATGCTCAGGCTCTTCTTCGTACTGTGCCAACCGGGTGCATTTCCAGGCCTCTGGCGCTGCGGCGATATCTCTAGGGTCTTTGCCCATGGGCGCGATGCCGGTGAAAGGCTGCAGGTGGCTCTTGCCGATGGCTGCGGTATGGTAGCCCGCACCAGCGAGGACATCGACGAAAGTGTTAGCATTTTCAGACAGGATACAACCGTTGTAACGCAAACCGTGCAGGCTGGGGTATCGGCCGGTGAGAAGCGAGGCGCGGTTTGGCATGCAAACGGGCGATGCCGTATGAAAGTTGTCAAACCGTGTGCCGCGTGCCGCGATGGAGTCGATGTTAGGGGTCTTCAGGACCGGGTGGCCGTAGCATCCCAACCAATCCGCGCGCTGTTGATCCGTTATGAAAAACAGGAAGTTGGGGCGTTTTTTCATTTTTGATATTTTCCTGTATTTAAGCGGTCTTGGCTCGCCGGGCACCGACACGGTGCCAGGCGAGTGTTGCGATTGCAAAAGCGATGGCTGCAAACTGGATAGTCTCCGGTCGCATCAAGACGGCCACAGCAGTCGCAAGCCGGATGACAACCCATATGAGACTTAGTGGTCGCGCATCATGCCCCGCTAGCGCGCTGGCCACGAGGTATAGGGCCAGGATCAAACGCGCCAAGAGCCACAGGAGTGCTCCGGTCTGAATGCCCTCCTCATACCCTGGAAGACGTTCGCCTGCCGTACTTGCGGGATCAAGCAGTGCTTGGTCCACCAGCAAGAGCTCCGGGTAAAAGGCAAACACGAAGGGGATGGCGAACATCACGATACCTGATCGCACCGCGCTAAACCCGGTCGCCATCGGTTCGGCTTTGGTGATGGTCGAGGCCGCGAAAGCGGCAAGAGCAACCGGAGGTGTGATCGCAGACGCAATGGCGAAGTAGAAGATGAACATATGCGCCGTGAAGGTTGCTATCCCAAGACCGACCAGCAGCGGTCCCATCAGAAGCGCCACATTGATATAGGCCGGCACAGCGGGCATGCCCATGCCCAGCAGCACCGCGAGCAGCATGGTGATGATGAGCGCCACAAACTGGAATGTCGTGGAACCGCCTCCGCCGAGATCCAGTGACAGGAGGAAGCGCAGCACATCGATGGCCACGAACTTCGACAATCCGGTGAAGTTCAGGCAGACGTCGATGACGGTCACCGCAAGCAGCATCAGATACAACGTTGAGATGGTGATGCCCGATTCCGCCAAAGCATCCAGAACCTTGCGAGGCTGTGCGCGAAACTCCTGGTCGAGGAACAAAAGGACCAAAACAAAGGCCGCAGCCCACCAGCCGGTCGCACCGGCATCGCCGGCAGCGTTCTGAAAAACCTGTAAAACCCAAGGTAGCGAGGTCACGACGCAACGGTCGTTTTGGAACACTGCATCAGCACCCAGCAGTGCAGCCAGTGGTCCGCAACCCACCATGTCCTTTGGAGTCAGCAGGAAAATAAGGATTATCAGGATCGGCAGGAAAATCTGCATCAAGTGAAGGATATCCTCACGATCGATCCGCATGTCTTCTGTTAGTTCACCAAAGGCCTCGATCCCCTGCTTGCGCGATTGGAACGAAGCGCTGAGGAACAAGCATAGAAAGTAAGCCACCGCAGGCAGGGCCGCCGCGATGATCACATCACGATAGGGCACGCCTGTCATCGAGGCGAGGATGAAGGCCGCAACGCCCATTACGGGTGGCATGATGGACCCACCAGAGGAAGCTGCAGCTTCTACACCGCCAGCAAAAACCTTGGAAAAACCGCGTTTCAGCATCATAGGGATGGTGAGCACACCGGTTGACAGCACGTTGACAACTGGTCCGCCCGAGATTGTCCCAAAAAGGGCAGAACTTACTATGGCCGCATGCGCCGGGCCGCCACGCATGTTGCGGGTCCAGCGGAAGGCGATCTTGATTAGCGTGCGTCCACCCGCGGATTTGCCGAAGAGCGCGCCCAGAATGATGTAGGGGAACACCATGTTCATGATGACGTTCATGAAACGCCCTAGAATGCCTGAGGCATTATTGACCAACGCATCGTGAACGTTGGGCACCCCGTCGAGGAAGGTGCGTGGCTCGCCTCCGAGCTTGGTCATGTAGTATTTGTTAATGTCGTCAGGACCGTGAAAATACCACACCAAAACCGTGCCGATGGTATAAAGCGCGATCAGGATCGCAACCGCGACCAGGGGGAGGCCCCATACCTTGATATTATAGCCCAGAAAGATCAGCATAGCAGCGCTCATGATCGCAACCAGCCAAACACCCGTGGTGTTGACACACTTCGGGTCTTCAACAGTGTCAGGCGCTGGCAGACCCATAGTTTCCGCAAACTCGATCTCGGCTTGCAGTGTTTCAGCCATAATGCGCGCGCGGTCGCCGTTCAGCGTGTCGATCAGGCACACGCTATCAATTTCAATGAGATAGGTAAGTGAGATAGAACCGGCAGCAACGACAAGTGCGATGTCCATGAACGCTCCGAACCAAGCGTATTGTCTACCCCGCCAAGACCGCCACATCGAATGCGCTAGCGCTACGATAAGCATCATTATGAAAAACACGATGGGATAAAACCACTCTGTCGCAAAACTACGGGTCTTGAGGTCTTCAATACCCGTCAGGCTTTGCCACATCTCAGTCCAGCCTGGGATCACAGGCGTGCTGTTCACAACCCCCATCGCCACAAAAATCAGCGCCAGAATATATACCGCCCGATTGGGAAACAGCGCGTTCCGCAGGGCTTGCTTTTCTTTTTCGGCCACTTTGGTCTCAGCCTTCTGAACTAAGAGGTCCAGCGCCGCCCAAACTGGCGGCGCTCATTGCTTTTGGGGATTTGAGGTTATTGCGCGACGGCGCAATCATCCAATTCGTAGCCAGCCTCGCGCCATGCGCGTGCTGCGGCTGGGTGGTATTTTACCGGGTTCGCACCACACATGCCCTGCATCGGGAAGTCAAAGCCAACGGTATTGCCGTAGGGCGCTTTGGATTTCAGGGCATC
This sequence comes from Marinovum sp., assembly GCA_022447495.1. GTDB lineage: Bacteria > Pseudomonadota > Alphaproteobacteria > Rhodobacterales > Rhodobacteraceae > JAKVBH01. The sequence goes on along the minus strand of JAKVBH010000040.1, from coordinate 15,923 downwards.
AAGCGTTTCGATGTAGGTCATGACCAGCTTATGTACGAGCTCATCATCCATGTCCTTGTGCACGACATTACCGCCGATTGTGGCGAAGGCGCGGAAGGTGCCGTCCTCGGAGATGAATGACCAGTCGTCTCCCATGATGCCTGCGATACTTGCCACTGGGGCAGTCCACGGCGCGCTACCCGGAGCTTGCATGTATTTTTGCATAGCCTCGCTTTCGTAGGCCGACTTGGGCATCGACCAACCGGTCATTTTGCCTGCTGCGCTAGGGATGGTCAGACGGGGGCTCGGAAACAGTTCCGGCAAAACAATGGCATCCGGCTCGCCGCTGCTGATCAGAGTGGCGCCCTGGCCCCAGTTGATTTGCATGCCCTCATAGTCCTCTCCATCTTTCAGGCCGGCCACAATCTGAATCATGCTACGGGCATTGGTCAATGCGCCGCCACGGGGAGGACCATTGTAGATCTTGCGACCTTTCAGGTCATCCCAACCACCGATGCCTTTGGAATCATAGGCAAAGAGAAAAAAGATCCCCAGAACAAAAGGGTTGATAGCCCGAAGATTACCCGCAAGTTCAGCGCCTTTTTCCTTACCCAGAGAGCCGTAGGGCCCAACGCCGCGATTCATCAGGAACGGAAGGATATAGGGCGTGCCGGCAATATCTGTTTTGCCTTCGGCTACGTTCTGGATCGAGTTGGTCAGCGTTTGACCGTCCGCCAATTGAATGTTGGCAACACCAGAGGTTCCGGCAATTTCGGTCATGTGCGCCAGCGAAAGGTGGGTCGCGCCACCGGGGCTGGCCGTTTCAGCTGTCAGGTTAACCTGCGCAATCGAGCCGGTCGCCATTGTCATCGATGCGACGGCTGCCGCAATCAGTTTCCTTGGTTTCATAGTTTCCTCCCTGGTTCTGAAACCCAATTTTGGTTGTCTGCGTCGCAGAAGCGAAACTTGTGCCTATTCTGCGACCAAATTCTCCTTGGCTTTGAGGACCTCCACTTCCTCTGGATTCTCATCAAAACCGCCGGTGATCAGCGGCGCGCCGTTCAGAAGGTCGAGCAGACGTTTGAGCTCTTCCAGATCTTCTGCCGACAGTTTGTCTGTAAAATTCGCAGTGACTTGTTTGGCCTTGGGCCAAATGCGCTCGACTGTTTCAATCCCGTTTGGTGTGAGCGACATCAATTTGCGGCGTTTGTTTTTAGGGTCTTCGCAGCGCGAAATAAGGCCCATTTTCTCAAGGGCTGTAGCGGCTCGGCTCCCATGAGCGGGGTCAATCGATGTGTGCTTGGTTACGAAAGCCACATGGCAGCTGCCAAATCGAGCGATTGAAAACAGAAGCTGCCATTCGAGCACGGCGAGGTTTTCGTTTTGCAGAACATCGCGCGTCAATGCTCGCCTGACCGAGCTGGTAAACTTCCTGGCTCTGATGATGACGAAGTTGTCGATTTCCTCTGATGGAATGAGTGCTCCGTGCAATGCGTCGCTCCTGCAGAGTCCCTTGACTTGCTAGAAAGCGTATTGGCAAATGCAATATATGGCAAGTGCAACATTAATCATTGCGCGCTGCGCTGGGAATTTTGTCCGTACGAGTAACGGAGCCGTCCGGAAATTCGCAGCGTAGACCGCAGGAGAAAGCTTCATGACACGCCCTAACATCATCCTGTTCATGTCGGACAACCAGCCTGCAGATTTGTTGGGGTGTTATGGCAATGACGAGGTTCAAACCCCGCACCTGGACCAATTGGCCACGCGCGGAGTGCGTTTTCAGAACTGCTATTGCGTCAATGCCATGTGTTCGCCCTGCCGCGCGTCGGTTCTAACCGGCCTGATGCCTAGCCAACATGGCATTCACAATTGGTTAGACGACAGGTTGATCGACTATTGGCCTAAGAACTGGTCAGCTATTGGAAAGTACAACAACATTCCCGCGATCATCAAACAGGCTGGGTACAAGACCGCGTTGATTGGCAAATTTCATCTCGGGGTGCCTTTTGTGCCGCAGCTTGCCTTTGATCACTGGGTTACCTTTCCGCACGGCCACACCACCAGCTTTTACGACAATGACGTGATTGATCAGGAAGAACGTTATCGATTTTCCGGCCATACGGTCGATTTCTTTACCGACAAAACCATTGAGTTCCTTGAATATCAGGCAAGCGGGGACGACCCGTTCTTCGCCTTTGTCCCATACAACGGACCTTACGGGCATTGGCCCGCGATCAAAGGCCGACCAGATATGGAGTTTGCAGGTCTCTATGACAACGCCGACATGCACTCGATTCCTAGAGAGGGGCTTGCAAGCGAGGTGTTGGATCGGTTCGGATTGCGGGTTGCGGAAGGAGGCGTGCGCGAACAGTTCAAGGGACCACTTCTATTGCCCAACAACATCGAGTCGCTATGCAACTACTTTGCCCAGATCAGCCTAATCGACAGCGGAGTCGGGCGCATTCTTGAAGCGCTCGAACGTCTTGGGATGGATGAGAACACCATCGTGATTTATACTTCCGACCACGGCTTCTCTCTGGGTCACAACGGCATTTGGGGCCACGGCGCCGCGGCTTTCCCAGCCAGCGCGCATCGGCAGTCTTACCATATCCCCTTGATCATGGCAGGCGGCGGTATAACAGAAGGGGAAGTCTGTGATAGCTTGATCAGTCAAATTGACTTGTTCCCATCCCTCGCGTCCCTGGTCGGCGCACCCGACGCAGCACCCAGTCTGCCAAGCAGCGCCCGCGATCTTGGGCCTGTTTTGCGAGGGGAGACCTTGGATGGGATGGATGCGGTATTTTTTGAACAAGAAGAGACGAGAGCAATACGGACGCAAGAGTGGCTCTATGCCCGGCGGTTCCAGGGAGCGCCGTCCTATCCAATGAAAGACGAACTCTATCGGCTCACAGATGATCCAAATGAAAAGAACAATTTGATCGACCAACCCGAATTGTCCGCTGTGATTTCAAATCTTCTAGACCAACTCACGTCGTTCTTTGATACGCATTCTGTTCCCGGATACGACCTATGGCGCGGTGGTTCGGCTAAATCGAACGTGACGTATCATGGGCTCTGGCAGGACGCTTGGGGCAACGGCTGGCGTCCCGAATTTTCTGATTGAATGACGAACTTACCGTCGGCTGAACATAATTCAGCCAAGTCGGTGCCAGGTTTGAGGGACCAATGGCAAAACTTAAAAAAAATGGCTGGTTTGGGCGTACATCAGAACTTGGAGTTCTGATGTACGCATGTCTGCAAAGGGCCGAATCCGCCAATTCCCGAAATTTCTCTTAAGGCCGGATAGTCCGAATAGTCGACCGTGGTGACCCGTTTCTAAAGGTCATCGACGCAGTCCCGGCTTTGGATCAATCACAAGTTTGGCGTCAAGGCACGCTTTCACGTGGGCATGTTGAAGAGATAGTTGGTCACGTGGAAAAGGCCGTCAGCGCGATCAATGCCTCAAAAATCAGGCTACTAAAGGCGATCGATGCGGTCACCACAAATCCCAAGCTGCAACACAAAAAACCCGGCTACGCGCCGGGTTTCTTTATCTTTGACCTAGTTTTTGACCAAGTGATCAATCAATTAAGCCAAGCAACTTGTCCAGCGATGCTTTCGCGTCGCCATAGAACATCCGCGTGTTCTCTTTGAAGAAGAGCGGGTTCTCGATACCGGAGTAACCGGTGCCTTTACCACGCTTCGACACGAAAACCTGCTTGGATTTCCAGCACTCCAGCACTGGCATGCCAGCAATCGGGGAGTTTGGATCATCCTGTGCCGCGGGGTTCACGATGTCGTTGGAGCCGATAACGATGGAGACGTCTGTCTCTGGGAAGTCATCGTTGATCTCATCCATCTCCAATACGATGTCATAGGGCACTTTGGCTTCCGCCAGTAGCACGTTCATATGTCCAGGCAGGCGACCCGCGACCGGGTGGATTGCAAAGCGCACGGTTTTGCCTTTGGCGCGCAAGCGGCGCGTAAGTTCCGCCACAGATTGCTGAGCTTGCGCCACCGCCATGCCATAGCCAGGGATGATGACGATGCTGTCGGCATCTTCGAGCGCTGTTGCAACACCGTCTGCTTCGATCGCGATTTGCTCACCTTCAACTGCCATCTGCTCACCTGCTGGGCCACCGAAGCCGCCGAGGATGACCGAGATGAAGCTCCGGTTCATCGCCTTACACATGATGTAGGACAGGATCGCACCGGAGGAGCCCACAAGCGCGCCGACCACGATCAAGAGGTCGTTGCCAAGCGAGAAGCCGATGGCCGCCGCAGCCCAGCCCGAGTACGAGTTGAGCATGGAGACCACGACCGGCATGTCCGCGCCGCCGATACCCATGATCAGGTGGTAGCCAATGAAGAGGCCCGCGATTGTCAGGAGCACAAGCGCCCAGGAGCCGCTGCCGGAGAGGTACATGAGCAGAAGCACAACCGAGAGCGCCGCCGCCGCCGCGTTTAGGAAGTGGCCACCGGGCAGTTTCTTGGCACCAGTGTCGACTGCGAACGGCAGCATGCTGGAGCCGCCCGCCAGTTTGGCGTAGGCGATGACGGAGCCAGTGAAGGTCACCGCACCGATCCAGATGCCAAGCACCAGTTCGACGCGCAGGATGCCGATCTCAACCGGCGTCTTTTTAGCGACCAAGGCCGTGAACGCTGATGCACTTCCAAACGCTCCTTCGTACCCATTGCCTTGCGCCGCCGCTTTCGCCGCTTCGACCATGTTGATGGTGATGTCGGCGTTGAAGCCCACAAAAACCGCTGCGAGGCCAACCATGGAGTGCATGATCGCCACAAGCTCGGGCATTTGGGTCATCTCGACCTTGGTGGCGAGTTGGTAGCCCACGGCCGCGCCGCCCGCGATCAACACCAGCGAGACGAACCACAGGCCGGAGCCTGGGCCAAAGAGTGTGGCCACGACGGCCAGTGCCATACCGACGATCCCGTACCACACGGCACGTTTCGCGCTTTCCTGTCCGGACAATCCCCCCAGCGAGAGGATGAAGAGGACGCCCGCGACCACATAGGCCGCAATGGTGAATGCGTTTTCCATATCCCCGGTCCTTTACGATTTTTGGAACATGGCGAGCATGCGCCGTGTCACGAGGAAGCCGCCGAAGATGTTGATCGCAGCCATGAAGATACCCAAGGCCGCAAGCAGCGTAATCAGCAGGTTAGATGAGCCCACTTGGATCAGTGCGCCGAGGATGATGATCGAAGAGATCGCGTTCGTGACCGCCATCAAAGGCGTGTGCAGCGCGTGCGCGACGTTCCAGATCACCTGGAAGCCGATGAAGACCGAGAGCACAAAAACGATGAAGTGCTGCATGAAGCTTGCGGGCATGCCTGGTATCAAGCCCACGCCCAACACAAATGCCGCGCCAACTGCAAGCAATGTTACTTGGGTCTTGGTCTCTTGCTTGAAGGCCGCAGCTTCCGCTTCACGCTTCTCTTCAGGGGTGAGCTCTTTGACTTCTTTCTTGGGCTGCGCCGCAATCGCCTGCACCTTGGGTGGGGGCGGCGGGAAGGTCACGGCCTTCTCATGGGTGATGGTCGCCCCGCGGATCACGTCATCTTCCATGTCATGCACGACCACGCCGTCTTTCTCGGGCGTGAGGTCGGTCATCATGTGACGGATGTTGGTGGCGTAGAGCGACGAAGATTGGGCCGCCATGCGCGATGGGAAGTCGGTGTAGCCGATGATGGTCACGCCATTTTCGGTCACGACCTTCTCGTCCATCACCGTGCCTTCGGCGTTGCCGCCGCGCTCCGCTGCGAGGTCAACGATCACCGAGCCGGGCTTCATCGCCGCAATCATGTCTTCGAGCCACAGCTTGGGCGCGTCTCGGTTGGGGATCAGAGCTGTGGTGATGACAATGTCGATGTCCGGCGCAATTTCGCGGAATTTGGCGAGTTGAGCTTCGCGGAACTCAGGGCTCGACACGGCGGCATAGCCACCGGTTGAGGCACCATCTTGTTGTTCTTCTTCGAAATCGAGGTAGACGAACTCTGCGCCCATCGATTCGACTTGTTCCGCCACTTCCGGACGCACGTCGAAAGCGTAGGTGATCGCTCCGAGCGAGGTTGATGCACCAATTGCGGCGAGACCTGCGACCCCTGCCCCGATGACAAGCACCTTGGCGGGCGGAACTTTACCAGCCGCCGTGATCTGGCCCGTGAAGAAACGGCCAAAGTTGTTGCCTGCCTCGATCACCGCGCGGTAGCCCGCGATGTTGGCCATGGAACTCAGCGCATCCATCTTCTGCGCGCGGGAGATGCGTGGGACCATGTCCATCGCAATGACGGTGGAGCCCTTCTTGGCAATCGTGCCCATGAGCTCTTCATTGGCGACCGGGTAGAAGAAGGAGATCAACGTCTGGCCTTCGCGCAAGCGCTTGGCTTCTGCATCACTCGGGGGGCGGACCTTGGCCACGATATCGGCTTCTTTGAAGAGCGCCGCGCCTGTTTTCACAACTTTAACGCCTGCGTCTTTGTAGGCGGCGTCGGTAAAGCCTGCTGCGGCGCCTGCGCCCGCTTCGATCAGGCACTCGTGGCCCAGTTTCTGCAACGCTTTGGCGGAGTCCGGCGTCATCGCAACGCGGGCTTCTCCATCAAACGTTTCCTTTGGCGTTCCAATTTTCACTTACATTCCCCCAGATGATCCGGTGATGGCAAATGCCCTAGCCCGCCGGACTAAGTTCCACAAGTCGTCAGAAGTCATGAGGGCGCTAACAGGGGGACTGACGTCACACCCAGCGACGAACTTTACGCTCATAGGCCGCGAACGACTGTCGGAACTCCCTCCGCATGCGCACCTCTTATGACACCACAAAACGGCGTTCTAGAACCCAAAAGAAGATCGGCAAGAGCAAGAGTGAAATGACCGCGTCCCAATAGAGCACAAACCCCGCCAAAAAACACATGTCTGCCAGATAGATAGGATTTCTTGTGCGCGCAAAAATACCCGTGGTAATCAATTCGCTTGGCGTGTTGTGTGGGACGATCATGGTCCGGGCTTTGCGAAACTCAAAAACGGCTAAAATCGTGAGAAGCACACCGGCACCGATCAAAAGACCTGCTACAAAATTAGGCACGGGCCCCGGAAACCTGAGACCAAGTGAAGCATAACGCGCCTGAAGATAGGCAGTTCCAAGCGCCAAAAGAAGCCACAACGGCGGCATATTAAGCCATTTGGTCATGCGACGGTCCTTGGAATTTATCACGGAAACGTGGCGTAAGCTCAGGCTTGGGCCCACTTGCCAATTGGTTGCGGTGCGCAAAAACTGCGTAAAAGGGAGGCGCTCAATGACTCATTTATCAGGCAAACACGCAGTCGTAACAGGTGGCGGCACCGGCATCGGTTTGGCCATCGCTCAGATATTGGCCCAAGACGGCGCGTCAGTCACGATAACGGGACGACGCATGGAGGTCCTTGAAGAGGCTGCCGGCGCGACACCCAATCTGCACCCTCTCGTCATAGACGTAATGGAGGAAGACAGCGTCGTATCCGGTTTTGAGGCCGCCACAGATGCGCGTGGTCCAGTTCAGATTGTCGTTGCAAACGCGGGCATAGCCGAAGGGCGAAACCTAACCAAGATGGATCTCAACTTTTGGCGACGCACAATGTCGACCAACCTTGACGGCGCATTTTTAACCTTTCGTGAGGCGATGAAAACGATGGAGGGCTGTGACTGGGGTCGTGCCATTGCGATTGCCTCCATTGCGGGTTTGCGGGGCCTACGCGGCGCCCCTGCCTACACAGCATCGAAACACGGGCTCATCGGCTTAATGCGTGGTTTGTCCGAGGATTACCTCTCCAGTCCCTTCACGTTCAACGCGCTCTGCCCCGGATATGTGCAGACACCGATCGTGGATCGCTCGACCGTAGACATCGCGTCCAAGACCGGCATGAGCGAAAACGAGGCCTATCAGCTTCTGGTGAAATCCAACCGTCATCGCATCATGCTGGAAGTGGACGAGATCGCCGGAGCCGCCCAATGGCTCTGCTCGGACGCGGCGCGGTCGGTCAACGGCCAATGTATACAAATCGCCGGCGGTCAAATGTAAGCGCCATGATCGTTTATGAACAGGACCAGATCATGAAGGTCGGTATACTGTCATGTGGCCTCTTGGTTGCACGCAACGGTTGAGTGCCGGGATCGTACCAGGAATTCAGCGAGTTGTCGGTCGACACGTCGGACCCTGAGGCCTATGCCAGCAGTGTGACGCGGTGCACCTAAATCTCTGCGCGGCATCTACCCGTGTCGTAGGCCCCACCAATTTACGACAGGCGATTTGCTCGCAAGGCAAGCCTGCCGTAGCAGGCTTTCGGCGCCCCCCGCTGGCTGTCAAAAGGTGATTTCCATAAGAACCTTCGATGCGAGACACGCCTGGGTCAAACCACCTCTATCATAAATCTTGCAGATGTGTTGCCGGAACGCCGAGCTACCCAAGCGCCAGTTCATTGTCTTGAACGCTCAAAACGCGCTGGCAACTTGTTTCATTGTCGTCCATATACGCCGCGCAAGCCTTTCGCGCCAGCTTCTGGGTCTACGTCAATTCAGAACTGTGCAAAAAGATGCGAATACTAATCCTTCTTCTTGTTGCTCTGCTTGCTAATTTTGGCGCACGTGCATCAGAACGAGTGCTTGAGCATCGCTATGGTACGACACGTATAAATGGCACGCCGGAACGGGTCGTCTCTCTCTCATTCATCGGCCATGATTTTTTGCTAGGTTTGGGCGTGGCACCGGTCGCTTTGAGGTACTGGTATGGTGATGGGCCGTTTGGGGTGTGGCCATGGGCGGCTGACGCGCTCGGCGATGCGGAGCCCAGTGTGATCTATGGCGCGATTGATGTCGAAGCCGTTGCACTGCTGGAACCCGATCTCATTCTGGCCCAGTGGTCCGGGATCACTGAAACGGAATACGCACTGCTATCTAAGATCGCTCCTACCTTGCCGCCGCCCCAAGGGGTCGGCGACTACGGCGCGACTTGGCAACAAATGACCCGACATATCGGTTTCGCGCTCAACATCGAGCGGCGTGCAGAGGAACAAATTGAGGCAACAGAAGCGCGGTTTGCCGACATGCGCGCACGCTATCCGCATTGGCAAGGACAAACCGCTGCAAGCGTTTGGGCGGATCAAATTGGCGCCTACACTCGCGCCGATATTCGCGGGAAGTTTTTTGAAAATCTCGGTCTCATCAACGCGCCCGGGGTTGAAAATATGGTGGGCAAAAACGTCTATAATGTGCGAATTTCGCCCGAAGACGTGAGCCCGATTGATACGGATGTCCTCTTATGGCTGACGGTTGGAGATGCGCGATCAGCTCTTCAGCGGATTGGGTTACGCACAACAATGCGCAGCTTCCAAAAAGGCCGCGAGATCATCGCTGACCCCGATCTGACGGCGGCGCTGAGCCATTCAAGCCCCCTCGCCATTCACTACGCGCTTGACCGCCTTGAACCCTTGCTCAAGGCGGCGCTGGACGGCGATCCTGCAACCGAGGTGGGGCAATGACGTTTGCACGCGTTTTGTTTGCGCTTTTGGTTGCACTGATATTGGTGGCGGTGTCTTTGACATTGGGTGTGCGCTCGATCCCTACAGCGAGCTTTGTGGAAGCTTTCGCTGCTTACGACAGCAGCAACCCTGATCAAATCGTGGTGCGCGAGATGCGCTTGGGACGCGCAGTTGCGGCGCTATTGGGCGGCGCAGCCTTGGGGCTTGCCGGAGCCCTCATGCAAATACTCAGCCGCAACCCACTTGCCGATCCAGGAATTTTGGGCATCAACGGCGGCGCTGCATTTGGCGTTGTAGTTGGCATTTGGGGCCTGCGGCTCAGCGATCCTGGCACCCTCGTTTTGCCTGCGCTTGCTGGCGCGGCTCTGGCGGCGATCCTTGTGTTGAGTCTGGGCACAAGCCGTGCGCGTGGCCCGGATCCGGTCCGACTGGTTCTTGCAGGAGCTGCCCTAAGCGCGCTCTTTTTGTCCCTGACATGGGTCATTTTGATCACAAGCCGCCAGTCGTTGGCCATATATCGCTATTGGGTGCTGGGTGGTTTCAGTCAAATTGAAATGTCACATCTCATGGCTGTTGCACCTCTTTTCTTTGTCGGATTTGCACTGGCAATTTTGGCGGCCTTTCTGCTCAACCCACTGATGCTTGGAGATGCAACTGCCCGCGCACTTGGCGCGCGTGTTGGTTTGGCGCGTTCTATAGCTTTGAGCGCCGTCGTCCTACTGTGCGGAACGACTGTTTCGCTGGCCGGGCCCATCGCGTTCATTGGCCTTTTCGTGCCGCATTTGGTGCGTGCATTCACACGGCCCGATGCGAGAACCTTGGCCGTCGGGTCTTCTGTTCTTGGGGGAGTGCTGGCGCTGACTGCAGACGTCATCGGACGTCTCATCTTTTCGGGGCAGGAAATAGAGGCCGGCGTGGTCATTGCCCTCATTGGAGGTCCCGCATTGATTGCCTTGGTCCAGAGGCGGCAGGAGATACGTCTATGAGCGCTGTCGCGATCCGTATGTTTGGACTCTCGCTTCGGCTGCCCCGCAGGTTGGTGATTGCGAATTTCTTGCTGGTTCTTGCAACCCTAGTGGTCTTTATGACTGGCCTTGTGGGCGGAACTTACGGTGTGGGTTTTTCTGACCTCGTTGCAGTCATGACCAATACCGCTGACCCAGTATTGTCCATGGTCGTTCTGGAGAACCGCCTGCCGCGTCTGTTGACGGCGTTAGGTGTTGGCTTGGCTTTTGGCCTTTCGGGCGAGATGATCCAAACGCTTTTGCGCAACCCACTCGCATCCCCTGACATTGTGGGTTTCACAGCTGGAGCTGGTTTGGGCGCTGTGCTGGTTGTTGCCTTCACAGGCGCTACAGCCTTTGTTGTAGTGGGAGCATTGATCGGGGGCGGTGCCGCCGCAACGCTATTGTTGTTGCTTACACTGAGACAGGGGTTCAGCCCTGCGGCGCTCATTATCACGGGCATTGGCTTAACCCTGACACTGGGAGTGGTCACGGACCTCGCCATGATCCGCTTGGACGAAAACAACGCGGCTGGGGTGATCAAATGGATCGTCGGGTCTCTGGACGCGCGCTCTTGGGCTGATGCGGGCCTGGTTTGGTTGGGCTTGTGCTTTGTCGGAGCCATGGCGCTCTGGCATCAATTCACGTTGGTCCGTCTGGGTCTGGCAGATGATGTGGCGCAGGGATTGGGCCTGAAAATCAAACGTGCGCGCATGACAACGATTGTTTTGGCTGTTTTATGCGTCGCACTGGGTGTGACCGCGGCGGGTCCGTTGCCTTTCGTTGCTTTTGTGGCAGGGCCGATCGCGCATGGTTTGAACGGCCAAAGCCGACCAACGATCATCTCAGCGGCCCTAGTCGGAGCGCTGGTCACCCTGCTGGCAGATCGCGCAACCCAGATCCTTCCCGGTTTCCTAGTTTTGCCGGCAGGCATCTTTACTGCCCTGATTGGCGCACCTGTTTTGATTTGGGTCCTGATTTCACTCTCCAAAAGGCGCACGCTATGACTGCACAGCTCCGCACAGAAAAACTGACACTGAGCTACGGCAAAAACGTGGTTCTTGAGAACCTTACGATTGAAATTCCCGATGGCGCAGTAACGGCGCTTGTAGGCCCCAATGCTTGCGGAAAATCGACATTGCTACGAGCATTAGCACGTCTCATCAAGCCAAGGAGCGGCGCCGTTCTGTTGGAGGGTCGTAAGATCCAAAACATCAATACGCGTATGGTCGCGCGCACAATTGCGCTTCTGCCGCAACAGGCGGAAGCGCCCGCTGGCATGCGGGTAATTGATCTTGTGGGACGGGGCCGTACGCCCCATCAGTCGCCGATCCAGCAATGGTCTGTCAAAGACGAGACAATCGTAATGGATGCTTTGTCTCAAGTCGGGCTATTGGGCGAGCAAGATCGCGCGCTGGAGGATCTCTCTGGTGGTCAACGTCAAAGGGCGTGGATTGCCATGGTGCTCGCACAGCAGACGGAAATTCTTCTGTTGGACGAACCTACAACATTTCTTGATTTGCGCTATCAGATAGACGCTCTGAAGCTGGTGGCCAACCTTCAAAAAGAGCGTGATTTAACGGTCGTCATGGTGTTGCACGACATCAATCTTGCCGCGCGTTTTGCCCATCACATCGTTGGGATGAAAGATGGAACAGTTGTCACGCAAGGGCCGCCCAAAGACGTCGTCACCGCCAAAAACATCGACGCCATCTACGGTCTTAAATCCAACGTCATCATACCCCAAGGCAGCGATGCTCCCCATGTCATCGCTCTGTAGAAAAGGTGCGTTATGAAAGTGCATTCTGACATCCAAGGGCTCGCTTTCCCGGCCATGAAAGCCATGATGCTGCATGAAGCCCATGAACATGGCCTCCCGGTTTTAAAAGACACAGTCACGCGCTTGATGGTAAAAAGTGACTATGGCGCCTTCGGCATAGACGCGAAGGATAACGGGCTGAGACTATCCGTAGAGGCCGAACACGAAGCCGATCTTTTTGTGCTGCGAGACAGTCTTGTGGCGCATATCGCGCATTTTTTGCCCGACGTTGCGGCGACGATTAAATGGTCCGATGCGGTTCAATCCGGCCAACTCCCGCCCAATTTCCAATTTGGTGAGCTTATCTCGTCGGAGCGCTTGTGCGCTGACTTCCAACGGTTGGTTTTGCGACTGTCCGACCCAGACCGTTTCGATGATCGCTCCATTCACTTTAGGTTTGTTCTGCCCAAACCCGATGATGACGATCCTCAGTGGCCTTTTGTGTCCCAAAATGGCGCAACGGTATGGCCTGACGGAGAAAAAGCGCTTCATCGTCCTGTCTATACGGTCCGTCATTTGCATGAGAACGAGATCACAGTTGATATTTTTCGCCACGACGGCGGGCGTACGACCGAATGGGCCGACAAGGTCGCACCCGGCACGCGGGTGGGCATCGTCGGACCAGGCGGTGGTGGCGTTTTAGAAGAGACGGAAGTGCTGTTGGCAGGCGATGAAACGGCCTATCCCGCGATCAGCCGCATCATCGATGCCCTCCCAAAAGGCAGCACCGGTAACGTGCTACTACTCGACCATGGCGACAAGGCGGACTATCCAATTCCAACTCATGAAGGGCTCACACTGCGATGGATTGCGCCGCAAGACTTTGATGACGCGGTCGTGGGCTCTTTGCCGAATGCGGAGAACGGATACGCGTGGATCGCGGCTGAGAAAGCGCGGATTAAAATCTACCGAGCACACGAGGCCATCTCTGCTTTTGCCAAAGATCAACGCTATCTTGCATCTTACTGGTCAGCATGATTTGGCGCAGACCTATTGTTCATAGCGCCGTGCGCCTTTTGCAACACTCACTACTTCTCGTTCACCGCAGTATTCCTGCAATAGAAGGCTATCATTAGTGAACGCCTTGATCAGCAAGAGCTTAAAACGCGCTCCAGCTAAGAACCTAATACCTCTTTGACTGGAGCTGCCGATGACTTGTTCGCGTGCGCGCCTCTTTGGCGCGACATCCCTGATTGCCGTAAGTACACTTGTAACCAGCGCCCAAGGGCAGGAAACCAATCCGGACACAACCGATGATACGTTTCTGGGCACATTGATCCTTGGAGAATTGCAAACACGGACCGTTCAAGAAAGCGCCACATCTGCTGCAATTGAACGTGGCGAAGAGCTCGAAACACGTGGCGACGGTGATGTCTACAACGTGGTTGAGCGTACGCCAAACGTCTCGACCACCTATGGCAACAAAGGTTTTGTGTTGCGCGGCATTCAGACAAATGGCGCAGTGAGCAACGTACAACTTAACGGAACGCTTGTCTCAGTCCAAGTCGATGGCGTCGCTTTGAACAACTATCAATCCACCTTCTTTGGCCCTTATTCGAGTTGGGATATCGAACAGGTTGAAGTTCTTCGGGGGCCTCAATCCACTCAGCAAGGTCGTAACGCCCTCGCAGGCGCCGTGATCATCAACACCAAAGACCCGGTTTTCGTCCCCGAATACCGGTTCCGTCTTGAAACCGCTTCGCGCAATACACAGCGCGCGGCAGTTGCGATCAACCAACCTTTAAGTGAAACTCTGGCATTCCGGTTTGCGGCGGAAGGGTCGTCAACCGATGGATGGGTGGAAAGCGAGCCACGTGACGACGACAAGTACGACGCACGCTCCTACGAATCCTATAGAGCCAAGCTCCGCTGGCAGCCCTCGGATGTGTTTGATGCGGTACTCGAATACAGCTACACCGACAGCCGAGGAGGCGAGGACTACGTCGAGGAGGAGGAATTCCCCAAAAAGCGAAGCTCCAAGGACACCACCGACGCCGAAGAAGGTTCAGTCCATCGCAACCTTGGCCTGAGCACGACCTACAATATCAGCCCGGCGTGGACGCTGGAAACACGGACAAATTGGTACAATCAGGATTACACCCGCCTAGAAGGCGATGATCCAAACGCGTTTGGTGTATTTGACCTTGAGCGGTCATTCCGTGACTTTTCAAGCGAAAGCCGAACATTTGAGCAAGATATTCAGCTCAAGTATGAGGGCCCAACCGTGCAGGGTGTCGTTGGCCTGTTTTATACCGAAACAAGCGATACTCGCCCCAGCTACATTAACACGGACCTCTCAGTCGCGAGTTATCCAGGCTTCACAGATTTCTTCCGCGAAGATTTTGAGACGGATGTGACCAATTACGCGATTTACGGTGAAGCGGATATCGCAGTGAACGAGAAGCTGACGCTGACAATTGGCGCCCGCTACGACGTTGAAGAATATTCATTCAAACAGTCTTTGGATTTCGGCCCACTCCTTAACGGTGTCGCGGGTATTCCTGACATTGATGAACGCTCCGGAAGTCAGCAATTTGAAGCCTTCTTGCCAAAATTCGGCCTGACCTATGATTTCACACCTGATCAATCCGTGAGCTTTACCGCACAGAAAGGCTATCGCGCAGGTGGTGTCAGCTCAAACTTGGTGGAAACTCTGATCCCAGGTGAAAATCCTCTGTCTGAATACGACCCTGAATTTTCGACCAACTATGAATTGGCGTATCGTGGATCGTTCAATGACGACCGCGTACAAGTCCAAGCCAACCTGTTCTACACCCACTGGACCGATATGCAGATCTCAGTGCCTGGCACGCCGTCGGGTACTGCGCTTGACGCATTGTTCAACAACGATACAGCCAACGCCGCCGAGTCCGAACTCTGGGGTCTTGAAGCGAGTTTCCAAGCTGAAGCGAGTAAAAATCTCGATCTCTTCGGGAGCATTGGCTACACCGAAACGCGTTTCATCGACTTTGATGACGATCCAACAACACCCGGTGACCTCAACGGCAAACAATTCCCATTTGCGCCGCAATGGACGGCATCTCTTGGCGGTAAATACAATTGGAACAATGGGTTTTCTCTTGGCGTCGATGCGTCCTTCAAAGGGGCGTCGTATCAAGACAATGAAAACACTTACAAAGATGACGAGCGTTTGCTTTGGAATGCCCATGCGACTTACGACATCAACGAGAACTTCACAGCGGGTCTGTACGTACGTAACATCACGGATGAGCAATATGCCACGGCCCGCTTTGAAAGCTCTGATCCGTTGGTCCGCACCGGCGAGCCCCGCACAGTGGGCTTCTATCTGCAAGCAGAATTCTAAACTTGGAGTTCTGTCACCGAAGCCGCGCCTTATAAGCGCGGCTTTTTTGGTCGACGCCGTTTGAACGTAATGTACCGAACATGCGCGCAAAAGCGGGGCTTTTAAAACGAAAGGCACAATCCATGAGACACTTCATTCTCGGTGTGGTACTCGCAATGGCTTGGGCGACGAACGCGAAGGCGTGTGAACACTTTGAACCCACATTTCCCAAGTAGTTGCTTGATTTGGCTTCGCGGGTGCGCGTTTTCGTGATATATTTCAGCGTGT
>JAKVBH010000004.1 GCA_022447495.1 Marinovum sp. | reverse complement strand
CCGCTGTCCATTGTCGGGCCGGATCAGAATGGGAGGTGAACTTTGGTTGCACCTCGCTCGCCGCGCCGAATGCAGCCTCATCCAGCGTGTCGAGACACTCGCGGACTGCGCGGGGAGCATCAGCCGGGGCGATGCTCGATGCGTCCCACTCTTCCTTTGGTGTTGAATTCTGTTTGTTTGCATCTGCTTCGATCAGGCTGGCATCGATTGCCATCCGCTGGCCGCTAACGAGACCTTCCTCAATGCAGCGGGCAACGGTCGTCTCGAACAAATGGCGCAGTAGTTCACTCTCGCGGAAGCGGCCATGCCGGTTCTTTGAAAACGTTGAATGATCGGGAACGCGGTCGTTCAAATCAAGGCGACAGAACCAGCGATAAGCGAGGTTCAGATGCACCTCCTCGCAAAGCCGTCGCTCGGATCGGATGCCGAAGCAATACCCAACCAGCAGCGTGCGGATCAGCAGCTCAGGATCCATCGAGGGACGACCTGTGTGGCTGTAGAAGTCTGCGAGATGCGCATGGATGCCACCCAGGTCGACGAAGAGGTCAATCGATCGAAGCAGATGACCCTGAGGGACATGGTCCTCCAGAGAGAACTTGTAGAACAATGCTACCTACGCTTCTTGCCTCGGTCCCATCATCAGCCAACCCCTCCCTACAGGAGGATTTGAATCAGCAACTTAGCCTTCGATCAACGAAGAGTTTTTCAACGAAATATCCGCATCTCAGACATTCGGCACAGAGGAATTTCCTTGCCGCGTTGCTGTGCGTCATGGAGGCCAGGAGGATGACCCATGTGACGTGTATTTTGGCTTTCTGAAGAACAAGTTGAACGGATTGTCCCGTTCTTTCCCCAAGGAACGGGGCGTTGGTCGTTCCGATGATCGCAAGGTTTTGAGTGGGATCAACCATGTGTTCAAGAGTGGGCGACATTGGGTCGACGTACCCACTGACGATGACCCGCACAAGACGCTCTAAAATCGGTGCAAACGGAGGTCGGCAAACGCGGTGTTTGCAGGTATCCTCAGGGAACTGGCCAAGACGCAACATTGCCGAAGATCAGACGAATGCACCGTTTCTTTGCCAAACAAAATTGACACCAAGTAGTCGAACACTTCAAGGCAACGTACAAAATCCGGCACAAGCTGGAAAACCTGTTGACCAAAGCTCAAAGACTGGCAACGAATTGCCACGCGCTGGGATAGATGCAGCCACATTTTCCGAGCGGATCAAACGCTGTCACCTCATCATTTCGCCCGTGGCAAAGCGCAAAACCGGTTCCCACTTTTGCGCGACATACTCTAGAATGACGTTTCAGCGTCGGATTTGAGACGTGTGCGGAACGCCACCGAGATATGCGCTTTTAATGCGTCATAAGCTGCATCTTCGTTGCGCGCGGCAATGGCATCCACGATGGCGTCGTGCTCTTCCAAGGCCAGTTCGGACCGGCCCTGTGCCGCCAGCGAAGTCGTCGCCATGAGCGCCATAGAGCGATAGACGAGGTCCAACTGCTGCACCAAATAGCGATTGTGGCTGGCCAAGTGTATCTGGCGGTGGAACCGACGATTGGCCCGGCTCAATGCGTTGGGATCGTCCACAAGCTTGCGGTCGGCTTCGATCATGTCGCGCAGGACCTGTACCTCTTCTGAGGTGGCATGCTGCGCGGCGAGGCGTGCGGCGAGGCCCTCTAGCTCCGAGCGGACCACATAAAGCTCCGCCATCTGGTTGTGATCAAGAGAAGCCACAATGAGCGACCGGCCATCGCGCGCCAATAGTGATTGGGTCTCAAGCCGTTGCAATGCCTCGCGGATAGGAGTGCGCGAGACTTTAAAACGTTCCGCTAAATCGCTCTCAACCAGGCGATCCCCAGGACGATAGGCACCTTGGTCGATGGCATCGAGAATAAGTGTGTACGCGTCTTTGTGCGCGCCTTTGTCTTGGGGCATACTGTCCCAGCCTTACTGTCTATTTTGCCTGACAAGATGCGCAAAACACGCGTCCCGCGCAACCCCATCTGGACGCGCGATGGAATTCAGTCTAGCTCGATCGCATGTCAGCACGCGCCTTTGAAAATGTGACAACCTGGGTCTTTGACCTCGACAATACGCTCTATGATCCTGCGGTCCGCCTGTTTGATCAGATTGAACCGCGCATGACCGCCTGGGTGATGAAGGTCGTCGGTGTGGACGAAGCTGAGGCAGACATGTTGCGCCAGGACTACTGGGGTCGCTACGGCACGACATGGGCGGGATTGGTGGCCGAGCATGACATGGATCTTGAGGCGTTTCTGTGGGACGTCCATCAGATTGATTTTTCTGGCGTGTCCCCCGTGCCTGGGCTTGGCACTGCGCTTGACGCGCTTCCGGGGCGCAAAGTTGTCTTTACCAACGGCACGGCAGATTATGCCCGTGATGTCCTTGATGCCCTTGAAATAAAAGACGTTTTCAATGCGATCTATGGCGTGCACGAAGCGGGGTTGCGACCAAAACCCGACCCTGCTGCCTTTGAGGCTGTGTTTGCCAAGGATGGTCTCGATCCACATGCCGCGGCCATGTTTGAAGATGTGCCACGCAATCTAGAAGTGCCACACGCCATGGGGTTGCGCACCGTTTTGGTGGCGCCTGAGCACAGCGGTCACCCCCACATTCACCATCACACAGACGACCTTCCCGGTTTTCTGAACACACTCACGTGATGTGCCACACACAAACCGGGCGGCCCTGCCGGGATGTCGCATTGGCGGAAAGGCGACCTAGGCCTAGGTCTGCGGTATGACAGAGCAGAACCACTTTGACATCATCATTGCAGGCGGCGGGATCGCTGGCCTCGCTGCGGCGACGGCCTTTGGGCAAGCCGGCTTCCATACGTTGATTGTGGATCCCAGCGCCCCCATCATCGACCGCGACAGCGATGGCGCCGATTTGCGCAGCACCGCATTTCTTCAGCCCGCGCGCGACTTCTTGGATCGCATCGGGTTGTGGGAGCGCCTGGGCCCGTATGCCACGCCTTTGGCGACCATGCAGATCATGGACGCCAGTGGCGAAAAACCAGTGTCTCGCGCCTTTGAAAGCGCAGACATCTCGGAGGACCCCTTTGGATGGAACCTGCCCAATTGGCTCCTGCGCCGCGAATTCTCGGCCGCCTTGGCGTCTCAATCGCAGGTCTCCTATCGCCCAGGGATTGCCGCCACGGGGCTGCGCACGCGGACCGGCGAAGCTTTTGTCAGCCTGAGTGACGGTACACGCGCGCGCGCCAAACTCGCCGTGGCCTGTGACGGGCGCAACTCGACACTGCGGCAAGCGGCTAGGATAGATGTCCAAACCACGCGATTCGGGCAGAAAGCGCTGGCCTTTGCGGTCACACATCCAATCCCGCATGAGAACGTCTCTACGGAGGTGCACCGGTCCGGTGGGCCGTTCACTCTCGTCCCCCTGCCCGACCACGATGGCCGCCCGTCCTCTGCGGTGGTTTGGATGGAAGATGGCCCAACCGCGCAGGACCTTTATGCCCTGGCAATCCAAGAGTTTGAGACGGCCATGACGGAACGGTCAACCGGTTTACTGGGCCCACTCAAGCTGGCCTCGCAGCGCACGATTTGGCCTATTATTGCGCAATCGGCCAACGCATTGCACTCTGAGCGGCTCGCCATTGCAGCCGAAGCGGCCCATGTCGTGCCTCCCATTGGTGCGCAGGGGCTCAACATGTCGCTCAAGGATATCGCGGTTCTTCTGGACCTGGCGAGCGGAACGCCAGAGCATTTGGGGGATGCCCATATGTTGGACCGGTACGAGCGTGCCCGCAAAGCTGACATTCAGATGCGCGTCGCGGGCATTACGATGCTCAACAAAACCTCCCAAACCGGAAGACCGCTGATCCAGCAGGCCCGCGCTTTTGGGATGCAGGCTTTGCACGACATCGCCCCAGTGCGGCAAACACTCATGCGCATGGGCCTTGGAGCCAAAGGCTAACCAAGGCGCCCACAAATTGTACCAAAACCTGCGCCCCTCGGGGCGGCTGATGCGGCCCCTCGCGGGACCACGAAATCAGGGCAGGCCTTTGATTATGTTGGAAAAACCTGATCAATCACACGTGTGAGCCGCGCCACGGTGCCATCGACATCATAGAGTTTGTCCGCGCCAAAGAGCCCCAAGCGGAATGTAGCAAACCCTTCAGGCTCATCACATTGCAACGGGACGCCCGCGGCGATCTGCATGCCGCGTTCGGCAAAAGCTTTGCCAGTTTGGATGGCCGGATCAGAGGTGTAGCTCACCACAACGCCGGGCGCGCCAAATCCTTCAGCGGCAACCGATTGGATGCCCCGCTCTTTGAGCAGCGCGCGCACAGCGTTTCCAAGGGCCCACTGGTTGTCCCGCAACTTGTCAAAACCGTATTCGCGCGTCTCGATCATCGTATCGCGGAACGCCCGCAGAGCATCCGTGGGCATGGTCGCATGGTAGGCGTGGCCCCCGTTTTCGTACGCTTGCATGATTTGATGCCATTTCTTGAGGTCGACGGCAAAGCTGTCCGACGTGGTCTCCTCTAAACGCGCAACAGCACGGTCCGAAAGCATCACAAGCCCAGCACAGGGCGACGCGGACCACCCCTTTTGCGGTGCCGAAATCAGCACATCCACGCCCGTGGCCGCCATATCCACCCAAGCACATCCAGATGCGATACAATCGAGCACCATAAGCGCGCCGACCGCGTGCGCAGCCTCTGCCAAGGCCGTGATATACGCATCGGGCAAGATCACGCCTGCCGAGGTTTCCACATGGGGTGCAAAGACGATGTCCGGCGTGGTCTCATGGATACGCGCAACCACGTCTTCGATGGGCGCAGGCGCAAAGGGTGCCGTGACACCATTTCCAGTTTGGCGAGCTTTCATCACGTCAGTGGCTTTGGCGCGCGCGCTCACGTCAAAGATTTGGCTCCAGCGGTAGGAAAACCAGCCGTTGCGCACCACAAGCACATTGGCGTCACCGCCAAACTGTCGTGCAACCGCTTCCATCCCAAAGGTTCCGCCCCCGGGTACGATCACCACCGCATTAGCTTTGTAGACGTCTTTGAGCATGCCAGAGATGTCGTTCATCACACCCTGGAACGCTTGTGACATGGAATTGAGCGAACGGTCGGTGAACACGACCGAGAATTCTTCAAGCCCGTTTGGATCAACGGTGTCGAGCAATGCAGCCATAATAAACCTCCATTTTACAAGTGCTTTAAGGCCTCTGCGCGCCAGTCGCAAAGTCTACTTAAATATACAAGGCAATCCTCAGGTCAATTTTGCCAGGAGTTCGGACGCGAGCGTTCCCATTGGCGTCATCAGGCCGCGGTTCCGCCACTCCGACTTGACCTGATAGAACGCTACCTCCGTGTGGGCAATGACACTGTTGATGTGGTCGATGGTATCTTTGAGCGCGCCATACATGGCGCAGGACGGTGCTTTTGCTGGCAACGGGCGATCAACACATTGAAATAAGATACAATGCCAATTTCATCTGGGGATCACAGCGGCCCGGGCAAACGCTCTTCTGACAGCAGGACATTGGCTTCGACTTGACCCGCCCCTGGCAACGACATGATCCGCCGTCGCAAGACGCGTTCGAAATCGGCCAGATCACGCGCCGTAACCCTCAGCCGGTAATCATAAGGGCCCAACACATGCTCGACCGTTTGTACTTCGGGGATGGCGACGACGGCGCGTTCGAAATCTTCGAGGCTGATGCGCCCTTTGGTGGCCAATTTGACGCCCAGAAACACAGTTACGCCAAAGCCCAGCTTGTCGCGATCAAGCCTCAGGCGGCTGCCCTTGAGCACGCCTGCGTCGCGTAGCGCTTGGATGCGCCGCCACACAGCAGGTTGTGAAAGGCCCGTTTCTCGCGCGAGATCAGCGGTGGATCGGCTCGCGTCAACACGCAGTGCGCATAGGAGGGTGAGGTCAGTGGCGTCGGGAGTCATTTGGCACCACGCGTCATTAATCTTATGCTCCGATCCTGCGCGGCCGGAGCGGAACGCAGTCTATGTAGGGCAGGATCTATTCGATACGATTGGCGGCGAATGTTTCTCATAGCGCCAAGGCCTGGGTGTCTTTGATCCGAGCGACATGCATGAGCGCTTCGATATCGTCGATATGGGGCAGACGCAGAATGTGGTCGCGGTAGAGCACTTGGTAATGGGCCAAGTCCCTTGCCACGAGCGAGATGCGCGCGTCCACGGAGCCCACAAAGGTTTGAAGCTCCAACACTTCGGGGATCTGACGCGCTGCGTTTAGGAATGTCTCAAAAGCCAACGGCGCAGTTTTATCGAGCGTGATGCGCAAAGAGACCTCAACCGTGTACCCCAATGCGGCCCAGTCGATTTGGGCCTCGCGGCCCTGCACGACCCCTGCCCGCTCCATCGCCGACAGACGCCGCGCAAAGGTCGCGGGCGTCACACCCGCACGGTCGGCGAGCGTCACGTGGGGCGCGTCGGGGTCGGCTTGGGTTTGGCGCAGGATGCGGCGGTCGGTATCGTCGAGCATGAATTCTTCATAAATTATGATTTGTACTTATGAAACCCACATGATTGCGCGGCTTTACTCTCATTTTGACTGGGTTATCGCGGCTCAGAGATGTATTGTCCGCGCCAATCAACACCTGACATGGAGAGTTTTATGCGCGTTTACTACGACCGCGATTGCGACGTGAACCTGATCAAAGACATGAAAGTGGCCATCCTGGGCTATGGCTCCCAAGGCCATGCCCACGCGTTGAACCTGCGCGACTCGGGTGCCAAGAATGTTGTGGTAGCCCTGCGTGAAGGCTCCGCGTCCCGCGCGAAAGCCGAAGGCGAAGGTCTGCAAGTCATGGGCATCGAAGAGGCCGCGGCATGGTGCGACCTGATCATGTTCACAATGCCCGA
The DNA here is from genome assembly GCA_022447495.1 of Marinovum sp. GTDB lineage: Bacteria > Pseudomonadota > Alphaproteobacteria > Rhodobacterales > Rhodobacteraceae > JAKVBH01. Next base: position 50,376 of record JAKVBH010000004.1, on the reverse strand, counting down.
TGAACTTCAGGCAGAAACCTATAAGAAGTACGTCCACGACAACCTCAAAGAGGGCGCGGCGATTGCATTCGCCCACGGCCTGAATGTGCACTTCGGCCTCATTGAACCCAAAGCCGGCGTTGACGTGATCATGATGGCCCCCAAAGGTCCCGGCCACACTGTGCGTGGCGAATACACCAAAGGCGGCGGCGTGCCTTGCCTTGTGGCGGTGGACAACGATGCCTCCGGCAAAGCGCTTGAGATTGGTCTCTCCTACTGCTCCGCCATCGGCGGCGGTCGTTCCGGCATCATCGAGACCAACTTCCGCGAAGAATGCGAAACCGACCTCTTTGGTGAACAGGCGGTTCTTTGTGGTGGCCTCGTGGAACTCATTCGCATGGGCTTTGAGACCCTTGTGGAAGCTGGCTACGCCCCTGAGATGGCCTATTTTGAGTGTCTGCACGAAGTGAAGCTCATCGTTGACCTGATCTACGAAGGCGGTATTGCGAACATGAACTACTCTATCTCCAACACGGCCGAGTATGGTGAGTATGTCTCCGGTCCACGCGTCCTGCCGTACGACGAAACCAAGGCGCGCATGAAAGCGATCCTGACTGACATTCAAACCGGCAAGTTCGTGCGCGATTTCATGGCGGAAAACCAAGTGGGCCAGCCTTTCTTCAAGGGCACGCGCCGCATCAACGACGCGCACCAGATCGAAGCCACCGGCGAGACCCTGCGCGGCATGATGCCTTGGATCTCCGAAGGCAAAATGGTCGACAAGTCCAAGAACTAAGTCTCGTTCGGAGTGGCACGCCCGCTCTGATCGGCACGATATGAGAACGCCCCTGGCCAGCGCTGGGGGCGTTTTTTGTTGGGTAGCGGATGAGAGTGCACGGGCGTCCGTCTGCGCTCATTTTTGCTTGACGTAATCAATCCCGAGCCAAGGGCGAACATAGAAATAGAACCAAAAACCGGCGACGTAAGCAAACCAACCAACAGCAGCGGCATAGATCATCACCAAGGGATCAGCAAGGATCGCTTGGACCACGTCCCCCAAGGTTGCAAAAGGTCCCCAAAAGGAGATGAAGCCAAAACCACACCATGCGACGAACGCCAGCCCATAAACTGACTTAAATGCACCCCATCCCGCGCTTTGGGCGTCAAAGCACCAAGGCAATATGCGCCAACCAAGCGGCCGCGCCACGACCTGGTTTCTTGGTTTTGCATCAACCAAAATCGTCGAGGCGTCCTCCGTCGTCGGCTTGGGCATTGGGTCCATTCCGAACAAGCGCCTGAAATGCACGCGGAGCCATGCCAAGCTGGGATACATTACAAGCACCAAAGCCGGAAACATCACAAAGGTAGTCGCGATGCCGAACGGATGCTGAGGGTATCCCTCAGGCCTTCCCAAAACCCTGTGGGTCGTTTGATCAATGATGATCCCAGCAAAAGCCAGCAGGAAGAAAAAAACAAACCCCAAGAGGCTTTTGCCGATCCCGACAAAGGGCCGTGAACTGTCGAACCACCACGCGAACAACAAAAACCATTTGGCCACTATTGGTCCTCCCAGCGCGCCCACATCCAGTGTAAGTGTCGATCCCGCTGGCGACAATCGCTCCACTTTGTGGCACCACATCATCCATGACGCGAGGTTGCCGCCCACCTTGCCTGACGCCCAGCGCATGCGCTCTCGCCATCATGGTAGGTGCCATGGATAGCCATACCTATGCCTTTGGCCAACCGGGCAAATATCCTTTCACCGCCAACGACCCATACACTCCGCACTCTGCGCCGCTCACTGCCCTTTGAGCGCTGCATCGCGCTTGGGGCATTGGACGCTCAGTGATTGTGCAACCCTGTGCCTATGGCACAGCAAACACCGTGACGCTGGTCGCCTTGGCGGGCTATCGCCCAAACGCCCGGGAGATCACGGTCATCAAACCCGATTGTGCTTAGGACGCGTTGGTGGCGATGAACACCGCAGGCATGCACGGGATGAGCTTCAACACGCTGTTCGCGGGCGAATACGCATGGGTGAAACTCTCCGGCAACGACCTCATGTCTTACCAGGCCCGGCGCTTTGCCGATGTCATTCCTTACGGCCAAGCTCTGATTGCAGAGAACCCAAATCACATGCTCTGGGCCACCGATTGGCCGCATCCGGGCTTATTTGATGGAATGCCGGAAGATGGAGCCCTCCTTGATGCGCTCGCCACCTATGTCGCAAGCGACGCTGAACTCAGGCCAATCCTCGCCCACACTCCGGCCGCCTTCGAAGGGTTTGAGGCCACCCAAGACGGGTGACCTTTTGTCCATTCAAGCCGGGTTGAGCGTGTCTTCAAGCGGTGCATACACCTTTGGTCCACTTGGCTTGGTCGACTTTTTGAACCGCGCCAAGGCATACATATTGAAGAAGTGCATCGCGCCTAAAACGACCACCGCCAGGCCCACTTTGATGCTCAGAAATTCAACCGAGCTCACCACGTCATGGGGTTTGCGGCCGTATTCAAGCGCCAAGGTCACGAACCCCAGGTTGACCAGGTAAAACCCAACCAAGAGCAAGTGGTTCACCGAATCCGCCAATTCCTCGCGACCTTTAAAGGCATCCACCAAAAACAGCCGCACGTTCTTGTGCAGGGTCCGCCCCACCCGTTTCGTGATGACCAAAGCGATAATGAGATTAGCCGCGTAGGTATTTAGAAAATGAGTAAATTACTTGCCGTGATCTGATGTAAAGGACCGCACCGTGGACAACGTGTTTCAAGCCATTGCCTCCGCGCCCAGACGCAAAATCCTCGCGTACCTTTCGGCCGCTGACCTCACCGCCGGTGAAATTGCCCAGCGATCCGATATGTCCAAACCGTCGATCTCCAAACACCTCAGTATTTTGGAAAATGCCGGGCTGATCAAAGGCCAGAAAAGGGTCAATTCATCCACTACTCCATTGTGCGCGAGAACTTGACCAACACGCTCAATGGCTTTGTCCAAGAGGTATGTCCCATGGCGCGCCCCATCAAAAAAGAAAGCCAAGCCCCCAGCAAAGAAGGTTAATCTACCAGATTTCCCTTCGCCCACCACCCGGCGCAAAAGGCGTCTATGAGAGCAATCCGCATCACTTCTGCTGATTGGCTTATGGTGGGGCTCCTTGGCCTCACGTGTGGCTCTACCTACAAGGTCATGGAACTGACCATTGAGGGGATCACACCCTTTTGGCTGGCCGCGATACGGATTGATGGCGCCGCGGCCTTGATGTGTGCCATCTGAGCCGTGCAAGGCACCAAGTTGTAGCAAGAGGCATCGGGGCTGCGCAGATGGCGCATCCTCATCGTAGTAGGCGACTACCATCGGCTGTGCCCGTTGTTTTGCTGGGGCTAACAATATGTGACATCAGGCTTCGCCGGACTCGCCCTGGAAATTCATGACCGTATCGCCTGTCTTGGCGCCGCCACCTGCTACGCGGTCTCTATCAACATCCGCGGGATGCCAACCGCTGATCCCATTGACGTGGCAGCCGTCCTCCTCCTCATCGGCGCTGTTATCGTTTTGCCAGTGGCATGGATCGTCGAAAGAGCGCCGCCAACACCAGACATCCGCAACCTGTTCATTTTGACCGTTCTGGGTCCCATCCCAACAGCTGCGACCCGCCTGCTGCACGCTCTCGTGCTCTCCGGACCCTTGCCGTCGTCGCTGTTGACAGCCCTGGCACTGATCCTTGCAGGCGTCGCATTGTGCCAATGGAGCTCGCTTACCAGCCCCTTCTCGCGCGGCTGCCCCTTCCTCTTGCCTCAAATACCCCGGGGGAATGTGCGGATTTATCCGCACAGGGGGGCAGCGCCCCCAACCGCACGCCCACCCGGCGTGCGCTTCCAGCGCGGGCCACAGGCCCGCACTATTGGATCACGCTGTCGCCGCTTCGACCTCGTGGACGATCCCGTCGACCACAGAGTTCAAAAGCGCGTCGTCTTCGCATTCAGCCATCACCCGGATCAGTGGTTCCGTGCCCGACTTGCGGATGAGCAACCGGCCGTGCTCGGCCAACTGGGCCTCACCATCGGCAATCGCTGATTTCACCCGATCCATCTCAAGTGGTGCCTGCCCGGCCTTGTAGCGCACATTTTTCAACAACTGCGGCACCGGCGTGAAACTCTGCGTGAGCTCAGAGGCCTTACGCCCAGTGCGCACCATCTCAGCCAAAAACTGCAGCCCTGCCATCAAACCGTCGCCGGTGGTTGCGTAATCGGTCATGACGATGTGTCCCGATTGCTCCCCACCCAGATTAAAGCCTTGCGCCCGCATGGCTTCAACCACGTAGCGATCGCCAACACCGGTGCGGTGCAACGTGATGTCGCGCGCGCCTAAGAAACGCTCTAACCCAAGGTTCGACATGACCGTCGCCACAAGCGTATTGCCCGCCAACCGACCCTGCTCTGCCCAGCGCCCGGCAAAGAGCGCCATAAGCTGATCGCCGTCAGCAACTTTACCCGTCTCGTCGATGAGAATGATGCGGTCCGCATCCCCATCCAAGCATAGCCCCACGTCGGCCCCATGGGCCACGACGCTTTCCGCGGCCATGGTGGGTTTTGTTGAACCACACTCACGATTGATATTGGTCCCATCGGGACTCACGCCCACTGGGATCACGTCAGCACCAAGCTCCCAAAGAACCTGAGGGGCCGCGCGGTAGGCCGCGCCATTGGCGCAATCAACGACGACTTTGATGCCATCAAGGCGCATCCCCGCAGGAAAACTCGACTTAACACGCTCCACATACCGAAAGAGACCATCTTCGATGCGCCGTGCGCGCCCGATATGCTCCGCGCCCACCGGTTCAACACCAGCATCCAGCAAAGCTTCGATTTCCGCCTCTGCCTCGTCCGAGAGTTTGAACCCATCGGGACCAAAGAACTTGATCCCATTGTCTTGGGCCGGATTGTGACTGGCGGAGATCATGATCCCAAGATCGGCCCGCATCGATGGTGTCAAAAGGCCAACTGCAGGTGTCGGCACCGGTCCAAAGAGCAGGACGTTCATCCCACCCGAAGTGAGCCCTGCGGTGAGCGCGGTTTCAAACATGTATCCCGACAAGCGCGTGTCCTTGCCGATCACCACCCGGTGTACCCCGTCGTCTTCGCGACGGAAATAGCGCCCAACAGCGGCCCCCAAGGCCAAGGCAAAATCGGCGGTCATCGGATGCTCGTTGGCCCGTCCGCGGATCCCATCTGTGCCAAAGTACTTACGTGTCATCTGCCACTCCTTGGTGCACAGCACTCCAAAGTTTGACCGCCTGCTTGGTCTCTGCAACATCGTGCACGCGCAGGATCTGCGCACCTTGAGCCACAGCGCCGATGCCCACCGACAACGACCCTGCCATGCGTGACTTGGGATCTTCCGCGCCACCATACCGACGAATGAACCCTTTGCGCGATGCGCCCACAAGGAGGGGCACACCATGGCCATGGAAAATCGATAGATTTCTCAGGATGGCCAGGTTTTGGGTCGCGGTTTTGCCAAATCCGATGCCCGGATCAATGATCATGCGCGCCTTTGGAATGCCGACGTCTTCAAGCTGAGCGATCCGGTGCCCCAAGAAGTCATAGATATCGAGCAGGAGATGCGCGTAATCGGTCTGATCTTGCATCTTATCCGGTGTATCAGGGCTGTGCATGATACAAACCGCGAGGTGCTGATGCGCGCAGAATCGCGCCAAGGTCGGATCAAAGGTGAAACCAGAGACGTCATTGACGATCCCCGCCCCTGCCGACACCGCGACCTCAGCCACCGCAGTCTTGCGCGTATCAATCGAGATCACGGCTTTTGTGCGCGGAGATAAAGATGCAATCGCGGGCTCCACCCGAGCAATCTCAGCCTCCATTGGCACTTCCAATGCACAAGGCCGCGTGCTCTCACCACCGACATCGATAATGTCGGCGCCAGCCTCGACCATAGCGACACCATGGGCCGAAGCGGAGGCTGCTTTGTTGTGATCACCGCCGTCTGAAAAACTGTCGGGCGTGACATTGAGAATACCCATCACACGCGGCTCATCCATCATGATACCCGCGATCGGCGCCCGGGGCGCGCTCAGGCATGTGAGCATTCGGGAGGGAACGGCGTCCGCCGCCGCAATCCTCGAGGGCTCGGTGCGGCTGATGACTTCGACATGGGTGAACCACCCGGGACCACCCGCCAAAGGCACCGCACCAGACGGCAGCATCGGACCGTACTGCACCAATGGTCGAAAATACCGAGGGTACGGACGAAAACGCGACTGGGGTTGGGATGTGCTGATCATCTTAGACGCTCAAGATCATGCATCGGGGGACAGGGTGTGAGCGCTCACCGATATATGGCGCAGCGGGACATTCCCGCTAATGTCTGAGACAGCCGAAGCGGTGTCAGTGATCACCAAAAGCTCTTCGGCTTGCAGGTCTTGCGCCAACCACCCCGCCAGTGCCAAAGCATCGCGCGATGCGCTTTGCGGGCCATCTACGGCATCGAGCACAATTTTGGAGGGGGCCCAGAGGCTGATTTGACCGTTTTTCATGGCCCACTCAATCTCGGTACGGCTGTCCACAACCACACACCGGAAATCGCGCGCCGCCAGGCGCCAGCCGTTTTGCTCAATCGCCAAAAGGTCAATGCGCCGCTGGGTCATGGCGTGACCGGTGATGGGCCGATCAATCTCAGGCAATCCCACACACAGGATCACAGGCGCGGCCTGCGCCTGCAGCCAATCGATCCAGCCACCAAGATGCGGGCTATTAATCGCAGCGTTGCTCAGGAAAACGAGCCGAGGCTTAGGACTATCGTCCACAAGAGCTTCGACTATTTCGGGGCTAAGATGCGCCGCGTCGCGCACGATCTCGACACCCAAAGCGCCCGGACCACGGTCCAGCTTCTCGATGCGCACAAACACCCGCACGGCTTGAGGTTCCAATAGAATACGATCAGCGATCCGCTCGGCCAATGTCTCCAGCAGGTTCAACCGCTCGTCGGCCAATTCAACCGCAATCGCCTCGGTGATACGGTCATAAGAGAGGATGGTATCGACGTCATCCGCCAGGGGATCCTCAATTGGTTGGACCTCGACCACGACATTGAATTGGATGCGTTGCGTCGTGCCGCGTTCCGCCTGGAAGGCCCCGATTTCCACGTCTACGATATGATCACGCAGTGAAATACGGTCGTAGTGTAGCGTGCCCTGTGCGGTTACCTCAGCACGCTCCGCAGGATGGGCGAATGCAAGATGAATGTCTTTGCTCATAGCGCGTCACCCTATAGATCAAACCAAACGCGTCGTGGCCCACGCCCGGCATTTGCGCTGCGTTATGCGTCAGATGCGTCAGTAGAGCAAACGGATTTGGCGCTGCGACGCAGCGTCGCGCGGATCCGCGCGATCCAGGCGGCCGTGTCAGAGGCGGTCAAAAGCGAGTGGTTGCACGGACCAAGCCTCGTACGTCAAACACTCTTGAGTTCTCGGCGGATATTCAAGCCTTGAAAGAACTGCTTGAAATCCCTTTTCAAATTGGTGGGTTAGCAGGGCAAAACAATTCTGGGCAGACGGCCCAGCACACACTATGCTGCGCTGCAAAAGACCCGTGGGACAACGAAATGCTCACCAACAATCCAAATGTGACCCCGATCACCCCAACCGCACCGATGGCGGCAAACACCCATGGCGGGCGCGCCAAATGTTTGCAGCGCTTGGTCCGGCTGGATTTGCCGGTGCCCAAAACGGTGGCGTTGTCCTTTGATGCGGTGCATCGCATAGCTGCTGGCGATTTGCCGGATATCGAAAAGATCCTCGCCGAGTTCCCCGAGGAGGCGTTGTTGTGTGTACGTCCCTCCAGCCAGGACCCTGATTGGGGTGGCCCCGGCGCGATCTTGAACATTGGCATGAATGACGGACGTTTTGTGGCTTTGGGCGACTTACTGGGGTCCGAGGCGGCCGCGGCCCTCTATGCGCGCTTTGTGGAGAGCTATGCGATCCACGTGGCCCGGCTCGACCCCGATATGTTCGACGAGATCACAACCGAAGGGCAGACCGCTCTTTCGCAGTCGCTCCGCGCCTATGAGGACGAGGCCGACGAGCCCTTCCCCCAAGATCGTGCGACCCAACTGAGCGAAGTACTGCGTTCCATGGCCCGCGCCTGGGAAGGCACGTCTGCGCGGCTGCTGCGCCAAGCCAAAGGCGCGCCTGCAGATGCGGGGCTGGGTCTGGTGGTCCAAGAGATGGCACTTGGAGTTGGTGCAGGTGTGTCCGAGAACGGTTCCGGCGTTCTGCAATTGGTGAGCCCAAGCTCTGGGCTGCCTCAGATCACCGGTCGGTATCTCAGCCAATCCCAAGGGCGCGATGCGCTTGGGGACGATGCCGAGGCACTCTATCTCTCGTGTGACCCGCGTGGCCCATCGTTGGAAGAACTGGCACCGGATGCCTATGCCACACTCATCGATCACACCCATCAAATGCGCCGCAAGCTGCGCGAAGAGATGCAATTGGAGTTCACGCTTCAGGACGGTGTATTGCACATCCTCGACGGGGTTCGCGTGCCGCGCTCCAACCAAGCGGCCGTGCGGATCGCCGTGGCGTTGGCCGAAGACGGGATTATCTCGCGCGAGGAAGCCATCTTGCGCGTTGAGCCGCGCGCGTTGTCGGAGTTGTTGCACCGTCAAGTCGACCATGACGCCATCCGTGATGTTATTGGAGCGGGCATCGCGGCCAGCCCTGGTGCCGCGACCGGTCGGATTGTGTTTACATCCAATGCCGCCCAAGCAGCTGCCGCGCGAGGAGAACCTGCCATCTTGGTGCGCCGAGAAACCACGCCCGAGGACATTCGCGGGATGCAAGCCGCGGCGGGAGTGTTGACAGAACGTGGTGGCATCACCTCCCACGCGGCTGTGATTGGCCGTGGCATGGGCCTTCCCTGTGTCGTTGGTGCCGCGCGCATGCGCTTTCATCCGCGCAAAAAGCAACTCATTTCTGAGGATGGTCGCGTTTACGATGAGGGTGACCTGATCACCCTGGACGGCACCGCAGGCGAAGTCCTCGACGGTGCCCCGCCCCTTTTGGAAGCCGCGCTCGACGATGCATTCCGTCAGCTCATGACATGGGCCGATGAGATACGTGACATCGAAGTACGGGCCAATGCCGACACGCTCGCCGATGCGGCCTTGGCCCAGCGGTTTAAATCCCAGGGCATTGGCCTCTGCCGCACAGAGCACCTGTTCTTTGACGATGATCGCCTGACAGTCATGCGCGAAATGATCTTTGCCGAGACGTCAAGTGACCGTGCAGCCACGTTGGAACGGCTCCTGCCCATCCAACGCCAAGACTTCACCGAACTGTTTCGCATGATGGCGGGCACACCCGTGACCATTCGTTTGTTTGATCCGCCCCTCCATGAGTTTTTGCCAACCGACAAGGCGGGCCTGCGCCAACTGGCTGAAGCCGTGGGCCTGTCCGTGACCGACGTCGAACGCCGCGTGGAGGCCATGGGCGAACACAACCCAATGCTGGGCATGCGCGGGGTACGTTTGGGGATCACGGTGCCAGAGATCTACGACATGCAGGCCCGCGCGATTTTTGAAGCGGCGATCGCGATGGCAAGAGACAACACCGTGGTGGTGCCCGAGATCATGATCCCGCTTGTCTCAACCAAACGCGAAGTGGAGCTGGTGCAATCCCGAATCGCGGCTGTTGCGGCGCAAGTGCGCGCCGAAACCGGCCATGAGGTCACCTACAAACTCGGGGTGATGGTGGAAACACCGCGCGCCGCCCTGCGCGCGTCCGAAATTGCCACGCATTGTGACTTTATGAGCTTTGGCACCAATGACCTCACCCAAATGACCTACGGGCTAAGCCGCGACGATGCTGGGCGGTTCATGTCGGATTACGTCCAACAGGGAGTCTTTGCCGAAGACCCGTTCCACGTCCTCGATCCCGACGGCGTGGGCGAGCTTTTGGAGATGGGCGTGGCGCGCGCACGGGCCAGCAAACCAGACGTTTTGCTCTCGATTTGCGGAGAACATGGCGGCAATCCCGAATCAATTGGTCTGTGCCGCAGACTGGGTTTTGCCTATGTCTCCTGTTCTCCCTTCCGGGTTCCAGTGGCACGGCTCGCGGCGGCACAATGGGCCATTCGAGACCGGTTGGCGACGTAGCGCTGCGTCTCTGAGTCGCGCAACGGCGTCAAAACCGTAGACAAAGTTAATATATTTCGCTTAAAACGCCGCCTAGCTTGGGGTCCTGCTGCCCCGCTGCCAATGGAGTGTCCATGAGACCTGTGCTCTGGTTTGTTGTTGCCGCCTGCGCGGCGATCTGGCCTGCGACTTTGCCAACCGCTGCATCAGCGGAGGCGAACGCATCGGCACAAGCCAAGAAGCTGCTGGCGGCGGAGCGCGCCGGCATGAACCGGGTACCTGAAAAAACCATGCAATCGTTGCGGGCACCCAAGACGTCGCTGCGCCCGCGCGCGGCCGGTCTACGTGTGTCCTTCTCCAGAGATTGGCTCAACCGTCAACCCATCGCCAGCGGTGGCGCGCAATGGCGCTGCCTTGCCGAAGCGCTTTATTTTGAAGCGCGCGGCGAGTCGGTCAAAGGCCAGGCCGCTGTGGCGGAGGTCATCCTTAACCGTGTGGATCACCCCCGGTTTCCCGGCACTGTGTGTGGCGTGATCAACCAAGGCACCGGCAAACGCTATGCCTGTCAGTTCACCTACACCTGTGATGGTCGGCCCGAGACGATCAACGAGCCCAAAGCTTGGGCCAATGTCGGCAAAGTGGCGCGCGCGATGCTTGATGGCGCCAAACGCAACCTCACCGGCGGCGCTACGCATTACCACACCACAGCTGTACGCCCCAGTTGGGCCCGCAAATACACGCACACAACCACCGTGGGCGTGCACCGTTTTTACCGCCATGTCTGGCGCGTCTCGCAAGCGGGTGGATAATTCACTTGTTGCGTTGAGGTGATCTGAACTAAGCCACCACTATGCAGGTCAACACTCTTATCCTTGGCGCAGGTGCCGCGGGCCTCTTTGCGGCGGCCCATGCAGGGGCAGATACGCTCCTTGTCGACCATGCCAAAGCACCAGGAGAGAAAATTCGCATATCCGGTGGCGGACGCTGTAATTTCACCAACCTTGGCGTGACGCCGGAGCGCTTTTTGAGCCAGAACCCGCATTTCGCAAAATCCGCGCTGAGCCGCTACACACAGTGGGATTTCATTGATCGCGTGGATCGCGCGGACATCCCTTGGCATGAGAAAACCTTGGGCCAATTGTTCTGTGACACCTCCGCCAAAGAGATCATCGCCATGCTGCGCGACGATCTTGAAAAAGCCGGGGCCACGCTCTGGCTTGAAACGGAAATCGGTGAAGTCGATCACGACGGCACTCATTTTCGCGCCGTCCTGCTCCGAGAGGACAAGGCCAAAACGGTCACAGCCAAAAACCTGATCGTGGCCACTGGCGGAAAATCAATCCCGAAAATGGGCGCAACGGGCCGCGCTTATGAGATCGCAGAACACTTCGGCCATGTCATCACAGATACCCGTGCGGCATTGGTGCCTTTCACTTTCTCTGACAAACGCTTTGCCGATATTTCTGGTGTGGCCACACCTGTACGTCTGAGTGCAGGACCCCAGAGCTTTGACGAAGCCATGCTCTTCACCCATCGAGGTCTCTCCGGTCCAGCAGTTCTGCAGATCTCCTCCTACTGGAAAGAAGGCGAAGACATCGTGGCCGACCTTGTCCCACATGGCGGCTTGGCCCAGAGCCTAAAAGCCGAGCGACAGGTGTCCGGCAAACGCGCGTTGAGCAAGGTTCTTGGCCAACACCTGCCCGCCCGCTTGGTCGAGTTTCTCTCCAATGACCTGCCGCTAAAGGGCAATCTCGCCGATCAATCGGACGCCAAACTCGAGGCTCTAGAGGGTCACCTGCGTCACTGGACGCTCAAGCCCCAAGGCACAGAGGGCTTCCGGACAGCGGAAGTCACACTGGGCGGTGTGGCCACTGATCGGCTCAGCTCCAAGACGATGGAAAGCCGTGACGTGCAGGGGCTCTTTTTCATTGGCGAGGCTGTTGATGTGACGGGATGGCTGGGCGGTTACAACTTTCAGTGGGCCTGGTCCTCCGCTTATGCCGCCGCGACGGCGGTCGCAGGGCGAGGCTAGCGCTACGATGTACCCGCCGCTCAATCCAGCCAACTTTCGGCGCACCCTTGAGGCGCAGGTTCCGCAAAAGGCATTGCGCGACCTGATGGGCCGGATGAGGTACGGACGCCGCGGGCCGCTGTCGGACGAATGCCTCTGGGTAAAGCCCGCCGATGCCACGGTGCAGTACAGGTCAAGTCTCGAACGCGGGGCTCTCAATTTTCGCAGGGCCTCCTCAGGAAAAATCCTGGGCGGCGATTGGGATTTGAACACTGCCCCGATCGGCAGCAGCGTGAAATTCAAGGCCTGTATGGCGCATTTTCGCGATGGTGTGCCTTGGGAAGAAACCGGACTTTTCGAAGAGATGAAGGCGCGGATTGCCCGAGACGGCGTTGCGGACGGCTGCCGCACGTACGACGATATCCTTGCGCGCTACGCGGCGCTTGATGCCGTGGCAGAGGACGCGCGGCGTCTGGGGCGCCTCAAGGCGCGGTCAGAATTGCCCGGGCATGCTTTCCGTCGAGAGCACGGCGGAATCTTTGGCCATATCAACCGAGCGGGCCAATTCTTACGTGCAGGCGGAGGACAGCACCGGTTTGCCATGGCCAAAGCACTAAACCTCTCGCTGATGCCCGTGCAGGTGGGCGTCATTCATGCCCAAGCGTTTGAAGACGGAGCTTTAGAGCGATTGCGCGCCGTGCAGCCCTGATACGTCTCTGATGAGTGTGCAGAGAACCACTCGCCAATCCCGTCGATCGTCTCTTCATCGAAAACAGCAAATGCAGACCGCTCTAATATGCACAAGCTGCGGATATTGCGCGGGTGTGATGCCGGTTTCGGCCTCCGATGCGTCCGCGCTCTGACTCGGCCCCATATCTCAACACGAGGCGCCAGTGTCAGAGCCGCCAAGCGCGGGAGACGGTCATGCACCGAGCCGGGCGCGGACCTCAGAAATAAAGTCATCCCCGCGTTGTTCGAAATTGTCGTATTGGTCAAAACTCGCTGCGGCTGGGGCCAGAAGCACCGTATCACCAGCTTCCGCCTCTGCGCTGGCTTGGGCAACGGCTTCGGCCATTGTTGTGCAGATTGAAGTATCAACCCCCGGCAGTTGCAGCGCAAAGCCAGCAGCTTCACGCCCGATAACATAGGCTTTGCGCACCTGGGCGAGGCCTTCGGACAGTCCGTCAAGCCCACCGTCTTTGGCCAAGCCGCCGCAAATCCAACGGATGTTCCTAAAGGCCAGGAGCGCCTTTGCCGCGCTGTCCACATTTGTGGCTTTGCTATCGTTGACATAGACTACGCCAGCGGCCTCGGCGATGCATTGGCTGCGGTGGGGCAAGCCTTCGAAACTGTGCATGGCATCTTCGATCACCCGAGGCGCAATGCCCAAGGAGCGCGCAGCGGCATAGGCGGCGCAAGCGTTCTGATGATTGTGGCTCCCCGGCAAACCTGGGATCGCACGCAGATCAATGCTCGCCACTTGGCGACCCTTGCGCATCTCTGAGAGGAACCCTTTGCGTGCAAAGACGGACCACCCTGGCCCTGAGAGTTTCCGCGCGACCGAAATCCGCAGGACGCGGTCATCGCTTTGACCTTGAGACAGTTGATTGCTCAACATTCGGCCCTCAACCTCATCCACGCCAATAATTGCGCGGTCTGGCCCACCTTCGGAAAAAAGCCTGCGTTTGGCCGCGAAATAACCGCCCATGCCACCGTGACGGTCCAGGTGATCGGGCGAGAGATTGATGAACACCGCCACATCCGGCGTGAGAGCGCGGGCCAGCTCGGTTTGGTAGGACGAGAGCTCGAGTACAACCACGCCGCCCCCGCCCGGAGGATCAATGTCGAGCACGCCGCGCCCGATGTTTCCGGCCAATTGACTGTCGCGTCCCGCGGCATCAATTATGTGGTGCAGCAATGCTGAGGTGGTGGATTTGCCGTTTGAGCCAGTGACCGCGATCACCTTGGGCGGACTGTCCAAATTGTCCCATTCCGGCGTCGCCAGCGATTGGAAGAAGAGGCCGATGTCATTGTCGACAGGCACACCCGCATCCATGGCGGCGGCAATGACCGGGTTTGGGGTTGGATAGAGATGCGGGATGCCCGGCGATACGATAAGGCGGCTCACGTCCTCCCAGATGCGGGATTTGTGCAGATTGACAAGCTCGAATCCTTCAGCCTCGGCGCGCTGGCGTGCGGCAGGCGTGTCGTCCCAACACAGCGGATGCGCGCCACCGGCCAAAAGCGCTCGTGCAGCAGTGAGACCCGAGCGACCCAAGCCCAAAACAGCGACCCGTGCGCCTGACAAACCTCGAACCGGGATCATAATCGCGGCTTTTCGATGTCAGCAATGGATGAAAATGTGGCCAAGACTGGTTCCCCTTTTTGTCAAAGGGCTACCGCACATGACGGCAAGATCAAAGGGCTTCGGCGTGCTTGGGCGAGACCATTTGATTCAGGATCGGCCAAAGATGCGCGGGCAAAGCAGCATTGTCCCCCTGGCAGGCATGGGACAAGGCATAGGCTTGGACCTCAATTTGAGCCCGCGCCCATTCCAAGCCCCTTGGACCAAAACGCCGACGCATCTCTTCGCGCAGGGGGGCCGCCCATTCATACCAACGCCCTGGTGACGCCGATTGCATGCGCGCGAGACAGGATTTCACAAAAGGCGTGCGATCTCCGAGATCAAAAGGACGGCGTTGAAAGACGGTATCCCCAAGCGCTTCCCACATAATGGCGCCACGTGCATTACGCATAATGATCCATTGCCGATCCTTATAATCAGGGGCGCCTACGGAGATGTCTGCCAAACGGTTTGTGGGATCCGCGCACGCCGGACAGGCCTTGGCTAAATCGTCTGATATGCTCAGAGAGGCCATGCGCCCAATAAGATAAAGCGGCATCGCCGGTTGCGCTTTGTGCAAGGCATGGACCACATGGGGTCCCGCCAAAACCGCGAGAGGACGCGCCACCGCACCCATCACCAAGTCGGCCCAGCGCCCCACGACTGCGGTCGACGGCTGGCGCCAAGAGTGGGAGACCGCCTCAGGGTGGGACACCAACTTGGGAGCGTCATTCTCCGTGCATACCACGCCCTTCACGACCCCATGGCGTAAAAGCTGAGCCGCCAGAACTGCGGCCAAATCGCCATCTCGGTGTTTGCTCAATCGCATTGAGCGAGCCACCCCAAAAAAGCGTTCATCCCCAAAAGTATGGGCCATCCTCCCGTGAATGCGTGGCTCGTGATCAAGCACAAATGAGTGCAATTCAACGGCGGCACCGCGCGATAGGCGCAGACCATGAGGGAGGGCCAGAGGGGCCAAAGTTGGCGACGTATGGAGAGTCATGTAAATTCAATATTGCACATAAGTGTCAATTTGAAATTACATTATTGCAAAATCCCGCAATCATATTGCGGCTGGTCGCGTCAGCGCACCTTCAAGGTGGCCAGACCGATAATGGCGAGAATAAGCGAGATGATCCAAAACCGGATCACGATCTGTGGCTCAGCCCAACCCTTCTTTTCGAAATGGTGGTGAATCGGCGCCATCAGGAAAACGCGTTTGCCCGTGCGCTTGAAGTAGAGCACTTGAATGATGACCGAGAGTGCTTCGACCACAAAAAGGCCGCCGACAATGCCCAAAACGATCTCGTGTTTTGTGGCAACAGCGATGGCGCCCAAAGCGCCGCCAAGGGCCAACGATCCAGTGTCCCCCATGAAAACGGCTGCGGGCGGTGCATTGTACCACAAAAACCCCAAGCCGCCGCCAAAGATGCCAGCCGCAAAGATTAGTATTTCACCGGTGCCTGGGACATAGTGAACGTCCAGGTACTCGGTGAAATCAACGCGCCCCACGGCATAGGCAATCACTCCAAGTGTGCCTGCTGCAATCATCACAGGCATAATCGCAAGACCATCAAGCCCATCGGTGAGATTCACGGCGTTTGCCGCGCCCACGATCACGAACATGGCGAACGGGATAAAGAGAAGCCCAAGGTTGAGGAGCGTGTCCTTAAGCACAGGCAAGGCCAGTTTGTGCTGCAGCGCCTCAGGGTGATATTGCGCCGCCCAAAAGGAGGCGATGCCCGCGATGACAAAGCCCAGTGCAAGTCGCAGGCGCCCCGGAACGCCAGCCGTGTTTTGTTTGGAGACCTTGGCATAATCATCGACGAACCCGATGACGCCAAACGACAATGTCACAAAAAGGATCATCCAGACATAGGGATTGTCCCACCGTGCCCATAGGAGTGTCGAGGTCACCAGAGCCCCCACGATCAGGAGCCCTCCCATGGTGGGTGTGCCTGCTTTGACGAAGTGCGATTCTGGCCCGTCATCACGGATCGGTTGACCTTTGCCTTGGCGGCGGCGCAGCACGTTGATCAGGGGTTGGCCAAAAAGAAACCCGAAAACAAGCGCCGTCATGAACGCGCCGCCAGCGCGAAATGTAATGTAGCGAAAGAGGTTAAAGAAATCTCCGCCATCCGACAGCGCCGACAACCAATAGAGCATAGAGTGTCCCTTACCCCTAAGTGTTGGGCCTACGTGTTAGGGTGGGCTTCGCGCATTTTGCGGATCGCGTCAACCACACGGGCCAGTCCGGTTGACAAAGACCCCTTAACCATAACAACGTCGCCCGCATCGAGTGTGGCGGGCAAGCGCTCCGCCATTTCCACCGAGGTATCGGTAGCAAAGCCCCGCCGCCCGTCCGGCAATTCGGCGTGCAAATGCGCCATAAGTGGCCCGACGCAATGTACAACATCCAGGCTCTGTAGCCCGGCATGCTCGGACAGGCCTTGGTGCAACGCGACTTCGGTATGTCCCAACTCTTTCATATCGCCCAGTACAGCAATCCGTCGTCCCCGAGAGACACGGCCAATATCATGGGTCACCTCTGAGGCGGCCAAAACATCCAGCGCCGCAGCAACAGAGGTTGGGTTGGCGTTGTAGCTGTCGTCGATGAGCGTGATCACGGCGCCAGCTACACCTGGGTCGACCACAATCTGTTCGCGCACACCGCGCCCTTTAAAGGGCTGCCATGCGGACAGGGCGGTTGCGGAACGCGCAATGTCGGCGCCCAGGGCGTCAGTAGCGGCCAAAGCGGCAAGCGCATTCATCGCGAAATGCCGACCCGGGGACTGCACTTTGAACAACAATGCCCCGGAGGGGGTGTCAGCACGGCACATCGTGGCCTCGTTTTCGACGACCACATCGCGCAGGCAATAATGCTCGGCGGACTCGCCAAACCAGAGGGATGGAACCTTCAGCCCTTCAGCCACGTGGGCCAGCACTGGACTGGTTTCTAGATCTGCGTTCAATACCGCAGTGCCCCCCGGAACAAGCCCTTCTAAGATCGAGGCTTTTTCGCGCGCGATCCCCTCAAGGTTTTCGAACGCTTCCAGATGTGCCGCCGCCACGATTGTGACCATGGCCACGTGGGGTCGGGTCAGTTTCGCCAGAGGCGCGATTTCACCGGGGTGGTTCATCCCAATTTCGATGACGGCGTAGTCGCTATCTGCAGGCATCCGCGCGAGGGTGAGCGGCACGCCCCAATGGTTGTTGTAACTGGCCTCAGCGGCGTGGGTCTTGCCCTGAGCGCCAAGCATCGCCCGCAGCATTTCCTTGGTGGATGTTTTGCCCACAGACCCTGTCACCGCGACAACTTTGGCATGTGTTCGGGCCCGTGATGCGGCGCCTAACGCCTCAAGGCTGGTGAGCACATCCTTTACGACAAGCAACGGCGCATCCTCGGCCACACCGTCTGGTATTCGAGAGACCAGCGCCGCCGCCGCGCCCGCCTCGAGCGCTTGCGTCACAAAATCATGTCCGTCCCGTGCGGCTTTCAAGGCCACGAAGAGATCGCCCGGCGCCAGGGTGCGTGTGTCAATGGAGACACCGGTTGCGCTCCAACTCGCCGTCGTGCGTCCACCGGTGGCGGCCACGGCCTCTTCAGCGGTCCAAAGGCTCATCCCAGATCCCCCTCCTCCAAAGCAGCAACCGAAACGCTGGCGTGTTCTACATCATCGAACGGAAAGACCGTATCTCCAACTATCTGCCCTGTCTCATGGCCCTTGCCACAGATTAGAAGCGCGTCGCCCGGCTCAAGCATGTCCACGCCGCGCAGGATGGCCTCGGCGCGGTCGCCGACCTCCACCGCGTTTGGCGCGCCTTCCAGCACGGCCGCACGGATAGTCGCCGGGTCTTCGGAGCGGGGATTGTCGTCGGTGACAATGACATGGTCTGCTTCGCGGGCCGCGGCCTCGCCCATCAACGGGCGTTTGCCTGCGTCTCGGTCGCCCCCGGCCCCGATGATCGCCACCAAACGACCCATGACATGGGGGCGCAGTGCGCGCAGCGCTGTTTCCACGGCGTCAGGCGTATGGGCATAGTCCACAAAGACGGTCGCTCCATTGGACCGTGTGGCTGCGAGTTGCATCCGCCCGCGCACCCCTTCGAGATCGGACAGCGTGTCAAAAACCCGCATGGGCGCTTCGCCGGCCGCAATGACAAGTCCTGCTGCCATCAGCACGTTATCCGCCTGAAAGCCGCCGATCAGGTTCAATCGCACCTGTCGGGCTTTGCCTGCAAAACTGAATCTGACATCCTGACCCGTAGCGTCGAAGCGGCTTTGAAGAAGGTGTAGATCACACCCCTCTTGGTGGCCCACATGCATGACTTTCTGACCACGCGCTTTCGCCAGAGGCGCCACATCCGCGACATGCTCATCATTGGCATTGAGCACAACCATCCCATCCTCTGGCAAAACCCGCTCAAAGAGCCCAGCCTTGGCGGCAAAATAGGCCTCAAACGTGCAATGGTAGTCGAGGTGATCTTGCGTGAAGTTCGTGAAGCCCGCCGCGGTAAGATGCACCCCGTCGAGCCTGCGTTGATCCAGCCCATGGGAGGAGGCTTCCATGGCGCAATGGGTGATCCCCTCGGCCGCCGCGGATGCCAAAGCGCGGTGCAAGGTGATGGGTTCCGGTGTCGTATGCGCAAGCGGGTATTCCCACGCGCCTTCCACGCCCGTGGTCCCAAGGTTAACTGCAGGTCGGTCGAGCAGCATCCAAATCTGACGACAGAAATTCGTCACCGAGGTTTTGCCATTGGTGCCGGTCACCGCCACGATCACCTCGGGTTGCGCACCGAACCAGAGCGCGGAGGCGCGGGCCAGCGCCTGACGAGGATCTTCGACGACGACAACGGCGACCGTGCTGCCATCAAGAACATCGGAGGCCATTTCAAGACCTTCAGGGTCGGTTAGGATGGCGGCGGCGTCCTGGCGCACGGCATATCGAATAAAATCCGCGCCGTGAACACGCGATCCAGGCAAGGCGGCAAAGAGAAACCCCGACTTCACCTCGCGGCTGTCCACGGCCAAGCCAGTGATTAATGCATCTGCTCCCCCGCGTGCGGTCAGGCCCAGTTCTGCCAGCGATTTACTCATGACCTGCTCGTGTTTGTTTGATCAATCGTTGATCAAGCTTATACCGGCGAGCGTTTGAGGTTCAACGGTTGGGCGCAATCCCAGAAGCGGAGCGATGCGACCAATAAGCTCCGCAGTCACGGGAACCGTAGTCCACCCTGCCGTGCGGCGCATTTCTCCTGCGGCGAAAATCTGTGGCTCATCCAATGTGACAATGAGCACGTATTTGGGATCATGGGCAGGGAACATGGTGGCAAAGGTCGAAATGACCTTGTCGTCATAGTAGCCGCCGCGCGGTTTGGGTTTGTCCGCAGTGCCCGTTTTGCCCGCCACGGCGTAACCGGTCACGTCACCAAAGCTGGCCGTGCCATCGGGATGGCTCACCACCAAGCGCAACATCGCACGCGAAGCCGCCGCGGCGTCCTCAGAGAAAATGCGCCCACCCAGTTGAGGGCCATTTTGGCGTAGAAGCGTCGGGCGCACCACATGACCACCATTGGCAATCGCAGCATAGCCAGCCGCCAAGTGCAACGGCGAGGTAGACAGGCCGTGCCCATAGGAGATCGTCATGGTGGACAGTTCGGACCAATTCTTGGGCAAGAGCGGCTTGCCACCTTTGGCTTCAATGATCTCAAACGGCGTTGCGTCTAGAAAGCCAAGTCGCTCAAAAAGGTCTTTTTGGCGATCCGCACCGATCATCTGCGCCAGACGCGCTGTTCCGATGTTGGAGGATTTTACGATCACCTTTGTGACCGACAACTCATTGCCGTAATTAGAGAAATCACGAATCCTGTGCTTACCCCATTTCAGCGGACCCCGAATATCGACCATGGTACTCGGCGCAACAAGACCCAGATCGAGGGCCTGCGCGGAGGTGAATATCTTAAAAGTCGAGCCAAGCTCATAGACCCCTTGAACCGCACGATTGAAAAGCGGGCTGTCGGAGGCATCGCCTTCTGTTGCCGGGCGCGGTCGATCGTTGGGATCAAAATCGGGCAGTGAAGCCAAAGCCACAACTTCGCCGCTGTGCGCATCCATCAGGACTGCTGCAGCGCCCTTGGCATCCATGATCATTTTGCCGCCAGAAAGCACCTCTTCCACCGCCGATTGGATCGTCAGATCAATGGACAATTCCAGCGGCGCGCCTTCTCGAGCGGGATCACGCAGAACGTCGTCATAGAATTTCTCGATGCCCGCAGTGCCAATGACTTCGGCCGAATGCACCCCCTCACGTCCAAAGGAAGCGCCACCAAGAATGTGGGCGGCAATGGATCCATTGGGGTACAAGCGCATCTCGCGCGGACCAAAGAGAAGACCAGGCTCGCCAATGTCATGGACAAGCTGCATCTGCTCGGGGCTCAACTTGCGGCGCACCCACACGAATTTGCGTTTCCCGTCAGTGAACCGCGCGGCCAGCTTGTTTGCATCCATCTCTGGAAATATCTCAGCCAGACGTTTGGCGGCGCGCTCGGGCTCGATCATCTGATGGGGGTGCGCGTACAGACTATGGGTCTCAATATTCGTGGCGAGAACCCTGCCCCGTCGGTCAATGATGTCGGCGCGTTGGGCAATGATGGACGCGCCGGAACTCTGAGCCCGCGGCTCTGCAGGTTCAGTGGCAGCCAAAAGCCCCATGCGGGCGCCCACCACAAGGAACGCACAGGCAAAGAGCACGGAGAGCACCAAAAGACGGCTCTCAGCTCGGGCGCGCAGTTGATCGCGCATCTCTTCGTGACGTTGGCGGATATTCTCGCTTTCGATCGTATCAGGGTTCTCGCCCTTACGCCGTGCCTCAAGAATGCGGGCAAGCGGGCGAAGCGGCGTACGCATCATTGGGCGGCCTCCTCTGCTGGCGCAGAAAGCCCCGTGACATCAATAGGATCAGTGATGACCAACTCGGTTGGCAACCTTGGAAATGCAATCTGATCGATGCGACCAAACTGCTCGGCACGCAGGGGCAAAAGACCCAGCCGCTCAAAATTGAGATCCGTCAAATCCCGCAAGCGGTCGGGACGGTTGAGATAGGCCCACTCTGCATTCAACACCGAGACCCGTGCACGCAGCTCGCCAATTTCGCGGTGCAATGCTTCGGTTTCGGCCAAGGCTTCTTGGGTTTTGTAATTCTCATGATAGGCCCAAAAGGCGAGGCCGACCACGGCCATGGCGGTCACAATATAAAGAAACGTGCGCATCAAAAAGCCCCCTTCACTTCGGGCGTGGCAATGTCAGAGGCGGAAATTTGACCAGCCGGGGCGTCGGTCCGTTGGGCAATGCGCAAAAGCGCGGAGCGGGCACGTGGATTGATGGCCAATTCTTCGTCAGAGGGGCCAATGGCTTTGCGGGTCATCAAATCGAATTGCGCGGGCGCTTGGACCACCTCTGGCGCGTAGCGATTGGCGTTGCCTTTGCGGCCAGCGCGGGCTTGAAAGAAGCGCTTAACCATGCGGTCTTCGATGGAGTGAAAACTCACCACGGCAAGCAGACCGCCGGGCTTTAATGCGCGCTCGGCGGCCATAAGCCCTTGATGTAGCTCCCGGTATTCATCGTTCACCGCAATGCGCAGCGCTTGGAACGTTCGAGTGGCGGGATGGCTTTGGCCCGGTTTGGCGCGCGGCAGACAACCCTCAACGATCTCTGCCAGCTCCAACGTAGATTGCAACGGCCACGCCACCTTGATTGCGTGCGCAATGCGGCGAGAGGCCTTCTCTTCGCCATAGGTATAGATCACTGCCGCCAAGGCCCGTTCATCCAGGCGTTCGATAAGCTCAGCGGCGGTTTCGCCATCCTGGCTCATGCGCATATCGAGGGGACCGTCGCGTAGAAACGAAAAACCACGTGCCGCTTGGTCAAGCTGCATCGACGAGACACCAAGGTCGAGAACAATCCCATCAAGCTCTTGGGCGACGTCATCCAACTTAGAGAAAACAGTGGCGTGGAAGGCAACGCGGGCGCGCATGGCTTCGGGAAATTCGGTCAACCGATCTGCTGCAAGCGGGTCCCGATCAACGGCATGAACCAGTTCCGCCCCCGCCTCTAAGAGCTTGCGCGTATAGCCACCGTTGCCAAAGGTGCCATCCAACCACGTGCCGGAAATCGGCGCGCAGGCCTCAATCAACGGCTCAATCAATACGGGGATATGCGGGGCGCGCGCGATATTGTCCGCGGCCGCCATGGGTCACGCCCCTCCGAGCAAGGAGAGCGGATCGAAATCGGCGTCTTGATCTTCGAGGAAGGCTTCCATCTCGGCCTCCACCTCGCGAGCGTAGGTCTCGGCGTTCCAGAGCTCAAAGTAATCGCCCATGGCCACCATCACAACCTCGCCCCCTGCCTCTGACAGGCCCACCTGTGCGCGGCGATCTTTGGGAAGCACAATGCGGCCATCTTTGTCGACTTCGGTTTCCCACGACTTGCCCAGGATCATCTGGCTGGCCCGGCGCCGCTCCGCAGAGCCGCGCGGGAGTTTTTGAATGTCGGCTTCGATCTCGGACATGGCCTCAAGCGTGTAAACCTGAAGGCAAGACTTCAGATGCGGGCCATACAGAAGAACAAGACGAGGGTTGGGATGGTCGGGACACTTGGGATCACCCGCTTCGAGCACACGGCGAAAATCAGCCGGGATCGACATGCGACCCTTACTGTCAACCTTCTGGTTGAACTCGCCTCTGAAGCTCGGACCCAA
This sequence comes from Marinovum sp., assembly GCA_022447495.1. Classification (GTDB taxonomy): domain Bacteria; phylum Pseudomonadota; class Alphaproteobacteria; order Rhodobacterales; family Rhodobacteraceae; genus JAKVBH01. The sequence continues at coordinate 27,143 of JAKVBH010000004.1, read as the reverse complement.
CGTGCCTGCTCCCCTTATCCCCCGGTTTGAAACGAATACGGCGGGTTGATCTGCTGCCACTGATCAACCCGCCGCCTGATCCCGCCCTCGCGGGATATTCCGACTGCGCGCGCCACCTGGGGGGATGTCTGCTCGCCCGCGCGCCGGATCCTGAGAATGAGTGAGCGCCTGTATGAAACCTGCTTATTATCTTTGTTGCGGTTGGGGTCGTTGCCCCGTGTGCCCGTTCTCATCCGATAAATAAGGGATGCCATGGGAATTCATGGTAATCAATAGAAAACTTTGGCAACTCGGCACAACACCTTGTTTTAGAGGTCATTGGAAAACAACATATTGTGCCAAAAATATCCATTTTGCCCCAACATAGACCCCGAAAACAGGGGATTAGCACAATATGTTGTTTTTCAATGGGAGGATAGGCTTATTCCCAAAAAATCCCAAAAATTCTGGCTTCTCTGAGAATTTAGATATTTTTAGGCCCGATCAGGCCAGTTTTGTATGCGAAAGCATGACCCCAAAACAGCGAATCGACGCAAATTGCCAATAGATTCCAGGAATTCCCAAACTATGTTAAGCCATACCGCCTTGGACGAGGCCTTGGGCCAGTTTGGCATAGGCCTCCGCCATCGCACCCTGCCCTACGGCCACGGGTGTTCCGCCATCTCCGGCCACACGGGTTTCAAGATCGATCGGCAATTGCGCCAAAAGCGGCAACCCCACTGCGTCGGCCTCCGCAGCAACGCCACCAGAGCCAAAAATGTGTTCCTCGTGGCCGCATTTGGGGCAGCAATAAACCGACATGTTTTCGATGAGCCCCAAAACAGGGGTGTTGAGCGACGAGAACATGTCCAGTGCCTTGCGCGCATCCAGAAGCGCCACATCCTGAGGGGTGGACACGACGATGGCTCCCGTCACCTCAGACTTTTGGCACAAGGTCATCGCCACATCGCCGGTGCCCGGCGGCAAATCCACCAAAAGCACGTCCAACTCTCCCCAAGCCACCTGACCTAGCATTTGTTGCAACGCACCCATCAACATCGGGCCCCGCCAGACCACGGCCTTGCGCTCATCTAGCATCAGGCCAAGGGACATCAGCGTGACGCCGTGGTTCTGCAAGGGAATAATCGTTTTGCCGTCCGGGCTGGCAGGGCGTTTGGAAACACCCATCATGCGCGGTTGGGACGGACCGTATATATCAGCGTCCAACAAACCCACCTTGCGGCCCTGTTTCGCCAAAGCGACAGCAAGGTTTGATGTCACTGTGGACTTTCCCACCCCGCCCTTGCCCGAACCAATGGCCAAAATCCGCGCCACACCAGAGGGTTTCATGGGGTGCGCTTGCGGCTTTGGATGCCTCCCGATCTTGAGATTGGGCGGCGCCTTCTCGGCATGGGCGGTCAGCGCGATGCTCACCTGGGTCACGCCGGGCAAGAGTTGCAAAGCGGCTTCGGCTTGCGCTTGAGCTGGTTCCAATGCGCGGGCGGCGTCTGGACTGGGCGCCTCTATAACAAACTGCACGCGGCCGTCAGCTATGCTCAGTGCGCGCACCAGGTCACGACTGACCAAATCTCCGCCGCCCGGAACTGCAACTCGCGCCAGCGCGTCCATCACTTCGTTGCGTAGCTCGGCCATGTGGCGCCTCTCCCCTTCTTTTGTTCCGGACCACTACGGAACATGGATGTTCGTGCGCTGCGAAAAGATTGCACAGCTTTGTTGCAAAAACTGGCAGTTGTCAGCCCATTTACAAGGGATGCCATCAAATGATGCGGAAATGTTGGAAAACAAGGCGTTTCCCTATGCAAATGCAGCATAGCGGCATTGAGGTCTCGCTGATTGTGCAGGTGCAGCATTTTGCTATATGGTAAGCATATGCAACAGCGAGCATTCCAATGGCACACTTAGACATTAATTCGCACATCTTATCTGGCCCCCTACACGGCCTTGGCCGGATGATGTCGACCCTCAAACTGCGCGTTGGCCGGTACCGAAACTACCTCCGGACACGTGCCGAATTGGAAGCACTGAGCGCACGCGAATTGGCCGACCTTGGCCTGAGCCGCTCGATGATCCGCCGCGCCGCCTACAAAGCGGCATACGAATAAAGAGATACGGTCGCGCCTCTCCTCCTCCCTGGCGCCACACCGTTGTCTGCGACGACACCTGACACTTTCGTGTCGTCGCCTTTTTACAACGGCCTTACGGCCAAAGATTTTCGCGGGGTCTCGTCCCTTTTCAACTCCGCGGAACAACCAGGTCTCCTAAGTGAGATCCGTTCTAAAGCCCGTCCTCCCTCGGGTTATGGAACCGGTTAGCGGGCTGTCTCTCCTCCCTTTGTCAGCCCCGCTCAAAGAACGGTGCCGCTCCTCCCGCGGTGCCGTTTTTTATTTGAGCTGAGAGTGTGGTTAGAACGGGACGTCGTCCGGAGAGGTGACAAAGCGCGCGACAACCTTTTTGGTGCCCGCTTTTTCAAACGCCACTTCGAGCTTGTCGCCCTCAATGCCAATGATCTCACCATACCCAAACTTTTGGTGGAACACGCGGTTGCCCAGGGTGTGGGACGAGATGGCTGTGCTGTCGATGGTCATCTGCGCACTTTCGCGGGGTTGGGACATGGGGCGCTGGCTCTGGCGGTCTTGAAGACGCTTCCAACCCGGGGAGTTATAAACATTGGCCCGCGTGGCGGCGTGTTCGAGATCGGAGTCAACGCCAAGCGATTGTGATCCCATACCAGAACCATAAAGGCCCGGAGGTGTCAGCACATCCACATGCTCCTCCGGCAATTCATCAATGAAACGCGAGGGGAGCGCACTTTGCCATTGACCAAAGACACGTCGATTGCCCGCAAAGGAAATCGTGCAGACCTCTTCGGCCCGGGTGATGCCCACATAGGCCAGCCGCCGCTCTTCTTCGAGGCCTTTGACACCGCTTTCGTCCATGGAGCGTTGTGACGGGAACAAACCGTCTTCCCAGCCCGGCAGGAACACCGCGGGGAACTCAAGGCCTTTGGCCGCGTGGAGCGTCATGATCGAGACTTTAGCCCCGCCATCGTCGCTGTCGTTGTCCATCACCAGGCTGACATGTTCGAGGAAACCTTGCAGGTTCTCGAAGCTTTCGAGCGCTTTGATGAGTTCTTTGAGGTTTTCTAGACGACCCGGCGCTTCAGGCGTTTTTTCGTTCTGCCAATGGGCAGTGTAGCCGCTTTCGTCGAGGACAATCTCGGCAAGTTCCATGTGGTTGAGGTCTTTGTCGTCAGTCATGCGTGTCCAACGGTCGAGGCCGTCAACAAGCTCACGCAGCGCATTGCCGCCTTTGCCTTTGATAAGCCCGCCCTGGAAAGCCAGCCGTGCGCCTTCTTTGAGGCTAACCCCATTGCTGCGCGCCGTCATTTGGATGGTTTGCTGGGCTTTGTTGCCGAGGCCGCGTTTGGGTGTGTTGACGATCCGCTCAAACGCCAGGTCGTCCTCGGGGCTGACCACCAGTCGGAAATAGGCCATGGCATCGCGGATCTCCATGCGCTCATAGAAGCGCGGACCGCCGATGACGCGGTAGGGCAAGCCGATGGTAAGGAAACGATCTTCGAAGGCGCGCATTTGGTGCGAGGCGCGGACCAAAATGGCCATATCTTCAAGGCCGTAGGGACGCATGCCGCGGGTGCCTCTTTGCATAGCTTCGATCTCTTCACCGATCCAGCGCGCTTCTTCCTCGCCATCCCAATGGCCTATGAGTTTTACTTTGTGACCCTCGTCAACTTCGGTAAAGAGTTCCTTGCCGAGCCTGCCTTCGTTGGCGGCGATCACGCCGGAGGCAGCTGCGAGGATGTGAGGCGTCGAGCGGTAGTTTTGTTCGAGACGCACCACATAGGCGCCGGGGAAGTCCGTCTCAAAGCGCAGGATGTTGCCCACTTCAGCCCCGCGCCAGCCGTAGATCGATTGGTCATCGTCCCCGACACAGCAGATGTTGCGGTGCCCCTGTGCCAGCAGGCGCAGCCAAAGGTATTGGGCCACGTTGGTATCCTGGTATTCGTCCACCAATATGTAGCGGAACCACCGTTGGTATTGCTGGAGCACATCGTCGTGGGTCTGAAAGATCGTTACCATGTGCAGAAGCAGATCGCCAAAGTCACACGCGTTGAGCTCTTTGAGACGCGCTTGATACTGCGCGTACATCTCAACCCCGCGCTGGTTATAGGCACTTGCTTCGGCGGCGGGGACGTTGGCCGGGGTCCAAGCCCGGTTTTTCCATTGATCAATGATCGAAGACAGCATCCGCGGCGGCCACCGCTTCTCATCGATATGTGTGGCCGCAATCAATTGTTTGAGCAAGCGAAGCTGATCGTCTGTGTCAAGAATGGTGAAATTAGACTTAAGTCCCACAAGCTCCGCATGACGACGCAGAAGTTTCACACCTATTGAGTGGAATGTGCCCATCCAGGGCATGCCCTCTGCGGGTTGCCCCAGTAGGCGACCCACTCGATTCTTCATCTCGCGCGCGGCTTTGTTGGTGAAGGTCACGGCCAGGATTTCATTGGGCCGCGCTTTGCCTGTGTTGAGCAGATGCGCAATGCGCGTGGTCAGAGCTTTGGTCTTCCCAGTCCCGGCCCCGGCGAGCATCAAAACCGGTCCGTCCAGTTTCTCGACCGCCTCGCGTTGGGCCGGATTGAGATCATCCAGATATGGGCTTGGACGTGCCGCCATGGCGCGGTGGGACAGGGAAGCGGCGGCCTCGAAGGCGTCGATATCGTCAAAACTGCTCATGGCGTCATGTTATATGTCGCCAAGCGCTTTGCAAAGCCTTGTTCGCCTAATGTTCACGCACACTCACTTCGATGAATAGAGCGTTCTGCCCCTGGTCTGCGACCTTCCACAGAGTGTTTCGCGCCAGACTAGAACGGCGTCAGGACATCAACTCAGGCGTCATGCGAATGAGCGTCGGCCCTTGCGTGTTAAGAGCAGCAGCGATGTTTAGGGTCAGTTCATCAAAACTGGTCGGTTGCACCGCCGCGCAACCATACGCTTTTGCCAATGCAAGAAAGTCGGGATTTTCCACATGGGTGGCCGTTGGCGGAATTTGTGACGCTGTCATTGCATCAGCGATCTCTTTCAAGGCCGTATTGTCCCATAGTAGGATGATCAGCGGCACTTGTAACTCCACCGCAGTGGCCAGTTCTTGAATCGTATATTGAAACCCATAATCGCCTGCGATGCACACCACAGGAGAGCCTTGACGCGCCATGGCCCCGCCAATTGACGCCGGCAAGGCATATCCCAATGTGCCAAAGCCCGAAGGATGATGCCAAAGACCTGGCGCATCCATGTCCCACACCTCTTTGGCCACATAAGCAAATTGGGTCATGTCGGAGTAAACCAAGATGTCCTTTGGAAGGGCTGTACGCAACACGTCACAGATCGGCACAATGCCGGGGCGCTCCGCATCGACTTCTGCACGCCATCTGTCCCGTGTGCGCGCCACCTTGGCGACATCCCATTTCAGGGGCTGATCCTCTGCACGTGCCGGAATGGCCTTGGCGATCATGTCGAGCGTTGCGGCTGCGTCGGCACAGAGCACAAGATCGTCGGGCCCTGCTTGCGCCAAAACCACTGGATCAATGTCCACGCGCACCATGGGGCATGTGTGCCCCAGTTCAGAGCGCCACAGATCGACTTCAGCAAGCTCGCATCCAAAGACCAACATCAGATCTGCCTCAGCGCAGATGCGCGCGCTGTCAGGTCGCGCAAGCGCAGCGCCGAATTTCAAAGGCCAATCGGAGGCCACCAGTCCCCTGCCCGCGTAACTGGTGAAAGCCGCCGCGCCGGACATTTGGAGCACCTGGTCGATGGCCGATTGCGCACCTCTTGCGCCGCCGCCGAAAATGCAGAGTGGGCGTTTTGCAGCTATAAGCTTGGCCACGATGTCCGAGACCATTCCATATGCGGGAGATGGGGCCAAAGGTTGCGGGGCTGGTGCCGATGCCGATGGCACCTCTGATCCGGCAAGCGCGATGGGCACTTGCATATATTTGGGACGAGGACGCGCAGAGCTAAACTCGAAAAAGGCACGATCAATGATCTGATAGGCAGCGTCTGCCGTGCCAGGCTCTTCCGCCCAATCGCAAACGCTGGCGGCGGCGGCCAACTGACCGGGCATCTGGTGTAACTGCCCCCGACGTGCGGCCACATCATCCAAGCAAGTTGAGAGCGCGAAGACAGGCACGCTATCAGAATAGGCCTGGCCTAGACCCGTCATGGCGTTGGTGAGGCCGGGTCCTGTGATCGTCAGGCAGACCCCAGGCTTGCCACTGGCACGTGCATATCCATCGGCCATAAATGCCGCGCCTCCTTCGTGGCGGGCCAGCACATGAGTGATACCAGCGTCTTCTATGCCGCGATACATCTCAACATTGTGCACACCAGGGATTCCAAAAATCACCTCAACGCCGCGTGCCGCCAGAGCGTGGCTTACCTCTGCGCCCAGTTTTCCCATCAAGCCCTCCAAAAATAAGCGGTGAACATGGCGTAGACCGCCAGCAGTTCCAATCGGCCAATCAGCATAGCCGCCGCAAGCATCCATTTTGCTGTGTCACCCAACCCGGCGAAGTTGCCAGCGGGGCCGATTTCGTCACCAAGCCCAGGGCCAATGTTGGCCAGAGCGGCCGCAGCGCCCGACACCGACGTGACAAAGTCTAGGCCGGTCATCGACAAGCCCACCGACAAGACCCCCAAGGTCACCATAAAGAAGACAAAGAACGACATCACTGAAGACAGGACGTCTTCGTCCACGCGACGCCCCTCATATCGCGGCGTGAACACGCCGTGGGGCGCTCGAATCCGGCGGATTTGTGCATAGATCGATGCAAATAAAAGCTGATAGCGGAAGACCTTGACCGAACAGGAGGTCGACCCCGCACACCCCCCCACAAGGCCCGCGAAAAAGATCACCGCCACAGGCACCGACCCCCACATCATGTAATTTGCACTGGCGTAACCCGTCCCGGTGAGGATCGACATGCCGTTGAACAGCGTTTTGCGAAAGGCTTCCTCGGCCTCCATGCCGTAGACCAGGTATTGCCAAAGCGCCAAAAGCGCGACGAGGCACACCACCGTGGTAAAGAAACCGCGCACTTGGGCATCCGATATCAAAGGCCGCGCTTCGCCGGTGGTCAGCTGCACAAAGCGCACAAACGGAAGCGCCGCGAGGGACATGAAAATGACGGCAACGTATTCGGTTGAGGCGGAAAAGGCTCCGAAAGACGCGTCGTAATTGGCGAATCCACCTGTAGCCAAGGTCGTCATAGCGTGCACGGTTGCATCAAAAAGGTTCATGCCAGAGAGCATGTACCCCGTGGCACAAAGCAGGGTCAGGCCCAGATAAATCGTGGAAATTCGGCTCGAAATCTGTGTCGCTCGCGGTAGGATTTTGCCCATCGTATCGAAACCTTCGCTGCGAAAGATCTGCATCCCGCCAACACGCAGCTCGGGTAAGAAGACCATGGCCACAACGATGATCCCAATACCGCCGATCCATTGCAACAAGCCGCGCCACAGAAGCAAACCCTTGGGCAAATCATCAAGTCCAGAAAAAACCGTTGAGCCCGTGGTTGTAAGCCCCGACATCGCCTCAAAGAAGGCATCGACATAGCGCGCCTCTGACTCGCCAAGCACAAATGGAATCGCACCAAAGATCGGAAGCGCGACCCAGACACCCGTTGTCAGCATAAAGATTTGTTGGATCGAAAGCCGACCACCTGCGCTATTGGCGCAGGCAAGCGCGGTCAATGAACCCACAAACATGGTGAGAATAGCACTCTCTAGAAACACCGGCCATTGACCGCGTCCCTCAGCCAAATCCACGAGAAAAGGCAGCAGCATCGTTGCGCCCAGCATCGCGACCAAAAGGCCAATCACATATCCAACCGGTCGGAAGTCCACCATGGCCCGAGCGTTGGCGCGGGCGCTTTGGACTGTCAAGCGTTAGCGCTTCCAACCATCGGGCAAGGATCAGCCGACGTGGAACAGTGACGCAAAGAAACGCGGGTCGATAGAGCCTTGTTCAAAGGTCGGCCCCGAGGTCAGAACGCTGACTGCATCATGGCTGTGCAGGCTTTCTTGATGTGACGCAGCCACCCGAAAATCGCGCACACGCCGGTCAGCCAAGAGTGCTTCAGCAAAGAGGCGCGCGGCATCTTCGACAAAAATAGGGTTGGCTGCGTTCAGCTCTGCGAAGGCTTGCTCGTCTTCGCGCTTGACCATGACTTGAGTCTCTGTCGGGATAGCCCGCCGACACGCCTCAATCAAATCTTCGAACCACATGCAATTGCCATTCTCCGCCAACTCCACGCTGATCCGCGCCACAGAACGCTGAGAGTGTGGGGTCGCCAATTGGCCCCGCGTTGCGCGCGCATGTTCGGATAGTTCAAGAGAACACGGACATGTTGAGCTATACACATAGTCAAGATGTACGATTTTTTTTCGCACGCCCGCGAACTCAATAAGCTCAAGGGCGATATCGTAGTACTGATAGCCCGCCAAACCGGACCGTAAGCTGTCGACTTTCACCGGGAATGAAAACCGCATTTGGATGCGAGCATCCAAGCTCTCTAGGTCGGTTTTATAGTCATCTAGCGCAGCTTCAATAACCTCAAAGCTGAACGTCTTATCGGCATGTACATAAAAGGACCGCATGATGCGGCTCATGTTGATGCCCTTCTTGTCCGCATCCAAGCTTACGGTACCTGTGACGGATGTCTCAAGGCTGAGGTTACCGTTGTCGCGAGTACGATATTGGATCGGCAATCGAAAATTCGAAATGCCAACGTGCTGAATCGCTTCATGCGCGCCGCGAATCAAAGATGACGGGCCATTTTGCAAATCAGGCAGTTCGGCTTTGTAGGCAGCATTGACAGAAAATTCCGCTGGATATGAGCGCGAGAACTCAGGGTACGCAGCCTGATAATCAGGCAGCAAACGCAGTACGTCACGATCCAAACCCACAATCTCTGCGTCGCCAGACTTACCTGCCCATTGCCGCAAAACCGCCAATGCGGCCTCGGCTTCTTCACGGCTTGGTTTGCGGTCAACTTCGGGCGTATGAATGTTCATGCAAGTCTCCCTTGGCGATGACGGCACGCGATAAAACATAGTCGTAGTGCGCTCGTTTACAAACTTTTAGGTTGTATACGGACGGGGAAAGTGTTGGATCAATCTCACCCGACCAGAACGCCAAAAATCCTCTAAGCTTGCTCCAACGCGTGTAGAATATCGGCCTCAAGGTCTCTGACGTCTTCTAAACCACACGAAAAACGGATGAGCCCCGGCGTGATCCCCAACGTCTCCTTTTGATCATGGGGTAGCCGCTGATGCGTTGTGAATGCCGGTGGTGTCGCGATGCTTTTGGCGTCACCAAGATTATTGGAGATCAAAGCGATTCTAAGGGCATTCAAGAAGCGGAATGCGGCGTCTTTTCCATCTTTGATATCAAAACTAAGCATGGTTCCTCCAGCCCCCATCTGGGCATTGGCAAGCGCGTGTTGGGGATGCGACGCGTGACCGGGATAAATCACGCGAGACAGTTTCGGATGCGTGCTCAACCGCTCCGCCAGCGCATGGGCCGTTGCCGTTTGCGCACGAACGCGGAGATCCATCGTCTCTAATCCTTTGAGCATGACCCACGCCGTGAACGGGCTCATCGCGCCGCCGGTGTGTTTCATATAGGCCTCAACTGGGCCGCGGATCACCTCACGTGATCCCAGAATGATTCCACCCAATGCACGCCCCTGCCCATCGATGTGCTTAGTTGCAGAATATACAATAATATCAGCACCCTGCGAAACGGCCTTCGAGTACACTGGTGTCGAAAAGACATTGTCGACCACGACGAGCGCCCCATGCCGATGCGCAATCTCGGAAACGGATTTAATATCAACAAGCTCCAGAGTGGGGTTGGACATGGATTCAAAGAACACCAATCGCGTCCTTTCAGTGACCGCAGCCTCCCACGCGCTAAGGTCGGTGCCATCAATGAGTGTGACTTCAACACCAAAGTTCGGCAGCACATTTTCAAGGATGTAAAGACACGACCCAAAGAGAGCACGCGCAGCAACCACATGATCGCCCGCCTTCAAATGAGACATGATCGCCCCGTTGACAGCCGCCATGCCTGAGGCCGCGGCAAAGCCGTCATCCGTTCCCTCAATCGCAGCCATGCGATCTTCGAACATTGCCACAGTGGGGTTGCCGTAACGAGCATAGATGAACTCGTCATCTGCTGCCTCGATGAAACGCGCCTCTGCATGCTCGGCGCTGTCGTAGACGAACCCTTGAGTGAGAAAGATTGCTTCGCTGACTTCTCCATATTGGGAGCGCCGCCCCCCCCCATGCACTGCGCGGGTGCGCGGTTTGCGATCTTGGGTCATGGGTGTTCCCTTTCCAAAACAAAAACCCCGAACCGGCTAAGCGAACGGGGGACCTTTGGGCTTTGGAGCCTTGGGTGTCGTCGTCTCAACCTTTTAGCGGAATATTTCACGTGGCCCGCAATCCGGACACAAATCGCCACAGCCAAACGCCTAGGCCGTTGCGCGAATGCGGTCAAGACCGTCACGCAACAGTAACCTCCTTTTCACCCATACGTCATACGCTTTGCGTCGTTGGCAACCTCAGAGTGTCGTGGAGGCAAAGGATGTCGCTTCTACAAATTGCAGTAAATGAACGGACGCCACGCCTCTTTCCAGAAAATGGCCCGCCTGACGCGGCAGTCGCATCGGCGCTAGAGGCAACAGATGGCCCCGTCACCTTCATGGTGCATGGATATAAATATGCCCCAGGTCATAGCGACGCCTGCCCATTTCACGGCCTTTTTGGTGCCCAAGATCCAGCGAAAAAGAAACGGATTCGACCATGGCCAAATCACTTGGGATCTGATGGCCTTCTTATTGGATTGGGATGGCAGGCACGCGGAACGCCACAAACTGCCTACAGACGGGCTGCAGAGGCCGCGATTGCATTGGCCGCGCTCATCAAACTGATACATCGCCATGCACCCAAGCGCGATCAACACGTGCTCGCCCATTCACTTGGCGCGCGTGTGGCTCTGCAAGCGTTCCACTATGTGCCGAAAAAAGCGTTGTCTTCGATGATCTTGCTTGCTGCGGCGGAGTATCGTGGATCTGCGGAAGCGGCCTTGGGTAGCAAAGGCGCCCAAGACGTCGACGTTTTGCACGTGACAAGCGGAGAAAACGGGTTTTTCGATTTCTTGTTTGAGAGAGTGATCCCGTCACCCCAACGCGGCGACCGTGCCATAGGGGCGCGCGACGTTGGTCACGCACAAACATTGCTTCTGGATAGCCCTGATGCACTTCAGGCTCTCGCAGACTTGGGATACCCCATTGCACCACCTTCGCGGCGAGTATGCCATTGGTCGGTATACCTGCGTCCTGGTGTGTTCAAACTCTACCGAGCATTGATCCGCGGCGAGCTCAGCCATCGCACACTGGTGCGCGCATTGAAGTCTACTGTGCGGGCCCTACCGAGCCATTGATCACAAGCCAGGTTGCTTGCGCACCCTTGTCAATGCCGAAGGACGCGTCACTCTCACTCCCCCAAAGGAGCGTTAGAATGACCATAGATTTGTAATTTTGGCCGACACCAAACGGGTGGAAAATCTCGGTCGCACTTGAAGAAATGGCACTGCCCTACACCACGCATTTGGTGAACATTGGCACGGGCGAACAATTCAATTCCGATTATCTAGCTATTGCACCGAACAATCGCATGCCAGCGATTGTCGATCCCAACGGCCCAGATGGAACGCCCATATCCATCTTCGAATCGGGAGCGATATTGCAATATCTGGCCCGCAAAACAGGCCAATTCTACGGTGAGACTGAACGTGACCGCGTGGCGGTTGACCAATGGCTGATGTGGCAAATGGGCGGCCTAGGCCCAATGGCAGGCCAAGCGCATCACTTTTTGAAATACGCGCCCTCGATGGACCCGCCGAACGATCTTCCGTATGCGAAAAACCGCTATCGTAGCGAAGTCACACGACTCTATGGCGTTCTTGATCGTCAATTGGCAAAGACCACCTTCGTCGCCGGAGACTTCTATTCAATCGCGGATATGTCCATTTGGGGGTGGGCTTCGCTTTGGGAGGGCCAACAGCAAACGCTTGATGACAAACGGCATTTTGCCAGGTGGCTTGAGCAAGTCTCAAGACGGCCCGGGGTGATTGCGGGCCGCGCGTTACATGCGGACAAACGAAGCGACGTGCGCACAAACAAGGACACCCACCGCATTTTGTTCAAAACAAATTAGTCGGCACCGCTTGGCTTAGATTTCGTCTGGGAAGTGCTTTATCGCTAGTCGGATTGGATTTGGGGCTGCCTGGCCTAATCCGCAAATAGACGCATCCACCATCGCTTGACTCAACGCTTCGAGAAGCGGCTGATCCCAACTATCGGCTTGCATCAACTTCACAGCCTTCTCGCATCCCACCCGGCACGGCGTGCACTGTCCACAGCTTTCGTCTTCGAAGAAGCGCAACATGTTGAGCGCCGCCGCGCGCGCGCTGTCTTTGTCGGACAAAACCACAACAGCAGCCGACCCGATAAACGATCCAAGCGGTTGAAGCGTGTCAAAATCTAGCGGAACGTCATTGATGGACGCCGGCAAAAGGCCCGAGGACGGACCTCCGGGTTGGTAAGCCTTGAACGTGTGACCCTCGGCCATTCCACCTGCTGCATCGATGATATCCAGGATCGTGGAACCCGCCGGCAAAAGGTAGACACCTGGCTTGGCCACTCGACCAGAAACCGAATAGGAACGCAGACCAACACGCCCATTTTTCTCGGTGCTGTTGAGAACCTCGGGACCTTCACGGCAAACCTTGGCCACCCAATAGAGCGTTTCCACGTTGTGCACGAGCGTTGGGCGCCCGTGTATGCCGACCTGAGCCACAAAGGGTGGACGGTGGCGCGGCAGGCCCCGTTTGCCCTCGATGGATTCGATCATCGCACTCTCTTCACCACAGATATATGCGCCCGCACCACGGCGCAGATCAATGTAGCCGGCTTTGACAATGCCAGCCTCCTCAAGCGCCCCGATCTCACGGCGCAAGATTTCCAGAACCGCCGGGTATTCATCGCGCATGTAGATAAAGCATGTTTCGGCTTCGACAGCCCATGCAGCGATCAACATACCTTCGAGAAAGACATGAGGAGTGCGCTCTAAGTAGTAGCGATCCTTGAATGTTCCAGGCTCACCTTCGTCGCCATTCACCGCCAAATAACGTGATCCGGAGTTGGCACGCACAAATCCCCACTTTTTGCCCGATGGGAAGCCAGCGCCCCCCAAGCCGCGCAGCCCAGATGCAAGAACGGTTTCTTGAACCACCTCCCAATCTCCCGAAGCCCGCAGCTCAGCAAGTTTGCCATATCCACCACTTTCACGATACGCCGCAAACTCTTGATAAAGTGGTATATCTGCATGAGTATGACCTGCCATAATCGCGGCATCGACCTTCGCAGGCGTGGCGTGATCAATGTGGTGATGCCCCAACTCCAACACGGGCGCCGTGTCACACCGGCCCATGCAGGGGGCACGCAAAACGCGCACCTGCGATGGGTCCAACCCACGCTCCAGTGCGGATTTTAGCTCTTGGGCACCGGCCAGCTCGCACGACAATGAGTCACAGACGCGAATGGTCAAGGCAGGAGGCGGCGTCTCATTCTCTTTGATCGGATCGAAATGAGCATAGAACGTTGCAACTTCCCAAACCTCAGCCATGCTCAAACGCATCTCTTCGGCCAACGCCCGCAAATGCGTGGCGGACAAATGGCAATGGGCGTCTTGGATCAAATGCAAAAACTCAATGAGCAGGTCACGGCGCCGCGGACGGTCACCCAAGAGACCACGGACATCTGCGAGAGCCGCATCGTCATATTGACGGCCTTTGGTGGTTTTCCGGCCTTTGCCGCGGCCCTGTTTCCACACACCCTTGTTATCGTCCAGCGCCATTGTCCCTAGCCTCCCCGCTTGGTCCTTTGCAGCATAGAGTTGCGGCAGTGCTCTGCGCAGATCAAAAACGACATTGTGCCAACAAACCCCGCCTTGGACCTGCCCTAGCGATGCCCCGAGGTTGCCGAAATTGGTCGTTAATCTCATATCATAAACTTTGAGACTATCATTTTGGCACTTGCTACACTCGCTCGGACACGCATGAGGCCCTGAGACATGATTTGGTTTACCATCGCCAGTTTACTACCCGCATTCCTATTGGGGTTTGGCGCAGTTTTGGGCGGCGTTTGGCCCTTGCTCGGGGTGGTGTCGATCACCGTCTTGGTCTTTTTCCTCGACAAGCTCGCCAATCGGTTTTTGCCAGAGAACGAGGCCTGGACGGGCCATGGGTTATCGCTTGGTTTGGCCGTGGGGCATTTGGTTCTTTTACCGATTATCATTTGGTCAGTGGGCGCTGGTGCGCATTTGGATACCCTGGACAAAGTGCTCTTGGTCACCGGTGCAGGACTTTGGTTCGGCCAAGTCAGTCATTCAAATGCCCATGAACTGGTGCATCGCGCGGACCGCTGGGGGCGGCGTCTTGGAAAGCTGCTTTATGCATCGCTGCTCTACGGCCACCACGGCACGGCTCATATTCGCGTTCATCACATCCACGCGGCCACGGATTTGGATCCAAACTCGGCGCGATTGGGAGAGGGGTTCTGGAGCTTTTGCCTTCGCTGCGCCGCGGGCGAGTATACTGCGGGCCTCAAAGCCGAAAATGCAGCGCGGGCACGCCGTGCGAAGTCTCTGCCGCTTTGGACTCACCCATACCTGACAGATGCGGCAATCTCAGCAATCAGCCTCGGCTTGGCGTTTTGGCTTGCGGGATGGCCTGGGATTTTGGCGCTGGTGGTCGTTGCTATCTACGCAGCGTGGCAATTGATGCTCTCTGATTACGTGCAACACTACGGCCTTAGACGTCACACCCTGCCATCAGGTAAGCTAGAACCCATGGGACCTCAGCACTCGTGGAATGCGCCGAAATGGTATTCTTCTGCGATGATGCTGAATGCGCCGCGCCATTCCGACCACCATGTGCACCCAGGCCGCGCCTTTCCTGCGCTTCAGTTGGACCAGACCACAATGCCCACCCTGCCCCAGTCACTGCCCGTGATGGCCGTGATTGCTTTGGTGCCGCCATTTTGGCACCGTCTGATGGACCACAGGGCACAGCGGTGGCGTTTGAAATCGCAAGCGCGCGGCGGTGCCGCATCCGCAAAAAAACGCACGCCGCCCCGAACGATTTCCGAAAACGCTGGTCCAGACGGACACAAGCTGGCATGACGTCGGTATGCGTCTGATCCAATCTCTGTTCTTCGCCCTCTTTATCGGCTCCCTAGCCCATGCTCAGCCCATGACGGGCGAGCAATTTGAGTCCTATGTCGAGGGAAAAACCCTCTACTTTGCGTCGGAAGGTGTGGACTATGGCGCCGAAGACTACCTGTCCAACCGCCGCGTGCGCTGGTCCTTCCTCGATGGCGAGTGCCAAGAGGGCTACTGGTACGAAGCACCTGAAACACAGATTTGCTTTGTCTATGACAAACGCCCCGATGATCCACAATGCTGGACCTTCGAACAAAGAGGTGGCGGGCTCATCGCAACATTCACAGGAGAGAGCGGGCGCGTTTTATACGAAGCTCGCCGCACGGATGCGCCTTTGATGTGTTTAGGGCCTGAGGTTGGCGTTTAAAGCCCGTCAATCCACTCGACCATCAAATCAACAGATGCATCTGTGTTTGCCGGGCTGAGAATATCGCCCATGATGACGTGGTCATAGGCGTCGTCTTCGTCGCTGAGCCGTACCACTTCCGTCGTTACCGGGCCGCCCCAACGTGCCGCAACCGCGCGGGTCGCATCGGGGTGCACCACGCGGTCGTCATTGGAAAAGATCAGGAACACCGGATGGGTGATCACGCTTAGATCCAAATTGCGGACATGCGCAACCGCCGCCGCCATGGGCAGCGTGGCTACAGTGGGATAGCTTGTGGTGTTGTAGGTGGCATGGCGTTCGTTCCGCGGCTCAAAACTGCGCGTCTTGCCGGCAACAATCGGACCCCATTGACGCACCATCGGCCACGTTAAAAGCACGGCGGCCGGATTGGACAAACGAAAATTCGGCGACACCATGATCTGGGCTTTTATGCCTTGAGACAGATCGGGATCAACGGCGGCGATCGTGGCCAAGGTGCCTCCGGTTGAGGTCGACATAACGATCACCTCGTCGCCAACACGCCGGGCGGCGGCCAGAGCCTCTGCCACATCATGCATCCAAGCTTCCACAGTGGCGTCTGCCATGGCCTCGCCGGTCCGCCCGTGGCCTGTGAGTCGCGTGTAGACAAGGTTCGCCCCAAGCGCCTCGGCAACGCGATCCGGTACGGGACGGATTTCCTCGGACGTGGCGGAGAAACCATGAATATAGAGGATAGATATGGGCGTCTTGGCACCGGTTTCTCCTGCCCAGATCACCCGCTTTCCTGTGCCGGGCGTGATATCGGAATAGGCGCGTTCGACCGAGGCGAAGTAAGTGTCGAGATCGTCGCCGAGCGCGCTGTCATCAAAGTCAACATCGGTGACCACAGGTTCTGTTGGCCCAAAAAACGCAACACCGGCCACAGCAACAATCACCAACAGGAGCAACCGCCCCACCCATCTCGAGACAAATCTCATCACTTGGCTCCTTTCGTCAGAACATCTTCAATGGCCGCAGAGATAATCGGGAGGCAGTCGGAGCTGGAGAACGAATGGTCCGCACCAGCTTTGAGGGTGAGGGTCATATCTGAGCTCTCTGCATGGTCGAGAAAGCGCAGCGCCGTAACGGTCGATACGGATGCGTCGTGGGTGCCTTGCAAAGCGCGTACCGTAAACGGCAGTGGTAGCGGATCGCGCATCACAAGGTGATCGCGACCATCCTCAATCAAGTGACGCGTAATGCGATAGGGCTCGCCATACTCCGAAGGCAGGTCGTGGTACCCTTGCTCCATGATCTCGGCACGTTGGCTTGCGTCAAAATTGGCCCAAAACCCGTCCTCGGTAAAATCCGGTGCGGCGGCAATGGTGACGAGGCCCACAATGTGCTCAAGCCGTTTTGTCATCAAAAGTGAAATCCAGCCGCCCATCGACGAGCCGACCAACACTTTTTCATCCGGGGCTTTCGCGCGGAGCAAAGCTTCGGCATCCGCCGCCCAATCGCCAATACATCCATCTGTGAAGGCCCCGGAGGATTGGCCGTGACCGGAGTAGTCAAATCGTAAAAAGGCACGGCCGTTGGCCTGTGCCCACTCCTCTAAAAAAACAGCCTTGGACCCCTCCATGTCGGACTTAAAGCCGCCAAGAAACACCACGACGGGCCCATCGCCAGCGGTGAAATGGTAGGCGAGACGCCGGCCCGCAGGGCCATCAAAGTATTCCAATGCCACGATTTTCTCCCTGTTGGCTGCATCCTGACGCAAAGGACGCGCATTGGCAAATGCACCGTTGGGTCACAGGAGCTTAGAAAATCATCTTCTTGCGTAGCAACTTTTTCATCCACAAGCGCTCCCATGCACGCCACAGTCGGACAAACGCTCAGATCACTCGAAGCGCCGTTCGAAATGCCTCGGAGGGAGGTGATCACGCCTCTCATGTGTTCAAAGAGACACGTCCCGGTGGCATGTGACCCAAGGAGCAGTTCAAATCCGACCTTCTCAACGCCTTGCCCCTTCAAGAGTTGCTCGACCGCTGGGTGGCTGTGTTGTTTGGATATCGCCTACGCGGCTTTCACCTCTGGCTAAAGACGTTCACCACCACACAAAAAATCGTCTCCTCAAAGGGAGCCATTTGGCGATAGAGACTTTCGCGATGCGCCTAGCCGCCAATATAGGGGGTGGCACCTGGACGGTAGAAAACCTTTTGGTTGTGCAGCTTGCCCAGAAGGTCGTGGATTTGACGCACTTCGCCGTTGTGATGGTCTTCTGATGACCGCTCTGCCTTGCGCGCACGCAATGCTGCTTCGATCAGATCCATATCTTCAACCGACAATTCGATATTGCGGTTTGGGCTGGGCATGGCGGTCTCCTGTGGTCTGGCGCAGTGTTTCCTATGCGAAACATAGGTAACACATCCGCGACTCATATCAAGGCGAAAATGACGTTAATTGACTGATTTACGTCGCTTTTATCGCATACATCCGTATACCAAAATTACGCCATCCCATGCTTAATCCCGCCATGTACCACAAGGTATCAACGGATGGTGTTGACTTCACAAAGGTCTGGCGCGACAAGGCGCCCCTTATGAACCCGCAACCGGGCGTTTCGTAGGCGCCAAAACGACGAGGAGCCCAAGATGGCCCAGATCACCCTCACCCTTCCCGATGGCAATCAGCGGTCATACGAAGCCGGCATCACGCCGGCTGAAGTCGCGGCTGACATCTCGACCTCCCTTGGTAAAAAAGCAATTTCTGCGACCGTAGACGGTGCGCATTGGGACCTGGCTTGGCCCCTTGAGTCCGACGCATCCTTTGCGCTGCACACCATTAAGGATGAAGACCGGGCGCTTGAACTGGTGCGCCACGACCTCGCCCACATCATGGCCCGCGCGGTGCAAGAGATTTGGCCTGACGTCAAAGTAACCATTGGACCAGTGATCGAACACGGCTGGTATTATGACTTTGACCGTGCCGAACCCTTCACCCCCGAGGATCTTGGCGCGATCGAGAAAAAGATGCGCGAGATTATCAATAGACGCGATCCAGTGACCACCGAAGTGTGGGACCGCGACAGGGCCGTGCAGTTCTACAAAGACAACAACGAACCTTACAAGGTTGAGTTGATCGACGCGATTCGGGGCGATGAGCCACTGCGCATGTATTGGCATGGGGATTGGCAAGACCTCTGTCGTGGCCCACATTTGCAACATACTGGCCAAGTCCCCGCCGATGGGTTCAAACTCATGTCGGTCGCCGGAGCTTATTGGCGCGGCGACAGCGACCGGGCCATGCTGCAACGCATTTATGGCGTGGCGTTCCTGTCGAAAGAAAGGCTGCGCGCCCATCTCAACATGCTGGAAGAAGCCGCCAAACGCGATCACCGCAAGCTTGGCCGCGAAATGGATCTTTTCCATTTCGAAGAGCACGCACCTGGCTCGGTATTTTGGCATCCAGCCGGATGGCGCATCTTCCAAAACCTAATCAACTACATGCGCCGCCGACAGGAGGCCGCAGGTTATGTAGAGGTCAACACACCTGACATCATGGACCGGGCTTTGTGGGAAACGTCCGGGCACTGGTTCAATTACATGGACAACATGTTCTTGGCCCAAACCCATGATGACCGTGACTACGCGCTCAAACCTATGAACTGTCCGGGTCATATGATGCTCTACAATCATAGTCTGCGCAGCTATCGCGAGTTGCCTATGAAGATCGGCGAGTTCGGCAAGGTACACCGCTATGAACCATCCGGCGCTTTGCATGGACTTTTGCGAGTACGCAGCTTCACTCAGGATGACGCGCATATCTATTGCACCCCAGAACAGCTCCAGGAGGAATGTGCCAAGGTCAATGAGCTTGTCTTGTCGATCTACAAAGATTTTGGCTTTGAAGATGTTCATGTCAAATTGTCGACCCGGCCCGAAAACCGCATCGGAAGTGATGAAAGCTGGGATCTCTCGGAAAGCGCCCTCAAGACCACGCTGGATGAAGCGGGCATGCGCCACACAATTTTTGAAGGCGAAGGCGCGTTTTACGGTCCCAAACTGGAATACGTGCTACGCGATGCAATCGGCCGAGATTGGCAGTGCGGGACTCTACAGGTCGACTACAACCTACCGGAACGTTTTGGCTCGACCTATGTCAGCGCATCCGGCGAAAAACTAGCCCCGGTTATGCTTCACCGCGCTCTATTCGGATCCCTTGAACGCTTTACAGGAATTTTGATCGAAAACTGGGAGGGCAAGCTGCCATTTTGGTTGGCCCCTCGCCAAGTCGTGGTCGCGTCTATTGTGACCGAGGCGGATGACTATGTCTTAGAGGTTGTCGACGCGCTCAAGAAAGCAGGGGTCCAAGTCGAGGCCGACGTACGCAACGAAAAGATCAATTACAAAGTTCGCGAACATTCCGTGGGCAAAGTTCCTGTGATTTTGGCCATTGGGCATCGTGAAGTCGAGGATCGCACTGTCACCGTACGACGCTTGGGCGAAAAACAAACAAGCGTCGCTTCTCTAGCTGATATTGTGTCGGAACTCAGTGCTGCGGCCCTTCCGCCGGACCTGGCAAACTAGGTCGACAGCAAAGTGTTACAGAGAGAGGCTTGGACCGTGAGGTGCCAAGCCCTTTTTCTGTTTTGGGCAAGCGTTATTGTAACATTTCTCACGATCAAGCCCTTCACATTGCAACTTTGCGGGCGCACGGTCCCTGATTTCCATACAAATTAGGAATTTGTCCGCAAGAGTCCTCACGCATTTTGCGCGCACGATACACACACATGTGACACACGCCGCCGTGACTGGTCTCCTGGCGGCGCCTAGGCTTAATGTGCGGTCAGTCGCCCCTAGTGGTGGCATTGCTCATGTTTTTGAAAAGGGAAGAAACCATGTCCAAACTCGTCAAAACCGCTGCTGTTGCTGGAGCTGTTGCTGCTGCGCTGGTCACGCACACCTCCACAGCCACCGCGCAAGCCAAAGAAAAATGCTTCGGCGTCTCGCTTGCCGGTAAAAATGACTGTGCTGCGGGCCCAGGCACAACCTGCGCTGGCTCATCCACCGTTGACTATCAAGGCAACGCGTGGACCCTCGTGGACGCAGGTACATGCGCCGACATCGAACTGCCAGCGATGGCAGACGGCACCGCACGTATGGGTTCTCTGACCGAGCTTGAGCGCGACCTGCCCGCGTCGTAGTCTTCGACGATCTTGAGACAGCGGATGGGCGGTTGCGCCCATCCTATTTTCGGCTTGAGGACAACGCCCATGTATGATGCGCACCATCAATTCGATGCCCTGCCACCTGCCCCTGGCGTAGGCTACAAACCCCAGCATTGGTCTGATATCCTAGAGAACCCCGCTCCCGTGCAATGGTTCGAGGTCCATGCCGAAAACTACATGGGCGACGGCGGTCGTCCCATCGCGCAATTGCGGTATCTCGCGGAGCGCTTTGCGCTTTCCATTCATGGCGTCGGCGCATCCATCGGTGGCGCGGAGCGCCTTGACCCGGATCACATTGCGCGGCTCAAACACCTTGTGAATTGGGCCAACCCGGTGAGCTTCTCTGAGCACTTGGCCTGGTCCACCCACGACAGCCATTTTCTCAACGATCTGCTCCCGCTGCCCTATACGACCGCGACCCTCACGCGTGTGTGTGACCACATTGATGAAGTACAATCCGCCATCGGTCGTCAGATGCTTCTCGAAAACCCTTCATCCTACCTCGCTTTCGCAGAAAGCACCTGGGACGAGCCTGATTTTCTTGAAGAGATTGCACGCAGGACAGGTTGTGGGCTGTTGCTCGACGTAAACAATGTCTTTGTCTCTGCCACCAACCTGGGTTTTTCACCGCAAAGCTACATCGACGCATTCTCGGTGCATCGTGTGGGAGAAATCCACTTGGCGGGACATGACGAAGACCACGACGACCACGGCAAGCCGCTCTTGATCGACGCCCATGGAGCGGAAGTGGCGGAACCGGTTTGGGCGCTCCTAGATTATACGCTCGCGCGCTCGGGCCCTCGACCCTTGTTGGTTGAGTGGGACAATGACGTTCCAGAATGGCCAATCCTCGCAGACGAAGCGCGCCGCGCGGCGACAGCACTCGCCAAAGTTGCCGCGTGATGAGCGATATCAGCGCAGAAGCGCCCTTCCGCGATGCGCTCCTTGATCCAAGCCAAGCAATCCCCGAAGGCTTACTGGACGGTGCAGGCACCCCTGCGGGGCGACGCTATGACGTCTATCGCAACAATATCGCGGTATCGCTGACTGAGGCGTTGGAAACGGGCTTTCCCGCCGTTGCAAAACTGCTCGGAGAGCAAAATTTCAAAGGTGTTGCAGGATTTTACCTGCGCCATCACCCGCCGAAATCCGCGCGCATGATGTTTTATGGTCAGGCGTTTGGGGAATTCCTAGAAAGTTTTGAGCCCTTGGCAAAGTTCCCGTATTTGGGCGACGTTGCACGCTTGGAATTCGCACTGCGTGAAAGCTACCACGCCGCCGATCACATCGCCCTGGATCCTCAAACTTTTGCAGTCGAGCCAGAGGCGCTGATGGCGCTGACCTTCAGGCTTGCGCCGTCCATGCGTCTGATCTCCTCGCCCTGGCCTGTCTACAGTTTGTGGGCCTTTAACATGGCGGGTGGACCGAAACCGATAGCCGGAGCACAGGACGTTGTGATCCTACGCACCGAGTTCGACCCTGAACCTCACTTGCTTGGGTCGGGAGGTCGCGCGTTCATCGAGGCCCTCGCCATGCAAACCACTTTGGGAGATGCCTATGAAGAGGCCCTGGCCATCGCGCCAGATTTCGACCTCTCCTCCGTGCTCTCCCTGCTCATCGCCCAAGGCGCATTGCAAGGAACGACCCAATGACACCGATCGCTCAACTCTACACACGCATCTCCGCAGGATTGGAGAGCAATTTTGATTGGGTTCTGCCCCTCCTGGCCCGTTTGATCTTTGCCGGCGTACTACTGGTGTATTTCTGGAACGCTGGCGTCGCAAAACTAGGGGACGGCGTGGCGGGCCTTTTCAAAGTCACCGCGGGCGGCTTTGGTCAAATCTTCCCCAAACAAGCCGAAGCGGTGTTGTGGGACGTGACGCAGATGACTCTGTTTCAAAAAGCGGTAGTGTTGGCAGGGACTTGGGCCGAGTTCATCTTGCCGACACTCATTGTTATCGGTCTGCTCACCCGACTCGCCGCTGTTGGGATGATTTGCTTTATTGTCGTGCAATCGCTGACGGATCTGTATGGTCACGGCGGCATTCTGCATGCTGAAACTCTGGGCTCGTTTTTCGATGCAGTACCAGACAGCGCGATTTTGGATCAGCGCGCGCTTTGGATCTTTTTGATGGTGACACTCATGATCAAAGGTGCGGGCGTCCTCTCAGTGGACCACATCATGCGTACCCAAGTCTTTAGAAACGCAGAACTTGCAACCACTTAAAGGACGAGGCGGGGTTTACCCCGCCCGACCACTTTTAGCGAAAACCATGTCGATCATGGATTGCGTCCCACGAGAGAATTCCAAAGGACAGGCATACGCCGCGCCGTCCAGGACTGCGGCGTTAAACGCCTCCGCTTGGAGCACGTATTGGTTTACTCCGGGCCAGCGGAAGACTTCCGTCTCAAGACCTGGCCGATGCAGTTCGACCCGAGCAGTATCAAAAACGCCCGCGTTAAACGGCGCGGTCAACCTGATCCAGCCGGTGCTGCCTTGGATATTGACCTCTTGGCGATTGATCATACGCATCGAATTGACCGCCGCAAAATGGCAGGATGGGAACCGCGCGGTGATATGAGACCACACATCGACGCCCTCTTCCCACGTGATATCGGTTGAGAGCACTTCGCTCGGCTCTTCTCCGGTCACGAAACGCGCCGTGCCGTAGGTATAGACGCCAATGTCGGGGATCGCCCCGCCGCCCATCTCGGCCCGGTTGCGAATGTTACCGGTGTCTGCGGCATTGTTGTAGCTGAACACCGCATCAATCTGGACAAGCTCGCCTACAGCGCCGTCTTGTAAAAGCGCGCGAGCTTTTTGCCATTGGGGATGATGGACCACCATGTAGGCCTCCGCCACGTGCAGCCCGGAGGCATTGCGTGCCTCAATTACAGCGTCAAAGTCGCTGGCTTTGAGCCCTAGGGGTTTTTCCACGAGGACATGTTTGCCCGCCGCGATGGCTTTGAGCGCCCATTCCACGTGCAGATGATTTGGCAACGGAATGTAAACCGCGTCGATGGCATCCGAGGCCAGCAGCGCGTCGTAGGTATCAAAGACAGTGATGTCCGGAACCAATTCCTCAAAGGGCGCTGCTTTGTCTGGAGTTGATGTGGCCAGCCCCACCAGACGTCCTCGGCGCCCCAAGTGCAGTGCCGGCGCCAGATGTTCACGCGCAAATTTTGCCGCTCCCAGAATGCCCCAGCGTACATAATCCATCTCAACCACTCCTGTTTTTGCTAGGATAATTGAGCACTTCAAGGGATGGAACGGAAAAACGCCGGAGCTGAGGAAAGCTCCGGCGCTACTGGTGACGTGCCTTGGGTCTTATTTGGGATTATGCTGACACCAGCATTCCTTGGTCCTTTGCGAGGTCGCGCATCTTCTTTTGAAGCTTTTCAAAAGCGCGCACTTCGATCTGACGGATGCGCTCACGGCTCACATCGTATTCGCCAGACAGTTCTTCAAGCGTGAGCGGTTGATCGGCGAGGCGACGTTTGGTTAGGATGTCTTTCTCACGGTCGTTGAGCACAGACATCGCGTCCGCCAAAAGCGCACGACGCGCTTCCAACTCATCGCGGGCCTCATAATCACCGGCTTGATCGGCATCTTCGTCTTCGAGCCAATCCTGCCACTGCATGGTGCCTTCGCCCTCGGAGCCGACCTGAGCATTGAGCGAAGCATCCCCACCGGACAAGCGACGGTTCATCGAGATCACTTCGGCCTCGGTCACACCCAAATCATGGGCGATCCGCGCGACGTTGTCGGGATGCATGTCACCCTCTTCCAACGCGCCGATCCGGGCTTTGGCTTTGCGCAGATTGAAGAAAAGTTTTTTCTGAGCGCTGGTTGTTCCGAGCTTCACAAGGCTCCAAGAGCGCAGGATGTACTCCTGGATCGACGCGCGTATCCACCACATGGCATAAGTCGCCAGACGAAAGCCTTTTTCCGGATCAAAGCGCTTCACTGCTTGCATGAGACCGACGTTGGCTTCCGAGATCACCTCGGCCTGGGGCAGACCATAGCCACGGTACCCCATGGCAATTTTTGCTGCGAGGCGCAGGTGAGATGTGACCATCTTGTGGGCCGCGGCGGTGTCTTCTTGTTCGACCCAACGCTTGGCAAGCATGTACTCCTCTTCCGGCTCCAAGAGCGGGAATTTGCGGATCTCTTGCATGTAGCGCGTCAGGCCGCCTTCTGGCGTCGGCGCGGGAAGATTTGTGTATGTGGACATGAGCACCCTCCCAATGTTGTTCGTGTTAACATCCATATGGGGGCTCTTTGGCTTGGCTTCAAGACCTCTGCGTCAAGACCTGTCGACGCCCCGTTGTTGCCACTAATATGAACCATGAATTCCTGAATGGAACGTATGTGACAGCCATTTCACGGGCTTGTGCCTGTGTTCACGGCACGCGTGATAGCTCACCCTTGGTGGAGAGCATCAAGCAATGTCGCCATGTCTTCGGGCAAAGGTGCTTCAAAATCAATCTCTTGACCCGTTACAGGATGCGAAAATCCGAGATTTGCAGCGTGTAATGCCTGCCGAGGAAAAGATTTTACGGCGTCTTTTGTTACATCGCTGAGCGCCTTTGCCGGCAGTTTTCGTGCCCCACCATAGACCGGATCCCCGATCAAACCGTGTCCAGCATGAGCCAAATGGACGCGGATTTGATGCGTGCGGCCCGTTTCAAGCCAACATTCAACCAAGGCAACCGTGGGGGGCAAACCAAAGGTGTCCACGCGGCGCGCGCGGGTCACTGCGTGACGACCACCCTCAAATGTCACAGCTTGCTTTTGCCGGTCCGTCCGATGGCGATCGAGGCCAGTGGTGATTTTAAGAATGTCGCTACGCTCAAAATTGACGCCTTTGACACCGCGCAACCGCGGATCTGCGGCATCCGGTACGCCATACACCAAAGCCAGATATCGACGCCGTGCCGTATGCTTTTCAAACTGCGTTGCAAGGCCGTGGTGCGCAGCGTCGGATTTCGCAACCACCAAGAGACCTGAGGTTTCTTTGTCGATCCGGTGCACAATGCCCGGGCGCTTGGACCCGCCTACACCGGAAAGGTTGCCCCCGAAATGATGCAACAAGGCATTCACCAGGGTGCCATCCGGTGTACCAGGCGCAGGATGCACCACCATCCCCGCCGGTTTGTTCACAACGATCAAGTCGGTGTCTTCATAAGCTATGTCAAGGGGGATATCCTGTGGGCTAATGTGGCTCTCAACAGCCTCTTCCACCGTGATCGCAACCTGCGCCCCTTCTGCAACCGTCGCTTTGGAGCTCTGCGCCACCTGGCCATCAATGGATATGGCACCCGCCTCCAAAAGCTTGGCCAGCCGCGTCCGCGACAAGCTCGCTTCCTCTGGCACATCGCGGGCCAGCGCTTTATCAAGGCGTGCCGGCGGAGCGGCAGCGATCTCAAAGCGGATGACGGGCATGGATGACAACTCCCCAAAAGAGACCCCAGATTTGCCAGGCAGTCTCAAATTTCTCAAAGCCCTGGTCATAGTGCTAACCCTGGTCATGATCGGCGGCGTTGTAACCGTGGTTGCCCTGCTTGTCATGCGCCTTGGCGGAGAAACACCGCCCCTGCCCGATCATATCGAGCTACCCGGCGCGGCAACAGCCATCAGCTTCAGCCAAGCAGCCGACTGGTACGCGGTCGTCACAGATGCCGATGAAATCCTCATCTTTGATCGATTGACGGGAGAACTGCAGCAAACGGTCCAAGTGGAAACCGGGTCGAAGTAGCGACGGGACCGCATCAGCCGTGGGGTCTCTCATTCCCGAGGACCTGTATATACAGGTGGGCGCCAGGTAACCAGGCCACGGCCCGGACAGAGCCAGCTCCCTCGGAATTGCTTAAGGCCACCGGAATGCACCCGAAAACGCACTGCGCAGTACCCGTCGAGCACACAGATAATCCTTGAGCACCCCTACGGCAAGGGCTGCAACGCACAGGCTTCGCTTGCAAATGTTCACTAATTGTTCATTATTGAGAAATGGACACAGCAGAGCTTCTTCCTGGTCAGCGTTTGGCCCGCGGCGTTGCCCGACATTTGGTCAACCTTGGCTTCAATCCTATCGAAGAATTTGTACCCACCCGCGGCTTGCGCATGGACGTTTTGGCCTTGGGACCGAAGGGCGAATTTTGGTGCGTGGAGTGCAAAAGCTCTCGCGCGGATTTC
>JAKVBH010000039.1 GCA_022447495.1 Marinovum sp. | reverse complement strand
CCTTCTTTACCGTCGCGGCAACTTCAATGGATCTTGGGACGACCTCATCTGCGACGCGCTCTTGTCCGAGCGGGACGCCGAGATTGCGCTCTCGCCTGGTGTGCGGTGGGGGCCTTCGCTTCTGCCGGGGCAAGACATCACACGCGAAGACGTTTTTGGCGTGACCTCCATGAGCTACGGCAAAGCCTATCGTACGGAGATGCAGGGCGAATTCCTCAAGGTCGTGCTCGAAGACGTGGCAGACAACATTTTCAACCCAGACCCCTATTACCAACAGGGCGGCGACATGGTCCGCACGGGCGGCCTTGGGTACACTATCGATGTCTCCAAACCCCAGGGTGCGCGCATCTCAGATATGACGCTGCTCTCCACGGGTGAACCTATTGATCCGTCGCGCAACTACGTCGTGGCGGGATGGGCATCGGTCAACGAAGACACCAAAGGCCCTCAAATCTGGGACGTCGTCGAAAGCCATATCCGTAAACAAGGCACGGTCACTGTGTCTCATAACTCTGCCGTTGAAGTCGTCGGCGTCTAAACTCGTGAAAGAAGGAATTGTCGCTCATGTCTGACAGCTTCAAAACCTCCCGTCGCGCATTCCTGCGCGGTTCCGCAGCCGCCGCAGCGGGTACCGTCGCTGGCGCAGCTTCCGCAAACTCTGGCCCTGATCCCTTGATCACCGAGCTTCAGGACTGGACGTCCTACACCGGCGTCGGCGTCGATGAGACGCCCTATGGGATGCCGATTGAGTTCGAAAAAGACGTCGTGCGGCGCAATGTGGAATGGCTAACCGCCGATCCGATCTCGTCCATCAACTTCACGCCGATCCACGCGCTTGACGGCACGATCACGCCCCAGGGCTGTGCCTTTGAACGGCACCATTCTGGCGCGATTGAACTTCGTAAAGAAGACTACCGCCTGATGATCAATGGGCTTGTCGATAAACCGCTCGTCTTCACCTATGGCGATCTCGAACGTTTCCCGCGCACCCAGGCCGTCTATTTTTGTGAATGTGCAGCCAACACCGGCATGGAATGGGCAGGCTCACAACTCAACGGCGCGCAATTTACGCACGGCATGATTCACAACATGGAATATACCGGTGTCTCCCTGCGTACTCTTCTCGAAGAAGCGGGACTGGGAGCCGCAGGCGATCTGGCGGGCAAATGGGTCTATGTCGAGGGGGCCGATGCATCCTCAAACGGTCGCTCTATCCCGATGGAGAAAGCCCTCGACGACGTACTCGTGGCCTTCAAAGCCAATGGCGAAGCGCTGCGCATGGAGCATGGTTACCCTGTCCGTCTGGTCGTTCCCGGTTGGGAAGGCAACATGTGGGTCAAATGGCTGCGCCGTATCGAGGTGATGGATGGCCCGGTAGAGAGCCGCGAAGAGACGTCGAAATACACTGACGTGCTCGCAGATGGCACAGCGCGTAAATGGACATGGGTTATGGATGCGAAATCTGTGATCACCACGCCAAGCCCCCAAGCCCCCATCTCCCATGGGTATGGCCCCTTGGTTATCTCGGGCTTGGCTTGGTCCGGTCATGGCAAAATCACGCGTGTCGATGTCTCCCGTGATGGCGGCGTGACCTGGCAAAACGCCCGTTTGGCACAAGAGGGTCAGACCAAAGCGCTTACGCGGTTCTACCTTGATGTCGATTGGCGTGGCGAGGAGATGTTCTTGCAGTCGCGAGCAATCGACGAGACCGGCTATGTCCAACCTACCAAAGCGCAGCTTCGCGAGGTGCGTGGCCTGAACTCGATCTACCATAACAATTGCATTCAGACCTGGCACGTCACGCCTGAGGGAATTTGTGAAAATGTTGAAGTCAGTTAATCTAGGCCTTCTTTTTGGTGGCTGTGCGGTTGGCTTCTTGGGCACAGCAACGCTTGCCATCAATTTGGCAGGCAGCTTTGTGTCGCAGGTTGAAAACCAGACTTACAAGACCAGCTTTTTCGCATTCCCGCCGCCTCCGGGTGCATTGGCGGAACTGGCAAATACGGGTGAAGGAGCAGTATTTGCCTTGGGCCGTACCGCCTATACTGAAGAGATTAGCGCGTGGGACGTTGACGTGCGTCCAGATGGTAGAGGTCTGCCCAAAGGGTCCGGAAACGCGTTTGACGGCGAAGAGATATTCGCGGACCTTTGTGCCTCTTGCCACGGTGATTTCGCCGAAGGTGTTGGCAATTGGCCCGTTCTCGCGGGTGGTTTTGACACACTGGCTGACGAGGATCCGGTCAAAACCGTTGGGTCCTATTGGCCCTTTCTCTCAACGGTCTGGGATTATGTGCACCGCTCTATGCCCTTTGGCGGCGCGGGTGAGCTCACCGCGGACGAGACCTATGCGATTGTTGCCTACATTCTCTATTCCAACGATCTCATTGACGAAGAGTTTGACCTGAGCCGCGACACATTCCTTGATATGGTCATGCCCAATGCTGGGGGGTTCATCGTAGATGATCGGGCTGAGACCGAGTATCTCAAGTGGTCCGGCGAACCATGTATGAGCAATTGTAAACCTGGCGCGGTGGAGATCACGCGTGAGGCCACGCGTCTAAATGTAACACCCGGGCAAAACACAATGCCTGATCAATACACGCAAACCATCGCTAAGGCGAAAGCGCGGACCGATGCCTCAAATGCCACCACGGGCGAGGGCGCTGTCTTTGGTCTTGGCCGTGGGGCCCATGACGAAGAGATCATTGCATGGGATGTGGATATCAGACCCGATGGCCGAGGCCTTCCCGATGGGTCTGGAAATGCGGTTGACGGAGAAGAGGTCTTTGCTGATCTGTGCGCTTCTTGTCACGGCGATTTTGCAGAAGGCGTGGGCAATTGGCCAGTGCTTGCGGGCGGGTTCGACACGCTGGCGGATGAAGATCCGGTGAAGACCGTGGGATCCTATTGGCCTTATCTCTCAACGGTCTGGGACTACGTGCACCGATCCATGCCCTTCGGCGGAGCGGGAGATTTAACGGATGACGAGGTTTACCAGATCGTGGCCTACATTCTTTATTCCAACGACATCATCGACGATGAGTTCGAGCTGAACCGCGAGACCTGGGATCAGGTGGTCATGCCAAATGCGCATGGTTTCATCGTCGATGATCGGGTCAAGACGGAATATCCGATTTGGTCGGGAGAGGCCTGTATGGAGAATTGTAAGCCGCAAAAGGGAATCATCACCAAGCGCGCCACGGAACTCAACGTCACTCCAGGTCAAGATCGTTCCCAAGGGAGCATGGGGGCTGAGGTTGCTGCTGCATCCGCATCCGCTCCTGCGGTTGCCGAGGGTCCTGGGGATCTCATCAAAAAGGGTGAGAAGGTCTTCAAGAAATGCGGCTCATGCCACGCCATCGGCGATAAGGCCAAGCACAAGACAGGGCCCTTGCTCACGGGCATCATGGGCACCCCCGTGGGTGGAGCAGATGGGTTTAAATATTCGGCGGCATTCGCTGAGGCCAACGCGTCCGGCATGATTTGGGACGACGAGGCAATGCGCGCTTTCCTGGCAAACCCCAAGAGCGCGATCAAAGGGACCAAGATGTCCTTTTCAGGTCTGAAAAATGATGGCGATCTGGATGCCATTATCGCCTATCTCAACAGTCACTCTGAACAAGACAAAGCGTCCCTGGAAGGATTGGCGGAAAATGGTGAAGCCGAAGTTGTAGAAGCGTCGCTTGCGACGCTGGAGCGTTCGCACAGCATTGATCCAGCGCTGCTGGCTGTGGAAGGTGACATCGACTACGGTGAATACCTCAGTTCTGAATGCACGACTTGTCACCAACTCAATGGGGTAACAGAGGGTGTGCCGTCGGTCGTCAACTGGGCGGCCGAAGACTTCATGACCGCGATGTATGAATACAAAAATAAATCGCGCGAAAACCCGGTGATGCAAATGGTTGCAGGCCGGCTCAACCCCGAAGAGATCGCTTCGCTGGCGCTCTATTTCGGCAAAGTTGGACAGTAAAATGTCAGATGGGAGGACAGTTATGACTTTAAACAGAAGGGGTTTCCTCGGCGCAACTGCTGCGACTGCAGTACTTGCGGCGCCAATGGTCAGAGCTATGGGCAAGCCAAATGTGGTTGTCATAGGCGGTGGGGCCGGCGGTGCCACCGCTGCGCGCTACATCGCGAAAGATAGTAAAGGTGAAATCAACGTCACGCTGATCGAGCCAACGCGCAAATACTACACTTGTTTTTTCTCCAACCTCTACCTCGGTGGGTTTAAAGAGATCGAAGACATCGGTCACACTTATGGCGGTTTGGCGGCTGGCGGCGTGAACGTGGTGCATGATTGGGCCGTGGGTGTCGACCGCGACACCAAGACGGTGACCCTCGCGGGCGGTGGCTCGATGAAGTACGACAAGCTTATCCTGAGCCCCGGAATTGACTTTGTCGACATGGCCGTGCCCGGTTGGGACATCACCTCGCAAAACGCGATGCCCCACGCCTATAAAGCTGGTTCGCAAACCGAGTTGCTCAAAGCGCAGCTGACTGCAATGCCCCAAGGCGGCACATTCGCCATGGTCGCGCCCCCCAATCCATACCGTTGCCCTCCCGGTCCATACGAGCGGGTGTCGATGGTCGCGCACTACCTCAAGAACAATAATCCAACCGCCAAGATTATCGTGGCTGACCCGAAACCGAAGTTCTCTAAAATGGCACTCTTCCAAGAGGGTTGGGCGAACCATTACGATGGCATGATCGATTGGGTTGGCTCTGACTTCGGCGGTGACAGCGTCTCGGTCGATCCTGGTGCAATGACCGTCACCATCGACGGCGAAGTGACCAATGTTGACGTCTGCAATGTGATCCCTGCGATGAAAGCGGGCAAGATCGCAGACATCGCCAGTGTTACTGATGGCAACTGGGCACCCGTGAACGCAGCCGACATGTCCACCAAAGCGGACCCAGATGTCTACGTTCTTGGCGATGCATCGCAGCAAGGCGATATGCCGAAATCAGGCTTCTCCGCCAACAGCCAAGCGAAAGTCTGTGCCAATGCAGTGCGCGGTGCGCTGACTGGTTCCAAAGTCTTCCCTGCGAAGTTCTCCAACACCTGCTGGTCGCTCATTGAGACCAACGACGGTGTGAAAGTTGGTGCGACCTACGAAGCGACACTGGAGAAAATCGCCAAAGTGGACGGCTTCATCTCCAAAACCGGCGAAAGCGCTGAAGTCCGCGAAGCAACCTATCAAGAATCCGAAGGTTGGTATGTGGGTATTACTGCGGACATGTTCAGCTAAGCCCTACGGTACGCCCTCGCTCGCTCAACTTGCGGGGGCTTCTAGAGGGTATCGAGTCCACGCGATACCCCCTAGGCCAATGACTTCGTCCAAAACGGGCACCAAAATATCGGGGGATGGCATGCCACGGTTGATCGCAGCGAGCCTAACGTCACTCACACTTTTGGCGATGCAAGCGTCGGCCCAGAATGTCATAACAACGCCCTTTGACGGCGACTTCGACGACGCAACCTTTGCCGTCGAGAGCGCCATCATGGATCGTGGCCTGGTAATCGACCACGTCAGCCACGTAGGTGATATGCTCAACCGTACGGGCGCAGATGTGGCCTCGGCACAAACCATCTTCGACAATGCTGACATCTTCATCTTCTGCTCCGCCGTCATTTCGCGACACGTGATGGAATTGGATCCGATGAATATCGTTTATTGTCCCTATGGCATTTTCGTCGCCGAACACGAGGGCGGCGTCATGATCGGATATCGCAGCTACCCCGAAGGCCCCATGCAAGTTGTTCAATCGCTTTTGGCCGAAATTGTCGGAGAGGCTGCGGAGTGACCATGGATTATCAAGCCTTCTTCAAATCCAAGCTCGATACGCTCCGCGATGAGGGCAACTATCGCGCCTTCGCCGAGCTTGAACGCTGTCGTGGTGCCTTTCCAACCGCTGTCTGCCACACCCAAGACGCGGGCGGACCGCCCGAGGTCACCATTTGGTGCTCCAATGATTACCTGGGTATGGGGCAGCATCCCTCTGTCCTCGATGCGATGCACGGAGCGCGCAGGTGCAGGCGCAGGTGGGACGCGCAACATTTCAGGCACAACCCACGACCATGTTCTTCTCGAAGCCGAACTCGCAGACCTCCACGGAAAAGAGGCCGCGCTGCTCTTTACCTCGGGCTATGTGTCCAATTGGGCGAGCCTCAGCACGCTCGCCTCCGGCATCCCCAATTGTGTCGTACTCTCTGATGCGTTGAACCACGCCTCCATGATCGAAGGTATCCGCCATTCAAAGGCAAAACGCACGATCTGGAAACACAATGACCTCGCCGATCTCGAAGCCAAACTGTCGTCGCTACCATTGGAGCAACCCAAACTCATCGCCTTTGAAAGTGTCTATTCCATGGACGCTGACATCGCGCCTATCAAAGAGATCTGTGACTTGGCCGACTGCTACAATGCCATGACCTACCTCGACGAGGTGCATGCTGTGGGAATCTACGGTCCGCGCGCCGGGGGCATTGCCGAACGCGAAGGTCTGATGGACCGTCTGACGGTGATTGAAGGCACGCTTGGCAAGGCCTTTGGAGTTGTTGGCGGCTACATAGCGGCGAGTGCCGAGCTGTGCGATTTTGTGCGCTCCTTTGCCAGCGGGTTCATCTTTACCACGGCGCTTCCTCCAGCGGTTGCGGCTGGCGCGGCCGCGTCGATCCGACATCTCAAGGAAAGTCAGGCTGAACGGCTGGCCCATCGAGCCAGAGTAGCCGAGGTGCGCACGCGACTGGATCAAATAGGTCTGCATCATATCGAGAACCCTAGCCATATCATCCCTGTGCTTGTGGGTGATCCGGCGAGGTGCAAATTCATCTCCGACATGCTCCTGCGCGAGTACGGGATTTACATCCAACCGATCAATTATCCGACCGTTCCCAAAGGCTCGGAACGCCTGCGCATCACGCCTTCACCGGTTCATACGACTGATAACATCGACCGTCTGATCGACGCGCTTGAAGACCTTTGGGCACAATG
Source organism: Marinovum sp. (assembly GCA_022447495.1). Lineage (GTDB taxonomy): Bacteria > Pseudomonadota > Alphaproteobacteria > Rhodobacterales > Rhodobacteraceae > JAKVBH01. Next base: position 24,193 of record JAKVBH010000039.1, on the reverse strand, counting down.
CGCTTTGGCGCGGATGCCATTGGTGGCGCAGTAGCGGAGACTATGTCTCAGCGCTCATACTGTGATCAGACTGGCGGAGCGGGGTTCACTCCCATTCCATTTGCTCTTAGACGCGGCCCGCATTTTTTGTTGCCAATTCTTCAAACTTGTCCAGCGGTTTGTAGGGCGATTGGTCCACGTAATAGACTCCGACCAGATCGCCGCCGTCCAATCCTTCGTGAAAGGCTATGGGTAGGGTCCAGGTGCTAAACCACAATGCAGTAAGCAGCCGTCCTCGCGGTTGTCGTCATCTACTGGTTATGAACCATGACCTTGGTTTTCTTCTACGTCATCAACATTCTGGATAAACGATAAGGGAGCTATAAGCAAAAATTGAACGAGGGAAGTATGAAAGTGTGGAACCTTTTTGATCAGTTCAACTTTTCATCAAAAATTGAATGCAAATCAGAGATCATTAAGGGTTTTGTATAGGTGGCTGGATAATTTGAGAGAGTATAAAAGTATGTGTGCTCAATGGTTCCCGCAACAATACTCGATCAGATCAGTGAACGTTCCACCGAAGGTCTTGCCCTAGCCCTGGCATCGCCTGATGACGGTGCGGTTATGGAGATTAAATGGTGCAACAAGGCATTCAGCAAAATTACAGGCCACATGTTTGAAGAAGTTCTTGGGCAACGTGGGACGGTCTTGATCGGACCGGATTTGGAACACGGGGTCCACCTTTTCATCATCGAAAAGTTGATGAATTGGGAGAACTTTCAATCCGAGGCCATGAACAATCGCAAATGCGGCGCTTCCTATTTTCAGCGTATGACGTGGACCCACCTAACCGATCCCGCCACGGGAGACCGATGGTGGCTGTGCTCCATAATTGACCTCGGAAGCAAAGCGGGTGGCGCATCGCATGAGGGCTATGCGGCTGAAACGACAAATGGACTGGATGACAACGGCGTTCTGTTGTCAAAATTTCATTCATTGGAACTCGAAAACAAACGTCTGCATGCCTTGGCCACAAGTGTTGCTCAAGATGCAAACGAGGATGCTTTGACGGGGTTGTCCAACCGTCGTCACTTCGAAGTTGAAGTGAAATCGTGGATCAAGCGCCTCAAAGAAGAAGAACGTGAGTTTGCGGTCCTCTATATCGATCTAGATCGCTTCAAATTCGTCAATGACACCCTTGGGCACGAGGCGGGCGACAGTTTGTTGGTGTCCGTTGCCGATATCTTGCGAGAACTGACAGACGAAGAAGATCTGATCGCGCGCCTTGGAGGCGATGAATTCGCAATTTTGCGGCCGTTGGGTGACAGCGCATTATCGATCAGTGGGTTGGCGGATGAGATTGTTCAAAGGTTGCAGGCCCCGTTTTTCTGCGATGGAAAATCCACCGCGACGAGCACAAGCATTGGTGTGGCGATCGCCAAAGCTACGTCGCAAAATCCCGAACGTATCGTTGCCAATGCGGATGAAGCGCTCTACCACGCGAAATCGCAAGGCAAAGGAAGGTGGTCCTTCTTCACCGAAGAGATGCACATCAAGTCGGTGGCGACTAAGAAGCTCGCGACAGACCTGTTTGCTGCCTGTGACAGGGAAGAGTTTATTCCCTACTTCCAGCCGATTGTTGACGCTCAAACTGGAGAACTTGCCTGTGCTGAGACGCTTGTGCGGTGGGCGCATCCATCCCGCGGCATCCTGCCGCCAGCTGCATTTTTGGACACCGCTGAACAGGTCGGTATCCTCAAGCGACTCGACGCAATCGTCTTTTCTGGATTGAAGTCGGCCATGGCCGCATTTGATGAAGCGGGTGTTAGATTGCCTAGGGCCGCTATCAACGTATCTGCAGCGCGCCTTATGGATCCCACGTTTATCCACGACATCAGAAGCTCTGGCATCGACCCCAACAGATTAACGATTGAGATTTTGGAATCGGTTTATTTGGATCGCTTGGGCGATTTGGTGCAGTGGACCATTGGCGAACTTGATGAAATCGGCGTGCACATTGCTCTGGACGATTTTGGGACTGGCCATGCCTCGATCAGTGGTTTGTTGGACATCAAACCATCCATCCTTAAGATTGATCGTTCTTTCATTCAGCCCATCGTTGAAGACAGCAGCAAACATCTTTTGGTCTCGTCGATTATCGGTATTGGGAAGACATTGGGAATGCACGTTGTTGCGGAAGGGGTTGAAACAGAAGAGCACGCTCGGGTCGTGAGCCGCTTGGGATGCAATTACCTGCAAGGATACCACTTTGGGCGACCGATGAGTGCGCAAGACCTTATCGAACTCATGCTCGAAACAGAGGGTGTCCTTTGGCCAGCAGCAAAAGCGAATAGCCAGACATTTAAAGCCGAGACTATGGATCGAGCGGGTTAGATCATCACTCGGCGGGGTGAACTTTGGCGCGAGAAGCGAGTCTAGGCCGCGGCGACGGAAGCGAGTTCGATGGCTCTCTCAAGCGCGTCACCTTCAGTCACGCAGCTCCGCGTCTTTAAACAGACCTGTCTACGTCCGGGGCCAACTTCATAAATGCTGGAAATGTAGTCGCCACTTGCAAGAGTCGTGGCACATGGCACCCACCGTCCGCCAGCTCCTTCCACGGGAGATCCCCGAAGCGTGTTAACAGCTCCTTCAGGCGTAGTGGAGATTTCGAAGATTTGGCGAAAGAGGTTTTCTAAAGACATGGCGCACCTGTTGTTGGAACCATGTATCACAGATGTTCACGCCAAAAATGGGGCACGGCGATCAGTATCTCCGTAAAATTCTAAGTGTTGAGCGACGCATATCTAGAGCCGTATGGACGGGGATCTCGCATCAGATCCCTGCTTCGCTGCAGGCTGCTCAGAGGGGTCAGGGACCTCACGTTGGGCACGCGCTCAGTTCTCATGGCCTCTAGGCTTTAAAATCTAACAAGTCGTCTTCATTGAATTAGAGAAAATCTGCCGACTCATCGAATGCTTCCCATTGAAATGGACTGAAATTGATCTGGCTTAACCAGCGGATTTATATTCAAAATTCTAGATGGTCTTTAACCTAGCCAGTTCCGTGAATTCAATTAACCGACCATTAACCATTAAGTGCAAAAACAGCTTCAGAGCTGGTAGACTGTCTTTGGAGTGCTGTATATGAACATTGGACCATACCGCTTGTTTCAGACAATAGAACGATTTTCCGGGTGCTTGCGAGAGCTCGAAGATGCGGGAATCCACGTCGAGTTGGGGGACGACTTCCAGAAATATCGCCGCTTGCGACTACGGCAAACAGAGCGATCGGGGGTGTACCCGATGTTCGATGCACAACGCTCTTTTGTCGATCATACCAATGGTTTTTGGGTTTGCGGCTATGGCCCGGACGGAGACCTCGTCCACACTCAAGCCGTCCGCTTGATGGATATGAGCGACATAACGCTTGCGGATCATTTGGCATTGCACCGACATAAGTACATAACTCCAGACTCAACACCTGACCCTGACAATACGTCGTTTGTCGGCCCGCGGGCACTTGCCACGATCACGGGAAAGGTTGCCTATCATGGCGATTTTTGGCTGCGCTCCAAGGGGCTTGCGGGTCCCAGAGGAAACGGTGCGACAGCTGTTTTGTCGCGCATGCTGATCGAGATCGCGGCCTTGGCTTGGAATCCTTCATATATTTTTGCGCTTGTTCCCAAGGCGCTAGCAGTCAAAGGGCTTCACCTTCGGTATTGTTATTCCCACTGTCAAGCCGGTCATTGGATTGGGCCAGATAAACAGGTAACGGATGAAGATCATCTGATTTGGATGAGTGCCGATGACATCGCAGGTCTCATGGCGGATGCGCCTCCTAGTCTCAAAGTGCGTAGTCGAGAGATTGCGGCGGGTCGTGTAAAAACCACAGGCCAGCCCGCTCAAATCGTCAAATCTTTGGCGCAAACCTAAAGCGGTATTTATGTCAATGCAGTCTTCTAAAACAACATTGTTGGAAAAAAATTCTTCTGGAATGGATATGAGCTTGGCCATCTTAGGTCCAGTGTCGGCGCAGATTGCCTTTGTTTTGGAGCTGACGTTAGTTCCTATTCTATTGCCGTCGATCCAATCGGAATTTGATCTATCGCTTATGGAAACAGCATGGGTGTTTAACGCCTATAGCGTTGCAATGGCCATTGGAATTGCGATCTGTGCGCTGCGAGGGGACCGTTTTTCACCTTCCCGGGTTTTTGGATTGGGTGTTGGTCTATTCGTTGTAGGATCACTGTGGATCGGTATTGCAACCACGGACGTCGCCTTGATCATCGGACGTGCACTCCAAGGCTTCGGCGCCGGTATCTTTTCGCCCTTGATCCCTGTTCTTTTGACCCGTGCAGCCTCAGACCGTCCAGGGCGTGCGCTCATTTTGTGGGGAAGCACAGCAGGCTACATAGCAGCATTCGCGCCTTTGGTCTATGGGGGCCTCTTTGGTGGGGCCGACTGGAACCTCGCGTTTTTGAGCATTGCTTTTGCGGCGGCGTTGTCTTTGTTACTGCTCAGCTTTTCAAGAGACGTTGGAAATTCACCGCCACCTCTGGCTAACGCAACGCTTTACCGTGCTTTGTTTGAGTCTAGGGAGTTGTGGGTGGCCTACGCCTACGTTTTCACCACGTATGGCGCGATCACCTACTTCCTCTTCCGCATTCCATTGTCGTTGACGGAGACGGGCACGGACACGTTGGGTATCGGTATCGTACTATCGGTGTTGTGGATGTCCTTTTCACTTCTAAGTGCGCTTCTGCGTAATTGGGTTGATGATCATCGACTCAAGATCATCATGATCGCGGCACCTATTCTCGTCGCGCTCGGCGCGTTTTTGGTCCTCAGCTCCAACATTCTAGTGGTCGTTTTCTCTGCATGTCTGGTTGGATGTGGTTTGGCATGTAGCAATGCGCCATCGACGCAGATGGTATTGCGCTTTGCTCCACAAGGCCTGACGACTCTCGCCACGAGCGTGGATATTACCGTGGCCCGACTTAGTGGGATCGTAACAGTCACAGTGCTGGCGGGCTTGAGTTTGCCCGTTGCGTTTGGAGCCATCATGGTGCTGAGCGCGCTTGCGGTTGTTTGCGCCTACTACGTGACGAATAAGGCCGCAAAGCTGTAGTAACTGTAACCACTGGAATGTCTGGTCGAAAAATCATCCGTCCCGACGACGGAAAAACATCAATGTGCAACTCCCACACATCGACGTCAGTCAGAAAATCGTTGTCTAGCCCCCTTTATCTGGGCCACTGATTTGGACTTGCTCTAAAATGGTTTCTGGAACGGGCGTACGCATGTTTAGCGCCTGATGCGGCCGGGTGTGATTGTATTGCTTGAGCGCCCATATCCTCAATGAGGGAGCGAGGAGGATTCGGGTAGACTCAATAAAAGAAGGGAGCCACAGTTGGATAAACCGTGGCTCGTTTTTGTTGTGTACCCTTTGTAGAGCGTGAAACGCGTAGGCTTACACGCCTTCGACGATGATTATATTTGGAATGCCCGCGTCGATCCGATGCTCTCTTGCAGCTTGATACTCGGGCGAGTTGTAGCAATTGAGCGCATCTTCCATAGATGCAAATTCAATCACGACATTGCGGGCATGATCCGCGCCCTCAAGCGCCTTGTAAGGACCACCCCGCGCCAAAACCTTGGCACCATATTTGGCAAAAGGTTCCGTTGTACCAGCGGCATAAACCGCATAGCGCTCGGGGTCTGTGACTGTGACGTGGGCGATCCAGTAAGCTTTGGGCATTTTTGAATTTCCAAAATGAGGTTGGTCGGAACAGGTGGCTCCGACCTGGTCGTATTTAGTTTAGAGCCGCATCTGTGATCGCATGCGTCCATGCGCCTTCGGGTGCTTTTGTGATCACAGGATCAGAGCCTCCAGCTAGCAGAGAAGCAACGGTGCGTTCATAGTCTGCTGGGTCAAGCGCCCCATTGGAACCTGCTGTGAGTTTGGCAATTTCACCCATCATGCGTACTTGGTGCGCTTCGGTTTGTGCACCGGTCTCGTCGTATTCCAGAACGATCATGGCCGCTTCTTCTGGGTTCTGTTCCGCCCATTTCCAACCTTGCATGGAGGCCGCAACAAAGCGTGTTATCTTGTCCGAAAAAGCAGGGTCTGAAAGATTGTCTTCCAAGACATAAAGCCCGTCTTCAAGTGTTGCCACGCCTTCGTCTTCGTATTTGAACGTCACCAAGTCATCCGGTGTCAGACCCGCGTCGATCACTTGCCAATACTCGTTGTATGTCATGGTCGAGACACAGGCGGCTTGGCCGTTCAAAATCGGATCGACGTTAAAGCCTTGCTTAAGCACTTCGACGCCCGAGTCGGATCCGTCGGTGGCAATGCCAAGTTGGCTCATCCAGCTCAGGAAGGGGAACTCATTGCCAAAGAACCAGACGCCTAGTGTTTTGCCTGCGAAATCGTCGGTCGATGCGACGCCAGCGTCTTTGCGGCAGGTGAGCATCATGCCGGATGACTTAAACGGCTGCGCGATGTTCACCATAGGCAGGCCTTTTTCGCGCGCCGCCAAAGCCGCTGGCATCCATTCCACGGTGACATCCGCGCCGCCACCAGCAAGGACTTGAGTGGGTGCGATGTCTGGACCACCGGGTTTGATTGTGACGTTCAGATCAGCGTCGGAATAATACCCGTTCTCCAACGCGACATAGTATCCGGCGAATTGCGCCTGGGTCACCCACTTGAGCTGAAGGGTCACGTCGTCTGCCGCAAAGGCGGGCAGGGCCAACAGTGACAATGCTGCGGACTTAAAAGTGAGTTTGGTGTCCATGGTATATCCTCCGAGTTGGTTGTTATTCGCGATGGTACGGGTGCCAAAATGTGACCCGCCGTTCGATCCAGGCCATGAGACCGTAGACGCCAGTGCCGACCATCGCGGCCACGGCAATCTCAGCCCAAACCAAATCAATTGACAAGCTGCCGACGCCGGTCGAGATGCGAAAGCCCATGCCCCGCGTCGGAGAGCCAAAATATTCAGCTACTATAGCACCGATCAGCGCCAATGTGGCCGCAATTTTGAGGCCGTTGAAAACAAAGGGCATCGCCGCCGGTAAGCGCAGTTTTATGAGCGTTTGCCAATAGGTGGCGGCATAAGTTCGGACCAAATCTCGTTGTAGTGCATCGCTAGAACGAAGGCCTTGGACGGTGTTGACCAAAATCGGGAAGAACACCATCACGACGACCACAGCGGCCTTGGATTGCCAATCAAATCCAAACCAATTGACCATAATCGGAGCAACGCCAACGATTGGCAGTGCAGCAAAAAAGTTGCCGATTGGGAGCAGGCCACGCGTCAAGAACGCTGATCGGTCAATGACAATTGCGCAGATAATGGCCGCCACAGCGCCGATCATAAAGCCGCGCAAGGCGCCTTTGACAACAGTTTGAAGAAAGTCGATCCAAAGGGTCTCGGTCGATGCTGCAAAGGTTTGAGCCACCAACGATGGTGGCGGGAGTATCACAGGGCTTACTCCAAGTCCGCGTACGACGCCTTCCCAAAGCACCAATAGTGTGATGCCAAAGATCACTGGCACAGCAATGCGAACCGGCCAAGTGGCACTCCATTTCGAATTGCTCAGCCAGATGTTCAAGCCCCAAGCTGCAATCCAAAACACCAACGCTTGAAGCAATGCGATCATGTCGGTGCTCCTGTATGTCGAAGCGCCACGCGTTGTACGAGGTCGAGCAGCGTTACTAAAAGTCCCGCGAGGATCGCGGCGGCAAAAAGCGCCGACCAAATGGCCAAGGGCGTTCCAAACTGATCGCCGATCAAGATACGCGCGCCCAGACCGCTGATCGCGCCTGTCGGCAATTCGCCAACGATGGTTCCGACCAAAGCGGCAGCGATCCCTACTTTCAGTGAGGTGAAGAGGAAGGGCAAAGACGCAGGCAAACGCAATTTCAGAAAGCTCTGTAGGCCAGACGCATCATAGGTCTTGAGAAGGTCGAGCTGTGAAATTTCGGGTGCGCGCAATCCTTTAACCATGCTCACGAGCACCGGGAAAAAGCACAAATAAGCCGATATGATTGCCTTTGGTAACCCACGCCCCTCAACGCCCACTTGTGACGACACAACGATAATCATAGGTGCCAACGCCACGATTGGAATGGTCTGGCTGATGATGGCCCACGGCATCAGGCTTAGTTGCGCAGTGCGCGAATAGACGATGGCCACCGCGCCTATGATCCCAAGCGATGTGCCAAGAAAGAAGCCCCAGAGCGTCGATTGCAGCGTGATCCAGCTATGATAAATGAGCGAGCGTTTGGACCAGGCGCGCCCTTTTATGGCCATGGCGCCTGTGGTTTTCCAAAGCTCTTGGCCAACTTGCGTCGGGGTTGGCAGTCTTGGCCGATCTAGGTCGTATCCCATGCTAACATGGTCTGAGTTTTGCGCCATGAGCCGCCAAACAGATACGCTTCTGCGGTCAACTGATCCCTCAGGCACAATCTCAGCACCGCCACGTTCCGCAATGTCCAGCGCACCGCGAATATTCATGGGCGCGACTGCGAGCTGCCAAATCAGCATAAGCGCCACAAGGACCGTGAGGATGGGCAGAAGGTTTCTCATGCGGATGGCTTCCAGCGCCAAACGCCGTAGACAGCCGCCATCAATGCCAGCATACCAATTCCGAACGCCACTTGGGCAAACCACCCGTCCGCGCAATTTGCGGTGGTGCCCCATTCCGCACGTGGCATGGTCGGGCAACCGCGAAAGACAAAGTCTGATCTCGCGGCGGAGAAGACCAGCCCACACAACGATGCTGTGGCTGCGCACGCGCCCATGCCCAAGATGCGCGCCGGCTTAATCATAAGAATGCCCCGCGCGGAGCCCCTCGCGAACGCGATTGGCAATCGAGAGAAACTCGGGCGTCTCCCGGATGTCGAGTGGGCGTTCTTTGGGCAAGGGGCTTTCGATAATGTCGGTGATCCGCCCCGGACGCGGCGACATGACCACGATTTTGGTCGAGAGATAGACCGCCTCGGGGATGGAATGGGTGACAAAGGCAATGGTCTTGCCAGTCTTGGCCCAGAGCTCCAAAAGCTGCTGGTTCAGGTGATCCCGCACGATCTCATCCAACGCGCCAAAAGGCTCGTCCATGAGCAAGATGTCAGCATCAAAGGCCAGCGCGCGGGCAATCGAGGCGCGCTGTTGCATGCCACCAGAAAGTTGCCAGGGGTATTTCTTCTCAAACCCTTCGAGATCCACCATCTTGAGCACACGCTGCACGCGATCCGCCATCTCAGATTTGGCATAGCCCATGATCTCCAGCGGCAGGCGAATGTTGGCCCCAATCGTGCGCCACGGGTAGAGGCCCGCGTGTTGGAACACATAGCCATAGGCCCTCTGTCGCCGCGCCTCGTCGGGGCTCATGCCGTTGACGGTGAGGGTGCCAGAAGTCGGCGTCTCCAGCGCCGCAACACAGCGCAGAAAGGTGGTCTTCCCACAGCCTGATGGGCCGATGAAGGAGACAAAGTCACCTTTACCGATTTCCAACTGCACATCGCTCAATGCGTGGACTGGACCGTCGTTGGTTTGGAAGGTCAGGTTGAGGTCTTGGGCGGATATGACAGAACTCATTGAACCGGAACCGCTTTTTTAGAGAAGCGCAGTACTAGCCAACCGATCGCAAGCAGCAAGAGGGGCGCTATGATGTAGAGGTAAAGGCGATCAATCGCTCCGCCTCCACCGTCGCAATTGGCGATCATTTTACCTTCACTGCCAGCGGCGGTTTCCTCGGGTGTTGGCGGAACGATGATCGGGTCCTGTGCGCAATAGAGAATTCCTGAGACCATATTTTGAAGAAGGTACAGAAACGCGATAGCGCCAATTGCCGGACCAGCCCAAGAGTGCAGGTACTTTGAGCTGGCCCACATGGCTCCATACAAAACCGCCAAGAAGACTACGATCACGCCCAAGAGCGTCGCGAGGAAGGCAATTAACATTGGACCGTCGTTACACCCCAGTCGCTGGAATGCCCGTCCGTTGCACGGGGCGTGGCTGGGTGAGTTCTTTCCACGTGCTCAGCGCTTGGTTGGTCGCGCCGTTGCCGGGGCGTTTGACGAAATTGCCGTGGCCCTCTTGGGTTTTCACTTCGCCATCGTGGATCGCGACGTGGCCGCGGGTGAGCGTAAAGCGGGGGAGGCCTTTGACCTCTTTGCCCTCAAACACGTTGTAGTCGATGGCCGATTGCTGGCTGCCCGCCGTGATCGTCTTGGATTTCTCGGGGTCCCAGACCACCAGATCGGCATCTGCGCCCACCATCACGGCACCTTTGCGAGGATAGCAGTTGAGGATTTTGGCGATGTTGGTGGAGGTCACGGCGACGAACTCATTTGGCGTCAACCGGCCCGTGGCCACGCCGTGGGTCCAGAGCATGGGCATCCGATCCTCAAGCCCGCCGGTGCCGTTGGGGATCTTGGTGAAATCGCCCACGCCGTAGCGCTTTTGCTCGGTCGTGAAGGCGCAGTGATCGGTGGCCACGACCGAAAGCGAGCCAGACTGAAGACCCGCCCAAAGGCTGTCCTGGTGCATCTTGTTACGGAAGGGAGGCGACATGACGCGGCGCGCAGCGTGGTCCCAATCTTCGTGGAAGTACTCGCTTTCATCGAGCGTGAGGTGCTGGATCAGGGGCTCACCCCAAACCCGTTTGCCCTGCTGACGCGCGCGGCGGATGGCTTCGTGCGCCTCTTCGCAGGAGGTGTGCACAACGTAGAGCGGCACACCCGCCATGTCGGCGATCATGATGGCGCGGTTGGTGGCTTCGCCCTCGACCTGGGAGGGACGTGAGTAGGCATGGGTCTCGGGCCCGGAATTACCTTCGGCCAGAAGCTTGGCGGAAAGCTCGGCCACCACATCGCCGTTCTCGGCATGGACCATGGCAATCCCGCCCAATTCAGACAGGCGATTGAAGGACGAGAAGAGCTCATCATCATTAACCATGAGCGCGCCTTTGTAGGCGAGGAAGTGCTTGAACGTGTTGATCCCGCGCTCTTCGATCACGGTCTTCATGTCGCCCCATACCTGCTCGCCCCACCAGGTGATCGCCATGTGGAAGGAGTAGTCGCAATTGGCGCGGGTGGATTTGTTGTCCCAGCGTTTGATGGCGTCGAGGAGGCTCTCGCCTTGATTGGGGAGGCAGAAGTCGACGACCATGGTCGTGCCGCCCGCCAGCGCTGCGCGGGTGCCACTCTCGAAATCATCGGAGGAATAGGTGCCCATGAACGGCATCTCGAGATGCACATGGGGGTCGATCCCGCCGGGCATGACGTAACAGCCCGTGGCGTCGAGTTCCTTGTCCCCTTTGAGGTCCGGCCCGATTTCGGTGATCATGCCGTTCTCAATGGCTACATCCGCTTTGTAGGTCAGGTCGTGTGTGACGATGGTGCCGTTTTTGATGATTGTGGTCATGCGAGAGCTCCCCGGGAATTCGTATGATGCGTTTTGTGGATCCAGTCATAGATCACGTGAATAAATGTCACTGCGTCCTCAGGCGGTTGCGCAGGCCCCCCGCTCCAATAAACACCAATTTTCGAGTTTCTTTCGATTATGCCGCCCGTTGTCGGTAATACACGGAAAATGCTGGAGTATGTTGTGTCGCCGATAAGAATGCTTCGGCAAAGTGCTTCGGCCTCGTCGACTTTGCCGTCTGCTATCAAACTGAGTGCTTCAATCGGGCGGCGTAGGGCAGGGTTGGACCAAGTTCGAACAAGCTTCGTAAAGTCGTTGTTGCTTGGAGCGTCATCCGCAAGTTGCTTCATGAAGCTCAGAAGCCTCGCGGCGCATTGTTCTGGGGACAGGCCATCGTCGCTGCCCCCTTTTCCAGTGTATTCGGAAACTTCGAGCATTCTGATCGAAGCCATGGGCAGTACCTCGGAAACAAGTGCCACAACGGCATTGGGCAGGTAGTGCCAAGTAACCCAGCTAGATTTGCTTTCCTTGGCAAAACCGATTTCACCAAACGCAAAGATATCGCCCACATGATGCGAAATCGATTGCTCAGCCACGCTGAAACCTTGGCTTGGCGCAATTTCTTCAAGCGCGCCATAGACTGTGTTGCAATAGTCTTGGCGGTCTTGCCATTCCGCAATCGGGATCGGATCAGGTGCTTGGACGCTGGTTAAAGCGACTGCTAAGCTCACCCCACAATCTCCGCCGTGTTCAGCACCGCGTGCAGCAACACATCCGTGCCCGCCTGCGCCCATTCCTTGCTGATCTCTTCCGCCTCATTGTGGCTCAGCCCGTCTACGCAGGGGCACATGATCATGGCCGTGGGCGCAACATCGTTGATCCAGCAGGCGTCGTGGCCCGCGCCCGAGACGATATCCATGTGGGTGTAGCCCAGCTCAACGGCCGCGTCGCGGACGGCTTTCACGCAAGCCTCGTCAAAGGCGGGCGGGTCGAACTGGCCGACGATGTGACAGTCGAACTCCACGCCGATCTCTTCGCAGAGCTTGGGGGCTTTCGCCATGAACTCGTCAACCATGCCGTTGAGCTTGTCGAGCAGATGCGTGCGCATATCGACGGTGAAGACGACCTTTCCAGGGATGATGTTGCGCGAGTTGGGGTAGACGTCGATATGGCCGATGGCGCCCACGGCGTTTGGTTGGTTCTTCATCGCGATCTCATGGACCAACTCGGTCACGAGCGCCAAACCACGGCCCGCGTTTTTGCGCATCGCCATGGGGGTGGAGCCGGTGTGGCTTTCTTTGCCGGTCACCGTGCATTCGATCCAGCGCAGGCCCTGGCCATGGGTCACAACGCCCACGTCTTTGCCTTCGGCTTCAAGGATCGGGCCTTGTTCGATGTGCAGCTCAAACATGGCGTGCATCTTGCGCGCGCCGACCTCTTCGTCGCCTACCCAGCCGATGCGTCTGAGCTCGTCGCCGAACTTTTTGCCCTCGGCATCTACACGGTCATAGGCCCAATCTTCCGTGTGTTTGCCCGCGAAGACGCCGGAAGAGAGCATGGCAGGCGCAAACCGCGTGCCTTCCTCATTGGTCCAATTGGCGATCACGATGGGGTGTTTGGTTTTGATGTCGAGGTCGTTGAGGGTGCGGATCACTTCCAAGCCGCCCAGCACGCCCAGGACGCCGTCATACTTGCCGCCGGTGGGTTGGGTGTCGAGGTGCGAGCCCATGTAGACGGGCAGGGCGTCGGGGTCGGTTCCCTCACGCGTGGCGAACATATTGCCCATGGTATCAAGCCCCATGGTCATGCCCGCGGCTTCACACCATGTTTGGAAGATTGCGCGGCCTTCGGCGTCTTCATCTGTCAGCGTTTGACGATTGTTGCCGCCTGCGATCCCGGGGCCGATTTTGGCCATGTCCATCAAACTGTCCCAGAGCCGGTCTGGGTCTATGCGGAAATTCTGTCCACCGTCCATTGATGTCCTTCCTGCCGTGCGCGCGGCCTTTATGCTCCCCCAAAGGGTGGCGCGAAGAGATTAACGTGGTCAACCTCTTTTGCATGTTGGTTGTTTGTTATTCCGCTGCGAGGTAGCCACCGTTGTAGGAGCCGCTCTTGCGACGCACCTGCGCATGTTGGACGATCCGATGGCGTGCGCAGGCGCGGAATTCCTCAAGTGAGGCGTAGCCTTTGCGGTCCATGTAATCGAGCATGTCGTCCTTGAGTTCCTGGATGAGCTTGACGCCGACCCCACCCGATCCTTTTTCCTCCATCGCGGCGGTGCAGACCTGTAGGTTGCCTGCGCCCATGGCGATGAAATTGAAGGCCTCGCGCCAGCCCCGTATGCCTCCAATTCCGGAAATCGCTTGGTCTGGATACGCTTGGGAGATGTCGCAGACACGCTGCAAAGCCTGGTGCAGAATGGCAAGCCCGCCCAATCCGCCGGAGGTGACAAGGCCGTCGACTTCCACCTCGAACTTCAGCGTCTCGGGGTCCATTAGGGGCAGTGACGGGAAGGTGTTGCATAGCGAAATGGACGCTGCACCAGCCTCATAGGCGGCGCCAGCGGCATCGACCAAGGTGGAAGTGGCAGGCGTCAGCTTGACCCAAATGGGCACGTCCACCGCAACTTTCACGGCCGCCATGATCTCGCGGATAATCGTCTCGTCGTTTGCGATATTGGCACCCATGTCTTTGCGGTCCATGTGCGGACAGGACATGTTCAATTCGATCGCATCGCATCCAACACCCACAACGGCGCGTGCCAGCTTCTTCCAGTTTTCCATCTCTTCGTCGTTGCCTGCACCTGCCATAATGGATGCGATGACCCGGCGCGTGGGATAGGTCGTTTTGATGTCTTCGAGATCGGGTAACCACAGTTCAAGCGGTTGGTCGGAGATCAGTTCCCAGTTCCACGAGGAGTGGGACACGGTATCGGGGCGCTTGTTGCGCGAAACATATGGCTTTTCTTCGCTCGTTCTTTGAAAGATTGTCTTGGGCCCGGCGACGTTTTCAACCGGGTGTAGGCCTATGGTTTTGGTGACAACACCGCCCCATCCAGCCTCGAAGGCTTTCAAGATTTTACGTTTGCTTTCCGTTGGTGGCGCGGAGGCCAGAACAAAAGGATTCTCAAACTCAAGTCCCGTAAACGTCGTCGCAAGTCTGTTCATGCCAGCATACCCCGATGTCTAAAATCAGAGTAGGATCGTCCGCTTGAAACCTTTAAAAGTCAACAATCTTGCATCCGAGTTCTCCGAGGAGGCCCAGGAAACCGGGTGCAAAAGGACCACGATAGGGGTTCATTTGGTGCCATCGCTGAATTTGTAGGCGGCATGGATTTGGTCATTTCAAGAGAGTTTTCAAAGTCTCTATGACACTTGGTCAGGCTACTCCTTTCGACAGATCAAATAGCAATGAACGTAGTCCATGGCGTGACCTTCTGGAGATGTTGCGACCGCTTTTTCGTAGCGGCCGTAGAATTCATCGACGAGCTCGGCACGTTCATCGGCTGAGCGCGACTTTGACAATGCGTTTGCGAACACCGGCTCAGACCAGGACCGCAATGTCGGGATGTAGGATTGGGCGAACTCAGCGGCTGAACTGTATTCTCCGTTTTTCCAGGCCGCTGCAAAAGGGCACCTGACCACCCGCGTCTCGACATGCTCTAAGGTGAGGCCGGCGCGGCGTACAGCGCTTGTTTCCTCAGTGAAAGGCGCGGTGAATTGTTCAACGGTGCGATAGACCTGTGGGAAGTTTGTAGCGCGGTACTCTGCGGGCGAGATTTTTCCCTCGATGGACATCGCGTGCCAGTGCCGATTAAATTCATCGAACATGGTCACGCCGCCAGTGTGGCCAAGCCAACGCCCGTCTTCATCGATGCCAAAGTTGAACAAGGCCAGTACGCCGCCTTTGCGCAGTTCAGACGCGCGCATCAGCAGGAAATTCACCCAGTCTGCGGCACCTTTGTCTTCATAAGCCTGTCTTACGGCACCTGAAGCGCGGACCATATGGACATGGTTTTCAATCTTTGCCGGGACTTCGGTGATGTAGTGGGATGCGGTTGCGGAATGCCCAAGGTCTAGGGTGCCGGGTGGCACGATCCTTTTGTGAAATGAGGTGGCCGAAGCAGACACGTAAAGATCTGCGATGTCATCCATGTAGGTTTCAGTTGGCGTAAGCCCGTGAACGATTTGGAATAGCTGCGAGAAATCGGTTTTTGGCAGATCGGTGTAGGTCATTTGGATTGGCCGGGTCGGACAGCGTTCGCGAATCTCGCGCAAGATACGTTTAACCATATCAATCGATGTTCCGCCGTCGGCACATCCCATGTCGGTCATAAGAAACACTGATCCATCGTCTTTTGGGGGCAGCCGATCGAGCGCGTTCAAGATCAACCCTGTGGCATTGTCCATGACATGCTTGGCCCCGATCGTCGCGCGCGAGTAGTAGCCTGCGCCTTTCATAGCCATAAAGTCGTCAGTGTTGTTACTCATCTGTGCAGCGCCCGATTGGTCGATTTGAAGGTCACTATGCCCGCGAATGCGCAGTGCTCCAACAGATGTCTGGGTGCGGTTGTTGACCCAATCCTCCGAAGCAGCCGTTTAGGAGGTGTGCCCCATAGTTTTGAAACCCAGCCAAAAGCCCGTAGAGTGGTGCCAGCAGCAGAACGGAAAGCAAAGCGTGGTACCGACGTATTCCATTGATTTAAAGGCATTTTGGCATGACCCTTATCCGGATTTGAAACGCATCCAGGCGATGGCGCCCGCGGTTGAAGTGCCCGAATTAAATGCAGTTCTTGTGACTCGTCGTGATGATATATTTGAGCAAGAAAAGCGTGTCGAAGTGTTCTCATCATGCCAGCCCGGCGGTTTGATGACGATGCTGATGGGCGAGAATATGATGCGCAAGGATGGTGAGGCGCACCGCGCGGAGCGACGGATCGCCTTTCCTGCGCTCAGTCCGCGAACTGTTCGCCGTGTTTGGGCGCAAAAGTTCGAAGAGGCGGCGGACCGTATCCTTGATGGTCTCATGTCCCAGTCTCGCTGCAATCTTGTCACTGCATACGCCATGCCGGTGTGTGGCGAGGCGCTTAAGGTCATTACTGGTTTGACCGAAATGCCAACCCACGAGATGGACCGGGTGAGCCAGCATATGTTGGATGGCTGCGCCAATTACACGGGCGACAAAGATATCGAAGCGAGGTGCCATGCAGCGACGTCTTACATCGACGATCATATTGACCGAATGGTGCCAAAGCTTGAGGTGGCGCCGGACAGCTCTTTGCTCTCCGTTCAAATGCAAGCAGGCCTGAACATGGAGGCGACCCGAGCCAATGTGAAACTGGCGATATCGGGCGGGCAAAATGAACCGCGCGATGTCATTGCTGGAACAGTGTGGGCGCTGTTGTCACACGAGGACCAACGGGCCGAGATCGTGGCGGGGCACGCCTCATATACGGACGCGTTCAATGAGTACACACGGTGGATGTCGCCCATCGGCATGTCGCCGCGCCAAATCGCGCGCGAGGAGCATGTTTTGGACTACAATTTCAATGTCGGACAACGCGTGTTTTTGATGTTCGGGATCGGCAATAGAGATCCGCGTGTTTTTGACCAGCCTGATGCGTTTATCCTGTCGCGCGAAACTGGAAAGTCCATTGCTTTTGGCGCTGGGCCGCATTTCTGCGCGGGGGCCGCGGCGTCCAAAACACTCATTTCTGACATTGCTTTGCCGAAGCTTTTTGAACGGTTTCCAAATATCCGCATAGACGGCGACGTGGCCTTTGGCGGTTGGGCGTTTCGAGGCCCTCTTTCGCTCCCCGTTTCTCTGCATTGAAGCCTCGGGCGCAGTGCCACGTCACGCATCTTTCGCAGTGATTTTTAGGTGCCGATTGTCTCTTTCTAATAGGGCAAGCCCACGTAGTTCTGCGCCAACACAGCTTGGGCTGCGTCGTTGGTCCTTAAAAAGGCGATCTCCGCCTGTTGCATCCTACTATCGAAGTCAGTTTGATTGGGGAAGTGGTGCAGCAGTTTGGTCATCCACCAACTAAAACGTTCCGCCTTCCAAACACGGGCCAAGGCGCGTTCTGAATATTCTGCGACAGCTTGTGGATCGGCGTGCACGTAGTGTTGGATCAATGCGCCGGCGAGGTAATAGACATCGCTTGCCGCGGTATTGAGCCCCTTCGCCCCAGTGGGCGGCACGATGTGTGCAGCGTCTCCGCACAAAAAGAGCCGACCCCATTGCATTGGTTCACACACAAATGACCGCAGTGGTGCAATCGATTTTTCGATGAACGGGCCCGTCTCGATGATATCGGCAAATTCCTCTGGGATGCGGCGGCGCAACTCATCCCAAAACGCTTGATCTGACCACCGCGCTGGATCGTCGGATGCGTCGCATTGCACGTAGTATCGGCTGAGCCCAGCATTGCGCATCGAGCAAAGCGCAAAGCCCGCGTCGGAATTGGCATAAATCAACTCGTGATGCACCGGAGGTGTCTCAGATAGAATGCCCAGCCAGCCAAAAGGGTAGACCTTTTCAAATTCGGTGCGCGCTTTAATTGGGATGGCCTGACGGCTGACCCCGTGGAACCCGTCACATCCGGCGATGAAGTCACATGCGATGCGATAGCTCCGCCCTCCTTGCGAAAAAATGACAAAGGGCGCGTTTGTTTTGGCGTCACAAATCTCAACGTCATCCACTTCATAGATGGTCTGGGTTCCATCGGCGTCGCGCGCATCATAAAGGTCTTTGGTCACCTCGGTTTGACCATAGACCATAACCGTGGATTCGGTGTGTTTCGCAAAGTCCACACGGATTTGCTCGTCGTTGTAAGAGATCACCGTGCCGTTATGCACGTAGCCCTCCGCCGCCATACGGGCACCGAGGCCGAGATCGCGCAGTTGGTTGACCGTTCCGATTTCCAAAACACCCGCGCGGATACGGCCAAGCACGTATTCCTTGTTTTGTCGCTCCAGGATTACATTGTCTATGCCCGCTTTGGTGAGGTGTTGTCCCAAAAGAAGCCCCGACGGACCGCCACCGACAATGACTACCTGTGTGCGCATAAATCAGCCCCTTTTCATGTTCGAGCTGCCCTCCACGAGGAGAGCAGAGTAGACAGGGATTTGGTTGGCATGTTCGCGCATCAGCGTTTCGGCCCGAAAGGTGTCGCGTCTTGTGATTGCATCGAGAATGACTCGATGCTGCATGTTGCTAAAGCGCAGCCGCATGAGCTCTTCACTGGCTTTGTCTTTATTAAAGACGACGGTGCCAAGTCCCAGAAGTGGGAAGTGTTCTAGTCGGCCAAAGGCAAAGCGTATGAACTCGTTGTCGCATTCGCCCATAATCGTTTCATGGAAGTCGATATTGGCGTCTTGATATTTGATCACGCACTTTTCAACGGGCATATCCGAACCTAGAAGCGCGTCCATCTCATCTAGCGTTTGGGTCAATTGGTGGACGATGTCATCGCGCATGCCGTCTCTTGCCAAAGTGCCGGCCGCGAGACCTTCCAGCACCCCTCGCACCTCATAAGCTTTGGTCAGGTCGTCAAACGAAAACGATTGTACGGTAAACCCCCGGCCATCGCGTTTTTTGATTAAGCCTTCGACTTCGAGCGTGCGCAATGCGAGCCGAGCGGGCGTACGTGAAACGCCGAACATTTCTGACACGCGAACTTCAGAGACAATTGCACCAGCTTCAAGCTCACCATCCATGATCATTTGGCGCAGTACTGTCACCAAGCGTTTGTCAGAAGTGGAGACCTCTTGCGCCGTTGTGGCGAGCACCGAGATATCGTTCGAGTTTTTCATCTGGCGTCCGAGTCTCTGGCGATCTGATTTGTGATTTTATGTATCCAAAATGCCCTGTGTCGAGATGGTATGTCCTAGGATATAAATGAAAATTGGAATTTTTGAATACAAAATGCGCTGCGCGCCCGCGGCTATAAACTGAAAGTCCGTGTCGAGTTCTTCTGCATTCAAGGGGGAAACGCTGAAAATGGAGCGGATTTGATGTGGGTTGCGAGGACCACTGCAACGAGAGGAATGGGTGCTAGGGTCTTCTCGAACTTGAAAGCGTATGGACGTAAGATGACAGTATTCAATATCACCAAGTCTGCGAACGCGGATCATTGGATAGCGCCAGACCTCAGTGATCACCTCTTGGCGCTTGGCAAAAATTTGGCGACGTTGACGGCAGAGACTTTAGACGCCTTGGGCGAAGACGAAATCAATGCCACGGCCTGGATCACGTATATTTGGCAAGAAAATCCTTGCGTTTGAGGTCACGTCATACGGACATCTACCTTTGCGGGTGGGCCTATCCCGCTTGTAGGCATTGCTCTATTGTAGCTCCATGCGAAGCACAAAAGTCGTTCATGTAGTCAGTGCCCACGCCGCGGGCGAAGTCGGGGACGTCATCGTAGGAGGCGTCGCGCCGCCACCCGGTGGCACGGTGTGGGATCAACGCACATGGATCGCACGAGATGAAACGCTTCGGCAATTCATGCTTAATGAGCCGCGCGGCGGCGTGTTTCGTCACGTGAACCTCTTGGTTCCGCCCAAGGCCCCCCAAGCAGACGCGGCGTTCATCATCATGGAGCCAGAAGATACCCCGCCAATGTCCGGGTCCAATTCGATGTGCGTAACGACGGTTCTGCTTGAGACTGGCATTTTGCCAATGATCGAACCGCACACTGACCTCATTTTGGAGGCACCCGGGGGTCTTGTCGACGTACGCGCTGAGTGCGCCAACGGGAAGGTCTCACGGGTGTCCGTTACCAACCTACCTTCCTTTGTGGATCGCTTGGAGGCGAAGTTGCATGTACCCGACTTAGGGGAAATCACTGTCGATACCGCTTTTGGTGGCGACAGTTTCGTTCTCGTGGATGCCGATGCTTTGGGCATTGCGCCGGACGTGGGTAATGCAAAGCGTTTGGCGCAATTGGGCGCCCAAATCACCGATGCAGCAAATGAACAGCTTGGTTTCGAGCATCCCATACTTCCCGATTGGCGGCATATCTCGTTTTGCGAATTCACCTGGTTGGTTCGGCCGGGGCTGGTGGGCCAAAATACGGTTTCGATCAAACCAGCAAAGCTGGACCGTTCACCATGTGGCACGGGCACATGCGCGCGGATGGCTGTGCTACATGCTCGCGATGAACTGGGTGTTGGGCAGAATTTCACCTCTGTCTCTTTGATTGGCTCCGAGTTCGAAGGAAAGATATTGGAGAAGGTCATGGTCGGAGGACGCCCTGCGATCTTGCCCGAGATTTCTGGACAAGCTTGGATTACCGGGACACATCAGTGGATGTTGGATCCCACGGACCCTTGGCCCTCTGGCTATCGTCTAAGCGATACGTGGCCCGGCGCTGGACGGTAGCACTCCAAGAAACCGGAAAATGCAACGGCTTTCACAGGGTGATGGGCTATTGTTGCTAACTTCTTGCGCGTGCGTTCGAGAGCTCTGCCGCAACCGCTTTGATGGTCGCCGATTTCAATGGGCCCTGCCGACACGCCGACCCAAGACCTGTATCTGCGCAAAATGCATTGATTGATCGAACCAGTGGTCGGTTCATGTAAGGGCTAGGTCGGCCAACGGGATACCCCAGGGCGCGCAGCTCTTTTTGGACAATGCGCACATAAGCATTTATGTTGATCTTTGCGGACACTACAAGCGCGCGGGCAAAAACATCCGGCGGCGCACTGCGTACCAAGTCCTCCGAAGCGGACCAAAACTGCGCTGGTCTTTGGTCGCGCGCGAGGTAAAGACCTTCTTCAATACGGATTTTGTCCCGGAGGCCGGCTGTGTCCAAAAGCGTAGCGCGCATCCTGATCGTGCCTTTGTCATGGTCTACGATACGATAGTATCTCAGCAAGGCCTCCGCAGCTTTGGCGTCACCCTCAATGTGCCGCTGGTGCAAGCGGTCCAGGATGTCGTCTATGTTTGGACGCCGATCCTTTATTCGAGCAACAGCATCCATGGTGTAAAGCTGCGCTGTGCGTTGATCCTCTCGTGCCAGCTTTAGCAGGTCGGTAAGGCCGGTTTGTCTTTGTGACAAGCCTCCCAAGCGACCGGTCGCATTTGCCCAGGCCATAACTGGTTCAGCTTTTGCAATGCCCTGGTCCATGGCAGATTGAAGCGTCCTGTACGCCGCCTCGAATTGCTTGAGCGAGAGATGGGTCTTGCCCAACGACACCAAAGACGACGCTCTGCCAAGTTTGATCGCGCGCTCATACAGCGCTATCGCTTTGGCGCTGTCTTGTGCGACACCGCGACCTTTGAACGTCAAGAACGCCAAACGGTCGCATCCCCGCGCGTATGCCTCGTCGCAAAGGGTCTCTAGGATGGAAGTTGCCGCCGAGGCATCGCTCTCAAGCAATTTCATCGCTTGCGCGAACCGCGCTTTCGGGGTCTGAGTTTGCTCCGCGATTGCTGCTTTGGCCGTGCAAAGCGCCAACGCTAGTATGCCGACTTGTACCGGTTTTAGGCTTGTCATGTCTCGCACTTCCTTGGCTTGTGAAAGCAAGTTGAGGGCTGCACGCGCTTCTGAGTAGGCGCTCAAAAGTATAGGCCTGCATTCATTCGTTTAGGGAGCACATTGAGGTTTTTGAGCCTCCGCCTACCTTCCCCCAAGGGCCAGCGAGCAGGTATGACGTGACATCGAAATCGAATGCCATTTCGTCCAGTGTGGACGAGTTAGTGGAGCAGTATTTGCATCTAACCCGTAACGTACTTCCTCAAATAGCACGCTCAGAATGGCCAAAATGGCCCATCCAGGCAGATCACTGCTTTCAAAGGGTCGTGCTAGACACTGTGTGCGGTGGCGTTTGGTACAATCACTTGGAGAGGCCCGCTTATAAACATCTCACCTACGAGCAAGCGGCACAGGCTGTTGCGCTTTGCCAGGCGATCCGTGATGGGCGTGCGGACGTTATGCAACTTAATAAACAATCCCTGATGTGGCGCGCAAAATGGCGTGGTCTAGTTGGTGACTTTGCAAGAGAGACTTGAATGCCCAAAAGGACAAATCTTGACGATGCAAAGAACGTTGAACATGTCGATGACCTTGGTGAAGTGGTGCAAGACAAGCGCCAAGAGTGGCGGGCGACTGCGGCGAAAGCACGTCGGAGGCAGCGCCGATACACCAAACGTATGACCGAAGAATTGGCCCGCCTTGCGCGGGACAATGACTTCGGTCACGACCATGAACTCTAAGCCAAACAACTCGCTGGTATCACATGAAAACCACCGTTGAACTCCGTCAACTCGAACTCAAACCGTCTCTGGGTACCTATGGCCCAGGAGACGTCGTACCCGATGTGCATTTGCTTGATCTGACCCTAACCATAGAGCCTGCGCTGGTTTTGATCTCGCGTGACGGGATGGATCATGTTTTTGACTACGATCCGCTCATCGCTGAAATTGATGCGATTGCCGAAGATGGCCACTATGACACCCAGGAATGGTTGATAACGCGTATTGTGGCTGCTTGCGCAAAGCACCCTGCCATTGAGGCGGTTGAAGTTGCGTTGTGCAAAGCGCCGGTTTTGCGCGGCAGTGGAACTCTCGGCGTGCGTCTTTGCGTGGACAGCGAAACGCTTGCTGGTATCCGCGCAGATACCGTTTAGTTAAGGGAAGCGAGAGGCCCCGCCGGTCTGGTTGCGACCCTTTGTCCAAAGGCCTCGAATAGTGGGCGCATGCACTACGTATGCGCCGGTGATGGACTAACCTATATCGCCCATGCGTCGGCTGATTGCTTTGGTATTTGGCCTCTTGGACATGCCACCAGGACGGTCGCGTATCGCTCTTGCGCTTGCCTACGGTGTGGTGTGTCATGTTGTATTTGCGCTTACTGTGGGAGCGATGGTGGCGGCCATGTTCTTTGGGATGAGCAAGAGCTTTGGTCGCGTGCCTCAGCCATGGAGCTATGTGGCAAACGCGTCTCTCATCCTGCAATTCCCGCTGACACATTCGATCCTGCTTGGGGATAGGGGCGCGCACTGGCTCAATTGTTTTGCACCGAAAGACTATGCCCAGACACTGAGTACCACGACATATGCGTTTATCGCGTCACTCCAACTCCTCACGCTCTTCGCGTTATGGACGCCAAGTGAGGTCATCTGGTGGCGCGCAGACGGCATTGCCCTTTAGGTGTGTTGCGCGCTCTACGCGGCCTCATGGGTGTTGTTGATGAAGGCGAGCTACGATGCCGGCGCCGAGGCTCAATCAGGGGCACTTGGTTGGATGTCTTTAGCACAGGGCAAAAACCAGGTTTTTCCGTATATGCCAAGTGATCAGCCCCACCTGAGTGGTCCAATTTGATTGTTAGTGCATGACTGGCCTTGGGTCCATCTGGACGATGGTTTCCGGGGCTGGTGGGTGGTATCCCAGAGCACTATGTGGGCGTCTCGTGTTGTAGTGTTTCCTCCATTCTTCGATCAGGATTTGCGCCTCACGCAGTCTGTAGAAGATTTCACCATTCAAGAACTCATCCCTGAATCGGGCATTGAAGCTTTCGGAGTACCCGTTCTCCCAAGGTGATCCTGGTTCGATGTATGCCGTTTTCGCTCCGACAGCTTTGATCCAATCCTGCACGGCCTGAGCAACGAACTCGGGACCGTTATCTGAGCGAATGAATGACGGGATGCCACGCAGAATGAACAGGTCACTCAAGGCATCGATGACGTTGCCTGGAGCAGTTCGAGCCGGGGCTGATCGCTTAAGCGCGGCCCGGCTAGGTCTTAACGACACCTCAACAGACCATGCGCAGGC
>JAKVBH010000038.1 GCA_022447495.1 Marinovum sp. | reverse complement strand
CCAGTGTCTCGGTCTCGAACCGCCCCATCTGCGAGGCAGAGGCCGCCTGCGCCTCGACCGCCCTGCCGCCAACGACCTGGCGCATGACCGGGTCGAGAGCCAGGCGGTCGGCGTCATTGACGTCTTCGTATCCAGCCAGCCGCCCGAACACAGATTGCCGGAACAACCCGTCAAGCCGATGGATCGTGTTCTTGCCCGGACGGATGTCGCGCAATGCTGCTGCCGCGAGATCGGACAGCCCGAGCGCGTCATCAAGCTCGCGCATCACCAGGAGCCCACCGTCCGAACTGATCTGCGCACCCCGGAACTCCACCCGCACACGGCGGTCGAAATCCACCCGATCTGCCCGCTGCGAGCCTGCACCCTCTGGGTGATCCATGAAACACGCCCCTCGCAGCCATCAACGCCATGATTTATATGCACAATATCAAGTTCAGGACAGAAAAATCACCAAGTTACTTGGGGAATGCGGGGTACTATCAAGCCCTAAGTGGACAATTTCTCGGATAACCTTTGTTGGACGCAAGAGCACTCTAAATGACGATCCAAACTTTCAGCATGAGACGTTGGGCATCCCACCCATGGCATGGTCGCAGATAAACGATAGGGTCTTCCACCTTTAGATCGCCTGAACTAAGTGAGGGCACGTCTGACCGCCGTGGGAGCACCCCAGAGATGAAATTCACGCTAAACTGGCTCAGAGAGCATCTTGAGACCAACGCCACACTTGAGGATATCCTCGACGCACTCACCGACCTTGGGCTTGAGGTGGAAGAGGTCTCCAATCCAGCAGAGCGGTTGAAGGACTTTACCATCGGCAAGGTGCTTGAGGCCGAAAAGCACCCCGACGCTGACAAGCTGCGTGTCTGCCAAGTTGAGACTGACGCAGGCAAAACCCAGATCATCTGTGGCGCACCAAACGCGCGGGCGGGCATCACCGTTGTGATCGCAAAACCCGGCGTCTATGTCCCCGGCATCGACACGACCATCGGCGTGGGCAAAATCCGCGGCATCGAGAGCTTTGGCATGATGTGTTCCGAGCGTGAGATGGAACTCAGCGACGAGCATGACGGCATCATCGAACTGCCCTCGGGCGAGGTCGGGGAACGCTTTGTCGATTGGCTCGCCGCCCATGACCCCGCCAAGGTCGACACTGTCATTGAAATCGCCATCACGCCCAACCGCCCCGATGCGTTGGGGGTCCATGGCATTGCCCGCGACCTCGCGGCCCGGGGCTTGGGCAAGGTCATCACCCCCGACACCCCTGCCGTACCGGGCCGCTTCCCCTGCCCCATCGCCGTCAGCATCGACGAAGACACCCGTGACGCCTGCCCTGTGTTCTATGGCCGTGTGATCCGTGGCGTCAAAAACGGCCCGTCGTCGGCCTGGCTCCAAGACAAGCTGCGCGCCATTGGCTTGCGCCCAATCTCGGCTCTTGTGGATATCACCAACTATTTCACTTTTGACCGCGCGCGCCCCTTGCACGTCTTTGACGCCGACAAGGTCCACGGTGCGCTCCGTGTTCACCAAGCCCAAGGCGGTGAGACGCTCATCGCGCTGGATGAAAAAGAATACACGTTCGCACCCGGCATGACGATCATCTCCGACGACAAAGCGGTGGAAAGCATCGGCGGCGTAATGGGGGGCTTGGCCTCAGGTTGCACGGACGAGACCACCAATGTCTTCCTCGAAGGGGCCTATTTCGACAATGTGCGCACCGCGCTGACGGGTCGCGCGCTCAAGATCAATTCTGATGCGCGCTACCGCTTTGAACGCGGCATTGATCCCACGTGGACGCCTCATGGTATTGAAGCGGCGACCCAGATGATCCTAGATCTCTGCGGCGGTGAGGCCTCTGACGTGGTGATCGCGGGCGAGATGCCGGACGTGTCCCGCGCCTATGAGTTGGATGCGGACCGCCTGC
The DNA here is from genome assembly GCA_022447495.1 of Marinovum sp. Lineage (GTDB taxonomy): Bacteria > Pseudomonadota > Alphaproteobacteria > Rhodobacterales > Rhodobacteraceae > JAKVBH01. The sequence continues at coordinate 35,187 of JAKVBH010000038.1, read as the reverse complement.
AATCATTGGTGGGGATGGAAATCTCTGAAACTGAGCAAAAGCGTATCCTCGAAAGCCTTGGCTTTGTGATGGAAGGCAATATGGCCCACGTGCCGCCCTGGCGCCCCGATGTGATGGGCCAGGCGGACTTGGTTGAAGAGGTCGCCCGCGTAGCCTCGCTCACCAAGCTCGAAGCCAAGCCGCTGCCGCGTTTGTCCTCTGGGGTACCCCGCCCGGTGCTGTCGCCATTGCAAAAGCGCGAAACAGCCGCACGGCGGACCATGGCGGCGCTTGGGTACAACGAGTGTGTGACCTACAGCTTCATCGACCAGGCATCGGCCAAGCTTTTTGGCGGCGGCGAAGAGACAACCGCACTGGCCAATCCTATCAGCTCGGAGATGAGCCACATGCGGCCCGCGCTTCTGCCCGGTCTGCTACAAGCCGCCCAGCGCAACCAAGCACGCGGTAAGATGGATCTTGCGCTCTTTGAGTTTGGAAGCGCCTTCCACGGTGGGGAACCCGGTGAACAGCATCTCTTGGCCACAGGTCTTTTGGTGGGTCGAACCGGCCCAAAGGACAGCCACGGGGCCAGCCGCCCTGTGGATGTATTCGACGTCAAAGCTGATGCCGAAGCCGTACTCGCTGCCATGGGTGCGCCCGCGAAGGTTCAGATCATACGCGGAGCACAAGGGTGGTGGCACCCTGGCCGTCACGGCAAAATTTGTCTTGGACCAAAGAAGGTCCTCGGCGTCTTTGGCGAATTACACCCCCGCGTGCTCGAGGCAATGGATGTAAAAGGCCCCGCGATGGCCTTTACGCTTTGGCCCGAAGCGATCCCAATGCCCAAGGTCACCAAAACGACGCGTTCGGCTCTCACCCTTAACGACCTGCAAGCAGTCGAGCGGGACTTTGCCTTTGTGCTCGACGCGCAGGTGGCCGCGCTTGATGTGGTCAACGCCGCCGCTGGCGCCGATAAAGCGCTGATCGAAGAAGTACGCGTCTTTGACGAGTTCATCGGCGGCAACCTCGGGGATGGCAAGAAGAGCCTCGCGATCACCGTGCGCCTGCAGCCCACAGACAAGACCCTCAGAGACGAGGACATCGACGCTGTGGCAACAAAGATCGTGGAGAAAGTCACCAAAGCCACCGGCGGCACATTGCGCGGTTAAACTCGCGCCTGCTGTTTCTTCTGGCGAAAAATATGTTGGGGGGAGACGCCAATGGCGTCGGGGGGGGGGCAAAGCCCCCTGTCACTCCTCGGTGTAGTTCACCTCCGCCGCCCCACGATAGCGCTCGGTAAGCTCATCGGGCACTTCTGAGCCATCCATCATAAACGGCAAAATTCCACGCCGGAGTGATTTGCCCCGCATCGCGCGGATGTCGTCATCCGTTTTGGTCACCCGCTGCGCACAGCGCCGACCCCATTCAGCAAGCTGATCATAAAGCCTGTCGAACACCTCTTCATGCCCGGCCTCTTTGGCCAGGTCATGAAGCTCGTTGGGATCACTTTCAAGATCAAAGAGCATCGGACGTAAACCACCTTGGGCATGCATCATCTTGTAGCGCCCATCAAAGATCATGAAGAGGCGGCAATCAGAGGGCGCAAACGCGTGTTGATCCCCCATTTTCAAACCTAGAGGCGTAGGGGAATAGTCGAACTCCGAGATCGCATAATCGCGCCATTCCGGCGTCTCTCCGCGCAACCAAGGCAAAAGCGAAAGGCCTTCGAGGATGTTTGACTTTGGCGTACCGCCCGCCACTTCGACAAAGGTCGGGGCAAGGTCGATAGCTTCCACTAGCGCGTCACAGACCGTGCCTCGCGTGCCGTCCGCTTCGGCGCGCGGATCATAGATGATCATCGGAACTTTCACGGACGGATCATGGAACAGGTCCTTTTCGCCCAGCCAATGATCGCCCAGGTAGTCGCCGTGATCCGAGGTCAGCACGATCATCGTGTCTTCCACGCGCCCGCTGGCCTCAAGATGGTCCAACAATACGCCCAACTGGTCGTCGCATTGTTTGATTAACCCCATGTAAGCCGGGATCACTTTATTGCGGACATCTTCGCGTTGAAATGCGGCGGCGACTTTGTTTTCCATGTAGCCGGCATAGACCGGCTGTGCGTCGACACGCTCCATCTCGTGGCGCGTGGCTGCAGGCACGTGATTGGGGCCAAACATATCGTGATACGGCGCGGGCACAATGTACGGCCAATGGGGTTTGATAAAGCTCACATGGGCACACCATGGCCCCTCAGCCTGATTAATAAAGTCGATTGTCCGCTGGGTGAGCCAGGGCGTCTCACTGTCTTCTTCCCGGATGTTGGCGGCTTTGTCGGCATGGGCAAACATCCAGCCAGAGGCGATATTCCCATCGTCATCAATGCCAGCGTTTGCATGGATCGCCCAAGGGTTCTCGGTCGGGTAGCCCTTGGACTTGAGATATTCGTTATAGGGCGAGCGGCGCTCATCATAGAATCCATCCGGTCCTTCGGCCCAAAGCCCATCATCCCGGATCCACGCATCAAAACCACATTCCGCCTGGCGCGCACCAATCTGGGTGTCAGGGCTCAAACCCAGTCGCGCCATCCCCTCCGCATCGGCTGTCATATGCGTCTTGCCCAAAAGCCAACAATCCATGCCCGCCTCGCGCAGGTGATCCCCCATAGTCTTTTCGCCCACGCGCAACGGGAACCCATTCCATGCCGCCCCATGGGAGGACACATAGCGCCCGGTGTAGAACGACATCCGGCTGGCCCCGCAAATGGTCGACTGCACATAGGCATTGCTAAATCGAACCCCCATCGCCGCCACCCGGTCAAAGTTGGGCGTATGAAGATGCGGATGACCCGCGCAGCTGAGGTAGTCGAACCGCAATTGGTCATACATGATGAATAGGATGTTCATAGAGCCCCTCCTCGGGTTTGAGCAGCACTGTGGTTTGACGCCGCACGGGACGCAAGTCACTCGCACCCGCACAGGAGAAAAACGCCCATGTTCAATCACGCAAAACCCGTGCTAGCGTCGCGGGTGGGGAGGAGCTTTCATGTCATCACTTTTTGATCAAGGCATGGCTACGCGGCGCGCCGTTTTAGGCGAAGCTCACGTGGATCGCGCTGAGGCCGCCAAGACAGAGTTTGACCAGCCATTTCAAACCCTGATCACCGAAGGGGCCTGGGGCCGGGTATGGTCGGATGGCACGATCTCGCACCGCGAACGCTCGATGTTGACGCTGGCGATACTGGCCGCGACGGGCAATTTCGCCGAAATCCCCATGCATATCCGCGCCACGGCCCAAACCGGTGCAAGCAAAGAGGACGTGATGCAAGCGCTGCTGCACGTGGCTGTGTACGCAGGCGTACCCAAAGCCAACCACGCCATCCAACTGGCCAAAAAAACCTACGTCGAAATGGAAGAGTCCGCGACATGAGTCCATCCGACGCCTCCAACGGCACTCTGTCCGGGACCTACCCACGTGACCACGATCGTCACCCCAGCGCCTACACGCCCAAGTACAAATCGACGATCGCACGCAGCCCCAAGCACAAGCTCATTCGCATAGACAATGCCTCCGAAGGCGCGACCGGACCGCTTTTCAATCACGAGGATCTGGCGGCGGGCGATTGGGATTTGCTCAGCAATTTCGCCGCCCCCGGCGAGAGCCCCATTGGCCCGCGTATCTTCATCCATGGGCGGGTTTTGGATGAGAATGCGCGCCCCGTCCCCAACGCTTTGGTCGAGATTTGGCAGGCCAATGCAGGCGGACGTTATCGTCACAAGGTCGACAGCTACCTCGCGCCAATCGATCCCAACTTTGGCGGCTGTGGCCGCACATTGACCGATGAGGCGGGCCGATACCGGTTTCGGACCGTGCAACCGGGCGCCTATCCCTGGCCCAATGGTCCTAACACCTGGCGGCCCGCCCACATCCATTTCTCGGTTTTTGGCTATAGCTTCTCCCAGCGGCTGATAACGCAATGCTATTTTGAGGGCGATCCCTTCATTTCGCGCTGTGCGATTGTACAAACCATCCCGCTGCCACAGGCCATTGACGGCCTGACGGCCAAGCTCGACATGGAGGAGACCGTGCCCCACGACACGGTGGCCTATCGCTTTGACATCATCCTGCGCGGGCGGGATGCGACGTACTGCAACAACCAGCCAGAAGGGCGGTAGCCATGGCCAATCCCCAACGTCCTCTGCCCGAAACGGCGTCTCAAACAGCCGGTCCCTACGTACACATCGGCCTGTCGCCGCGCGCTGCTGGATTTGAGATCTATGAGGTCGAACCCGGCCAAGACATCGCGGGACCCAATGCCAAAGGCACACCCGTTGAGGTGACAGGTATCGTTTGGGACGGCAATGGCGATCCCGTCCGCGACGTACTTTTGGAAGTCTGGCAACCCAATACCCACGGGGCTTTTGCGCATACCGATGACGTCGAGCCAGGCTTTCGCGGCTGGGGTCGGGTGATCTGTGATTTCGACACCGGCGAGTGGAGCTTTAAAACGATCAAACCGGGTTCCGTGGCCCGCGCCGATGGCGGCACGGATGCGCCGGCGCTTGCGCTTTGGATTGTGGCTCGTGGGATCAACATCGGGCTGCAAACCCGGATGTATTTCCCGGATGAGACAGAGACCAACGCGGTCGATCCCGCCATGGGCCATGTCCCCGAGGATCGGCGCGGCACGCTCATTGCCCAGCGCACCGAAGACACGGATCCCACCCGCCTAAGCTATCGGTTCGACATCCGCCTCCAAGGCGACGGTGAAACGGTTTTTTTTGATATCTAGTGAGCGGAAACGCGTCTTTCCTCTTGCCCAAAATACCCCGAGGTGAGGGGCAGCGCCCCTCAACGCGCACGCGTTCGCGCGTGCTTATCGAGCGCGGGCCATAGGCTCGCTCCGCTCACGGTCCGCGTCATAGCTGACGCAAAGCGGGTCTTGCACCTCCTGCACGGGAGGGTATTGCGTGACACCAATCAGCCTTACGGGAGCCGTTCCAATGGCCAATCTCCTCGTCTACTACGTCCACCCCGGGCAACGGTTCAGCCGCGTAGGCCGCGCCATGGCAGATGTCGCGCGCGCCGTGCAGGGCATCACATTCGTTGACCTCTACGCCGAATATCCGCGCCATGATATCGACGTGGATCGCGAACAGCGGCGACTTTTGGACCATGATGTGATCCTCTTTCAGTTCCCGCTCTACTGGTATTCAACCCCGAGCCTTCTCAAAGAGTGGCAGGACCTCGTGCTGCAAAATGGATTTGCCTACGGCAAGGACGGCGACAAACTCACAGGCAAAACAATGATGCTGGCCATTTCCACCGGCGGATCGGAAGCGGCCTATACGCCTGATGGCTATCAACACCATACATTGCGCGCCTTTCTCGTGCCGCTCGAACAGACGGCCAACCTGTGCAAAATGCATTTCGCGCCACCCTATGCGCTCTACGGCGCCTTGCTCGCCGAGCCAGATCACGAGATTGCCGACCATGCCAAAGGCTACGGCGCACTGCTCAACGCCATCCGCGATGACCGCTACGACTTTGCCGCCGCGGGCGCGCAGGACGTGGTGACCCACGACACACTCGCGATCGCCGAAGGAGCCTAGGCCATGACCGATTTCCTGTTGCTTTCCTTCATCTTTCTGGTTGCTGGCGTGATCGCGGTGCCCATTGCCTCGCGTCTCGGCTTGGGCTCGGTTCTGGGCTACCTTATCGCTGGCATCGTAATCAGTCCGGGTCTGCAAACCCTGGGCGTGGACGTCATCTCGATCCAGCACTTCGCCGAGTTTGGCGTCGTCATGATGCTCTTCTTGGTGGGGTTGGAGCTTGAACCCAAGATGCTCTGGGAAATGCGCGCCAAGCTCCTAGGACTCGGCGGGCTTCAAGTGGCCGGCACCATGGGGTTGGTGATGGCCATTGCCATGGCTCTGGGCCACCCTTGGACAGTGGCGCTCGCCATTGGTATGGTGCTGGCGCTCTCCTCCACCGCGATCGTGCTGCAAACCCTCAATGAAAAGGGCCTGATGAAGTCGGATGGCGGCAATTCGAGCTTCTCGGTGCTCCTGTTCCAAGACATTGCCGTGATCCCGATGCTCGCCGTTATTCCGCTGATGGTCCTGCCTGACTTGGTGGAGATGGGCCATAGCACCGATACCACAAGCCATGCGGTTGAGGTGACAAGTCATGATACCGGACATGGCGAGACCCATGCCAAAGAGGATCATGGAGAAGGGCACGGCGGTGATCAAGGGGACGGCCACGGCATCAACATCTCGGTGGTGGACGCTCTCAACGGCTGGCAAACAGCCCTTGTCACCCTTGCCGCCATCGCCACCGTTATCCTCTCGGGCAGCTACCTCACGCGGCCCGTCTTTCGCTTCATTGCTGTGGCTGACCTTCGCGAACTCTTTGTGGCCACAGCCCTGCTCTTCGTGATCGGCATCGCGCTTTTGATGACCGCAGTGGGCCTCTCGCCTGCGCTGGGCACTTTCCTTGCGGGTGTGGTCCTCGCCAATAGCGAATACCGTCACGAGCTTGAATCCGACATCGATCCGTTCCGCGGGCTGCTGTTGGGCCTCTTCTTTATGACCGTGGGCGCGGGCATAGATTTCGACCTGCTCCTTGGCAATCTGAGCACCGTCATTGGCCTGACCCTCGGGCTGATGCTTCTCAAAGGATTGGTGCTCCTGGCCCTCGCGGTGATCTTCAAACTCCGCGGCTCCGACCGATGGCTCTTTGCCCTGGGGCTGGCGCAGGCAGGTGAATTTGGCTTTGTGCTTCTATCTTTCACCACCGCTAGCAATGTGATCCCACAGAGCATCGCAGACATCCTCCTCTTGGTGGTCGCAATTTCCATGCTCCTCACCCCCGCGCTCTTCATTCTCTATGAACGTGTGATCGTGCCACGCTATGCGTCGCGCCAGGAACAAGAACCCGACGAGATCGAGGAGCAAGGCAACATCATCATCGCAGGCCACGGCCGCTTCGGCGGCATCGTGAACCGGATGTTGCGTGGAGCGGGCTATTCCACCACCGTTCTCGACTACAGCGCGTCACAACTGGAGATGCTCCGGGGCTTTGGCTTCAAGGTGTTCTACGGCGATGCAACGCGCCCCGACCTTCTGCACGCTGCAGGGATCGACAAGGCCAAGCTCCTGGTCGTCGCACTCGACAACCGCGAACAGATCGACGCGCTGGTGCACCATGTCCGGCATCACCACCCAGATGTTCACATCGTCGCCCGCGCCATCACGCGCCAGCATGTCTATGACCTCTACGCTGCTGGCGTGCGCGACATCATCCGTGAAACATTCGACTCCTCCGTACGCGCGGGCCGCAGCGCACTTGAGGCCATGGGTGTGCACCCCTTCGAAGCGGAACTCATGGCGCGCAAGTTCACCGAGGATGACCGCCACATCCTGCGCGAATTGGCGGTGCTCTATGACCCGGAAATCCCGGTCCACCTCAATGAGCCCTATGTCGAAAAGACAAAAACCCTGGCCGCGGAGCGCGAGGCACAAATTTTTGGCAAAGGCGAAAGATTTGAACCAGTTTCCACCACCGATTGGCGCCCGCCCACTCCTGTGGACGTGACCACCATCGAAGAGGAAGACGCCGAGCAAAAATCGTCTGTCTAAAACACCACATCCGATATGCCCGGGTATTGGTCCGTGGGCCATGGCACATCAAATCCGCGACGCAAACGATCGGCCGGGTTGAGAGACATGGCCAAGGATCACCGATGGTACTCAACGCCATTCCGGGATTACACTGCAAACGTCATGGGAGCGAAAGGGTCTCTTGGCGTGAAAGCCCCGGCGCGAAATGCGCAATGTCTCGCAGGGCAAGAATATCAGCTTCCAAAGAATACCTATCGCCAACCGCGTCACGACACGTACCATAATGGGAACGCACGCGCCCTCTGGCGTTCAGCCAAGTCGGCGCTATTCTCCGTTCTATTGAAATTCCAAACCAAAGGCTCTCCTCATGTTGCGCGTCTATCTGTCCGGCGAAATTCACACTGATTGGCGTGACCAAATCATCGAAGGCTGTGCCGATCTGGCCGTAAGCTTTGACAGCCCCGTCACCGATCATGCGGCCTCGGACGATTGCGGCGTGGCGATCTTGGGCGCTGAAGACAACAAGTTTTGGCATGACCGCAAAGGCGCCATGGTCAACGCGATCCGCACCCGCAAGGGCCTCGAAGAGGCGGACGTGGTCGTCGTCCGCTTCGGCGAGAAGTACAAGCAATGGAATGCCGCTTTTGACGCGGGTTATGCGGCGGCCATGGGCAAATCGCTCATCATTTTGCAACAGCCCGACCATGACCACGCCCTCAAAGAGGTGGACGCCGCCGCCCTTGCCGTGGCGCGCACGCCCCAACAAGTGGCTGAAATCCTGGCCTATGTTTTGACGGGTAAATTGCCGGGCTGAGACGCAAGGTCATTTAACCAATCGCTTGACCCTCCTCGCCTGCCACGCCTCCATGGGGCATGGAATTTGACTATGTTATCGTGGGTGGCGGCTCGGCGGGATGCGTCCTCGCCGCGCGCTTGAGCGAAGACCCCAAAGTGTCGGTGTGCCTCCTCGAAGCAGGCGGCGGAGGGAAAGATATCTTTGTCCGAGCCCCGGCGCTTTTGGCCGCGATGGTCTCGGGCCGACCTAAAATCAACAACTGGGCGCTGCACACGGACCCTCAACCAGGGTTAAACGGACGGCGCGGATTTCATCCCAGAGGCAAGACGCTCGGCGGTTCCTCGGCGATCAACGCCATGCTTTATGTCCGGGGCCAGTCACAGGACTACGATGGCTGGGCCGACCTCGGCTGCGAGGGGTGGGATTGGAACAGCGTCTTGCCCTACTTTCTGCGCTCCGAAGGCAATACCCGCGGCCATGATGCGCTCCACAATGGCGATGGTCCGCTGCAAGTGGCCGAACAATCCGCGCCACGCGCGATCAACAAAGCCTTCGAAAACGCATGTGCCGAGGCGCAAATCCGGCCCAATGCGGATTTCAATGGACCTGAGCAAGAAGGCGCGGGGCTCTACCAAGTCACTCAATTCTACGACGGCCCTCACAGGGGCGAGCGATGTTCCGCCGCCGCCGCCTATCTCTTTCCTGCCATGGGCCGCCCCAACCTCACCGTGCACCGTCGCACCATGGTGGATCGGATCGAGATCGACGACGGGCGCGTGACCGCCGTGCGCGCGCGGGTGGGCACAACCTGGCAGAGGATCGTCGCAAAACGCGAAGTGCTCCTTTCCGCCGGTGCGTTTGGGTCGCCGCAAATCCTTCTGCGGTCGGGCGTCGGCCCAGAGGACGAACTTGCCACCCATGGCATATCACCGCGACATATCCTTCCGGGTGTTGGGCAAAACCTGCAGGATCACCTCGACTACATCCTCTCCTATCGCAGCAAGCGCAAAGACGTGGTGGGGCTGAACCCCAGTGGGCTTTGGGACCTGGCCAGAGCAGGCCTGCAATGGCGCCGCGATGGCACGGGCGAGTTTGCCACCGTTTTTGCCGAGAGCGGGGCTTTCCTCAAATCCGCACCCAACATCGAGCGCCCCGATCTTCAGTTTCATTTTGTCATCGGGATCGTCGACAACCACATGCGGACGATCCACACCGCCCACGGGGTCTCGTGCCACGTCTGTGTCTTGCGCCCCGAAAGCCGTGGTCGGGTGAGACTCAAAGACGCCAAACCCACCTCCGCACCGCGCATTGATCCCGCCTATCTGTCAGACCAGTGTGACCTTGACGTGATGAAAGCAGGCGCGCGGATCATGCATCAGATCATGGAGGCCCCGGCGCTCGCGCCTTGGCGGGGCAAAGCTTACTACCCCCACGACTGGTCTGATGCCGCCCTGGAAGCGGACATCCGCAGGCGGGCTGATACGATCTATCATCCGGTGGGCACCTGCGCCATGGGTACAGGGCCAGAGGCTGTGGTTGACCCCGAGCTGCGCGTGCGTGGCATAGACGGCCTGCGCGTGGTCGATGCCTCGATCATGCCGCGCCTGATCAGCGGCAACACAAATGCCCCCACGATGATGATCGCAGAAAAGGCCGCGGACATGATCCGCGGCCTTTCATAGCGTTCACCAGTGTTCCAAGGCTTAGTCGCGCGGAGGCGTGACAAGGCCCTTTTGCACGGCGGGACGCTCCAAAAAGCGGTTAAGATAGGCCGTCACATTTCCGAAGTTCTCAAATTCCAAAACCTCTTTGGTGCCATAAAAATCCAAAGCGCGCAGCCAAGGCGCGATGGCCATGTCGGCAACGGAATATGCGCCAGCAATCCAATCTTGATCCCCAAGCGCGCCGTCAAGCACGCCGAGCAGACGTTTGCTTTCACCAATGTAGCGGTCGCGGGGACGCGGGTCTTCAATCTCGGAGCCTGCGAATTTGTAGAAATAGCCAAGCTGACCAAACATTGGCCCCAGCCCCCCCATCTGCCACATCAACCACTGGCGCACATGGGCTGTGTTCGCGGGATCGGTGCCACCGAACTTGCCGGATTTCTCTGCAAGATAGAGCAAAATCGCGCCGCTTTCGAAAATGCCAATCGGCGCGCCACCGGGACCATTTGGGTCTACAATCGCGGGGATTTTGTTGTTGGGGTTGAGCGAGAGAAACTCTGGGCTTTTTACATCTGCATCGGTGAGCGTGACTTTATGCGCCTCGTAAGCAATGCCCATCTCTTCAAGCGCGATTGATACCTTTACGCCGTTGGGTGTGGGGAACGAATAGAGTTGAAGAACCGATGGGTCTTTGGCGGGCCAGCGTTTGGTGATGTCAAAAGCATCGAGGGACGACATGGCGAAGCCTCCTTATTGAGTGTCAGGGTATAAAAATAGGTGCATTTTCCCCTATTAACACTTCCATTTTTGGGCGATTAGCGCAGAGTAACTCTGCGACTGCGCACACCGGGAACACTTGTGCGTTCAGACTTCGGGATAAGGGGATCAACAATGCTTCAAGAGTTCAAAGACTTCATCGCCAAGGGCAATGTCATGGACATGGCCGTCGGTATCATCATCGGCGCGGCCTTCACCGCGATCGTGACATCGCTTGTGGGCGATTTGATCAACCCGCTCATCGGGCTGTTCACCGGTGGCGTTGATTTCACCAACAACTATGCCGTCCTGGCGGGCGACGTGGCCGAAGGCGCAAGCCTTGACGCGGCACGTGAAACCGGCGCGTCGGTCTTTGCCTATGGCGCCTTCGTCATGGCCGTCATCAACTTCCTGATCATCGCTTGGGTGGTCTTCATGCTGGTGAAGATGGTCAACAACGTCAAAGACGCCGCCGCCAAAGAAGAGGAAGCGGCCGCCGTGGAAGAAGCGCCTGCGGGCCCATCCGAGCTCGACATCCTGATGGAAATCCGGGACTCGCTCAAAGCACAGGGCTAATCCCCCTCTTTACATGAATTTTGAAGGGCGTGGCGCGGGTCGTCGCGCCCTTTTTCGTGGCTCTAATCGCCATCGGCGCGGGGCGAGGGGGCGCTGCCCCCGCCCTTCGGGCTCCCCCGGCGTATTTTTCGCAAGAGGAAGGCGGCTTTCGTTTGAACTCTTTGGGCTGGGCTGACACTCAGGAGGCATGCCTGAACGCATTCCCTTTCTGACGCTGGCGGCTCTCTTTTTCTCGGGGATCGGCGCGGCGGGGCAATTTGCCAAGCTCTCTGTGCCCTTTGATGCCTTTGCCGCCGCCTACCCCGAAGCTGGCGCAGCACTTGGGCCAATGATCACCATCATCTCTGGCCTCGGCGTGATTTGCGGGTTCTTCGCCGGGCTCGTGGTCGCGCGTTTCGGCTATCGTCGAATGCTGCTTTGGGCGCTTTGGGGTGGCGCGACTCTGTCGTTCATCCAAGCGGTGTTGCCACCGATGCCGGTGATGCTCGGGCTGCGGATCGTTGAAGGCGCATCGCATCTGATCATCGTCGTGGCCGCGCCCACGCTCATGGCGCAATTGAGCCCAGATGCACATCGCGCCAAGGTCATGGCCGTTTGGTCGACCTTCTTCGGGGTCGGATTTGCCCTATGCGCTTGGTTCGGGTTGCCCTTTGTGGACCGGTTCGGGCTCTCGGGGCTACTGATGTTCCATGGGGGTGTGATGATCGCCGTAGCGATGGGGCTCAGCCTTTTGCTTCGTGACTTGCCTCCTGTTTCCAGAAAGGCCGAACCTCTTTCGCTCAGCCGGATTTTGCGCGCCCATCGGGTCGCCTATAGTTCCCCGCGCATGTCGCCGCCCGCGCTGGGGTGGTTGTGTTACACGCTGAGCTATGTATCGATCTTGACGGTGTTGCCCACACAATTGGCAGCGGACGACCGGGTGTTTGCCAGCGCCTGGATGCCCATTTCAGGCCTCTTGGTCTCCCTAACATTTGGGTTGGCTTTATTGCGTTATCTCGAAGCGGTGCGTCTGGTGGTGTTGGGCTTTGGTTTGGCTGTGATCATCGCGATCGTGCTCTCCTTGCACCCCCAAAATGCGTGGCTTGCGGTGGGTCTCATGGCCTCATTGGGCCTTGTGCAATCCGGTAGCTTTGCCGCCGTGCCCCAACTCAACACCTCCGCCGAGGATCAAGCCCAAGCCAACGGGGCCATGGCGCAGATGGGCAATACCGGCAATCTGCTCGGCACGCCGATTCTTCTAGGGATTGTCGCTTGGTCCGGAACGGCGGTGCTCTATTGGGCTCTGGTCGGCGCCTTTGTCGTGGGGCTTTTGGTCCATCTCATCCAGGCCCATCGCCGTATGGGTTGAAGAATCCATGGCAATTGTCAGAGTTGGCGCAAGGAATCACACGAAAGCCGTCTTTGTGAGCACAGCATCTTCGACCAACCTCGACCCGACCGACCGCCGCATCCTCTCGGTTTTGCAAGCCGAAGGGCGCATTTCCAACGCCGAACTTGCCGAACGGGTGAACCTCTCCGCCTCCGCCTGTCACCGCCGCATGCAGCGGTTGGAGGCGGACGGCATCCTGCGCGGCTATGTGGGGCTGTTGAACCCACGCAAAGTGGGCCTACCGACGACAGTCTTTGTGGACATCACACTTTCGGGCCAATCGGATGAGTTGCTCGACGCCTTTGAAAAGGCCGTGGCGCGCATCCCCAACGTGTTGGAATGCCACCTGATGGCGGGCACGGCGGATTACATCCTCAAGATCGTGGCCGAAGACACCGAAGATTTCGCACGCATCCACCGCCAATACCTCGCGCGCCTCCCTGGCGTGGCAACGATGCAGTCGAGCTTTGCATTGCGCACGGTGTTCAAGACAACGGCCTTGCCGGTGTGAGGGGCGAGATGGCGGCGCACAACCAACCACTGAATCTGAGGGTCTTTTGCTGTCGACATGTCCTAGAAGAACAAGCGCCGATCACTCTGGTCTTTAGCGACGACGACTTCACTTTCGTCTGTGCTCACGAACACGATTGGGAAATGGACGGCGAATTACGTGCACTGTCACTCGGCGCTCTATTGGAAATTGATCCTTCAATAGAGGAGGTTTTGAGAATGGACATTGGATACGAAGCGGAAAGGCGATCGATCAACGACCCTTGGGTGATAACCAAGTCCGCTGACTTGCAATGAAGGATCGGGGCGAAATGTCTGACACCATCATCTGTTATTGTACCGGCGCGGGGCATACCCGGCGGTTGGCCGAACATATCGCTCGAGGCGCATCCAGTGCGGCGCTTTTGGATGTCGAGACGATCGCCGACGAGGATTGGGCCCGCCTCCACGCCGCCCGCGCGATCCTCTTCGGGGCGCCCACCTACATGGGCAGCGCCGCGGGGGCGTTCAAAACCTTTATGGATGCAACCTCGGACTTCTGGCTCGACCAGCTTTGGCAGAACAAAATCGCAGGGGGCTTCACCACCGGGTCCGCCAATGCGGGCGACAAAAGTCTCACCCTCATGAGCTTTGCAACGCTCGCCGCGCAACACGGCATGATCTGGGTCGGCCAGGCGGAGATCGGACCACCGGCCAACACGTCCAACGGCGAAATCAACCGCGATGGGTTTTGGCTTGGGTTGGCAGCGACCGCATCAAGGGACAAATCCGAGTTGATCATGCCCGCAGATGCCGAGACCGCGCGGCGCTATGGTGTGCGGATTGCTGAAGCTGTGGCGCGGTGGGGTAAGGGCACGGCGAACTAGCAACGCCAATTCAACCGAGACAGGTATATACATGGAACGCGCAGAAAGCACTCGTGATGATTGAGAATGGCACATGGGTACTTTGGGAACGAGACGGTTACTCGGTGCTTTTAGAAATCGATCAATACACCGGTTTTTTGTACTTCTGGTCAGAGGAAAGTGGTATCGCATCGCACCTCTGGCTGTTCAATCAGCCGGGGAAATATGGCGAAGACAAAGCTCCTCAGATGCCCGCTGACCATATTAATCAGGATGCGTATTTCATTCCCCAAAGCAACGCAGAAGTATCAGTTCAAGAATGCCGCCAACGCCCCGGATTTGAGGTCTTGGTCAAAGGCGAACGCATAGGCTTTTTGCCCAGGTCAGGCCGTGGGACATTGATCTTTGTCTCAAAGAGTTGCGACCTGGCTATGACGATTTTACCCAAAGTGAATTAATGCTCTGACATCTCGGAGTCCATAATTGAGGAGACTCTTGAACTAAGTGACTAAATGCGTGGACTGCCTTCGCTTGCTCTGCTCAGCGTCAAATCTCAAATCGGCGGCCGAGCTAGGCCCAATTCGAGCCCAACGGGTCTCAAGACTGGCAAAAGCCAGAACCGCACCCCCAAAAAAGAAAAGCCCCGCATCCGCAGGGCTCCCCTCAGAACATGAAAGTCCCCTAGTCGCTTAGAGCATCCCTTCACGTTGCGCTTTTTTCCGCGCCAGCTTGCGAGCCCGGCGAATCGCCTCGGCTTTTTCGCGTGCTTTTTTCTCGGACGGTTTCTCGAAATGCTGCCGAAGCTTCATTTCACGAAAAACGCCTTCACGCTGCAGCTTTTTCTTCAGGGCACGGAGCGCCTGATCCACGTTATTGTCGCGAACACTAACCTGCATGTGGTTTTCACCACCTTTCTAAGTTGAGTTGCAAGGATTTGCAGGAGGTGGCCGTCTAGCACAGGCCCCCTATTTTGTCTAGTCTCGTGACGAGACAGGAGACCAGCATGACCGCTTCCGATCCCAAGACCGCCCTTTTGACCGCCGCGCTGCCCCATGTGGCCTTTGACGGTTGGACCGAGACGACCTTTCGCGCTGCCATCGAAGACAGTGAGATCGACCCCACCGTGGCCCGCGCCATCTGTCCACGCGGGGCGGTGGATCTGGCCGTGGCCTTCCACAAACAAGGTGATGCCGAGTTGGCGCGCAGGATGCGGAGCGAAGACCTCGAGGCCATGCGCTATCGCGATCGGGTCGCCCAGGCCGTGCGCTGGCGGTTGGAGATTGTGGACGATCACAAAGAGGCCGTGCGCCGGGGCACCACGCTCTTTGCCTTGCCGCAATATGCGGGCGATGGGGCCAAGCTCATTTGGTGCACCACCGATGTGATTTGGGATGGGCTCGGCGACAGCTCGCGCGATTACAATTGGTACACCAAACGCGCGACGCTCTCCGGGGTTTACACCGCGACGGTGCTCTTTTGGCTGGGCGATGAATCGCTCGATCACCAGGAGACCTGGGCCTTCCTCGACCGGCGCATCAAAAATGTGATGCAGATCGAGAAGGTCAAATCCCAGGCGCGCAAGACGCCGGGTTTGGGTCAGATGATCGGCTTGGGCGAGCGCATGGCGAGCTTCATCAGAGCGCCCAACCGTGACGCTGCTGCCGACCTGCCCGGCCAGTGGCGCGGCGAGTAGCAACCTGCCCATTCCAAAGCATGGCCCGAACCGCACCGAAGGTGCCGGGCCGCGCCCGACCCTCCCCCAGGAGGGCGCATGATACA
Organism: Marinovum sp.; assembly: GCA_022447495.1. Classification (GTDB taxonomy): domain Bacteria; phylum Pseudomonadota; class Alphaproteobacteria; order Rhodobacterales; family Rhodobacteraceae; genus JAKVBH01. The sequence goes on along the minus strand of JAKVBH010000038.1, from coordinate 19,288 downwards.
TTCCGAGTTGTGATCTCACGCCTGTTGCAGAGTCGGCATTGCTGAATCGAATTGAACCAACGGGGAATGCGCCCAGCCAGGGTCAGGCGCGTGCCTGATGTTGTATTATTGGAAGCACCTTGTTGCTCCCGCAGCAGTGTCTAGAATGCCCCCCAAACTATCAGAAAGACCCTCCCATGCGCGCCATTGAAATCACCCAACCCGGCGGACCCGATGTCTTGCAATTGACCGAACGGGCCATGCCAGAACCCCGCGCCGATGAGGTCGTCCTCAAAGTGGCCTATGCCGGGGTAAACCGCCCAGATGCGCTGCAACGGGCGGGCCTCTACAACCCGCCGCCCACCGCCTCTGACCTGCCTGGCCTTGAAGCCGCGGGTGAGATTGTGGCCAAAGGGGCTTCCGTCACGGATTGGGAGATCGGCGACAGGGTCTGTGGGCTGCTGCCGGGCGGCGGCTATGCGGAGTTCGTGGCGACCCCTGCGGCCCATTGTTTGCCCATTCCCGAGGGGCTGAGCCTCAAACAAGCGGCCTGCTTGCCAGAGACCTTCTTCACCGTCTGGACCAATGTCTTCATGCGCGGCCGACTTGAGGCGGGGGAGCGGTTTTTGGTCCATGGCGGCTCGTCGGGCATCGGCACGACAGCCATCCAATTGGCCCGCCATTTTGGCGCGCGCGTCTTTGCCACCGCCGGGTCGGACGACAAATGCCAAGCCTGTGTCAACCTCGGTGCCGAGCGGGCCATCAACTATCGCGACGAAGACTTTGTCGAGGTGATGCGCGCTGAAGGTGGCGCCAACCTGATCCTCGACATGGTGGGTGGACCGTATCTGCCGCGCAATCTCAAATCCCTGGCTGAGGACGGGCGGCTTGTACAAATCGCCTTCCTTCAGGGCCGCAAGGTCGAGGTGAACTTTGCCCCGCTCATGATGAGGCGGCTCACAATCACCGGCTCTACGCTACGGCCCCAATCGGACGCCGCCAAGGCCAAGATCGCCCGAGCGCTGCACGCCCATGTGTGGCCCTTGCTCGCCGCAGGCACCGTCGCGCCGGTGATGGACTCGACCTTCCCCCTCGCAGACGCCGCCGCCGCGCACAGCCGTATGGAAAGCTCCGGCCACATTGGCAAAATCGTTCTGGAAGTCACGCCGTGACCCAGGAGACGCCCCATGATACGCCGCTTACGCTTCTGCGCGACCACGCGGTCCGCGACAGCTTTGAGGCCTTCAAAGACGAGATGGCAGCTTCCATGCTTTTTCCGCAAAAGCCCTCTCTGCGCAAATGGGCCTTTGCCCGGGCATTGGACCGGTTCGGAAGCGATGGGCTCTATGCCGAGTTTGGTGTCTGGCGCGGGCATGGGGTGAACCTTTTTGCCAAGATGTCAGGCGGGCATGACATCACGATTTGGGGCTTCGACAGTTTCGAGGGCCTCGAAGAGGATTGGATCGGCCAAGCGCGCGGCGCGCAAAAAGGGCGCTATAACCTCGACGGGGTCCTCCCTGAGGTACGCGACGGGATAAAGCTTGTGAAAGGTTGGGTCCAGGACACGGTGCCCGGCTGGCTTGAGCAGCATGTCGACCAAGAAGTCAGTTTCGTCCATCTCGATCTCGACACCTACACGCCGACCAAGTTTTGTCTCGAGATGTTGGAGCCACGTTTGCGATCTGGATCGGTGATCCTATTCGATGAACTGTACGGCTATCCCGGTTGGCGGCACCACGAATACAAGGCGTTGCAGGAGGTGATGGACGCCGAGCGCTATCGCCTTATCGGGTTCTCCGAACAATCCGTGGCGCTGGAGATGGTGTAAAAGGTTCAGAAATGCTTACCTTTGGGTGCGGCCCTGAGGCCCAAATCAGAGTTATCTGCACGGTTCGGGAGGTCAATAGTGCAGATAACCCTAGCGGATGGGATCAAAAAGCGCGTCCGTGGCGGAGCAATCGCGGATCACATCACGGCCACAGGGCACAGGATTGAGGTCCTTGGACAGGCAAATCCGCGCCTCTTGGATGCGACCCTGTTTACAGGTGATCGTGATCATATCCGGCTCCAAACCGGGGTTGTCTTTGACAAACGCCTCTTCGATAAGCGCTGCGGGCACCTTCACCGGGTCCGTCAGAAGGCGGAACACTTCGGGGCGTTTGATTGAACCGTAAGCCTCACGGGAGAGATCAAAATAGACCCGCGCCGAGAGACCAGAGCAGACACCATGTTTCTTCCATTGATGCCAGGCCAGGCCAGAAGATCCCATAATATCAATCATTTCCTTGGTCATGGACCGGGGTGGCGCGCGTTCCGTGGTGTTGCAGTAGTCCGGCCAGCCTCGGTGGTATTGCGGCCAGAGCCCGTGGAGAAGCCAGCCATAGTCGTGGCGCGCATCACACTGGTCCGAGCCTTTGGCATCGCCTTCGATCGCACACCAAGTGGGGGACCAAGAAAGGCTGAGGACATAATAGTCGAACTCGCCTGCGCGGTCTTGAGCTGCAGCGGGGGAAATCCAAATGCACGTCAGCAATATCAATAGGTTACGCATGTTTTTACTGGCCCTCCAGCACCCACGCTAGGCCGCTTGCCGCGTCAGTTCAAGGAGCGGGTTTACTGCAAACGGAAACAGGGTTTTCTTGCACGCTGCAAAGCTCTATATAGCTTTCAAGTTCCCCGACAAGGTAACCCGCCCCGGCTCCGCCGCGGCCGCTCCGGCGAAAGCCAGAGCACAGGTGATCCATGTCGGCCCGAGAGGAGAAGAGAGAGATGACCGGCAAACCGATTATGGCCAAAGCCACCGCTGTTTGGCTTGTGGATAACACGACCCTGACCTTCAAGCAGATCGCCGATTTCACCGGCATGCACGAGCTTGAGGTCCAGGGCATCGCCGATGGTGACGTGGCCGCAGGCGTCAAAGGCTTTGACCCGATTGCCAACAACCAGTTGACCCAGGATGAGATCACCGCCGGTGAGAAGAGCCCGCTCCATAAGCTCAAGCTCAAGTTCAACGCCGCCGCCGTGGGCGAAGAGAAACGTCGTGGACCACGCTACACCCCGCTCTCCAAGCGCCAAGACCGGCCTGCATCGATCCTGTGGTTGGTGAAGTTCCACCCCGAGCTCAGCGATGCACAGATCTCCAAACTCGTGGGCACGACCAAGCCAACGATCCAGGCGATCCGTGAGAGAACCCACTGGAATATAACGAACATTCAGCCGATTGACCCGGTGGCTCTGGGCCTCTGCAAGCAGTCCGAGCTTGACCTTTCTGTGCAAAAAGCCGCCGCCAAGAAGGCTGCAGCGGGCGAGACCATGTCCGACGATGAGCGCCGCAAATTGCTCTCGACCGAGCAATCACTCGAAGCGCCTGCGGAACCCCGGATGCCCTCCGCCATTGAAGGCTTGGAGACATTCACCCTTGGCGACGCGCCAGAGGATGACGAGGATGAAGATGACAACCTCAACTTCGCCGACGCGGATAGCTTCTTCAACTTGCCAGAAAACGGCGATGAAGAAGAACAGCCTTAAAAGGTTTTCCGCGCATTGAGGGCGGCGCTTATGGTGCCGTCGTCAAGATAATCGAGCTCCCCGCCGATGGGCACACCCTGGGCTAGGGAACTCAGCGTGACCTGGTCCCCAAGCGTATCGGCGATATAATGCGCCGTGGTTTGACCGTCGATCGTGGCGTTGAGCGCGAGGATCACCTCGCGCACATTTTCCGATGTGATGCGGTCTCTGAGGCGCGGGATCGCGAGGTCCTCGGGTCCCACCCCATCCAAAGCAGAAAGCGTGCCGCCAAGCACATGATAGCGGCCTTTGAACGCGCCCGTGCGTTCCATCGCCCAGAGATCAGACACGTCTTCGACCACGCAAATCTGGCCATTGGCGCGATTATCGCTTTGACAAATATCGCAAATATCCGCCGTGCCGATATTACCGCAATTGAGGCATTCCCGCGCGGTCATGGCCACATGGGTCATCATGTCAGCCAAGGGCTGCATCTGTTGGCCACGCTTGCGGATGAGGTGGAGGACGGCGCGACGCGCGGAGCGCGGCCCAAGCCCAGGGAGTTTGGACATCAACTCAATCAGCGCATCGATGTCTTTCGTGCTGCTCATACTTGCCGCCCTTGTGGTCAGAGCACCCCATTGGGCACTCCGGGGGAGTTCAATTTGGCAAGATGAAGGACGCGTACCTTTCTGGCAAGCGCTGCGCTTTTAGAACGGCAGGTTCATTCCAGGCGGGAGGCCGAGACCTTCGGTAAGTTTGCCCATCTCTTCGGCAGATTTGGCGGTGGCCTTTTGTTGCGCGTCTTTGATGGCGGCAAGGATGAGGTCTTCGACCACCTCTTTGTCATCGCCGTTGAAGATCGACGGATCAATGTCGAGCGCGGTTAGCTCACCCTTGGCGGTCGCGGTCGCTTTCACCAAGCCCGCGCCGCTTTCGCCGACGACTATCATGGTCTCAAGCGCTTCTTGCATCTCGGCCATTTTGGTCTGCATTTCTTGGGCTTTTTTCATCATGCCCGCCATGTCGCCGAGCTGGCCAAGTCCTTTGAGCATCGTGATCTCCGATATCGTCTAGAGCCGCTTCTCGCGGCGAATGGTAAAGAGTACAGCTGCCAGACATATCGCAGCGACAAGGCCGACAAACAAGGCGGGGTTGCCGATGCAACCCTCAGCGACGGCCTGTTCGAAGACGTCGTCACCGCGCATGATGAGCGCGGTGATGTAGAAGGCCCACATCACACAGGCGATCCCAACGCCGATGGAATGCCGAAATAGGACGGCAACGGCCGTGGCCCCGATGAAAAAAAGACCCGTTGGACCAAGCGCCAGGGCGATGGCTTCGTCGACAAGTGAAACGGGAGAGCCGTCCCAGTTGGGGCGTTCTTTGTCACACACCTCGGCGTGGGCGGGGGTGGCGATGAGGATGGTCCAAGCGATCACAAGGAGTGCGCACGCGTTGTCGCTCTGCGCACGAAACGCTGCCGCGCACCTATTGAGGAATGGAAATTTCGGAGAAATTTTCATTCCTCAAACGGATCCCATTCGTCTTCGACTTCTTCCAAAGCCCCCTCCAACGCTTCGGCGGCGAGGTCTTCGGCAGTCCGTACTTCGGTGATTCTAGCCTTCGGGAAGGCCAAAAGCGCGGCTTGTACAAGAGGATGGGCCTCTGCCTCGGCCTTGCGCGCCAATTCGGCAGCGTCGCGGCGTTCGGCGATGGTCTCCGCTTCGGCATCGTTGACCAGAGTCACAGCCCAGCGGTTGCCTGTCCAATCCTGCAACTTTTTGCCCAAACGCTGCGCGAGGTCTTGGGGTGCGTTTTGGGAGGGCGTAAACTCTATGCGGCCGGGCTGGTAACTGGCCAGCCGCACGCCGCTTTCGACATCTACCAAAAGCTTCACGTCCCGGTTGGAGCGGATCAGTTCCACCACGTGTTCAAACGTCGGAAACCGCGCGAGTGCCTGGTCAGCGGCCACGGCAACGGCAGGCGCGCTAGAGGAAGCCACAGGACCTGTGGGCGCAGAATGCGGCGGGGCGGAGCCGCCCATGGCTTGGCTTGACGCGCCGCCAGATTGCATCGGCGCACCGCCGCCGCTGGGCCGTGCGGGCACCGGAGCGTCCCCCAGCTTGCGGATGAGGTCGTCAGGCGACGGCAACTCAGCCACATGGGTCAGCCTGATGATCGNCATCTCAGCCGCCATCATGGAATTGGGCGCAGCAGCAACCTCTTCAATGGCTTTGAGAAGCATCTGCCACATCCGGCTCAGCGCGCGCATGGGCAGGTTGGCCGCCATGGCTTGGCCACGGGTGCGTTCATCAGGGGCAATGGTGGGATCATCTGCCGCTTCAGGCGTGATTTTGACGACGCTGACCCAGTGCGTGATCTCAGCCAAGTCGCGCAGCACCGCCATTGGATCGGCCCCGGCGGCATATTGCGCCGAAAGTTCCATGAGCGCGCCAGCGGCATCGCCTTTCATCACCAGATCAAAGAGATCGAGCACACGCCCCCTGTCCGCGAGTCCCAACATTGCTCGGACTTGATCCGCAGTGGTTTCGCCAGCGCCGTGAGAAATGGCCTGATCCAGCAGCGAGGTTGCATCGCGCGCTGAGCCTTCGGCGGCGCGCGTGATGATCGCCAGTGCCTCATCACTGATCTCCGCGCCTTCGCTCGTGGCGATCTTGCGCAAGAGGCCAACCATGTCCTCAGGTTCGATCCGACGCAGGTCAAATCGTTGGCACCGCGAGAGCACCGTCACGGGCACTTTGCGAATTTCGGTCGTGGCAAAGATGAACTTCACATGGGCCGGCGGCTCTTCAAGAGTCTTCAACAGAGCGTTGAACGCGCTTGTCGAAAGCATGTGCACTTCGTCGATGATGTAAATTTTGTACCGCGCAGACGCCGGCGCATACATGACCGAATCGAGCACGTTGGAGCGAATGTCATCAATTTTGGTTTGAGATGCACCATCCATTTCGAGCACGTCGACGTGCCGACCTTCCATGATGGCAGTGCAATGTTCGCAGGCGCCACATGGATCGGTCGTTGGGCCACCCTGCCCGTCCGGACCGATGCAATTCATGCCCTTGGCAATGATACGTGCCGTGGTGGTTTTACCCGTCCCACGAATACCCGTCATCATAAAAGCCTGGGCGATGCGTCCGGTGGCGAACGCGTTTTTGAGCGTGCGCACCATTGCCCCTTGGCCCACAAGATCGGCAAAGGTCTCAGGGCGGTACTTGCGCGCCAAAACGCGGTAGCCGGTGCTCTCAGACATGCGTTCTCCCCCGTGATCTGCCAAAGTTACGCGGTTGCGGACACAAGGTCTAGGCGCGGGCCTCATCCATAATGCGACGCATTTCGGCGATTGCACCTTCGAGGCCAGTGAAGATCGACTCGCCAATCAAGAAATGGCCAATGTTCAATTCGCGCATCTCTGGGATTTGGGCCACGGGCGCCACTGTGTCAAAGGTGAGACCGTGACCAGCGTGAACTTCGAGCCCAAGGCTGTGGGCCATAGTGGCCATGTCGCGCATCGCATGAAGTTCGCGGTCGCGGGCATCCAGATCACCATCGAAATGTGCATCACAGTAGCCGCCAGTGTGAAGTTCGACCACCTCGGCACCAATGCGATTGGCAGCCTCAATCTGGCTTGAGTCAGCAGCAATGAAGATCGAGACACGGCAACCGGCGTCGCGCAGAGGTGCGATGAAATGAGCCAAACGATTCTCGTCGCGGGCTACGTCGAGGCCGCCTTCGGTGGTGCGTTCTTCACGTTTTTCGGGAACGATACACACGGCGTGCGGCTTGTGACGTAGGGCGATGGCATGCATCTCGTCGGTTGCAGCCATTTCAAAGTTCAAAGGGACGGTGAGGGCTTCAACCAAACGGTCGATGTCACCGTCGGTGATGTGGCGGCGGTCTTCGCGTAGGTGTGCGGTGATACCATCGGCGCCCGCCACTTCGGCCAGTTTGGCCGCGCGTACTGGATCGGGGACAGCGCCGCCACGGGCATTGCGCACCGTGGCCACGTGATCGATGTTAACGCCAAGACGAAGTTGCTCCATCATTCGCTCCTTGCGGTGGTGAGTTGGTTGGTCGTTAGCCTGCGGGGCCAGAGCGATCGACTGTTTTCTTGCCGCGGGCCGCTTTCTCTTTCAGCGCCTCCAAGCGCGCTTTGAGCGCTCCTTTGCGACGGGTTTGATAGGCGCGGATCACAGGCAAAGACAAGTAGTAGGCGATAGTCCCGGCAATCACCCCAGGAAGTATGCCTCCAATGATGAAGGGAAAGAACACTTCATCATAAAAGAGCCCTAGAGAGGACCAATCGGCACGCTCATCAGTAAAGAGCGCTTTGCCATTGTGCCACAACTCACGCGCGGCTTCGGCAAAGCGTTCGCCCACGGTGGGTGCGTGGTTCGGACTTGGGTCATCAAAGCGCAAGCGGCTCGCATCGAGGCCCAACAACCAATAGCCCGTAAACATCGAGGTCGCGATGATAGGCGCATAGGTCAGTGGGTTGCCAAAGAACGTCGCCAAGAGCGCCGCAAGGATGTTGCCTCGCATCACAAAAGCCAGAAGTGCCGCGACAATGAAATGCAAACCGTAAAACGGCGTGAAGGTTGTGAAGACGCCGGCCCAAATACCACGGGCAATCCGCTCAGGAGGATCGGGCAATCTGCGGATGCGATGTTTAACGTATTGCGCCGCACGGGCCCAGCCACCCTTGGGCCAGAACACCTCTACCAGAGCACGCAGCACCGGTCGTCTGTCACGGCGCTTAAAAACCAAAGCGCAATCCTACCTAAGCTCGGCGCGAGCGCCGATTTGTGTTTCTTCATGAACCCGCGCGACTTCCGCCACGTCGCTCTCGGCTTGGAGTGCGGTGATCAGCGAATGGGCATGTTCGGCGTCTCGTAAATCTACGTTGACATGTAGCCTGTAGAAATCGGGTTTCCGGTCCAAAAACTCTAGGTCAGAGATATTGGCCTTCTGCCCGCCAATCAACGTGCAAATGTGCCCCAAAACACCTGCATCGTTCCCAATTGTGAGATCAAGCGTGACGGTGTACTCGGCCCGGTGTGTGCCCGATGACCAATGCAGGTCACGCCAACGATCGGGTTGGTCTTCAAAATCCACAAGCCTATCACAGTCGATCTTGTGTACCACAAGGCCTTCACCCCGATAGGTGATGCCGACGATTCGCTCTCCTGGGAGAGGTTGACAGCAGGTGGCACGGCGGAAACTCTGATTGGGTTCCAAACCGATAACCGCGCGAGCCCGATCCACCTCATCACCCACTTCGGCTACGACATCTGGATAAACCGCTTGGATCATAGCGCGGGTTGAAAGCTCCGCAGCACCAAGGCGCGCCAAGAGTTCATCTGCAGACGATATTCGCAAAGAAGATGCTGCGGTTTCAATGACCTTGTCAGAGAATTTGCGGCCCACATGCTCAAGCGCGGCACGCGCGAGTTCCCGCCCCAAACGCACGTAGCGTTCGCGATCCTGCTCCCGCAGGGCTTTGCGGATGGCAGATTTGGCCTTTCCGGTTGTGGCTATATCAAGCCAAGTCGATTGCGGCGTTTGACCTTCGGCAGTGATGACTTCGACGGATTGACCGTTCTTGACCCGCGTCCACAGCGGCACGCGCAACCCATCCACCTTGGCCCCGACGCAAGCATGGCCGATCCGAGTGTGGATGGCATAGGCAAAATCAAGCGGCGTTGCCCCTTTGGGCAGCTTGATCACCTCACCCTTCGGCGTAAAGCAGAAGACCTGGTCGGAGTACATCTCCAACTTCACGGTCTCCAAGAAGTCTTCGTGATCGTCTTCGCTGCTGAATTGCTCGGTCAACGAAGCAATCCATTTGGCGGGATCTACGGCAAAGGGGTTCTCTGTGCGAACCCCATCGCGATAAGACCAATGCGCCGCCACACCGGTTTCAGCGACATCGTGCATTTGTCGCGTGCGGATCTGCACTTCGACCTGCTTGCCATCACGGCCCGACACAGTCGTATGCAATGAACGGTAGCCGTTGGTCTTGGGTTGGCTGACATAATCTTTGAAGCGACCTGGAACGGCCTTCCAGCGACGGTGGATCGCGCCCAAAGTGCGATAGCAATCCATCTCAGTTTCCGTGATCACTCGAAATCCATAAATGTCGGACAAACGTGAGAATCCAACGTCTTTTTCCTGCATCTTGCGCCAGATCGAATAGGGCTTCTTGGCACGGCCAAACACATCCGCTTGGATTCCAGCTTTTTTGAGTTCCACGCGCATGTCACCAGTGATGCGATGGATCACATCACCCGTTTCCTTTTGGAGAGTTATAAAACGGCGGATGATCGATGTGCGACCCTCGGGATTTAGCACACGGAAGGCGAGGTCTTCGAGCTCTTCGCGCATCCATTGCATCCCCATGCGCCCTGCCAAAGGAGCGAAGATGTCCATGGTCTCACGGGCCTTTTGCGCCTGTTTGTCCGAGCGCATGGCGCGGATAGTGCGCATGTTATGAAGCCGGTCCCCAAGCTTGACCAAAATCACGCGCAAATCGCGCGACATGGCCATGAAGAGCTTTCGGAAGTTTTCCGCCTGCTTGGTTTCAGATGAATTGAGTTGGAGATTGGTGAGTTTGGTCACCCCGTCCACGAGGCTGGCAATCTCTTCGCCAAACCGCTCGGCCACGTCGGAGTAGCTCGCACGGGTATCTTCGATGGTATCATGCAGCAGCGCAGTGATAATCGTCGCGTCATCCAGCCTTTGCTCGGTCAGGATCGCCGCAACGGAGACAGGATGCGTAAAATAAGGCTCGCCCGATTGGCGAAACTGGCCCTCGTGCATGTCGCGCCCATAGATATAGGCCTCACGGATGAGCGCTTCATTGGTCCGAGGGTTGTAGTTACGCACGAGGGCGATGAGATCATCGGCTGAAATCATCGCGCGTCACAGACCGCGGCCGGGGCGGGGTCAGCCTCGGCCTTGCGCCTCCATCAAAGCCCGTAGCAACTTCTCTTCGGACAGATCGTCGTCGGCGGGTTTGTCGATCGGCTCAGCGCCCATGAGAAGAGCCATGCTGTCTTCGACGGGCTCGTCCACTTCGATCTGGGTCTGATTCGATTCGATCAAACGTTCGCGGAGTTCGTCAGCGCTCTGGGTCTCTTCCGCGATCTCGCGAAGGGACACGACAGGGTTTTTGTCATTGTCACGATCCAATGTAATCGCCGACCCAGCCGATATTTCGCGCGCACGGTGCGCAGCGAGCATCACCAGCTCAAAACGGTTAGGCACTTTATCAACGCAATCTTCAACCGTGACACGGGCCATGACATTCTCCAATCGTCGGCTAGAAACTCGCACATAATACGCGCTCTGGCCTGTGACAAGTCTAAACCGCTGCAGTCATAGTGCTTTGACCTCATCACAGGACGCTTGCGGCAAGGCGTTCATTAACTCTTTTGCTGTGGCGCCCAGAACCGGATGACGCCAGTTCGGCGCGATGTCACACAGAGGGACAAGCACAAAGCCACGGTCTTGAATGCGCGGATGCGGCAAGATGAGCTGCTCGGGCGCTTGGGATTGCTGCACCTCAGGGGGTGCAGCTTGCCATTGAGAATACGTTGCGACGTCTGGATGTACTTGGCGTGCGAAATCAAGCAGATCAAGATCGAGGGTTCTTTGCCCCCAACGTTGGTCCCGAGCGCGCCCAAAAGACGCTTCTATGTCATGCAAAATGGCCAAAAGTGCGGTTGCATTGCTGTCGTAAAGCAACTCTGCGGCCGCATTAACATAATCGGGACCCGCCCCTGGCGGAAACGCGGGTGTCGCAAAAAACCGGCTCACAGAACGCAACGTCACGCCATGATGCGTCAAAGCTATCAGCGATTCGCGTAAGATCTCAGACCGCGTCCCCGCAGGCGAATCGGCGTTTGAACCAAGCGCTATGAGGGCCGTCGCAGGTGGCAACTTTTGGTTTTTTTCAGCTGAATCCATCATCTCTTCTTGTGGGTTTGTTATAAAACCTTAATGATCGGCGGGGTTCCGCCGCATTTTTCACCACTCATACGTGGCGGACCGTTCCATTTGGAAGGACAAGTGATGTTTTACAAGGACGAGCGGCTCGCGCTGTTCATCGATGGTTCCAACCTGTACGCAGCCGCTAAATCGCTGGGATTCGATATCGATTACAAGTTATTGCGCCAAGAATTTTTGCGGCGCGGTAAGCTGGTTCGGGCGTTTTATTACACTGCTCTGCTGGAGAACGAAGAGTACTCACCGATTCGCCCACTGGTCGATTGGCTGCACTACAACGGCTTCGCCATGGTGACAAAACCTGCAAAGGAATACACCGATAGCCAAGGTCGCCGAAAAGTGAAGGGCAACATGGACATCGAATTGACCGTGGACGCCATGGAATTGGCTCCGCGTATTGATCATGCTGTTCTCTTCTCTGGCGACGGTGATTTCCGTCCGCTGATCGAAAGCCTGCAACGTCAGGGTGTTCGGGTCTCGGTGGTCTCTACCATCCGATCCCAACCTCCGATGATCGCGGATGAGTTGCGTCGCCAGGCCGACAATTTCATCGAGCTTGACGGACTGCGCGACGTAATTGGTCGCCCACCGCGCGAAATGCCTGAGCACGCCGCCGCAATGGTGGAAGAACAAAGCTAAACGGGCACTACACCTGAAAGCCGCCCGCCTTCAGCCGAGGCGCGGCGGCACCGATACCCCAGAGCAAGATCGCGGTCACGCCCACAAAGTAGGCCGCGACACCAAAAAACTGGGTCTCAAGTTCAATGCCGCTATCTATGAGCCACCCGGTGATGCCCGGACCTATGGCCGATCCCAAGACCATAACAGCCGCCGCCATGGACTTAATTGCCCCGATGTGGGCCGTGCCATAAAACTCTGCCCAGAACGCGTTTGGCAACGTCGCATTTGCCCCCGAAGTGAGCCCCAAGCAGACGAACCCAAGCCCAAGGGCCCAGGGCGTTTCGCCAAGTGAAAACGTGATGAAGGCCAGGATCATCGGCACCTGATACCAGGGCGTGAACCGCGCTGTGCCAAATTTGTCCAAAGCCCACCCTGATCCCAACATCGCGAGAATGCCTATTCCGGTATAGATCGGGAAAAATGCGACAAAGTCAAAATGCGCCAAGCCTTTCACGTCGGCGAAATGCACTTGGTGGAAGAAAAAAGCGGTGTTGAAGGCCGACGGACCGAGCACGGCGGGAACCATACACCAAAATAACGGATGACGGAGTGTTTGGCTGCGCGTCCAGTGTTTTTCATCCATGCCCAATGACGCGTCTTGTTCAGCCAAAGCGCGCGGCGTACGTTCCTGCACCAAAAGCAAAACAACAAGGGGCATGGCAAGCACACACACCACGGCGCCGCCCATCCAAAGCGATGTCCAAGGTAGAAAGGCCAGCGCAGCCACAATCGCCATCGGCACAAAGGCCTCGCCCACATGGAACCCCAAGCTCGCGATGGAGAGCGCCCGCCCCCGGGTCGCCACGAACCAACGCGCCATGGCCACCGCCGCGATATGCACCAACATCCCCTGCCCCAAAAACCGCAGGGCAAATATGACGACTGGTAAGGCCCAGACCCATGGGTTCACCGCCATCGCTACGCACGCGAACGCCAGCAAGAGTAAGACCAAAGGCGCCAGCACCCGCACGCGGAAGACATCGGTCAAGATACCGGCCCAAACCATCACCACCGCGGAAGCCAACGTGCCCCACATATAAAGCGCGCCCCATTCCCCGTGGCTCAAATCAAACGCCAATCGGATCTCACCTGAGAACAGCGAGATGAAATACGTCTGACCAAAGCTCGATAGAAGCGAGAGCATGGCACCCGCGCCCAAAAAGGGGGCATTTTTGACGAGATAGGATCCAAGCTGCATGGCACCGCAGTTGTTCCGCACGCCACGGATGCAGGCAAGCGGTATTTGCCCTATGAGCGCACAAGAATTCGGCGTGACAAGACGAGGAAGGAAGATGCACCCTGCAGCGGCAACCCAAACGTCGCGTTTCTGGCGTGGTCGCGATTAGCGGTAGACAGTGAGGGCTGATTTGCAAATCAGTCGGCGAAGCCGCCTGTTACTGCTGGTCTGCCACGTGGCGAACGCGGGAAGGGGCGAGGCAATGCTATTCGACAGGGGTGGTGCGGCCCCCAGGCGCAGCTGAGGACATGGCCCAGTCGAATGGGGTTGCCCGAGCCAAAGCAACAATCTCAAAAGCTCAAAGCCGCACTTATCGATGGACTGGAGGTCATTGAAGAGGCGTGGTCCGGAGCAAATATCGACATAAGCCAAACTGTCGGCGGGTTGGAGGTGGGGTGACGCGGTAGTTCGAGATTAGCGCTACCCTAATCGGCCAAAACCCACGAAAAGCTCGAAAGCCGCGCTTTCGGAACTCTCGAAACCAGTGACCTCTTCGCTGGCATCCCCGTCAGAGTTGAAAACGCCCCCGAAGACGCGCAAGCTCGGCGCAAGACAACATTACTTGGAAAATATCCGCCAAATAGGATTCGAAGCAATCCATTCGCGCATCACGTGGCCGAAAGATGTACGGCTAATTACCGCCTTTTTAGATATATAAAAAACTAACGGCGCGCATCAATGGCTCTTGAGCAGCATTGCATTGTTTGGATCGTTATCAACCCTGGCGGGTATTGTTTGAATTGGACGACCGTGTTTAAATTTCATTCATTGTTTTAGGAGGTACGCTGGTGGCTCAGGCGGATTTGAAAGAAGAAAAAAAAGAGCTGACCACTCTTTTGGGCAAGGCCAAAAGCAAGCCTATCAACTTTGCCTTTTTGATTGGCAAGGATGGACCAATCCTTGAGGCCGATACAAGAAAGTCGCCCAAGGCGTTGTGGAGTGCGGGCAAGAAACGCGGTGGCGGCAAAGGTGCCTGTGGCGCGATGCAGTTCGCAAATTCTCGTCTCACCCTGATTTGCGAGGATGAACCTGCCCCGATCCTGACCAAGACTTTCAAGAGTTATCTCAACGAGCGTGGACAACAGGTCAAATTTGATTTTGTCGGGCCACAGTCGGGCGCACCGGGCCAAGCTCAAGTGGGCACCGAAGCTGAGGCCAAGAAGGGCACAGCCGTAAAACCCGACAAAAAGACAACCAAGACAGAGGATGTCGCGCAGGCATCCGACGCAGATGAGACTGTTTCGGCCGCGGACATCAAGGCCGCTATCGCCCGTGCGCGCAAACGTCCGCTGAATGCCGTTTGGCTCATTGGCAAAGAGGGTCTGGTGCTGCGCGCCCATCCCCGCTTGCCCGTCAAAAGCCTGCGGCGCGAGGCCAAGGCAGCCGGAGGTGGACCCAAAGGCGCCATTGGTCAGTTGTCTGTTCAGGGCAAGGTCGTTTTTCTGAAATGCGAAATCGCTCCCCCAGGGCCTTTCGCGAAATTGGCGCAGAAGTCTCTTATGTCGCAAGGCGTCGCGATGAAGATGCGCATCGTCTTACCAGACGGTACCGTTCAAGAAGGGGACGTCGAAGACGCTACTGCACGCGCGCCCTTGAACTCTGCACAGTTGAACGATGATGCAAACACCCTCAAACTGTCTATGGAGGCGAATGCCGAGTTTCTGAATGCTGCAGAACAATCCGAATTGAACACCCTGCTCGCGCGTGCGGTGCAATTGATGGAAGACGACGAAGTCTTTGAAGCTGAATCTTTGCTTGCAGACGCTGGCGCATTTATCGAAGTCGCGACCGGTGCACCTGTCGCACTTGCATCGCAGAGTGCCCCCGGAGATGTAGAGGAGCCCGAACGGTTCGATCGTCACCTCGCCGCTGCGCAGTCCGCCTATGAGGGGATCGCGGGCCAACTGAGCGACCAGCAACGCGGGATGTTCGAGCATCTTCTTGGCGTGATCGAAAGTGCATCGAAATCCGATCCCATGCGCGCGCAAAAGGCGCTGCAGGTGTTGCAAAATCGGCTTGTCACCGTGAAACGGCCTGCGTCTGTGTTTTCAGCACATCAATACGGTCAGGAGCCAAGCAAAGTTGAACAGCTTACTGATCCCCTGCCGCCAGAGGATAAGGCGCGTATCGACGCCTGGGCTGAAAAGTACGGGAACGCGGAAAACGCATGGCAGCTCTGGGATGACGAAGGTGGCGAATACCTCGCCGAGGCGCTGAACGGCAAATCGGACCTTGGGCCCCTGAACGAAGCCCAAATGGTCTACCTGTCTGACAAGGTTGCGCAGATGTGGAAACGCGCGGGCAGCGGAGAAAACATCTCCGAAGCGGTTTCAGGAATCTCTAACAACGCCGCTGCGCGCAAGGCGCTGGCGCTGGCCTTTGCCAATGGCGAGGCGCGCGACGCCCAACACTATGCCCGAGGTGGATCCACCATCAGCGACCCGGACGCCGCCAAGGCGGAATTCGAAATGCTATTGCAGGCCATCGATCTTGATCCCGCGGCAACGCTTGAGGCTTTTGATGGGCTCGAAGGGTATCTGGGCCGCTATGCAGCGGGTATTGACGGTGACGACGTGTCTCGTGATCGCCAGAAGGCACTGCTGGATATGGTGGGCGATGGCAGTGTTGATCCTGTGGCTGCAGATAAAATGGTCGGCGCGCTCTATATGGCAACGACCCCGGATGATCTGGATGACGACGCATACCGCGCCTCGATGGCCAAGGCGCTGGCGTTGGTCAATGGCGGAGAAGACCCCGAAGCGACCGCCAAGCGTCTCGAAGAGATTATGGAAAGTGACGCCGTTCGGGAGATGATGTGTGGCGAAAAGATTCGCCCCGATCTCAAGATGTGGATCCTGTCGCAAGCCGCTGCCGATCCGAGCTTCACAGCCGAAACACTGGCCGACGGGTGGGAAAGTGAGGTCGTCTCGCAACTGGCGGCGGGCCCGATCATGGCTCAGTACGAAGCCCGCGGAACAGAGCCAAAGCTATTGGCCACCGGCGACGGCGAAAATGCGGCCCTGCGCAACACAATTGGTCAGGCGCTGGGGCTGCCCCCGAGTAACCTGCCCGACGCGAATGAGACCGAGGCAGAACGCGAGGCGCGTCGTGCGGCCGGTCTGGACCACGACTATTACGCCGCCAACCCTGCACTGGATGCGGTTGCCAAGATGGTCACTGAAATGGGCGGCGATCCGGCCAAAATGTCGTTGGTGCCGGTTGTTGTGACCAATCAGGAGATCGGGGTTATCAACACCAAGTTGTTCCGGCTGGAGCGGGACGGGAACCCCTGTTTCGTCGACACCAATGGCAAGAAATACGAAGGTGTGGACAAGTGGTTGTCCCTCAATGAGTTGCCGCCCGGCAAAATGACCTATCCGGACGAACTGGTGCTGGGTGCCAAAATGGTCACCGTCAACACGCCTTCCGTCAAAGACACGATATGGGAGTGGATCGCCTGGGTCGGCGATGGCGTGGCGCTCGGGATCGGTATCACTGTGGGTGTTGTGGCCATGGGTGCTGCGATTGTCGGCTCTGGCGGGCTGGCAACACCGCTTGTGGTGGCTGGGGGTGGTGCTGCGCTATGGCAGACAGGACGGGCAGGCGAGCGTCTCTACGATGATCATGAACGCGGCACCGATATCGCTGACCTGAGCAATCCCAACGTGCGCAGCAACTGGCTGGAAGCCGGCGCTGGTGCCCTGTCGCTTGGTGCGATGGGGGCTGCGGTGCGCAGCGCGCGCCTGGTCAGTTCGGGCGCCAAGGTGTCGACAACAGCCGCGCGTGGCACGGCCGCCCTGCAACTGACGGCGGACGCTGTCGACATGACGGCAATGGGCGATCAGGCCCTCCAGCTGCATGCCAACTGGGACCGTATGAGCGCCGGAGACCGGGCCGCGCAGATGCTGAGCATGGCCTTCTGGGGCGGCATGGCGGCTGGCAGCACAATAGCCGGTGGCGCCCGGCTGAAGGATGCGACCAGTTTCAACAAGATGGCCAACATGGCCGAAACCGGCAGCCCGTTCCCGGTGGACACCCACCCGGGCATGGCGCCCGGCGAAATCCGCGTTGCCTATGACATGGATGGTGGGGTTCCAGGCAACGTGCGCATCGAACGTGGGGCCGGGCCGGTCAACAAACAGATGCTTGACCTGCACAGTGATGTCGGACGCCAGATCGAAAACTCCGGTGCCCTGACCACTCGCCTCAGGGAGTTGTTGGGCGACAACCCCAATCCCAAGGCGGGCACCGCCGGTTGGGAAGCCAAGCTCGAGATCGACAAGATTGCCAATGAAAGCCGACTGCTCAGTGACCGTTTGCGCACGCAAGGTGCGACACTCACCCCGGAGGAACTCGTCCAGATCCGTGTGCGTCAAAATGAACTGGCTGCCGCCACTCAGCAACAGGCGTTGCGACTGAGAGACGCACAAGGCGCAGGCTGGGTCGCGTCGCCGCTAACCGGCAACGATCAACGGATCAAACTGGGCTGGCCAGACCCACCCGAAGGCAACATCTGGGTTGCCAGCGCTGACGGTAAACCATTCCTGCGGCGCACCAAGGGATCAAAGGAAGGCCGCCTGTACTACGACGAGAACAAGAAAGCGTT
Source organism: Marinovum sp. (assembly GCA_022447495.1). Taxonomy (GTDB): domain Bacteria; phylum Pseudomonadota; class Alphaproteobacteria; order Rhodobacterales; family Rhodobacteraceae; genus JAKVBH01. The sequence continues at coordinate 1,250 of JAKVBH010000038.1, read as the reverse complement.
CGTCGCAATTTCCGAGCGCCCCGACGCGGGGATGACCGTGGTTGGAAAGGGCGACAACGAAATCACTATTCTGACACGCGATGGCGGAGAAACCGCAGAAACCCACGCCATTTTACGCAAGTACTACAAGAATGCCGAACGCAGCGCAGACGAACTTGCCGCGCAAGATGCCGTGCGCGCGATGGGCGAGGATGGCGACCATGCGGGTCATATAATTGGCCACCGCTTTGGGTTGGATCAGGGCATGGAGAACATGTTCCCGCAGGATGCCAACTTTAACACCAGCGCCTACAAGACCATGGAAAACGAAATGGCGAACTGGATTGACCTTGGTCAGGAAGTCCGCATTTCCGTCACCACGGCAAAATACGACTCCGCCCGCCCGGCCAAAGTCGAGGTAAGCTATGTCGTGGCTGATCCCGACACAGGCAAAGTGATTTACCGGCGGCAAAAAAGGTACTCAAATGACGGTGAACAGGTTTACAAACGGCTCTCACGTGACGAGATGCAAGCGCATGTCGATGCCGCTTCACCAGGAGACGAATGATGGCTGATGCAAAGTCCGCTGACCTTACCATTGAGATTGGAGAAATGATCGTCGAGAACTTCGAGTACCGCGACGACAGCTGGTTGGGGATCAGTCTCGTTGCGACCTTTTTTAAAGGATCCGAGGAGTGCTCGGGCTATCAATACTTTGATGATGGCAGTTTCGAGGCGGGTGGCGTTTCTAACTTTGGCGAATTCCTGGATAAATTACTCGAACTCAGGGACCACATGGATCAGAACGGCGAGGGCGCGTTTGTGCAATGCCTGATACACATTACGAAACCAGACTATGCCCTGCGCATCCAATACGAGCATGAAAATCCTGAACGCTGGTGGCCCAGCGGTCCGTCTGCCGACATGAGCGCATTCGCGGAACTTTTGCGGCCACAAAATATGTAACCTGACCTAGAGGTGTAGCCGGATGTTTATGCCAACGCGTTTTGATGGAGGCTAAGCGCGTCGAACATGACTTCGTTGGATGGATTTTGTTCCCTGCTCAAATTTCTGAAATAAAAGCGCATTTCTGAACTTCAAAGCGGACGTTCGCAGTGTGCTTTTGAATGGCAACACGGTCCGCAACCCGGGCAATGTACTTTTAGTTCAACATTTGTGCAGGGCGGCCGGCATCGAAATAGACTTTTGCGCCCCCGCAGCGAAAGCTAGCTTTGTCCCGCGATGTGTGAATTCAATAATGCCCGAGGTTC
>JAKVBH010000037.1 GCA_022447495.1 Marinovum sp. | reverse complement strand
TTTTGAACGGCTTGGAGTCGAACTGTGTCGGCTGTGGTAGATCAGTGTTCAGTTCGCCCACATGGAAAAACTTCTCGTCGCTCATTCGGCGTCTCCTTTTGGGGTTTGGGGGGCTGGTGTTTTCGGTGGGCTCAGCGCCACGTCGTTGCGCGCGGCCACATAGTCCACAAGGTGCGGAAGGTAATCCTCAGGCCCAGTGCCACCGGCCGACATGGCCAGCGCGAGCGAGCCTTTGATCGCGTTGCCCACAGGATTATGCAGCCCCACTGAATTGGCCATGCTTTCAAGATAAGTGGCGTCTTTGAGCGCGTTGGTGAGGGTGAATTTGTGGCTCTCACGGTTGCCGTCGATCGTGTGGCCAATAAAAGTTTGATAGAAGCCGCAATCCATGCGACTGCCGCGAATGACGCTGTCGAATTGGTGGGTGGTGATGCCAACCTTTTCCGCCAGGGCCAGCGCTTCTGAATAGAGCGCGCCGTAGCCCAAAGACAGCATGTTGTTCAGAAGCTTCATTTTGTGGCCCGCCCCCGTGGGTCCAAGGTGGAGCATCTGGCCCGCCCAAGCGCCAATCACAGGCTCCACACGGTCGTAGACATCAGGAGATGCGCCGATGATCGCAGTGAGTTCTCCGGCGTCGGCCTGAACCGGAGTGCCCCCCAGGGGGGCATCCACAAGATGTCCGCCTGCGTGACCGATTTTGGCCGCAAGCGACGCAGTGGAGACTGGGTCAGAGGTTGAGCAATCGACGATGACAGCGCCAACGCGCAGATGGGGCAAAAGCTCTTCCACAATGGCTTCGACCTGGGGCGATCCAGGCGCGCAAATGTGAATGATATCAGATGCTTTCGCCATGTCTTCTAGGTTTTTGACCTCTGACGCGCCTGCGGCCACCAAGGCCTCCACTTGGGCGCGATTGCGGTGGGCAATGACGCTCAGCCCATATCCCGCCTTGAGCAAGTTGCGTGCCATGCCGCCGCCCATGAGGCCCACGCCGATAAAGCCGATGTCTTCCATAACGATCTCCCTGAGTCTCGCGCATCAGAACGGTGCCGCGAGGGGAGTACAAGTCAAAAACCCGTTTGACCTCTGGTCGGATGCATGAGTGCGGAGCGCTGTCCACCGATCTCGTCAAAGTTGTCCGGGTTGAGCCAACGTTGGAACTCGGCTTTGCGCGCAGGCCATTCGCTGTCGAGGATGGAAAACCATGCCGTGTCACGGTTGCGGCCGCGATATGTCGTGGCCTGTCGGAAGACCCCCTCAAAGGTGAAACCAAGCCGCGCCGCTGCTGCGCGGGAGGGCGCGTTGAGTGCGTCGCATTTCCATTCGTAGCGGCGATAACCCAGATCATCGAAAGCATAGACCATCATCAAGTACATCGCCTCAGTCGCCAGCGGCGTGCGTTGCATCGCGGGGCCAAAGTGAAGCCAACCCACCTCGATGGTGCCGTGGGCGGGATTGACGCGCAGATAGGTGCCGTGCCCCAAGGCGCGGCCTTGCCTGTCACAGATTGCATACCATTGCGGGTCATGGCTTGCGGCGCCCCGCGCCACGAGACTCTCGGTTTGGGAAAGGTCGCTGTAGGGGCCCTCTGGCAGGTAGGTAAAGCCCGCCCCGTCAGCTTGGAAGGCCGTGTGCAAATCAGCGGCGTGACGCAGTTCAAGCGGTTCAAGCCGCGCAAAGCGCCCTTGCCGCACCCCAGGCACTGGCGCGGGGCGTGGCAAGTCAATCGTTAGAGGATCGCCAATCGGCTGACCGTGTTCGTTAACCGAAGACACGGGTCAACGCGCCATCAACCGCGGTGACGATCTCGTCTATGTCGGACGTGGTGACAATGAGCGCAGGGGAGAAGCACAGCGTGTTGTTCTTGCCCGGCAAGGAGCGGTTGGTTGCCCCAATGATGACACCTTGGCTCATGCAATCCGCGACCACGGCTTGCACCATCTTCTCGTCTGCTGGCGCGCGGGTCTCTCGATCTCCCACAAGTTCGGCACCGAGGAAGAGGCCTTTGCCGCGGGTTTGACCGATAACGGTGTGTTTGTCCGCCAGCTCGTCGAGCTTGCCCAACATGTACTCACCCATGGCGGTACAGTTCTCGAGCAGGCCCTCTTCTTCGATGATCGCCATATTCTCAAGCGCCGCCGCGGGGCCTGCGGTGCAGCCACCAAAGGTAGAAATATCGCGGAAGTAGCCCAGGGGGTCAGAGGCATCGTCTTTGAACATGTCAAAAACCTCTTCGGTGGTCACAAGGCAGGCAATCGCGGCATACCCAGAGGCCACACCTTTCGCCATGGTCACCATGTCAGGCTTCACGCCATAGTTCTGAAATCCGAACCAAGTGCCGGTACGCCCAATGCCACAGACAACCTCGTCAATGTGCAGAAGGATTTCGTACTTGGCACAGATCTCTTGGACCTTTTCCCAATAGCCATCGGGAGGCGTGATGACGCCACCGCCAGCGGTCACAGGCTCAAGGCAGAGGCCACCCACAGTCTCTGGACCTTCGGCGAGGATCACTTTTTCGATCTGTTCTGCGGCCCAGACACCATAGTTCTCGACCGGTGCACCGTCTTGTTCAAACGCGCGATATTCGAGGCAATGGGGCACCCGAACGAATCCCGGCGTGTACGGACCATACTGTGCATTGCGCTCATCTTGACCACCGGCAGACAGCGTTGCGATTGTCGTGCCGTGATAATCACGCTCTCGATACAGGATTTTGTGTTTTTTACCGCCATAGCGCTTATGCGCGATTTGGCGGATCATTTTGAAGGCTTTTTCGTTCGCTTCGGAGCCGGAGTTACAGTAGTAAACGCGGCTCATGCCCGGCATCTTTTCAATCAAACGCTCGGCGAAACGGGCGCCCGGGATCGATCCAGCGGCCCCGGCGAAGTAGTTCATTTTCACAAGTTGATCACGCACAGCATTGGCGATGCGTTCACGGCCGTAGCCCACGTTGACAGTCCAAACACCACCGGACACGGCATCGATATGCTCTTTGCCCACTTGGTTCCAAACGCGCATACCCTTGCCCTCAATAATAATATTGGGGTCTTTGGTCTCAAAGGGTTTGTGCTGGATCAGGTGATGCCAGACATGGGCGCGGTCGGCTTCGACCACAGATGCGAGATCATTTTCGTTGAACGTGCCGTCCATCATGGGAACCCCCGGAGCAGGTGAGTGACAAGTTATTAGTCCAGAAAGACCGCTTTTTAGTCAAGCGATAGGGCCAGTTTTGCCCCCCTTGTAGCGCCAGAAATCGGCCAAAACCCCGTAATGTATGGACAGACGCCAAAGTTTTAGAAGAAGTGAATTTGTGATTTGGAAAAAAGCATTGATCCCGTGAATGTTTTTTTGTCGGATCATTCTTGGTTCCCGGGCGCATCTGTGCCCCACCAAGGTCCTGCGCGGACCTCAACAAAAATCTGAATGCCTCCATGTGGGGCACCAACGGGAGAAACTCTCATGACCTTCAAGTCCAAATTGCTGGCGGCAGCGTCCGCAGTCGCAATGCTAGCAGGCGCCCAAGCCTCTGCCGACGAAATCACCGTGGCGTACTTCCTAGAGTGGCCAATGCCGTTCCAATACGCCAAAGCAACTGGTGCATATGACGAAGCCATGGGTGTGACCATCAACTGGGTGCCGTTCTCCTCCGGCGTGGACATGTCCACGGCGATGGCGTCTGGCGACGTTCAACTGTCCGTGTCCCAAGGTCTGCCACCTTTCGTGGTTGCAACATCCGCGGGCCAAGACCTTCAACTGCTGGACGTGGCCGTGTCCTACGCCGACAACGACAACTGCGTCGTGCGTGAAGCGCTGGAAATCGACGCGTCCTCTGCCTCCGAATTGGCTGGCAAGAAAGTCGGCGTGCCCCTCGGCACCGCGGCGCACTACGGCTTCCTGAAACAGATGGAACACTTTGGCGTCGATGTGAGCGGCATGGATGTTGTGAACATGAACGTGGAAGAAGCGTCCGCGGCGATTTCGCAAGGCTCCATCGACATGTTCTGCGGCTGGGGTGGCTCGCTGCGCCGCGCGCTTGAACACGGCAACGTGCTTCTCACGGGCGACGAGAAAACAGAGCTCGGCATCCTCGTGTTCGACGTGACATCCGGCCCTGCAGCATGGGTTGCCGAGAACTCCGAGATGGTCACAGCCTTCCTGAAAGTGACGGCGGACGCCAATGCGATGTGGGCGGACGAAGCCAACCACGCCAAGATGCTTCCAGTGATCGCAAAAGACGCTGGCATGGACGAAGATGCGACGATGTCCACCATCTCCACCTTCACGTTCCCAACTGTTGAAGATCAACTAGCATCCGGCTGGCTTGGTGGAAACGCGCAAGAGTTCATGAAAGGCGTCGCGGACGTCTTTGTGGGCGCAGGCTCCATCGACGGCGCACTCGACAGCTACGCCAACACAGTCAACACCGCGCCTCTGGCCGCTGTGAACTAATCTGTGACCTAGACGCGATCTGATCGCACTCAGGCAGGGCGGGCTCCTCCGCCCTGTCAACCTATCAGTCATGCGGGGGACCATGTCTGGACTTTCCATTTCCAACCTGTCGATGCGCTTTGATCTGCCGAACGGCGATTATGTTCAGGCTCTCCAGGATGTGACGCTCACCCTGGCCCAAGGCGAGTTGATGAGCGTGCTGGGCCCGTCGGGCTGCGGCAAAACCACATTACTCAACATCGTAGCGGGCTTTCTTGCTCCGACTTCGGGTGAGCTTGTATTGAACGGACACGAGGTGCGCGGGCCCGACGCGGAACGCGGCATGGTATTCCAACAGGGCGCGCTCTTTGAGTGGATGTCAGTGCGTGAGAACGTCTCGTTCGGTCCGCGCATGGCCGGTAAATCCGAGAGAGAGTGGGGTCAAAACGTGGACCACCTTCTCGATATCGTGGGTTTGCAAGACTTCAAACAGAAAGCAATCTACGAGCTATCCGGCGGGATGCAGCAACGTGTGGCCTTGGCCCGGTGCCTGGCCAATGATCCCGACGTGATCTTGATGGACGAACCTCTTGGGGCGCTTGACGCCCTGACGCGAGAGAAGATGCAAAGCCTTGTTCTCAAGCTCTGGAAAGAGACCGGCAAGACGATCATACTGATCACCCACTCGGTTGAAGAGGCGCTTTTGCTTGGCGAACGTCTTTTGGTGATGGCGCCCCGTCCGGGCCGCATCCACAAGGAATACCGCCTGCCGTTCGCCGATCTTGGCGTAGGTGAAGACCTCCGTGAAGTGAAAAAACACCCGGAGTTTGCCCAACGTCGTGAGGAAATCCTCGGCATGATTTGGGACATGGAAGAAGAAATTATGGGTCGTCAGGAGGAAAGCGCATGATCCCTTTGCTGATCTATCTTGGCATCTTCATTGTCTCCTTCTTCATTGTGCGCACGGTCACTGACCAGGCACAAAAGGGTTTCAACGCACGTAAGACTGTGACCTTCGGGGACGAAAGCGCGGTCAAACCAAACCGGATCGCTTCGGTGATTTCGGTTCTGGCCCTTTTCTTCCTCTGGGGCTCATTCACGGGGTCATCGCTCCTCCCGGGGTTCTTGCATATGCCGGGGGCGTTTGTGGGGACCACGACGTTTGAATACACCGCCCGCGCGGATGACGGGACCGAAGACAGCGCGACTGTCACGGTCATCGTGCACCCAGCCCAAGACAAAACCAATGCGCCCGAAGTCGATCCCGGCGAGGGCTGGGCCAAAGACGACGGTGCCGCCATTGGGGCCTATCGGTCTGGCCTGATCCGCGTCGACAAAAACGACGAAAAGGGGCGTGAGGTCGGCCACACCGTGATTGCGGTCAACGGCCAGCCAATCTCGCCTGGCGTCGATGTCTTCGTGAACAACGCGCGTATTGGCATGTCCGAGAAAGGCACATTGAACTTTGAACCAGACAAGGGTTGGCAAATGGAGGCCATCTGGTTGCCGCCGCCCGAAAAGGTCGTTGAGCGTTTGGGTGAGATTGCTTCCGAAGGCTACCGTGACAGCACGCTCTATGAGCATCTGGGCTACTCACTCTTTCGAGTGATCGTGGGTTTCTTCTTTGGCGCTTTGGTGGGCATTCCGCTCGGCTATGCCATGGGCCTGTCCAATTGGTTCCGGGGTTGGTTCGACCCGATCGTGGAATTCATGCGTCCCGTGCCGCCGCTGGCACTGATCCCCCTTATCATCATCTGGTTTGGCATAGGCGAGACGGGTAAGATCATCCTTCTCTTCCTGGCAGCCCTCTGGATAATGGCCATTGCGGCGCGCGCGGGTGTGTCCGGTGTTGCGATCTCCAAGGTGCACGCCGCCTATTCGCTGGGTGCATCCAAGCGTCAGATCATGCGCTACGTCATCGTGCCGAACTCGCTGCCGGAGATCTTCACTGGTGCGCGGGTTGCCATGGGCGTCTGTTGGGGAACGGTTGTGGCCGCTGAACTTGTAGCTGCGGAACAAGGCGCTGGCATGATGATCATGGTCGCCTCTAAATTCCAGCTGACAGATATCGTGATCCTGGGCATCATCCTCATCGGCATTATCGGCTTTGGCATCGATATCCTGATGCGCATGGCCGAAAAGTGGCTCGTACCGTGGAAGGGTCGCGTATAATCTTACCCAAACACACTGCATTGTTGGCCCGCTCCATTGACTTGGAGCGGGCCGCTTGCATTCCGGCAGTGTTTTGGCCAATGAAGTGCGCAACCTGGGGAGGAGTTCATGGCAATCAACGAAGACGATAAAGCCATCTTGATCCGCGGATTTGAGGCCGCCGTTGCGGCCGCTGACGCAGAGCGTACGCTGGCGGCGCATTTGCCGTTGATGCCTAAAGGCCGCACGATCGTCGTGGGCGCGGGCAAAGGCGCCGCACAACTCGCCGCCGCCTTTGAAAAGCTCTGGGACGGCCCGGTGAGCGGTGTGGTGGTCACGCGTTATGGCTACGCCACAGCCTGCGATCAAATAGACGTGCTTGAAGCGGCCCATCCCGTGCCCGACGAGGCAGGTTTGGTGGCCAGCGAAGCGCTCATGGAGGCGGTTTCAGACCTGACACCCGATGACTTGGTGATCGCTCTGATCTGTGGCGGTGGATCCGCCCTTCTGCCAGCGCCCGTCGCAGGGCTGAATTTCGAAGACGAACAAGAACTCAACGCGGCGCTCCTCGCCTCTGGCGCGCCCATAGGTGTGATGAACGCCATCCGCAAATGCGCCAGCCGCATAAAGGGCGGTCGCCTGGCGGCAATGGCTCATCCCGCCCGCGTGGTCAGCCTGATTGTATCCGACGTGCCCGGCGATGACCCCGCGCAAGTGGCCTCTGGCCCCACAGTGCCCGACCCCAAAGGTGTCGAAGATGCCCATCGGTTGATTGATGCCTATGGCATCACACTCTCGCCGCATATCCGCTCCGCGCTCACAGAGCCCCCTGCCCCAGCAGACCTCGTTTTTGCCAAAAACGAGACACATGTGATCGCCTCTGCGCGGCTATCACTCGAAGCCGCCGCCAGGTCTTTTGAGACAGACGGCGTGTCCGCGATCATCCTATCGGACGCCATCGAAGGCGAAGCCCGCGATATCGGCAGCATGCACGCCGCCATCGCCCGGGAATGCCACGCCAATGGACGCCCGTTTCGGGCGCCTGTTGTGTTGCTCTCCGGGGGAGAGACAACCGTCACACTCAAAGCCGCCGGAGGTCGCGGCGGCCGCAATTCGGAATGCCTTCTGTCTGCAGCGCTTGGCATCGAGGGCTTGGGTGATGTTACTGCGCTGTTCGCGGATACTGACGGGATTGACGGCTCGGAGGCCAATGCAGGGGCCTTTGCCGATGGGACAACGGCGGTGCGGATGCGCGCAGCAGGTTTTGATCCGCTCACGAGCCTTTCAGGGCACGACGCCTGGGGCGCATTTGATGCGGTGGGCGATCTTTTTTCGCCTGGCCCGACCGGCACGAATGTGAATGACTTCCGCGCGTTTCTCATCCGGTGACGGGGGGCTTTGCCCCCCGGCGCACAAGCGCGCCTCCCCCCAGGATATTTCTCGCCAGAAGAAACAGAGGGCTGTTGCACACCGCGCACCTGCGGAGCATGATTTGGCATGATCTGGAGAATTGCAGCGCTTTTAATGTGTTGCGCGAGCATCGCGCGCGCGGAGACTGTGACGGTCTTTGCCGCCGCCTCGCTCAAAAATGCACTCGACGAGATCGCCGAGACGTTTGGCCCAGAGATGGTAGTGTCTTATGCTGGCTCTTCTGTGCTAGCCCGACAAGTCGCGGCGGGTGCACCGGCGGATGTGGTGATGCTTGCCAACACCACGTGGATGGATTGGTTGGTAGACCAGGACGCCGTGGTTGGCAGCAGCAGGCGAGATATCGTGGGCAATAAGTTGGTTCTGGTTGCTCATGCGGAAGTGGAGCAGCGCCCTTTCGGATCAACCTTGGTCGACGCGCTCCCGAAAACTAAAGTCGCCGTTGCTTTTGTGGACGCAGTTCCAGCGGGCATATACGCCAGACAAGCCCTTGAGGCTTTGGGAATATGGAGCGCATGGAAGCCAAATTTGGTGCAAACTGACAATGTGCGCGCAGCATTGGCTCTGGTTGCGTTGGGCGAAGCAGGGTTTGGCCTCGTCTATGCCAGCGATGCCATGGTAGAGCCGCGAGTTTCTATGGTTCAGGAAATTGATGAAAATCTGCATGATCCAATCCGCTACCTTGCCGCCGTGACGCCGGGGGCCAACGATGCCGCGCAAGAGTTTGTCGATATGCTTCTTGACGCTCAGGCCCAGGCAATTTTTGAGGCGCAGGGGTTCACCCTGTTGGCAAAGTGATGTGGCTCGCGCCCGCAGAATGGGCCGCTGTTGCGCTTTCGGTGCAGGTGGCATTTTGGGCCACATTGGTATCCCTGCCCCTTGGGCTTTTGGCCGCTTATGCACTGGCACGGTGGTCCTTTCCGGGCAAGCAATGGCTCAATGCCCTAGTACATTTACCGTTGATCCTACCGCCTGTGGTCACTGGCTATTTGCTACTCCTGACGTTTGGGCTCCGGGCGCCGTTGGGCGGCTTTTTGGCGGAGTTCGGAATCGTCTTTGCGTTTCGCTGGACCGGGGCAGCATTGGCCGCTGCTGTGATGGCATTTCCTTTGATGGTGCGCGCCATGCGGCTGTCCATTCAAGCGGTTGATCCCAAGCTGGAAGAGGCCGCTGCAACTCTTGGAGCATCGCGGATTTGGGTCTTTTTAACCGTCGTTTTGCCGCTCAGCCTACCCGGCATCCTCACCGGAGCGATTCTCGCGTTTGCCAAAGCCATGGGGGAATTTGGCGCGACCATCACCTTTGTCTCGAACATTCCTGGCCAGACGCAGACCTTGCCCACGGCGATCTATGCGTTTTTGCAAGTGCCGGGCGGTGAGAGTTCCGCGCTGCGGCTTGTGATTGTCTCGGTTCTGGTGTCGATCGGTGCGCTTTTGTTGTCGGAGTTTCTGGCACATAGGCTAACTGGGCGGAACGCAACATGACTCTCTTTGTTCATGTCAAACACCGCTATGAAAGCCTTTCCATCGACGTGGTTTTTGAGGCGCCGCCCGGGTTGACGGTGCTTTTTGGGCCGTCGGGCTGTGGCAAAACCTCAATCATGCGCGCGGTTGCCGGGCTGTTGCGCTCGGACAGGGCGGAGATCTCCCTTGATGATCACGTGCTCTCAGATGGGCGGCGCTTTCTTCCGCCCCACAAGCGCGGCTTGGGATATGTGTTCCAGGACCACCGACTCTTTCCGCATATGAGCGTCTTGCAAAACCTCCGTTATGGGCAGCGGTTTGCGCAAGGCGGCGGCATTGAGCTCGGCGAAGAGCGGGTGATAGAACTTTTGGGGCTTGGCCCGTTGCGCGACCGCAGGCCGGTCGCCTTGTCTGGGGGCGAAGCGGCGCGGGTGGCGCTCGGGCGCGCATTATTGGCACGTCCACGTATGTTGCTTGCTGATGAGCCTTTGGCCTCGCTCGATGCGGCGCGCAAGGCGGAGATTTTACCCTATTTCGAACGCCTGCGGGATGAACTTGATGTGCCCATCCTGTATGTCTCGCATTCTGCAGCTGAGGTCGCACGTCTGGCCACGACCATCGTTGCACTCTCCCAAGGGCGGGTGGTGAAAACCGGGGCCGCGCGCGACGTACTTGCCGATCCAAATATTACCCCTGCTGGCCCCCGCGCAGTGGGTGCCGTGCTTGATGCCCAAGTCAGAACGCACCACAGCGATGGGTTGACCGAGTTGGATGCCGGTGGGATCGCGCTCTTTTTGCCCAATGTTTCGGCGCCCGTCGGGGCGATGCTGCGCGTTCGGATTGCAGCCCAAGACGTCATCTTGTCAACCGACGCCCCTGGTGCAATTTCTGCTCTGAACCATATTCCAGGTCAAGTGAAATCCATGCGCGCGGGGTCAGGTCCAGGCACAATTGTTGCATTGGACACCGCCGCAGGGGCCCTGTTGGCCCGGATCACCGCGCGATCGGCCAAAGCGCTGGATTTACAAGAAGGACGCGCCGTCTGGGCGATCGTCAAAACCGTGTCGGTGGCCCCCGACGACGTAGGCGGAGGCCGAGGATAGCACCGTGGAAAATTTCACCCGCTTTGGCATCTACTGTCTTCCAGAAGGTCCGCTCGCCGCTTTTGGAGCGCGATGGTTGGGCTGGGAAATCGCGACGGCTCAGAGATTGGAGCAAGACCCGGACATAACCCGATGGACTCAAACACCTCGCAAATACGGCTTTCATGGCACAATGAAGCCGCCCTTTCGACTGGCTGAAGGTACCACAGCCGACGCGCTCTACGCTGCGGCGGAGCAGCTCGCCGCAGGGCAAAAGCCCGTTTTGGTCCCAGGGTTGAAGCTCGCCAGACTTGGCGCGTTCTTTGCCTTGGTGCCAGACGGCGATGCAACCGCCTTGGGCGCCCTCACTGCCGCCTGCGTGACCGAGCTTGACGCCTTTCGAGCTCCGCCCAACGAGGCAGAACTTGCCAAACGCCGTGCGCGCAAGCTCACGGACCGGCAGGAAGCCTTGCTGCAGACCTGGGGCTATCCATATGTGCTCGACGAATTCCGGTTTCATCTGACACTGACGGGGCGCGTGCCCCCCGAGACATGCGATACTGTCAAAGCCTTGATCGAAGCGCACCTTCCCCCGCTGCCGCGCCCCTTTGAAATCAACTCCATCGGCCTGGTTGGCGAACGCCCTGACGGTCAGTTTGAAACCATCGCGCGCCTTCCGCTGCTTGGGTAGCCCTTCCGCGCTTTCCCACCGGGCTACGCTCTGGCATAATACGGGCAACTAAAACCAAAAAGAGCAGCTGCCATGGCCGACGACCTCCTCGCCGGAGCACAAACGAGCGATTACGACGCCTCCTCCATCGAAGTCCTTGAGGGCCTCGAACCGGTGCGCAAGCGCCCGGGCATGTATATTGGCGGCACCGATGAACGCGCGCTGCATCACATGGTGGCAGAAATCCTCGACAACTCCATGGATGAAGCCGTAGCGGGTCACGCCAACCGCATTGAGGTGGAGCTGCACGACGACTACGCCATCTCGATCCGCGACAATGGCCGGGGCATTCCAACCGATCCGCACCCTAAATTCCCCGACAAATCCGCGCTGGAAGTGATCCTCTGCACGCTGCACGCAGGCGGTAAATTCTCGGGCAAGGCCTATGAGACCTCCGGCGGCCTGCACGGTGTGGGTGCATCGGTTGTCAACGCGCTCTCCGATAGCCTCGTCGTGCAAGTTGCGCGCAACAAAGAGCTGGTTGAGCAACGCTTCTCACGCGGTACACCGCTTGGTCCCGTCAAAAAGATCGGCGCGGCGCCCAACCGGCGGGGCACAACCGTCACCTTCCATGCCGATGCCGAAATCTTCGGGACCCATAGCTTCAAACCTGCTCGGCTGCTGAAAATGGTCCGTTCGAAGGCCTACCTCTTCTCCGGGGTCGAGATTCGTTGGAAATCCGCCATCGCCGACGGCGACACGCCGCAAGAGGCGACCTTCCACTTCCCAGGCGGCCTGTCGGACTATCTCACCGAGACCTTGGGCAACGCTTCGACCTATGCCGAACGCCCTTTCGCGGGCGTCGTGGATTTCAAAGAAAAGTTCGACACGCCTGGAAAAGTGGAATGGGCCATCAATTGGACCCCCTCCCGCGATGGCTTCATCCAGAGCTATTGTAACACGGTGCCCACCCCCGAAGGCGGCACCCATGAGGCCGGCTTTTGGGCCGCGATCCTCAAGGGCATACGCGCCTATGGCGAATTGGCGGGCAACAAAAAGGCCGCTCAGGTCACCCGTGATGATCTCATCACGGGCGGCTGTGCTTTGGTGAGCTGCTTCATCCGCGAGCCTGAATTTGTCGGTCAGACCAAAGATCGCCTGGCCACCACGGAAGCGCAACGCTTGGTCGAAGGGGCTGTGCGCGATCACTTTGACAATTGGCTGGCCGCCGACACCAAATCCGCCGGTGCGATCCTCGACTTTCTGGTGCTGCGCGCTGAGGAGCGTCTGAGGAGACGGGCCGAGAAGGAAACACAACGCAAATCCGCCACGAAGAAACTGCGCCTTCCCGGCAAATTGGTGGACTGCTCTTCTCAAACACGCGACGGCACGGAGTTATTCATCGTCGAGGGCGACAGCGCGGGTGGTTCAGCCAAAATGGCCCGCGACCGCAAGACACAAGCGCTCCTGCCACTGCGGGGGAAAATCCTCAACGTGTTGGGCGCGGCGAGCTCGAAGCTTGGCACCAATGCGGAGATTTCCGATCTGACCCAGGCGCTTGGCGTGGGGCTCGGGACGCGGTTCAACGTCGATGATTTGCGCTATGACAAGATCATCATCATGACGGATGCGGACGTCGACGGCGCCCATATCGCTGCGCTTTTGATGACGTTCTTCTTCACCCAGATGCGCCCGATGATCGATCAGGGGCACCTATACCTCGCCTGTCCGCCGCTCTACCGCCTGACCCAAGGGTCGAAGCGGGTCTATTGCCTCGATGAGGTGGAGCGGGACGAATGGCTGGACAAAGGCCTCGGCGGCAAAGGCAAAATCGACGTGTCGCGCTTTAAAGGCCTGGGTGAGATGGACGCCAAGGATTTGAAAGACACGACCATGAACCCTGAGACGCGCAAATTGATCAGGGTGAGCATCGACGAGGACGAACCCGGTGAAACGGGGGATTTGGTGGAGCGTTTGATGGGCAAGAAGCCCGAGAAACGGTTTGAGTATATCCAGGCGAATGCGAAGTTTGTTGAGGAGTTGGATGTTTAGATGAGTGAAAATCGACATCGCTTGTTTGTCGTCGACGAGACATCTTTGCCCAGCTTGTCTGGAATGATGCTCCGAATAATTCAAGCTTTGAAGGAAATCGGCGGATCGGCCCACATACAAGAACTGGATGAGAAAGTAATTGAACTCGAGGGTGTGACTGAAATTGAACAGTCATATCCAATGTCGGGAGAGGACCCCAGAAATCGGTTCAACTATTACCTGGCTTGGTCTCGAACATACTTGAAGCGCGGAAGTGCCATCGAGAACTCAGCCCGCGCAGTGTGGACATTGACACCAATCGGCGCAGCCATCGACGAGTTGGACCAGACGCAGGAAATCTAAGAAAAAGTCAATGAAGAAGAGCGTTTGCGTGCTAAACAAAGGCGACTGGCCAAAAAGAAAGAAGCGGCAGAAACCGGGCAGCCTGAACAACCGATACCGGGCACGACGTTGCCAAGGGATGGGGACGAATTCTCCGATAACAACGGACCAGACTGGTCAGAGAAACTTCTTTCTGTGTTAAGGGCGATGGATCCAAGCGCTTTTGAGCGATTGTCCCAGAGGTTACTAAGAGAAGCGGGCTTCACGAAAGTTGAAGTAAGAGGCAAAACCGGCGATGGCGGCATCGACGGTGTCGGAGTATTGCGCGTGAACCTCGTGTCTTTCCAAGTGTACTTTCAGTGCAAACGTTGGAAAGGAAGCGTGGGCGCAAAAGAGATTAGAGATTTTCGTGGAGCGTTGCAGGGTCGTGCAGACAAAGGCTTGTTTATCACAACAGGAACCTTCACAGCTCAAGCATCTGACGAAGCAACACGCGACGGTGCAATTGCAATTGACCTCATCGATGGTGTTCGGCTTTGCGAACTCTTAAAAGAGCATCAGCTCGGCGTTGCGACCAAACTCATCGAAGCTATAGAAGTTGACGAAGGTTGGTATGCAAGCCTTTGAACTTCTTCGATAAGCCCGCGGGATGGCGCTTCGGCATCAGTTCAGAGCTCTTTATCCCAGCCAAGTCATCGCTTCACTCAATCGATGCACCCAGCCCAACCCAAAGCGCCAGCCCATGGGAGCGGGCTGTCGCTAGTCGCGGGCACCTGCGGTGCTGTTCCGCGACTTGGAGCGCTGATTGACCGCGACGCAGCAGTCGTTCTCAACACCACCGTCCGCAAGCCCTCAAGAGACGTTAACCATCTCTGTGCTAGCGATATGGGATCACACCCGTATCTGCTCCCATCGCGGGCCTTGTCGCAGAGGAAAGGCGATGGACGGCACACCGAAAGCCCTCTCACAGCTCCATGGGGCGCCTGCGCGCATGAGATTGCGTTGAACTCAAAGCCCCTGCGCTTGTAGCGTGAGCATACAGCGAGGCCACCTAGCACAACTCCGCTTGATACGCTCTTGCTTTCATAAGGCCCAGCGCGGCAGCGGATATCATAAAAGACGTGGGGCATTCGTCGTTCGTGCCCCTGCCCCACGGGCATATCAAGCCAAGTGGAAACGCACAGCCATACTGGGTTGCGAGTGATTTCTGCGCGGCGGCATTTTATCTGATTAATTTACTCAGAAATTACTTTATTCCCATCCCAGACTGCGATACCAATGGCCACGGCCTAGCTTCAGTCCAACTGTCCGCCCGGTGAGATGCGATCAACAAGGATACGGGCCATGGACGGAAAAGGCGATACGCTCCTCAAAATGCACCTACAATCAGCACCTTATGGCGTCGCGCTGAACCCGACGCTGCGGGACAAACTGCTTGCGTACTATGATCGACTGCCGGACGGGGTCACCCCGCTTGATCGGCCCATGCATTCCGCAGGGCCAGCGCATCAAGTGATTTCTCAGGCCGATTTAGCGCAACCCAATGTGGTGCGTCTCCAAGACCACCGCGACATCTCCACTTTGGTCGGCAAGCGTACCGGCTGACCATACAATTTATTCAATAAATTTCATTTCTGAAGGCACGAAAAAACCCGGTGAGTGGCTCTCACCGGGTCTTTTTTCATGTCAAACTAAGCGGGTTTAGGCCGCCGCTTGCGCTTTCATGATCTCTTTTTTGACCTTAAGCGCGTTCGCGGAAAGCTCGCTGTCTTTCGCTTTGGCGAGATACTTGTCCAACCCACCGCGGTGATCGACTGAGCGGAGCGCCGCTGCGGAAATACGGAATTTGATACCACGGCCGAGTGTCTCGGACTGTAGCGTCACATCGTTTAGGTTGGGCAGGAAGCGACGCTTGGTTTTGTTATTAGCGTGGCTGACATTGTTGCCCGTCATCGGGCCTTTGCCGGTCAATTCGCAAACACGCGACATCGGGGTATCCTCATCTTTGGGCGCATGGTGGCCCGCTCTAAACGTCAAAAGCACCGCAGGTGCGGCGCCCGGAATCTTGTTGCGCGTGTCTACGTCCCTGCCCCGCCAGCGTCAAGCCCTTCCAACATACGCGCCGCCGCAACCGAAACACTTGCTTCGCCACGGGCCACAGAGGCGGCCAAGCGGGTCATTTTTGCTTGCGCATCTGGGGTATCCAAACGCGCCAGAAGTCCTTGGCGGACTTCTTCGGCGAACCAGTACTCGGCCTGCGCGGCACGAGCACTGGCAAAGTAGCCGTGCTCCTTGCGCCATTGAACCAATGCAGACATCTCGTTCCACGCCTCAGACACCCCATCTTCGACAAGTGCGGATACGGAGAGCGCCTTGGGAAAGCCATCAGGATCCTGGGCGCGTTTGCGCAAAAGCCGCAGCGCCCCGGCGTAATCGGCGCGTGTCCGGCTCGCCGCAGGTTTGAGATCGCCATCGGCTTTGTTGACCAAGATGATGTCGGCCATCTCCATGATGCCGCGTTTGACTCCTTGAAGCTCATCCCCGCCAGCAGGCGCCAGTAGAAGCACAAATAGGTCCGACATTTGGGCCACGACCGTCTCGGATTGCCCCACACCGACCGTCTCGATCAGCACCACGTCAAAGCCCGCAGCTTCACAAACGCTCACTGCTTCGCGCGTACGCCGCGCCACGCCGCCCAAATGCGTTTGCGACGGAGAAGGTCGGATAAAAGCGTTGCGATCTCGCGAGAGTCGCTCCATCCGGGTCTTGTCTCCGAGGATTGACCCCCCGGTACGTGCCGATGACGGGTCGACAGCCAATACCGCAACACGCAGTCCTTTGCCTGTGAGCATCATGCCGAAGCTCTCAATAAAGGTGGATTTTCCAACCCCCGGCGTGCCCGATAGCCCAATGCGCAACGCCTGCGAGCCACCCCGCAGCTCGTCTAGAAGCGCCAGGGCGTCGGCTCGGTGATCGTCCCTGCCGCTTTCAACAAGCGTGATCGCCCGCGCCAAGGCACGTCTATTTCCCGCTTTCACCTGTTGGGCCAGCTGGCTCACTTCCATTTGGGCACCTTTCTGCCGACACGAAGGTTTGATCGGCGGGAGCACGCGGAGGCGCCCCATCCCTCTTCGCACTTCCTGCCGTGGTGGCTAAGCTATGTCCAGATCGCAGGTGCTCCGAGGCGCCTACTGGCACATTTCAACAACCAAAGACGTGCACATGTTCTTTTGGCGACCTCTCTTCGTTTGTTTGGCGCTTTCGCAAACCGCCGAGGCCTCAGAGACGATGCGCTTTGATGCCTACCTTCTGGGTATTAAAGCCGGGCGTTTGACGCTCTCGGCCAAAGAAACAAACACGCAATATGCCATCAGCGGGCGCGTTCGTGTGGCGGGCATCATGGACGCGTTTTCGGATTTTAGCATCGATGCCGAGGTTATTGGCGAAACACGATCCACAACACGCATGCCCCAGCGCTACAAAGAGCGGCTCATCAATGGTGCCGAGGACGTGACAAAGTCGCTCGACTATTCAGGCAATGTACCGCGTTTCAAAACCACCGAAGACCCAAAGCGTCACTGGCTCATTGCCGCCGAACAAAGCGGGACACTCGATCCGCTGACAGCCATTTGGGAGTTGTTGCGCGACCGCGATATCACGGAGCTGTGCATTCTGGATGCCGAGTACTTTGACGGTGCGCGCCGCAGCAGATTGGTTGCCCAACCAGGCCCTAAGGATGGCGATCTGCGCACATGCACCGGAACCTACACGCGCATCGGCGGCTTCACGCGCCGCGAGTTACGCTCGGGTACGGAGTTTCCGTTTCAGCTCTACTACCAGGCATCCGGTGAAACCTGGCAATTACAACGCATGGACATTCGTTCCACCCGTGGACGGGCGCAACTCATTCGGCGATAAGCACCGACGTGAAGCAGACAAAACTTCCCATCGATGACGCCCTGCCCGCGCTTCTGAGCGCTGTGGCCGCCCATGGCCGTGCCGTGCTCCAAGCGCCTCCGGGGGCGGGCAAGACCACGCGGGTACCGCTGGCCCTGCGTGAGGCCGGGGTGATACAAGGCAAGATCATTATGCTTGAACCCCGGCGCTTGGCCGCACGGGGCGCAGCGGCACGAATGGCGGAGACCTTGGGCGAAGCCATTGGTGAGACGGTGGGATACCGCATTCGGGGCGATAAAAAGGTCTCTGCCAAGACCCAGATCGAAGTGGTGACCGAAGGCATCCTGACGCACATGCTGCAAAGCAACCCTGATTTGCCCGGCGTCGGGGCGGTGATCTTTGACGAATTTCACGAACGCTCGCTCAATGCGGATTTCGGGTTGGCGCTCTGCCTCGAAGTGGCGGAAGCTTTGCGTGATGATCTTGGTTTGATCGTCATGTCGGCGACCTTGGACGCGCACCCTGTGGCCAAGCTCATGGGAGGAGCCCCGCTCGTCACCTCCGAAGGGCGCAGCTATCCAGTGGATTTGCATTTTCGCGACGTCCCGCTGGGACCGAAGGCGCGGCTCGAACCCGTCATGGCGGAAACGATCCTGACGGCGTTGAAAAACCACGATGGAGGTCTTCTCGCATTCTTACCGGGGGAGCCCGAGATCAGGCGTACGGCGGGACTCCTGGACCGCAAACTCCCGTCCGATTGCGTGCTCCACACGCTCTACGGCGCCCTGCCCTTCAAAGCCCAGCAAGTTGCGGTGCGCCCGGAGAGCAAAGGACGCAAAGTCGTCTTGGCAACAGCCATTGCCGAAACGTCATTGACCCTCCCGGATATTCGCATCGTTGTCGATGGCGGGCGCGCGCGGCGGGCACGCTATGACCCTGGGGCAGGTCTCTCACGTTTGGTCACCGAACCCGCATCACGCGCAGAGAGCTCCCAACGCGCTGGCCGGGCAGGACGTGTTGCGCCCGGCGTGGCATACAGGCTTTGGACAAAGGGCGAAGATGGCGCCCGGACCGCCTTTGCACCCGCTGAGATCGAAGTGGCGGACCTCGCCGGGCTTGCTCTTGACGTCGCGCAATGGGGCGCGCCAGTGGGGAGTTTGCCGCTGCTGACAGCGCCGCCCGCGGGACCTTGGGCTGAAGCTCAGGCGCTTTTGCAAATTTTGGGCGCCACGGATGACACTGGCAGGATCACAGAGCATGGAGCACGTCTGGCGCGCCTGCCTCTGCACCCCCGCTTGGGACATATGCTGACCTTGGCAGGGCCGGACGCGTCTGGTCTCGCGGCTCTACTCTCCGATCGCGACATCCTGCGCGGTGCCCCTGTGGATCTCATATTGAGGCTCGAAGCCCTCCGCGATCCCAAAGGCTTTCGAGCGCGCAGACCTTTTGAGGTCCACCAAGCCGGGCTAGAGCGCGTGCGCCAAGAGGCACGCCGTTTGTCGAGCCTGACATCACCTCCCAAGGAGACGTTGAGCCTCGCACAACAGGCAGCTTTGGCCTATCCCGACCGGGTGGCCCTGCGCCGCAAAGGGGACATGCCACGGTTTCTTTTGTCT
This sequence comes from Marinovum sp., assembly GCA_022447495.1. Classification (GTDB taxonomy): domain Bacteria; phylum Pseudomonadota; class Alphaproteobacteria; order Rhodobacterales; family Rhodobacteraceae; genus JAKVBH01. Next base: position 18,507 of record JAKVBH010000037.1, on the reverse strand, counting down.
GGCGGAAAGGGCGGCGTGCTGCCAGATGTGGACCCTCTGGCTGGTGCGCGATTGCTTGTGGTGACCGACACAGATGGCCACCCGCGCGAGGCAAAAATCCGGCAAGCCATCGCCCTCTCCGAACGGGAGCTGCGCGCGATCTTTGGCGACCAAATCACATGGCAAACATCGTGCCGCTGGTCAAAACGCGACCGCCGTGTGGTGACCCGCCAAGAGGAACGCTTTGGCGCAATTGCGCTGGCCGATCGGCTGTGGAAAGATGTGCCCTCCGACAAGATTGCCACCGCGATGCTCGACGGCGTGCGGGATTTGGGGCTCCGCCATACCGCTGCCGCCGCGCGCTTTATTGCGCGGGTCAATGTGGGGCGGCGCGGCGGATTGGACCTGCCCGGCATGAGCGAGACTGCGCTTTTGGAACAGTTGGAAGTATGGCTCCTGCCTTATCTTGATGGTGTGCGCAGCGCGGAGGATTGGAAAAACCTCGACACGCTTGCCGCGCTACGTGCGCGCCTTGATTGGAGCCAGATGCAGGCCCTAGACGCGGCCGTGCCCGGCCAATTCACCACACCACTGGGTCGTCAGATCGCCATCGACTACGGCGGCGAGCAACCTGAAATCCACTTGCGCTTACAGGAGATGTTTGGCCAGACCACCCATCCCAGCGTCGCGGGCCAACCGCTTCGCGTGACACTTCTCTCACCGGCGGGCCGTCCGGTACAGACGACGATGGACCTACCGGGGTTTTGGGACACGAGTTATGACGATGTGCGGCGTGATATGCGCGGACGCTATCCAAAGCACCCCTGGCCCGAGAACCCGCGCGAGGCGGATCCAACGCTGCGCGCAAAGCCGCGAAAACGGTAGTCTGTCAGCCGTCGAGCATCTCAGCGGTCTGTTTGCGCAAAGCTTCCAACTCGTCCATCGCCGCTTGAATCTGATTTTTCTTTTCCTGGAGCGCGCCGAGTTGCCGCCCGGCCATCTCCACAAAGATGCGCATCTGCTCTTCGGTGCCTTGCTCGTCATACATCAAGAGCCACTGTCGCGCCTCTTCGAGCGAGAATTCAAAACGGCGCGCCCGCATGATCAATTCCATGCGCGCAATGTCTCGTGAAGTGTAATATCGAGCGCGGCCCTCGCGCTCTGGCGACAACAATTCAATGTACTCATAATAGCGTAATGTGCGCGGTGTTACATCGAATTTCGCACACATCTCTTTGAAACTTAGGCGGGTTTCGCTCATGGTTTCCTCTCTCCCCTGAGGCAAGTCTACGCAGGGTCACACGCTCTTTCAACAGGCTTGCGCCCCCCAGTCGGAGCGGGCCATAAGCGGGGCATGGTTGTAGACAAAATTCGCATAGCTCGACAATTCATTGACGCCATTCCCCACGCCCAAGCCTTGGGTATGCAGTTGGGGGATATGGGCGAAGGCTGGGCAGAGATATCGCTGCCCTATGACGCGCGTTTTGTGGGCGAGCCGAGCACGGGCGTGATCCACGGCGGCGCGGTGTCGGCATTGTTGGACACCTGTAGTGGCGCGGCAGTGGTGTCTCATCCAAAGAATCCCGGCGGCACCGCCACGATCGACCTGCGCATCGATTATATGCGCGCGGCCACCCCAGGCGAGACGATCCATGCACGCGCGGAATGTTATCATATCACCCGCTCCGTGGCCTTTGTGCGCGCCACGGCGTGGGACGCAGATGCCGATCACCCCGTTGCAACCGCCACCGGCACGTTCACCGTGGAAAAACAGCTATGAGCCGCGCCACCCCAGAGCCCGTTCAAGTGGTCAAGCACCGCCGTGATGAAGCGTTGAAAGCGTTGGCGACGGGTGTGCCTTACGTGCAGTTCCTTGGCATCACATTCGATCGACGCGGAGATGAGCTCACAGCCGTGCTGCCTTATGATCCAAAGCTCATTGGCAATCCGATGTTGCCCGCATTGCATGGCGGTGTGACGGCGGCATTTTTGGAGACCGCTGCGATCATTGGTCTGAGTTGGTCGATCATGTGGGCGGATATCGAAAGTGGAGAATTAGTCCCTGATAAGCTAACCCATGACAACTTGCCTCGGCTTCCGAAGACGGTGAGTTTCACAGTGGATTACCTGCGCTCCGGCCTGCCTCGTGACGCCTATGCGCGGGCACAGATTGTCCGTTCGGGTCGCAGGTATGCGACCGTCGATGTCGAAGCGTGGCAAGACAACCGTTTGCGGCCCTTTGCTCAAGGCAAGGCGCATTTCGTGATGCCACGCAAACCCACATGAGCCTCGCTGAACCCAGCGCCGAGGCGCCTTTGACTCACCGCAGGGTTTTGGGCATCGCATTGCCCATTATGCTCGCCAATATCACGGTGCCCCTTCTGGGGATCGTGGATACTTACGTGGTCGGACAAATTCCGCGCGCGGAACCCTTGGCTGCCGTTGGCATTGGCGCGATTGCGATCTCCACTGTGTTTTGGATCTTTGGCTTTCTGCGCATGGGCACCACAGGGCTGACGGCACAAGCCAAAGGGGCTGGCCGTTCTGGCGAGGTGGCCGCGCTCTTTACCCGGTCGATCCTGATCGGATTGGCAGGCGGGTTTCTATTGATCGTGGCACAGCCACTCATCTATTGGGGGGCTTTGTCCTTATCGGCGGCCAGCGCAGAAGTCGAGAACCTCGCGCGTCATTACATTTCCATTCGCATCTGGGCGGCCCCTGCTGCGATTGCAACTTTTGGCCTTTCGGGATGGCTCATCGGGCAAGAACGCACCGGCGCCGTAATGGCGCAGCAATTGGTGATCAACGGGATCAATATCGGGCTATCACTGATTTTCGTCTTGTATTTGGAATGGGGCGTGGCGGGGGTGGCTTGGGCGACATTTATGGCCGATTGGATTGGTCTAGGGTTTGGACTTTGGCTTTGCCGCGACGCGTTTGAGGTGCCCAGTTGGCGGGACTGGCCGCGAGTCTTTGACGGAGTCGCACTGCGCAACATGGCGATTGTGAACACCGACATTATGATCCGCTCGCTATTGCTGATGTCGATTTTCACGAGCTTCATCCTGATTTCCAGCCAATTTGGCGATGTGACGCTTGCTGCCAATCAGGTTTTGTTTCAGTTCCTCTATCTCACTGGTCATGCGATGGACGGTTTTGCCTATGCGGTTGAGGCGCTGGTGGGACAAGCCTTTGGCGCGCGTAAGATCACGCAACTCCGCCGCTCCGTGATCCTGTGCACAGCTTGGGCGGGTGTCGTGGCTTGTCTTTTGGCGCTGCTCTTTTGGGCCTTTGGCCCTTGGATGGTGAGAGAAATGTCCAAATCGTCAGACGTCCAAGAGGTGGGTGTGCGCTATCTGCCATGGATCGTTGCCGCCCCGCCGATGCAGATCCTTTTGGTGATGCTTGACGGTGTTTTCATTGGGGCCACGCGCTCAGCAGATATGCGCAATATGATGGCCGTCACAGTTGTCTTTTATGCGCTGGCCGTCTGGGCGTTCAGCGATTGGGGCAATCATGGGCTTTGGCTGGCCCTGCATGTCTCCTTTGCAGTACGCGGGTTTTCGCTCTTGGCACGGTATCCTGCTTTGGAACGTGCGGCCCGCGCCGCGTGAGACCCATTGCCATTTGCGGCTAAATTCGGCACTTGGGGAGCCAACGCCAAGAGGAGCCCCAGATGAGCCGGATCGACGCCAAATTTGCCGCCCTGCGCGCCGAAAACAAAAAGGCCTTTGTGTCTTACATCATGGCCGGAGACCCGGATTTTGACGCCTCTCTGGCGGTGATGAAGGGCTTGCCAGACGCGGGTGTCGACATCATCGAATTGGGCTTGCCCTTCACTGACCCGATGGCCGATGGCCCAACGATTCAATTGGCCGGCCAACGTGCCTTGGGAGCAGGCATGACGCTTGAGCGCACATTGGAAATGGCGCACCTGTTCCGCGCAGACGATCAAGACACACCAATTGTCCTCATGGGCTACTACAACCCGATCTACAGTCACGGGGTCGACAAGTTCCTAGAAGACGCCAAAGCCGCTGGCATCGACGGTTTGATCGTGGTGGACCTACCACCAGAGGAAGACGACGAATTGTGCCTGCCTGCGCAAGCGGCGGGGATCAGCTTTATCCGCCTGGCCACACCAACAACCGATGACAAGCGTCTGCCCCGCGTGCTGCGAAACACATCCGGGTTCGTCTATTACGTTTCGATCACCGGGATCACCGGTGCTGCGGCAGCCGAAGCGGGCGAAGTGGCACCCGAAGTGGCACGCATGAAAGCGCAGACCGACCTTCCGATTGTGGTGGGCTTTGGCATTCGCACGCCTGAGAACTCGCAATCCATCGCGGGCATTGCGGACGGCTGTGTTGTGGGCTCTGCTATTGTCTCGCTCATGGGCGAAGGTAAATCCACCGATGAGGTGCTGTCCTTCGTGGCGGGCTTGGCCGACGGGGCACATCGCGCATAAAGTAGATTCGGGGGGACCAGCATGACCGTGATTACCTGCATCGATGACCTCAAGCGCCTGCACAAACGCCGCGCTCCGAAGATGTTCTACGATTACTGCGAAAGCGGGTCCTGGACAGAGCAAACCTTCCGCGAGAATACCTCTGACTACGACAAAATCCGACTGCGCCAGCGGGTGGCCGTGGACATGACGAACCGTACAACCGCGACCAAGATGATTGGTCAGGATGTGTCGATGCCTGTCGCACTCGCGCCCATTGGCATCGCTGGCATGCAGCATGCCGATGGCGAAATCCTCGCCGCGCGCGCGGCGGAGACATTTGGCGTGCCCTTCACGCTGTCTACCATGTCTATTTGTTCCATCGAGGACGTGGCGCGCAAAACCACCAAGCCATTTTGGTTCCAACTCTACACGATGAAGGACCAAGATTATCTACGCCGTCTCATCGAGCGCGCCAAAGCCGCCAAATGCTCAGCCCTGGTGATCACACTGGATCTTCAGATCCTGGGTCAGCGGCACAAAGACCTCAAAAACGGGCTCTCGGCGCCGCCCAAACTGACCATGAAATCCATTGTCGATCTGGCCTTCCGTTGGCGCTGGGGTATGGGCATGATGAGCACCCCACGCCGTAGCTTTGGCAATATCATCGGCCACGTCGACAACATCAAAGACCCCTCTTCGCTTCACGCCTGGACGGCGGAACAGTTCGATCCAGCGCTCGATTGGAAAAAGGTCGAAGAGATCAAAGAGATGTGGGGCGGCCCAGTCATCCTCAAAGGCATTCTAGACGCCGAAGACGCTAAAATGGCCGCCCAAGTTGGTGCGGATGCGATCATCGTCTCCAACCACGGCGGACGTCAATTGGACGGAGCGCTGAGTTCGATTCGTGCGCTGCCCTCGATCCTCGACGCCGTGGGCGATGAGGTGGAAGTGCATATCGACAGCGGCATCCGGTCCGGTCAAGACGTGCTGAAAGCCATGGCAATGGGGGCCAAAGGCACGATGATTGGTCGGGCCTTCCTCTATGGGCTCGGGGCTATGGGTCAAGCGGGCGTGACCAAGGCGCTTGAAGTGATTCAAAAAGAGCTCGACATCTCCATGGCGCTGTGCGGCAAGCGCGACATCACCGATGTGGACCGCGATATTCTATTGGTGCCAGAGGACTTCGAAGGCCATTGGCAAGGCTACCCGCGCAACACGTAATCCTACAGAGCGCACCTTACGGCACGCACTTTATACGCGCCCACGGCGCAGGAAAGGGGCTCTGCCCCTCTTGGTCTACGACCAATTCACCCTAGGGTATTTCTCGCAAAAGGAAGGATCAGTCAAAAATCGGTATCTGTGGCGCGGCACGTCGGTCGATGACACCTGTGACGCGCGGATCAGGAGCGATTTCGATTTCTTGGCGCACCGGCGTAAAGCCGGAGCGGATGTAGAAACTCAAGGCTTGAGGGCTGTCGAGCGTGCAAGTGTGGACGTAGAACAGCTCGATATCCCGCGCGAATGCTTCCGAGATGGCATGGCTCATGAGGGCACGCCCGGCCCCGGTACCAATGAGCTTTTCGGTAAGGCCAAAGAATGCCAGTTCGCATTTGCCCCCTTCACGGAAATCCAATTCGCAGATACCCTCGGCGTGACCGTCGAGATCGATGCTAAAGATATGCACGTCAGCATCGTGGATGGTCGCGGCCAGCTCTGCGTCGCGGCACACCAATCTGGAGAACCACAGCCAGTTCTGACCAACTCGTCTGTAGAGGTCGCGGTACCAATCGACACTTGGGGCTGGATGCGCGGTCAGGCTGAGGCCATCCGGTATGTCCTGGCGTGTGTGGTTGGAGGGGCGCGATGTCATCTCTAGATGTGTGACGACGGTTGACAGGTGTCCCTTGGGGAGAGGGTGGAAACCAGCGGTCAGGGTCATGAGCGTTCTCGTGCAAATAAGGCCGGGACAAACACCAGGGGAATGAGGGCGATGGCCACAGCGATAAAAGTGAAAGAGGCGGACAAGCCATAGTTCTCAGCCAGGGCCCCCATGGCCAGCGGACCAATGAAGAAACCGGCGAATCCAATGACTGAGACGTTGGCAATGGCTTGGCTCCGGGCCGCGTCTCGCACCCGTTTACCGGTGTAGGAATAGGCCATTGGGACAATCACAGACACGCCGACGCCCAGCAGGGCGAATCCAAGGTAGGCCAATGCCAATCCAGTGGCCCACGCCGCAGCCGCCGCACCGATGGCTGCCATGGTTGCGGCAATGGCCATAACGCTCAGCTCTGAGCGTCCATGGATCATGGCCTGACCACCCAAACGACCAATCGCCATTGTCAGCCCCAGGATGGCCGGACCAAAGGCACCTTGAACCGCTCCGCCCCCCAGATCGCGTTCTAACCGCAATGCCGACCAGCCTTCGGTGGCTTGTTCGGCCATAAAGCCCAAAAGCATGACGCTACCGGCGAGCCAAATGAGCCAAGTCTGACGGCTTGAGGGTCCGTCGTCATCCAGGGCAATTTGGCGTGGCGCGTCTTGGGCCACTACAAAACACAACGCCAATGACAGCCCGCCAAGCGCGGTCAAGATCATCAAAGGTGACCCCCCTGCTTCGCGGCCAAGCCCCGCCAAAAGCGCGGCGATCGCGTAGGCGATGGAGAAGACCCCGTGGGCGAAGTTCATCAAGGGGCGTCGCCGCGCAGCTTCGATGGCAGAGAGGCGCGCATTCATAATCACGTCAAGCGTGACGGAAATGCCTGAAACCACCAGCATGGCAAGCGCGAGCCCGACCACACCGGTCACCAAACCAGGCGACAAAAAGGACACGGCCATGGCAATTGAAAAGACAACCATGGCGCGGTGATCAAGCCGGCCTTCGGCGCGTGGCGCAAGCCACATGGCAGCCAAAGTTCCGATACCCGCCACGAGAAGCGCCAGGCCAAACGCAGCATCGCCCGCATCCGATTGAATCTTGATCACAGGGACCAAAGCGGCAAAACCACCCCAGCCGATCCCGATCACGGCAAACGCCGCCAACGCGGCCCGGGCGGCCCATATGTCATCGCGTGAAATCATGGTTCCGCCCTGACATGTTTACTGATTTGGAGCAAAGATTCGTTGCCGGTGCTGGTGACTCGGGAAATAGGACTTGCCAAATGAGCCGATGCGGCGTACGTGCGCCACTTCATCGGCGGGGTTACAGCCTTGGAGGAACCTCGCGCCAATCAATGGAGAGACCCATGGCAGATCAGATTCCAGATCTTATTGCCGAGGAGCGGACGGGGACAGGCAAGGGCGCCGCTCGTCAAGCACGCCGCAACGGCTACGTTCCCGGTATCGTTTTCGGTGGTGAAAGCGACCCGCTTCCCATCAACATCCGCTTTAACCAGCTGTTCAAACGCCTCAAAGCAGGCCGCTTTAAGTCCACGCTCTTTAATCTGAAAATCGAAGGCCAGGACGACGTGCGTGTCATCTGCCGCGATGTGCAGCGCGATGTGGTCAAAGACCTTCCGACACACCTTGACCTGATGCGTCTGCGTCGGACCACGAAAGTCAACCTTTTCATCCCGGTGGAGTTCCTCAACGAAGAAACCGCGCCAGGGATCAAAAAAGGCGGTGTTTTGACCATCGTGCGTCCCGAGGTGGAGCTTGTCGTGACCGCAGGCGACATTCCTGAGAAGATCGAAGTGGACCTGGCGGATGTGAACATCGGAGATGTCATCACCATTTCGAGTGTGACCCTGCCATCCGGCGCGAAACCAACAATCGACCGCGACTTCGTTATTGCCAACATCTCGGCTCCATCGGGACTCAAGTCCTCTGAGAACCAAGAGGGTGACGAGGGCGAAGGCGAAGAAACCGCAGCCGAAGAATAAGGCGACCATCTGTCGACCAATGAAGCCCCGGAGCGTTCATCGCACCGGGGCTTTTCTTTTGTGCCTGACGCATCCGCTTATTGTTGGGTAAACTCGGCCGGTGTTTCGGGCTCTTGGGTTGCCTCTGGGGCGGGAAGCACCTCTTGAGCGAGACCAGCCACACCGTTTTCCATCGAAATCCCAAGCTCTTCGCCCAGCTTTTTCAGCGCGGGGAGTTGGACCGCCATGCCCATGATGGAATCAAGCGCCTGGTTCACCGGGGGCTTGTCACCCATAGCACCGGAGCCGGTGTTGGCGTTTGCGGCCCCCATGCCAGAGACTTGGTGAATGCGGATGGTGTCGATCTTCTCGGCCGGTTTCACCATCTCTTTGACGATCTGTGGCATCGCTTCGAGCCGCGCCAAATCGACCTTCATCGAGATAAGCTCCTCTGAGAGCGCGTTGTCAGCCTCAACGATGGCGCGTTTGCCCTCAGCTTCGGCCAGCATGTCAAGCTTTTTGGCCTCCGCCCGGATTTTGAGCGCATCTGCTTCGGCTTGGGCCTCTTCGCGACGAGCTTCTGCGCGGTCTTGCGCGGCGTCTTTCTCCGCTTGAGCTGCAAGGCGTATGCGAGTGGCTTCGCGCTCAGCTTCGCGCGCCGCTTCAATGAGGGCGATTTGCTTCACCCGCTCGGCTTCTGCCACTTCCCTGGCTGTGGCCACCGCTTCGGTTGCTTTGGTCGCTTCGGCGCGGGCCATATCGGCGGAGGCACGGGCGCGGCTCTCTTCTTCGGACTTTTGTGCGATGATGATCTGGCGCTCCTGTTCTGCGACCTGAAGCTCCCGTTCTTTGCTGATCTCGGCCTCACGGATCTTCCGCTCGCGGGCGATCTCTGCGGCGCGCACAGCTTCTTCCCGGGCAATGCGGGAGCGTTCGCTTTCACGGACAGAGTCTTCGCTGCGCGCTGCAATTTCAGCTTCCTGGGCCGCTTTGAGGGTTTCGATCTGTTGGATTTGAGCGATTTTCGCCTCTTCCTCATCGCGTTCAATGGCCATCTTCTGGCGTTCCGCTTCCATCGCTGCACGACGCACGGACACGTCTGCTTCGGCGTCGATCTCTGCGCGTTCTTTCTTGGATTTGGCAATCACCTCAGCGAGCTTGCGCATACCCACAGCGTTGAACGCGTTGTTTTCATCCAGCGCTTCGAACGGTGTCTGGTCGAGAGCCGTCAGCGAGACGGATTCCAACGCGAGACCGTTTTTGAGGAGGTCTTCGGAGACCGCATTCTGCACTTCTTGCACGAAATCAGCGCGGTTTTCGTGAAGCTCGTCCATGGTCATTTGAGCGGCCACAGAGCGCAAACCATCGATCAACTTGCCTTCAATCATATCGCGCAATTGGTCGACATTGAACGTCCGATCACCGAGCGTCTGTGCAGCACGTGCGATGCCTTCGTCTGTGGGGTTCACAGAGACATAAAACTCGACACCCACATCGACCCGCATCCGGTCTTTGGTGATCAACGCCCCATCGCTGGAGCGGCGCACCTCGAGGCGCAGGGTCTTCATGTTCACGGGGCTCACCTCATGGAATAGCGGCACCACAAGCGCCATGCCATCCATGATGACTTTTTTGCCCCCTGCCCCGGTTTTCACCAGGCTAATCTCACGCGTTGCGCGACGGAACAGGCGACCCACCACAAGTCCAATCAGGACCATGAGGACGAGGATCACCGCGACAATCGTTGCCAAAAATTCTAAAGCCATGCTTTCTCCTTCTGTCTAAAGCTCAAAATGCGCTGACTAGGGCTGAGTGCTTAGCTCAGCGCGATCAATCGGTAGCTGCCTGTGGGCCTGTGGCGCAGGACAAGCACCTCGGTTCCCTTGGGTAAGCTGTCTTCGTCACGCAGAGGTTCCGCGCGAAAGTAATGCGTGTTGCCATAGCCGTCGGTCACTTTGACCTCGGCGGGGCGCCCTCGCGCCGCAGTGCCTTGACTCACAACACCTTTGCGTCGCCCCATGGCACGCTCGGAAATCGACTGCGTCTCGACCTGAGGCAGGACACGGGCAAACCCAGCAGAAAAACTGCGCGCGCCCCAAAGCCCGGCCACCGTTGCAGGTGCAGCCGCGATCCAACTGGGCAGAAACGCCCCGAGGGCTTGGTCGCTGAGCACTTGGAGGCCGAGGCCTGAGAGGCCAAAGGTGGCCAAAAACACCCCGATCCAGATCAGCGTGGGCGCTTTGCCCAAACCCAACCAAGCCGCGGGCCCAGCACCGCCCGCAGGGGCCGGTGCGCTGTCTGCCTCCGCGCCAATGTCGAGCTCCAACTCGGCCAAATCAACGTCGGGCACATCAATATAGCCCAGGTCCAACTCGACCGCGGGCACATCTACTTCCGACGCGTCGATCTCGCCCATGAGCGAGCCGCCAAACAGCGCCATCAGGAGTTCCAAAACCAAAAGACCCACGAGCAGACCCAACGCCAAGGCGAACGGAGCCACTGCAGTCGAAAGCAGAATTTCGATCACGTTTCTCAACATTTATCTATGTTAGCGATAGAAATTATTTGGGATCACGACTCCGTGATTTCAAGGGATGGCTTGCCCGATCGTGTGGGTTTTCGATAAAGACCCCCAAGATATGCACCTCTAGGAGCTTGGAGCATGATCCTTATCGCAGGGTTGGGAAACCCCGGCAGCAAATACGCGCGCAACCGGCACAACATTGGCTTTATGGCTCTGGATCGCATCGTCGAGGATCATGGCTTTGCGCCGTGGCGCAAGAAATTTCAGGGCCAAATCAGCGAAGGACATTTGGGCTCTGAGAAGGTACTCCTGCTCAAGCCCGAGACATTCATGAACCGCTCCGGGCAATCCGTGGGGGAGGCCCTGCGTTTCTACAAATTAGAGCCCGCTGACCTCATTGTGTTCCACGACGAGTTGGACCTTGCGCCAGGCAAAGCACGGGTCAAACAAGGCGGCGGTCACGCCGGCCACAACGGACTACGTTCAATCCACGGACATATTGGAGACGCCTATGTCCGCGTGCGTCTGGGCATTGGTCATCCAGGTCGCAAAGAAGCCGTGCCCGGCTATGTGCTCCATGACTTTGCGCGCACTGATGACACTTGGTTGGAGCCCCTCTTGCAGGGTATCTCAGAAGGTGCACCACATCTTGTCGACGGCGATGCGGGTCGTTTTCAAAATGCCATTGGCCTGCGCGTTGCGCCGCCGCGCAGTTCCAAGACATCAGCAAAACCCGACCTCAAGGCCGCACCAGAGCCAGAGTCGGACACGCGCAATCCGCTGCAAAAGCTCATGGACAAGTTCAAATGACCAAACTCACCCAAGCCTTCGCCGAGCAAAGTGAACATTGTACTGCGCTTGGCTCTCCTTTTATGGGGCAACTCATGGCCCTTTGTGCGGAGCGTTGGCCACGAGAGGGTGCAGTGGCGCAGCGCATGCTTCTGTGGCCGGGTCATGTTGGCCCCGCTGCGGCATCTCTCCCTTTGCGCATAGCAGGTGGTTTGCACGCCTTGGTGCTCAGTGGACAAGACCTTGGGCTTGCCGCTGTCTACCCACCGCACGTGCCGTCGGATACGGCACTTTGGGATGAGGTGGCGCGCGCTCTAGAGGATCATCAGGATTTTTTGCTGGCCTGGATTAAAAACGCGCCTCAAACCAACGAAGTTCGTCGTTCCGCCGCGTTGATCCCAGCCGCACATCTTGTCGCGGCGCGGTTTGAGGTGCCCTGGCAACTCTCCGAGTTGGGTGCAAGCGGCGGTCTCAATCTCAACTTCGATGCGTTTCATCTCGAGACACCTCATCAGGCCTTCGGTCCGGATGGCGATGTGTGTCTCTCGCCTAGGTGGACCGGCCCCTGCCCTACCCCAGCACAATTTGAGGTGAGCGAGCGTCGAGGCGTGGACCTCAACCCATTGCTCAGTGATGATCCAGACGACGCGTTGCGCCTGCAGGCATATCTTTGGCCTGATCAAACGGAGCGCATGGCCCGCACGCGCGCAGCACTTGCGCTTCCAGCACCGCAGGTGGATCAGGATGATGCTGTGGATTGGTTGGCCCGCCGTCTCGATGCGCCGTTTGACGGCGGCAGGATGATCTATAGCACAGTGGCATGGCAATACTTCTCCAAGGCTGCGCAACAGCGTGGCGTCGCGATTCTGGCCGCTGCGGGTAGCCGCGCGACGGAGGAGACCCCGCTGGCGTGGATTTCGATGGAGACCGATGGCGGCTCCCGAGGCGCTGCCCTCGTATTGCATCTCTGGCCGGGCGCACTTCGGCTCGAATTAGCGCGCGTGGATTTCCATGGCCGTTGGTTGGAATGGACCGGGCCGATCTCCTTGACTTAGCATGGCAATTTAAGTTGAGATTACGGCCACCTTCGCTACATCACAGCATGAGCAACGAAGAGGCGCCACATGAGCAATCCCATGGACAAAGAGCCAAGTGTCAACGTGCTAGGCGGCGCTTTGCAGCCGTGTTCTTCGAAGCCGTTGACAGGCTTTTTCCGCGATGGCCATTGCAATACTTGTGCCGCGGATCAGGGGAGCCACACGGTCTGTGCCGTGATGACCGAAGAGTTCCTGGCTTTCTCCAAATACGTGGGCAATGACCTCTCGACCCCGCGCCCGGAATACCGCTTCGCGGGGTTGAAACCGGGGGATCAATGGTGCCTCTGCGCCGGTCGTTTTTTGCAGGCTTATGAAGAAGGATGCGCGCCGCAGGTGAACCTCACTGCCACCCACCGGCGCGCATTGGAAATAGTTCCAATGGCGGCACTTGAGGCGCAAATGGTGTAACCCCGCGCCTCAGGTTTTTGATCAACTGGCGTCAGCCCATTCCCAAGGACGTGTGTAGGCACCAAGCGTATTTGACACCGCCTCTTCTTCGGTGGCACCCGTGCGCGCCAATTGGGCCACCAAACCGCGCTTCTTATCGTCGATGACTTGAACCACGCGGGCATCTACACCGCTTTCCTTGAGTGCAGCATCGTAGATTCGCGTGATCGCTTGTTTGCGCAAGTCTGGCTTGAAGACCTTGCCAACTGCTGTTTTCGGCAGCTCGGTCAGGATCGTCATATGTTTGGGGTGCGCCGCGCGTTCGTGCACATGGGTTTTGCAATGCTCCATGAGATCTGCTTCGGAGACCTCCGCCCCTTCCACAAGCTCGACAAAAGCACAGGGGACTTCGCCGGCATGGGCGTCAGGCTGACCAATGGCACCGGCAAAGGCGACGGCAGGATGCGTCAGCAGTGCTTCTTCAATCTCGGCGGGGTCAATGTTGTGACCACCTCGAATGATGAGGTCCTTGGCGCGGCCCGTGATCCAGAGGTACCCCTCTTCATCAATCCGCCCCAAATCACCCGTGCGCAGGAACTTGTCAGCGTGGAAGAGATCCACGTTTTTGGCGTCCTCGGTATAAGTCGAACCCGCAAAGACACCGGGGTTTGAGATACAGATCTCGCCGATCTCGTTCGTGCTGCATTCCATCAAACCATCAGGCGTGCCCTTTAGGATACGCACATCGGTGTAGGGGAACGGGATGCCGACAGACCCGACTTTCTTGGCACCCTGAGGCGGGTTGCACGAGACCAGACAGGTGGCCTCGGTGAGGCCGTAGCCTTCGGTGATCTCAACACCGCAGACATCTTTGAAGCGCTTGAACAGTTCCATGGGCATGGGCGCGGAGCCCGAGAACGCGGCCTCAACAGTGGAGATGTTGGCATCCACGGGCCGCTGCATCAAAGCAGACACCGCCGTTGGCACGGTGATGATAAAGGTCGTGCCCCACCGCTCGCAGAGCTTCCAGAAATTGTCGAAAACGCCATCGCCACGGTAGCCTTGGGGCGTCGGAAAGACGACATGAGCACCTGATGCAATAGCAGCCATCAAGATGACGTGCACCGCGAACACGTGGAAGAGGGGCAGCGGGCACATGACACTGGACGTTTCAGAGAAAAGCAGCCGATCCCCGAGCCAGCCATTGTAAACCATTCCAGAGTACTTGTGCTGGGCCACTTTGGGCATGCCCGTGGTGCCACCAGTATGGAAGTAGGCCGCGACACGGTCTTCTTTTCTGTCTTCAAAGGCCAGCGTGGTGCCATGCTTTTTCATCTCGCGCACAAAGTCTTTGACGTCGGCGTGGTGGCTGCCTTCGATCTTGGGCCGGATGAGAGGCACAATCCAGGATTTGGGCGGTGTAAGGTATCGATTGAGGTCTACCTCAAGCACCATGTGCACACCGGGCGCATGGCGTACCGCTTCGGCCACTTTTTGGGGCACGTCGGTTTTCGGAAACGGCTTGAGCGTCACCACAACCTTTGCGCCAGTTTCGCGTAGAATTGCGCCGATCTGTCCGGGTTCCAAAAGCGGGTTGATAGGGTTCACGATCCCGGCAATCGCACCGCCGAGCAATGCGTGAATGGTCTCATTGGAATTGGGCAGCACGTAGGCCACGACATCGTTTTCACCGATGCCGAGCGAACGAAAGAGATTGGCGGCTTGGCACGCTTTTCCATAGAGTTGCGACCAATTGAGTGTCTCTGCCTTGTCTTTTGGGCCTGAGAGCAGTTGAAACGTCACTGCTGCTCGGTTTGCGTGGGCTGCGGCAACCCGGGCCAGCATGCCATGCAAGGTGACCGGCACATCGCGGTCTTCCCAAGCCATTTCTTGTTCGACCGCATCGCGATCCGCCATCGAGGCAAAGCTCATGGGTGTCCTCCTTCCGATTGAGTGCCGCCCTTGTTTGTCCCGGCGGTCACAATCGGAAGGATGGGCAATTCGATGCCACCGCGCAAGACATGGAAGATGGACAAGTACGCTGCGACGCTGCGTCTTTCAGTTTCGACGTTGCGGAAAACGCGCGCACCTTGCGCGGAATAGGTGTGTCAGTAAAGCAGCGCCCTACTCAGCGGCAAGACCATCAGTGAATTGCAGCCGCGCCAAACGCGCATAGAGCCCCCCCTCTGCCACCAAGGCGTCGTGGGTCCCTTGGGCAACGATGCGGCCCTCTTCAAGTACAACAATGCGGTCAGCTTTCTTTACGGTCGCCAGCCTATGGGCCACGACCAAGGTGGTGCGCCCTTGGCTCAGGAGATCCACAGCCTGCTGCACAGCGCGCTCGCTCTCGGCGTCGAGCGCAGAGGTCGCCTCATCGAGGAGCAAAATAGGCGCATCTCGCAAGATCGCGCGCGCGATGGCAATGCGTTGGCGTTGTCCCCCCGAGAGCATCACGCCACGCTCTCCCAGATAACTATCGTAGCCCTGAGGTAGCCCGGTGATGAAGTCGTGCGCGGCTGCGGCCTGTGCGGCGGCTTCGATTTCTGCATCCGTGGCATTGGGCCGACCAAAGCGGATGTTCTCGCGCGCGGTAGCGGCAAAGATGACAGGTTCCTGCGGCACAAGGGCCAAGCCCTGGCGAAAGTCGCCGCGCTCCAAGGTCGCAATGTTTTGGCCGTCGATGAGGACACGGCCCTTTTGCGGGTCGTAAAAGCGTTGCAACAGCTGAAAGACAGTTGTTTTTCCCGCGCCAGATGGGCCGACAAACGCGACCGTTTCGCCGGGCGCAATTTGGAAGCCCACGTCTTGCAGCGTCGTCACATCGGTCCGCGAGGGGTATGAGAAGGAGACCCCATCGAACTGGATGGCGCCTTTGATTGGCCGCGCAAGCGTGTTAGCCTGAGTTTGATCCTGTACCGTATCTTCGACGTTGAGCAATTCGACCAAACGCTCAGTGGCCCCGGCGGCGCGTTGCACCTCGGCCCAAATCTCCGAAATTGCGGCGACGGAGCCGGCGACAAGCACGGCGTAGATTACAAATTGCACAAGCGTGCCCACGCTCATCACGTCCGCTCGCACATCACGCGCTCCAATCCAAAGCACACCGACGATGCCCGAGAAGACCAGCAAGATCACGATCGCCGTAAGCGCCGCGCGCAGATTGATGCGCTTGAACGCGATGGCCAAGGATTGATCCGTGATCTGAGCGAAGGCTGCCTGCGTGCGGCTCTCATGAGTGAAGGATTGCACGGTTTGCACGGCGCCCAAACTCTCGGATGCGTTGGCCGATGAGGCTGCAATCCAGTCTTGGTTCTCCCGCGACAGCTTTTGCACACGCCGCCCTAGAACTAGGATCGGCACGATCACTGCAGGCACGATCAGGAGCACAAGGCCCGTCAATTTGGGAGATGTGGCCAGCATCAAAACGAGGCCGCCCAGGAAAATCAAAGCGTTTCGCAGGGCAAATGAGATAGACGAGCCAATCACAGAGAGAATCAAAGTCGTATCTGTCGTGATCCGCGACAGAACTTCCCCCGTCATCGTCTTTTCATAGAACGCCGGAGACAACAGCAGAACACGGTCAAACACTGCCTTGCGCAAATCGGTGATTACCCGTTCGCCAAGCCTTGTGACCAGCATATATCTGATCGCGGTACCCGCTGCGAGCAGAACAGCGATGGCCAATGCCGCCAGAAAGTAGCGGTCCAAAATGGCCCCATCATCCACTTCAAAATTGTCGACCACCCGGCGCACCGCGATCGGCAGAATGAGTGAGATCGCAGCCGTCGTCACAAGCGCCAAAAGTGCCGCAATCAAAAGGGATTTGTAGGGGCGTACAAACGGCCAAAGCGCTGCCAGGGCGCCGATGTTCTTCGACTTGGCCCGCTCCCCCTCACCGCCAATATTCATCGCGTTTAGAGGTGGCGGTGATGCTGTGTCGGTCATGCAAGTTCTTTTGTTGCTTAGCGTTGGATGGTTCTGCGTGAGGCAGCGTCGTAGGTCAAGGGACGCACGGTCGCGGCTACGCCGGACACGTTGCGCCAGAGTGTCTCTCCCAGCTGTTCACTACGCCGTCCTTTCACCGGCATGTGGGACCTAAATCGAGCTCTGGATATGTCTCGCAATTCAGCAAAATTTTCTAGCGGACAAGACATCTTAAATGCTCAGAACGCACCTTGCCTTAGGCTATTAGGGCAACCATCTGAACACCAATTTATCCTATTTTTACGGGCTCCTAAGCCTTGAAGCGGAACAGCGTTTGCCGACCGTTTATCAGCAGAAATTTCTTGAGGCGGGTACGGTAAATTGAAACTGCGCATTAAGCTAGGGAGACAAAAGTCCGAAAGTAGCTTTCATAAATTATACCATCAAGTAACGGCTTATAGAAAACAGAAGGCGTCCGATTTTTGTCGGTTTGAGTTTTCTTGGAGCGGGTAGCGGGAATCGAACCCGCACCTTAAGCTTGGAAGACAAACGTCCGAAAGCACCTTTTCCATTTTATATTAGGCACTTATTTCAATCTGGAAGCGTATTTTGTCGGCAATTTGTCGGATTGGGTTTTCTTGGAGCGGGTAGCGGGAATCGAACCCGCACCTTAAGCTTGGAAGGCTCTTATGATACCATTTCACCATACCCGCTCAGATTATTTGCTGACTAAATCAAAGACCCATCGGGGTCAACTGGGTGAGAGATATGCCCTTCGTTGCCCCAGCGAAAGCCTTCGCCAACCTCCGCTTCCGCTTTGAGACAGTGTGGCCGGGAAGCCGTCATTCGCTGCGGTTGCGTAGATTTGGCCGATGACACCTTGAAGCGGACGTTTCCATAAATTCGCTTAGCAGTAGGAGCGTATCCAAGCCAGAATTCGGACTAGAATGTCACCGCGTTGCAGGTAACGGTCGTACCAGCGGTAAAACGTTGTGCGGGGAATGCCGAGCTTGGCCAATGTTCGACGCACTGATAGATGACTGTCTTCGACCAAACGAATGATCTCAAGCTTCTCAGATGCATGGTATCTCATTCTTGGTCGCCCCCATCCCCGAGTATGCTTTTTTGAGAAGCCGTAGTTCGAGCGTCTGCTCAGCAACCACTTCCTTGAGGTCCCGTGCCTCCCGGCGCAGCTCCTTCACCTCGTCGGTGTTCGCAGCGCGGGCCGTGTCGCCGGCCAGACGCTTCTTCCCTGCTTCCATAAAGTCTTTGGACCACTTGTAATACAGGCCCTGGGATATGCCTTCACGACGGCACAGCTCTGCGATGCTGTCCTCGCCACGCAACCCGTCCAGCACGATCCTGATTTTCTCTTCGCTAGAATACTGCTTGCGCGTGGCCCGTTTGATGTCTTTGACGACCTGCTCGCCAGGGCTCTTTGTTGTCTTTCTCATCGTCCACTCCTTAGTGGTAACGATGAGCCAAGAACTCTCTCTT
>JAKVBH010000036.1 GCA_022447495.1 Marinovum sp. | reverse complement strand
CACCAGCAAAACGCATGGCGGCGGCCTGGACTTCGATATATTGTGTCAGAAGGTTCATGTAGTGTCCCCGTAAGCAAACGATGAATTGGGTGTCACTCGCATCACGTCCCTGCCTAACACGCGCAGCCGCTGGGCCTGCGCATCTGCGCGTCGCCCAAAATTGAGCCAAACCGCCAAGCAGCGTATCCCATAGTTTGCAGCACGTAAGAGCCAGAGGTCTTGATACTGCGAACCGTTTAACGCTTTGCCAACGTGGGTTCGCCACGCATCGCGCACGCGCTCAGCGGCCAAAGCGCCGGGGCCGTCGTGGGACACATAGGGCGCGTGACCGATCACAGCTCCCCCATGATCTTTTGGTTGAACCCATAGATACGGCGCGCGCCGGACATCGGGATAAGATCGACCTCACGGCGTTGTCCCGGTTCGAAACGGACAGCGGTCCCAGCGGCAATGTTCAAACGACACCCACGCGCGGTCTCTCGATCAAACTCAAGCGCAACATTGGCTTCTGCAAAATGATAATGGCTCCCGACTTGAACTGGGCGATCACCAGTGTTTGCAACCATGACCGTGACCGCGGACCGATCCGCATTCAGCGTCACCTCTCCCGCGACTGGGAGTATCTCTCCTGGAATCATGGCATCTCTCCTCTGGAACAAGTATCGAGCGGGTTTTATCCTGCCTTACCGAATAGGATGGTGGACGGTGACCAATTTGGTGCCGTCGGGAAAAGTGGCTTCGACTTGGACGTCGTGGATCATATCGGCGACGCCATCCATGCATTGGTCGCGCGTGATGACATGGGCACCAGCTTGCATCATGTCCGCCACAGACTGCCCATCGCGGGCACCCTCGACCACGAAATCCGTGATCAGTGCGATGGCCTCTGGATGGTTTAGTTTCACACCGCGAGCCAGTCGCTTACGCGCGACCTCTGCGGCAATGGCAATTAAGAGTTTTTCTTTTTCGCGAGGGGTCAATTGCATCGGTCAAATCATCCAAGTGCGTGGCAAGGGACGCTCCGCCAATAGGGTTAGCGTTGGCAAAAGCAATGTGCGGAGTGAGAAAGCGTCCTCGGCAAACAGCCTGCCAAACAGAACGCCGGGCCTCAAAAGTGTCATCGCGCAGTGTCCGGATAAAAGCGCGCGGGCGTCGTCCAAAACCGCCTCTGCTTTGGGCGAGACATAAAGCAGCGTCGCCATGGCGCCCTGAGCAGCGGCAGTCTTGGCAAGGAGCGCTCCCGCGTCGCCGCGAATGCGCATCTGATCGGCATAGATGAGGGCGCCATCTTGGGTCACGCGCCAGCGATCTTCGAACACAACATTGCTCAAACGTTCGCCCATGGCATGGCGACCAAAAACCAGCGGGTCGACAATCAAAGCCTCGGCCCCAACAGCCAAAGAGAACCGGGTCGCCCGTTGAACCCGTGCGCCGTCGAACAAGATCGTCTCCTGCGGCAACCAATGGAGTTTTGCCTGGGGCGCAACACATACATGATTTGCAACATGACCCGTCTCAGCGGGCAGCGCGCGATAAAAGCGCTCAGCCGCTTGGGTTGTGATCGTAGCTTCGGCGCCAGGCTCAAGAGAGGCGCGCAGTCTAAACCGATCACCACCTGTCACACCACCAGAAGTGTTGAGCGAAACCACCGTCATGCCGTGACCATGTGGAAACAAAAGTTTAGACGCGCCTTGCATCCGGAGGTCCGCCAAGCGGCCCTGTCCATCAACACTTTTGATGCGCACGCTAGCTAATCCGCGCGCGCGCGGCTGACCCAGTGGCGGAACCTTTGCGGCCTTGGAAAATGTCGCGCTAATGTGAATGTCAGCCTCCATGGGCGGGCCTTCAGATCACGCCAGCATAGGTCCACGCTTCATCCAAGGGAAACATCCTGTGCCGAAAACAGCGGCATGGAACGCCATTCGCCCAGAATTTAGGCGCTTTGCGTCAGCGACCTTGGGTCAATCCGGGGCGTTGCGCGTTTTCGGGGTGGCGCGCAACATGATCGGCTTTGATCTCTTCAGAGGTTTTGCGAGACCCATCATGGGACCAACCTGGAGGTGCGACTGCGTAAAGAACCCGTTCTTTAAAGCTCAGCCCCGGGCGCGACACGTCTCGGAAAATGCCAACCCACTCATGGAACGCGACCCGAATGGGATTGAATGTGCCCAGATTTTGGACCAGCCCATAGTCCGGCTTTTCATCTTCGGCGACAAAGGTGCCAAACATCTTATCCCAGATGATAAACACCCCGGCATAGTTGGCATCCAAATACCGTGGATTGCGCCCATGATGCACGCGGTGATGCGATGGAGTGTTCATCACCGCCTCAAACCATCTGGGCATTCGGCCAAGGGCCTCGGTGTGGATCCAAAACTGATAGATCAGGTTGAGCCCACCGCAAAACAGGACAAGCGCAGGATGGAAACCCAACAAGATCAACGGCGCTCGCACCACCATCATAAAGGTGAACGTGCCCGTCCATGTCTGACGCAGCGCAGTGGTGAGATTGTAGTGTTGGGAGGAATGGTGGTTCACGTGGCTGGCCCACACCCACCGAATGCGGTGACCAAACCTGTGGACCCAATAGTACCTCAAATCATCCAGCACGAAGCATAGCAAGACAACCCACCAGGCCGTACCGAGGTTCAAGGGGGTGATCTCCCACAGCACCATAAAAAAGCCCCAAGCCACAAAGCCCAAAAAGATACCCGAGGCGACATTGCCCGCGCCCATAATGAGAGATGTGACGGCGTCACGCGTCTCATACCGCCCTCCCCGTCCGGACCACATGATCCAGACAAGCTCCGCCAGGATAGCCGCGATGAAAAACGGCACGGCAAGTTTAACGATGTCGGGATACGTAATGTCACCCATTGTTGTCAGACTCCAAAGTGGCCCGCCACACGGGCCGTTCATCGGCAGTAAGTACGAGGCGAATGCGCGGAGCGGTGTAGTCTGTCGTGCGCAAAACGAGGTGCCTTGCCGTGTCCTTGATATTTAGTACCTTGGGGTCGATCATCCGTGCAGCCACGTCCTGGCCCATGGACCACACCACGCCAAAGCCTTCGCGATGCCGGATCAGCGCGGCTTGGCCGGTAGTAGATAGCATCGCGTCTTGGGCTGGATGATCGGGATATGTATCATTCCAATGGCCTTTGGCGTCGCGGGGCGTTGCCATCTCATGGGCTTTGGATCGACCTGTGAAATGCAGCAGAACCGCAATGCCTGCGATCCCGCCAATGACCAGCCCAAGCAAAATTTCAAGTGGCATCCCAAGTCTCCCTGGGCGCAGACTGCCGGGAGGGAACGGCGCTGTCAAAGGCAACGCCACGTCGTGAAAATTTACGCTGGCACGTCTTGAGCAGCTGCCACGGCAGCCTTCCAACGGGCGTATTTGTCGTCACGTGTCGACGCCGCCATGTCAGGTGCGAAGCTTTTCTCCAACGCCCAGGTCTTCGCAAAATCGGCCATTGCCGGGTAAAGGCCAGCGTGGCTGCCTGCAAGCCAGGCAACTCCCATTGCAGTCGTCTCTAGAACCTTTGGTCGATCCACACGCGCATCAAGGATGTCAGAGAGGAATTGCATCGTCCAATCAGACGCGGACATTCCACCATCGACCCGCAGCGCGGTCTCGCCTGTTGCTCCCCAATCAGATTGCATGGCTTCCAGCAAGTCACGCGTTTGAAATCCGACGCTTTCCAAAGCGGCGCGGGCGAACTCAGCGGGACCCGAGTTTCGCGTCAGCCCAAAGACCGCACCACGGCATTCGGCATTCCAATAGGGCGCACCGAGGCCCGTGAACGCGGGCACAATGACCACGTTCTGGGTATCGTCGGCACCCTCGGCAAGACCTTGGGTCTCTGGGGCTTGCCGGATCATCTGTGCGCCATCGCGCAGCCACTGGACCACCGCACCAGCGATGAAGATGGACCCCTCAAGCGCATAAGTCGGCTTGCCATCAAGTTGATAGGCAATGGTGGTGAGCAAACGGTTCTTGGAGGTCACAGGCGTTTGACCCGTGTTCAAAAGCGCAAAGCATCCGGTGCCATAGGTGGATTTCAACATACCCGGTTCAAAGCAGGCCTGGCCAATGGTGGCGGCTTGTTGATCACCCGCAACCCCAAGAATTGGGATTTCCGCGCCAAAGAGGTCCGCCCGGGCCATGCCAAAGTCAGAGGCGCAATCGCGCACCTCGGGCAACAGCGACATCGGAACGCCAAGCATGCCGCACATCTCTTCGGACCATTCGCCCTTGCGGATATCATAGAGCATGGTGCGCGCTGCATTCGTGGCGTCAGTGACGTGTTCCTTACCCCCGGTAAGGTGCCAAATGATCCACGTATCAACAGTGCCAAAAACCAAGCCCCCGGCCTCAGCCCGCGCGCGGGCGCCCTCAACATTGTCGAGCAACCACGCTACTTTCGTGCCCGAAAAATAAGGATCGAGCAAAAGCCCAGTACACTCGGTGACCTTTTCTTCGTACCCTTGCGCCTTGAGATCTTGGCACATGGACGAGGTGCGGCGGTCTTGCCAAACAATGGCATTGTGAATGGGTTTGCCGGTTTCACGGTCCCAAATCAGGGTCGTCTCACGTTGGTTAGTGATGCCAATGGCCGCAATGTCACCTGCTTTGAGACCCGCCTTTTCCATGGCCGCGCGACATGTTGCGGCGGTGGTGGCCCAAAGGTCCATGGGATCGTGCTCAACCCAACCACTATCTGGGAAATGTTGAGTGAACTCTTCTTGCGCCATGGCGGCAACGCCCAGCTCGGCATCGAAAATGATTGCGCGGCTGGACGTTGTGCCTTGGTCAATGGCCAGAGTGTGGCGCATCTCTCTCCCTCCCGTTTTATGCTATTTGGCCCCCAGCAGGAACAATTGGCCAGCCTTATTCGGCAGCTTGCAGTGGAATTGGGGATTTGGCGTCGATATAGACCTGGACGGCTTTGGCTTGATCCGCGTCCAGTCTGAGACCCAGCTTTGTGCGGCGCCACAGGATATCATCAGCGGTCCGCGCATATTCGCGGTCAATCATCCAGTCGACTTCGCGCGCCGTCAGTGTAGCGCCGAAATCCTCTCCCAGATCAGCTTGCGTGCGCACTGGAGACAACAGGCCCCAGGCCTCTGTGCCATAGGCGCGGATCAGACGAAGCGCCCAGCGCTCGGTCAGAAACAGGTAGGATCGGCGCAGATCAGCAACCATTTGTGGTATGCCGTCAACTGGGAAATCGCCGCCGGGCAAGGGCACGCCAGCAGTCCATGGGCCACTCACCTTGAGATGCTGACCGATTTTCTCCAACGCGTTTTCGGCGAGGCAGCGATAGGTGGTGATTTTGCCGCCGAAGATATTGAGAAGCGGCGCGCCAGCGTCATCCACTGTCAGCACATATTCCCGCGTGGCCGCTGTGGCTGAGCTGGCTCCGTCGTCATAAAGCGGACGCACACCAGAATAGCGCCACACCACGTCCTCAGCAGACACCGGAGCTTTCAAGTAGCCGTTGATAAAGTTCAGCAGATAGTCACGCTCTTCATCGGTGCATTCGGGGGCCAAATTTGCATCGGAATGCTCGGCATCCGTGGTCCCAATGAGCGTATAATCCGTCTCATAAGGAATGGCGAAGATGATGCGCCCGTCGGTGCCTTGGAAAAAGTAGCATTTGTCGTGATCAAAGAGCCGCTTGGTCACGATGTGCGAGCCCCGAACAAGGCGCACGCCTTCGGTTGAGTTGGACCGCACGACACCGCGGATCACATCACCGCCCCATGGCCCGGCCGCGTTAACCAGCATGCGAGCGGTATGTTCGGTCTTAGCGCCCGTCACGGCATCCTCGGTGATCACGTGCCAAAGGCCGTCTTGGCGCTCTGCGGAGATCACTTTGGTGCGCACCATAATGTCGGCGCCGCGCGCCTCGGCGTCCCTCGCGTTCAGCACAACAAGGCGAGAATCTTCCACCCAGCAATCTGAATATTCAAACGCCGTTTTGAATTTCGGATCGAGAGGCTTTCCCTCAGCGGCGCGCGTGAGATCAAGCTTGCGCGTACCCGGCAGGATTTTCCGCCCCCCCAGATGATCGTACATGAACAAGCCAATACGAATGAGCCAGGCAGGCCGTTCGCCCTTTTTCCATGGCATTACATAGGAGAGCAGCCTAGAGGTCGGCGTGTCGTTTTCAAAGCGCATCTCAGAATGATACGGCAGAACAAAACGCATAGGCCACGAGATGTGCGGCATTGCTCGCAGCAGGGTTTCGCGCTCCTTTAGAGCTTCTTGCACAAGGCGGAACTCGAAGAACTCCAAATACCGTAGACCGCCGTGGAATAGTTTGGTCGAGGCCGAAGAGGTGGCCTGGGCGAGATCGTTCATCTCCGCCAGTTTGACCGAAAGCCCCCGGCCCGCCGCGTCGCGCGCAATCCCGCAGCCATTGATGCCGCCGCCGATAATAAAGAGGTCTGTTTGCGCCATTGCGCCCACTCCGAAAATAAAATCAACGTGGTAATGACTGATTCAACGTAAAAAAGAAACTTTTTTCTTTCGAAAATGTTCGGTTTTGCCAGGCTGACTTTGACAATTGCCCCAAAACGCGCAACGTCACCCAAGAACGCGCAAAATCGAAAGGCTGCTCATGGCGCTCCGGCATCCCGAAATCCTTGAACTGGCCCGCCGCCAAGGGCGCGTGACCGTCGATGGGCTGGCGGAGCATTTTGGGGTCACTGTGCAAACAGTGCGCCGCGATCTCACAGATTTGGCTGAAGCGGGCCAACTCACTCGGGTCCATGGCGGCGCGGTCCTTCCGTCGGGCACTCGCAACATCGCCCACGAAGAACGCGCTGCATTGAACGCAGACGCCAAAGACAAAATCGCTGCCGCCTGTGCTGAAATGATCCCTAACGGCGCGTCCCTCTTTTTGACGATCGGAACCTCGACCGAAGCCGTGGCCCGCGCCTTGCGACACCACGAGGGGTTGTTGGTGATCACCAACAACCTTACAGCCGTTCCATTGCTACATGCCAACCCGAACACCGAAGTGATCGTAACAGGCGGCAATCTGCGGCGCACTGACGGCGGATTGCTTGGCGCACCTGCACTTGAAACCGTGCATCAATTCCGACCCGATTTCGCAGTGATGAGCTGCTCAGGCCTCAGCGCAGAGGGCGATATGCTCGACTACGACCTTGATGAAGTTGCCATAAGCCGTGCCATCCTCAACGCAGCACGGCACCCGCTCTTGGTGGCGGATCACTCCAAATTCCAACGGGTCGCCCCTGCACGTATCGGTGCGCTGTCACAGGTCGCTCATTTTGTCACCGACGCGGCTTTGCCAAAGGCAGCGCACGCCATGTGCGCGGCTGCAACCACGAAGCTGCACGTCGTCGCGTAAGTCCACTCTTCTCCTTCGCGCACGTCAAGAACACTTTGCAGTTGCAACGTCTCCATGAAACACCTCTTAATGAGTGAAAATCCATCCGGGAGCAAAATCCAATGAAAATAATCGGGACACTTTCCACTCTGGCAATCATCTCCGCCAGCTCCGCCTTGGCGGGCGGCCACGGCGCTTGTAAAACCGTGACTTTCTCTGACGTGGGCTGGACAGACATCACTGCGACGACCGCGACTTCGTCCGTCATTCTCGAAGCGCTTGGCTATGAGCCAGAGGTCCGTGTCTTGTCCGTGCCTGTGACCTACACCGCGATGGCCGAAGGCGATGTAGATGTTTTCCTTGGAAACTGGATGCCCACGATGGAAGGCGACATTGCGCCATATCGTGAGGCGGGCACCGTGGACACGGTCCGCGCGAACCTCGAAGGCGCGAAGTACACGCTCGCGACAAACACCGCAGGCGCTGCGCTTGGCATCAAGGACTTTGCAGATATAGCGGCACAGGCCGATGCGCTTGATGGCAAAATCTACGGAATCGAGCCCGGCAACGACGGCAACCGGTTGATCATCGATATGATCGACACCGACGCCTTTGGCCTGGGCGGAGCAGACTTCGAAGTGCGCGAAAGCTCCGAACAGGGCATGTTGGCGCAGGTCGACCGCCTAACGGGTGATGACGAGCCGATCGTCTTCCTCGCGTGGGAACCCCACCCCATGAACGCCAACTTTGACCTGACCTATCTCACCGGTGGCGACGATTTTTTTGGCCCCAACCTCGGTGGTGCGACGGTCTTTACCAACACCCGTGCGGGTTATGGTGCGGAATGCGCAAACATGGGCGCGTTCCTGAACAATCTCGAATTCTCATTGGCCATGGAAAACGAGATCATGGGTGCGATCCTAAACGATGGTGATGACCCCGAGGATGCCGCAAAGGAATGGCTGAAAGCGAACATGGGCGTGCTTGACGCATGGCTCGATGGCGTGACCACCTTTGACGGCGGCGATGCAGCCGCGGCGGTTCAAGCGGCGCTCGCCGAGTAATCACCGAACAGGGGACACCCCACAATCCGAGAAAGGGCGCACCAGATGCCCCTTCTCGCTTTGCCCTCCTCGAGCATGTCCCGAAATCCATGGATCACCTAACGCTACCTGAAATCAGGGATTTCAACGTGTCAGGAGATGCTCACTGTTTTGGATTTTCGCCGACATGCTTCGATCTCCCAACAAGACGGAGCAGGACGCGTGCTTGATTGGCTCACTGACAATAAAATTCCGATCGGCGATTGGGCCGAAGCCGTTTTCGACTGGGTGCGCAAGAACGCTGATCCCCTTCTAGATGCCATTTCGGACGGGATGGAGGTGATGATCGAGGCGATTCTGTGGGTGCTGCAAACGCCGAGCCCAGTTTTTATCATCGCGGCTTTTGTCGGGCTGACATGGGTGCTCCAGCGCAGTTGGAAAATCTGCCTCTTTGTAGCACTTGGGTTTCTCTTCATTCTAAACCAGGACTATTGGGAGGAGACGACCGAGAGCCTGACGCTCATCCTATC
The DNA here is from genome assembly GCA_022447495.1 of Marinovum sp. GTDB lineage: Bacteria > Pseudomonadota > Alphaproteobacteria > Rhodobacterales > Rhodobacteraceae > JAKVBH01. The sequence continues at coordinate 28,820 of JAKVBH010000036.1, read as the reverse complement.
GGCCTGTGTGGTCTGCATGAGCCTTGGCGTGCCCATCGGCGTGGCGGCCGCACATAGGCCAAAGCTCTACACAGTCTTGCGCCCGATCCTTGATCTCATGCAAACCCTGCCGACTTTCGTCTATCTGATCCCGGCAATCGTTTTCTTTGGCATCGGGATGGTACCCGGTCTTTTGGCTACGGTGATCTTTGTGCTGCCTGCCCCGATCCGGCTGACCTATTTGGGGATTTCCTCAACACCGCAACCGCTGCTGGAGGCCGCGCGGTCCTTTGGCGCTACAAATTGGCAAACGCTCTACAAAGTTGAGCTGCCTTATGCCTTTCCGCAGATTATGGCGGGCCTCAACCAGACGATCATGCTGTCGCTGTCGATGGTCGTGATTGCCGCCCTTGTCGGTGCCGATGGACTTGGCGTCCCTGTGGTACGTGCTTTGAACCAAGTGAATACGTCGCTTGGCTTTGAGTCGGGTTTTGTGATTGTGGTCATCGCAATCGTACTGGATCGCATGTTGAATGTAGGTGGGCGCAAATCATGACTGCAGTAGCCATCGACAACGTCTCCATTGTTTTTGGAAACGATCCCGAACGCGCCCTCCCCCTCATGGATCAAGGCCAAGAGCGTGGCGAAATTGAAGCCGCCACGGGTCAAATCCTAGGGGTGCACAATTGCTCTCTCGACGTGGCCGAGGGCGAGATTCTTGTGATTATGGGCCTGTCGGGTTCCGGCAAATCCACACTGCTGCGCGCAGTCAATGGGTTGAACCCCACCGTCCGCGGCACGGTAACTGTGCACTTGGATGATTGGTCCTGCGATGTGACGCAAGCCTCAGCCGAGGATCTCCGCCGGGTGCGTCGAGAATGCGTGGCCATGGTGTTCCAGCAATTTGCCCTCCTGCCTTGGCGCACTGTGCGTGAAAACGTGGGGCTAGGCCTGGAACTTGCAGGGCTGAGCCGCAATGCGCGCACCAAACAGATCGACGAACAACTCGACCTTGTAGGCCTCGGCGATTGGGGCGACCGCAAAGTGGGCGAACTGTCTGGCGGGATGCAGCAACGCGTGGGCCTCGCGCGGGCCTTTGCAACACAAGCGCCGATCCTGTTGATGGACGAGCCTTTCTCGGCCCTCGATCCGCTGATCCGCAACAGGCTTCAAGACGAGCTGCTCGAGCTCCAGGAGCGTTTGAAACGGACGATCATCTTTGTGAGCCACGACCTCGACGAGGCGTTCAAAATTGGCAACCGCATCGCGATTATGGAAGGCGGCCGCATTGTCCAATGTGGCACGCCCAAGGAGATTTTCTCCGCCCCCGCGAACGAATATGTGGCCGATTTCGTGGCGGATATGAATCCGCTGAATGTTCTCACAGCCGCCGATGTCATGACGCCTGAAACGGTCGACGGCCCAGCCGTCTCCTTGGATGCAAAGGTGGAAGACGTGATGCGGCTGCTGTGTGGCAACGTCGAGGCGTGCCAAGTCATGGAGGGAGACAACGCGATTGGCAGCGTCACCCGTCCGGCGCTGTTGGCCAAACTTTTGGACCCGCGAGACAAAGCTTAGCGTTCGTCGGCGCTGATCCGGTCGCGCAACACGTCGCCGCACAGGTTTATGGCCAGCACGGAGATCGCCACAGCGAGACCTGGCCAAACCATTTGAAGGGGCGTTGAACGCATGTGAATGCGCGCGTCCAAAAGCATGGTGCCCCACTCAGGCATAGGCGGTTGCACGCCGAATCCCAAAAAGCCCAAGGCGGAAATGCCCAGGATGGCACGAGCCAGCATGCCCGTCCAAACGACGGTCAGTGACGGAAGCAACGCAGGCAGATAATGCCAGCGTGCAATCGCTATTGGCGACAAGCCCACGAGCTTGGCTTGAATCACATAACCACGGGACTTGAGCGACAAACCGATACCCCGGGCCACCCGCGCATAACGCATCCAGCTTGTGGCGCAGAGCGCAAATATCAATGTGCCCGTGCCCGCCCCAAGTATGCCCGCGATCACCACCGCAGCGACAAGCTCGGGGAAGGACAAAAACGTGTCGGTGGCGCGCATCAGAGCCCAATCGGTCGTCTTGCCACCCAGCGCCGCAACCAGCCCTACAAACGTGCCGATCACACAGCCGATCAGCGACACAACAAATGCCAAGCCAAGCGACCAACTCGCCCCATGCAAAAGCCGAGAGAGAATGTCCCGACCGAGTGCATCTGTGCCCAGTGGCCACTGGGCCGACGGCGGACTCAATCGGTTTGGAATATTGATGGCAGTCGGGTCGTACGGCGCAAACACCGGCCCCAAAAGAGCGAGGGAGACAAAGACTGCGCACAGGATGCCGATACTACGCATCCCGATCTTCCATGCGGGGATCGAGGAGTTTGTAGAAGATGTCGACGGCGAAATTTATGGCCACAAAAACAATGGCCGTCAGAAGAACCACCGCCTGAACCTTTGGGAAATCCCGCGCGTCGATGGCGTTCACCAAAAAACCGCCTAAGCCCGGACGGCCAAAAATCACTTCGACCATGACCAAACCTTCGAGTAGAAAGGCCAGTTCCAAACCAAAGACTGTAACCACTGGAATGGCAGCATGAGGCGCGACGTGATCACGCTCGATTGCGCTATTGGCGACGCCGCGCCTTTGCAAAGCAGGAAGAAAATTCTGGTCACGAGCCTCAAGGATGCCAGACCGTATAATCCGCGTCAGCGATGCGGCAACGCCCAAGGCGAGCGTCAATGCCGGCAAGACAATATGGGATGCAGTACGTGCACCCATGGCGGGCAACCAAGCGAGTTTCACGGCGAACAACAAGATCAACAAAAGCCCAAGCCAAAAGGCTGGCATAGCCGCACCCGTCGATGCCATTGCGACGCATACGCGATCCAGCACGCTCCCGGGGCGCGAAGCCGCCAATATCGCCAATGGCAGAGCAATAGCGAGACCCCAAAAGAGCGCCAGAAAAGCCAGCGGGTATGTATAGCCCACAGCTGTGACCAAGTCCGGCCAAACCTCGCGCCCTGTCACAGAAGAGCGGCCAAAATCGCCGACAAGCAAAGGCCCGATCCAAGCTTTGAACGCAGGCCAAAATCCTGCGTCGAGACCGGCTTCGGCGCGCACTTGGTCCACGACCTCGGCGGGCACCACCGCATTAAACCGCGCCATAGCGATGGCCATCGCCGGATCACCGGGGGCGTTCCACAACAAGACAAAGGTCACCAACGCGGATCCGACCAAGACCACCACAGCACGCAAAACGAGGCTGAGCATCGTCTGAATCATGATGCGCGTTCCAAAGCACCGAGTGAGACCGCTGCATCGCGCAGTTTGCGACCGTAGTCCGTCTCGGGTGCGTTCACAAACGCGGTTGGGGTTGATGTTTCTTCAACAGAGCCTGCACGCAAAACGGCAATCTCGTCAGAAAACGCGCAGGCGTAACCCAAATCATGGGTGACGATCAAAGCAGCAAAGCCTTTCTGGCGTTGTAAGTCCGCAATCAACTGGGCGGTACGCTTTTGCGTGACAGCGTCCAGCGCAGAAAGCGGCTCGTCAAACAAAATGAGCGGTGGCGTTGTGATCAGTGCGCGCAAGATACCGACCCTTTGTGCCTGTCCGATAGAGACTTGGCCCGGCTTGCGATCCAGAAGATCAGGCGCCAGTTCCAGGCCAGCGCACAGCTTGGCCAGTCGCTTCGTATCAACTGGCAGCTTTTGTGCTTTGAGCGGCTCCGAAACAGATTGGCGCAAACTCAAATCTGGATTGAACGCAGCGCGTGGCTCTTGCATGACAAGCGCTGGACGGATGCCGCGTACGGGACCGCCCGCCCAGGTAATTTTACCTCCAGACAGCGCGATTAATCCCAGGATCGCAGCAATCAATGTGGATTTGCCAGCACCACTCTCACCGACCACTGCCACGGTTTTGCCAAGTTCAATCGAGAGCGAAATGTCTTTGAGTGCGACCAGAGCCCCACGCTTCACCGAAACACCTTTTATTTCTAGCATGGAACGGTCAGCCAGCTTTTGTGGGCGGCCAGCTTCGCGGCTGCTTCTGTGGTTGGTCGGGTCAAAATGTCTTCTGTTGTTGCCTCCTCCACCAAGTACCCTTCTGACATGACCCAAAGCCTCTCAACTCTGCGTGACGCAAGCCCAAGGTCATGGGTGACGAGCACCATCGCGGTGTCTTGGCCTGTCAAAAAGTTGTCAAGCAGATCCATCGTATCCGCGGCAACAACGGGATCGAGAGCGGATGTAGGTTCGTCCAAAACAATCAATGCGGGAGCACCGATGAGCGCCATGGCAATGACAAACCTCTGCTGCATGCCACGGCTCCAGCCCCAAGGTCGCTTAGTCAAGTTTCCATAGGCAATGCCCAGCGCAGAGAAGAGGGCTTTTCTCCGGGCTGGGTTATGTCCCATGCAAAGCGCTTTCTCTGCTTCACGCCAATGAAATGCCATAGTCCGCAACGGATCAAGCGCTTCGTCCGGGCTTTGGGGAACATGAGCCACAACCACGCCCTGCGCGCGCAACGCATCAATCAGGGCATGGCCCAACGTTGACTTGCCAGAGCCTGATGCGCCGACCAATCCGATACGGGCACGGGGTGCGATGCTCAGCGATGTCGGGGCAAGGATGACCCGGCCTTTGCGTTCAACGTTCAGGCCGGATACCGAGAGTGTCATTTGGTGAACTTCGTTTCGTGGGTGATCCAGTAGGTTTCTGTTGGGTGCACAGCGTAACCGGTCAAGCCGGGCTTCGCCACGTTGACTTGGCTTACGTGAAAGACAGGGATCAATGCTGCCTCAGACGCGATCAACTCTTGAACGGAAGTGTAGATGTCTTCGCGCTTGGCCTGGTCAAAGGTTGCGCGTCCCGCTTCAAGAAGCGCGTCCATCTCTGGGTTGGAATAATTGCCCGAGTTTGAGCCGCCACCGGTTTTGAGAAGCGTTTCCAGAACACCGCTTGGATCACCTTGTGGTGTCATCACCCAAGCCTGAAGGAACATGTCTGCTTCACCCTCTGCAATGAGTTCAGCGCTTGCGCCCCATTCGCCGACAGATACGCTGGATGTGATGCCAATGGCCGAGAGAAACGCCTGGGTCAGTTCCGCCGTGGGCGACAACGCGGCACGGCCTGAATAGGTGACAATGTCGATCTCAAGCGGAGCCCCATCGAGCATCCATTGACCGCCTTCTTTTGTGGCACCTGCTTCGGCGAGCAACGCTTCGGCTTTAGTCATGTCATAGGTCGCTGGAATGTCGGCCGCCCAGCCTTTGCCAACCGGGAAGACAGTACCCGCAGCTGCACCACCAACCCCGGAGAGCACAGCGTCAACGATGCCTTCGCGGTCAATAGCCAACGACACGGCGCGCCGGATCAACGGGTTCGCCATTGGACCGCTGACTGCATTCACGGTGTAGAAATAGAGACGCGCGGTCGGCGCGGAGAACCCTAGCGCGCCGGTTTCTTTGATGCGGTCAAAATCCGTTTCGGGGTAGTTGATGACCATGTCCACTTCGCCCGCTTCAAAGGCAAGCGCTTGGGTTCCTGGATCATTCGCGTAGACCACCGTCACTTCCTTGAGGCCTGGCTTACCGAGGCGATAGCCCATGTTGGCTTCAACCCTATAGGATTGCTCCGGCACAGCTTTGCGGAAAACAAATGGCCCAGTGGCATTGATCGGGAAGGCCTCTGAAGAGGCGCCAAGGATGGCAATACCAGGCTCGGACAAGGTCCATGGGAAAGCGGCATTTGGGCTGTTGGTTTCAAAGAGAACCGCGCGCTCGCCGTCGGCAGACAATCCCGCAAGGTCGAGCAAGTTGGCAATGCGTTTATTGTGGCCCGGATGGCCTTCTTCGGAGATCGGCGCAATGGATGCGATGACGGCATCTGCAGTCAGAGGTGTTCCATCGTGGAACGTAACACCCTGAGGAAGGGTGACGCGCCATTTTGTGGGTGCGACCTGCTCAATTCCGTCGGCAAGGCGTGGATAAAGCTTCAGATCGTAGTCGATCCCCATCAACGTTTCAGTCACACCGGTTTGGTTCGACGTCCAACCATTATAGCCTGCGCGCGGGTCGGGCACTTCAGAGGAGGGGCCATAGCCGGACGAGATGGTCAAATTGCCTTCTTGGGCAGTCGCGGAAATCGCCGGAACAAGTGTTAAGGCTACAAAACAGGCAAGCCTAGGGAGAAACGACATTCGAATGTCCTTTAAATGAACTGGGTAAGCCACCTTGAGTGATTGCCGATAAGGCAATGGGCCTAGGGTCGCGGCGCGCACAATAGTACATTGACATTCGAGGGCTAGTCTAATTCCTAACGTTCAACGTGAATTTCTAGCAAACTGACGCTCAGCATCGGCGGGTTCCAACAACCTCAAAGCCAAGTCTCCAACAACTATCGACTTTAACCAAACGGACTGAAGCTTGCGTTTGCAGGCAGTCGTAAGACCCTACCGTTTGACCCTAATCATCTAAGGAAACCAATGGCGTACAGACTTTACAATCGGCTCGGATCAGGCGGGTTCGTGATCCAAGCCACGCTGGCCGCCGCCAACATCGAACACGACTACGAGCCCATTGCCTCACTGCCCAATCGGCCTTTGGGCGCACAGATCGAGAGCTTTAATAAGTGGGGTCAGGTCCCAGTTCTGGAGTTGGCAAACGGCGAGCGCATCACTGAGACCGCCGCAATCCTTGCGCATTTGTCATACGAAGAACCCGATCTCAGACACGGTCCAATTCTTTGGATCGACGACCACCCACAGTTTTTGCGCTGGTCCGTGTTTCTTGCGGTGAACATCTACGAAGGCATCTTGCGGCGCAACTACACGCATCGATATTTTAGCCCTTTAATAGATGCAGAACATAGTGAAATCGACGACGAATGGGCCCAAGAAGGCATCCGAAAAGCGGCCCAAGACCGCGTGCATAAAGCATTTTTATGTTTGGAAAAAGAGACGGCGCATAGTGCATTCTTGCTGAGCGACCGGATGTCTGCATGCGATATTTTTCTGGCCATGCTCTATGCGTGGCACAACCAGAAACCTGACCTGCCCAAAAGCACGTGGATCACCACACAGGTCGCCACGCACCCCATCATACGACCAATCTGGGAGCAAAACTTCCACGATCGTTTGGACGTCAAGTGGCACAAACTCTGAGCCCAAGACGCTGAAACCCTACTCTGATTTGACAGTAAGTTGTCAAATCGCTTCAAAAATTAGCGCGCGCAAACTATAAAGCCTGGTATTGGAACTTTCTGACCTTCTCCTAGGAGATCGGCGGCGAACAAGTGAGGGCGCGCCTTGGCAAACATCAAAATCAAAAACATGGAGGATTTCGCAGCCGTCAGCGGCATCTCTCGCCCCACGGTCTCGAAGTACTTCAACGATCCTCAAAGCGTCCGCAAATCCACACGCAACAAGATCGAAGCCGCGCTCGAACAATACGATTACCGACCCAATATTTACGCGATCAACCAAAATCGCAGGCGGACCAAGAACATTGGGCTTGTTGTTCCGAACCTCACCGACCCTTTTTTTGGCGCCATTGCACGCACCATCGAAGGCCTGATCGTGAATGCTGGGTTCAACCCGCTCATGCTGAGCTCGCACGGTGGACCGGATCAGGAAATCGCCAATCTAGAAAGCTTGAGGTCCATTAAACCCGCGGGCGTGTTGCTTGCGCCTTTGGGGCGGGTCTCTCACGCCCATGCTGTGGCCGCATTCGCGGATCAGATCCCAACGGTCCTTTTTGATGCCAATCTTGACGACGTGGGGGCCCCTTTCTTTGGCTCGGACAACGTGCAAAGCATCGATCTTATCGTGGATTATTTGTGCCGCACTGGGGAGCCGCCTGTCTTTTTTGAGATGAATGACCCGCCAAATCCCAATGTTTTCAGACGGCGTAGCGCATATGCGACCGCAATGGAGCGTTTGTCGCATGAACCAAACTATATTCGCATTGATGGCGACGGATGGGACTTTGAGGAAATCGGCTACCGTGCCGGCAAAGAAGCAATCACCCACGGAGATCTGCGCGCTCAAACCATCTTGTGCTCCAATGATCGCCTGGCCATCGGACTACTTGCAGCGGCCTTTGAATGCGGTGTGAAAGTTGGTTTGGGGGACGCGTGTTCCCTTCGGGTTGCGGGCCACGATGACCATCCCTTCGCGCGCTATACGTGCCCTGGCCTCACCACTATTTCGCAAGACTATGCCTCCATTGGCGCAAGCAGCGTCGATGCGATTCTGAAGTTGATCGAAACAGGAAAACCGCCAGAAAACCGCGAAGTTGCCCTGTTTGACGGGCGCTTGGTGATGCGAGGTTCTGCCTAACAAACTGATATTATTTTAAAATTGCAAAAACTTATCTCGCGTAAAGAATTTATTGACGCCGCGATTACTTTTTAACTACGGTGGGACATCATCCATTAGGGAGGACTGGGATGTCTCTTAAATCCGCTTTGTTCGGCGCAACGGCGCTTAGTGTACTGGCCACCGGCAGCTTCGCAGCAGAACTGACCATCGCCATTGTGAACAACGGCCACATGATCAACATGCAAAAGGTTGCTAAGGCCTACACCGATGAAACCGGTGTGAAGCTCAACTGGGTCTCGCTCGAAGAAGGCGTTCTTCGTGAGCAGGTCACATCCGACACCGCAACCGGCGGTGGTCAGTACGACATCATCAACATCGGCATGCAGGAAGCCCCCATCTGGGGCGCCGCTGGTTGGATCGAACCTCTTGAGTTCGGCGCCGACTACGACGCGGACGACATCCTGCCCGCCATCCGCGCTGGTCTGTCCCACGAAGGCACAATGTACGCTGCACCATTCTACGGTGAGAGCTCAATGGTCATGTACCGCAAAGACCTGATGGATGCAGCAGGCGCCTCCATTGCCGACAACGACAGTTGGGACAACATCAAAGCGGCAGCTGCTGCTGTGCATGACCCTGACAACGGTGTTTACGGAGCATGCTTGCGTGGTAAGCCAGGTTGGGGAGACAACATGGCGTTCATCACAACCATGGTAAACTCCTTCGGTGGCGCTTGGTTTGACGCTGACTTCAAACCCACAATCGACAGCGATGAGTGGCGCGCGGCTATCAACTTCTACGTGGATCTGCTGGGCAACTACGGCCCTCCCGGATCTGAGGGTAATTCATTCAACGAAATCCTCGCGCTCTACAACGAAGGCAAGTGCGGCATGTGGATCGACGCCACAATCGCGGCCTCCTTCCTCGAAGTAGACGGTGTCGCATACGCTCAATCACCAAACGCCGGTAACCCAGTAGGCGCAAACTGGCTCTGGGCATGGGCAATGGCTGTTCCAGCCGGGTCGCCGAACGCTGAAGAATCCAAGAAATTCATCGAATGGGCCACGTCCAAAGACTATGTCCAAGCTGTTGCAAACCACCCAGAGTTTGGCTGGGGTTCGGTGCCAACAGGCCAACGCGCGTCCACATACATGTTCGATGAGTTCAAATCTGTCGCAGGCTTCGCGGAAGCTGAAATGGCCGCGATTAACTCCGCAGCACCACAAGCAACAGACCTAAAGCCATATGTCGGTGTTCAGTTCGCGGCGATCCCAGAGTTCCCGGAAGTGGGCTCCGCGGTCGCGCAAGAAATGGCAGCGGCTCTATCCGGCGCCAAGTCCGTTGATGATGCCCTGGCTGCATCGCAAGCCGCTGCAGCAGCGATTATGAAAGAAGCAGGCTACTAAGCCTCCTTCTCTATGGAGGGCCGCGGGGCGGCCCTCCACCCACCAAGCTTTGCTTTCCATGGGCAACCCGATCGGGCATCTTTGAAAAGCAAAATCACCCGACAATCGTCATCTGCCTTTGGGAGGGACAATGACCAACCGTTCTTTGCCGCGACTGTTGCAGTCGCCGGCAGTGATCCTCTTACTCATTTGGATGCTTATCCCACTTGGGATGACGCTCTACTTCTCGTTCATTCGTTATGTGCTCAACAGCTTGCGTCGCCCTGAATGGACACAACCATCGTTGAGCAATTGGCGTGGTTTTGGGAACTATGAATTTGTTCTCAATAACAAAGATTTCCTCTTTGCGATCCAAAACAGCCTATTCATCGTGTGCTCGATCCTGTTTTTGACAGTGATGCTGGGTGTCATGATCGCTGTTTTGATAAACAAGGCATTCCCAGGTCGTGGCATCGTGCGCGTCCTTCTGATCTCGCCCTTCTTCGTGATGCCTGCAGTAAATGCGGTTCTATGGATCAACATGATCCTCGATCCGGTACTTGGCCTTCAAGGCTTGGCGGTTGCAGGGATCAACACCTTGATCGACGGCTTGCAAACCGCCCCCATCGTCGGATCGTTTTTCTCGCTCTGGCCTGAGATTGAGCCGATTTCATTCAGAGCCACTCAAACATCCGCCTACGCTGTGATCATCATGGTCACCTGGCAGTGGACCCCGTTCGCAGTATTGATCTTCATGACCTCGCTGCAATCAGAGGACCAGCAGCAAAAAGAAGCTGCGACCCTCGATGGTGCAGGCCCTTGGTCTCAGTTCCGCTTTTTGACCCTTCCCCACCTCGCGCGGCCCATCGCGATCGTTGTGATGATCCAAGCGATCTTCCACCTCTCACTCTATGCCGAGATCGAGATCGTCAGCCGCGGGAATGGGAACAAGAACCTGCCGTATCTGATCGGTGAATTTGCCAACAATAACATCGGCGCGGCCTCAGCCACGGGTATCTTCGCGGTCATCCTCGCCAATATCGTTGCCATCTTCCTTCTTCGGATGATCGGCAAAACGTTGATGGAGTAAACACTGTGGCAATTGTTGCACAATCTTCCAAGACCAGACGCATCCGCCGCGCTACGCTGGCCTGGATTGTCGGACTGCTCTTCTTCTACCCAATCTTTTGGTTGGTTCTGACCAGCTTTAAGACCGACGCAGACGCGGTGAAGCCGGAGCACCTGCTCTTCTTCACGCCAACGCTCGAGAACTATCTCAACATGACCGAGAACTACGACTACTGGCGATTTGCCACCAACTCCATCATCACGTCGGTCTTTGCCACAATCTTCGCGCTCGCCGTGGGTATTCCATGTGCCTACGCCATGGCCTTCAACCCCAGCCGTGCCACCAAAGACGTGCTGATGTGGATGTTGTCGACCAAGATGTTGCCTGCGGCGGCGGTGCTGTATCCGATGACGTTTCTGACCAAGAGCCTGGGGCTCTTCGACACGCACTTCATGATCATCGTGGTGCTGATGCTCATCAACCTACCTATCGTGATCTGGATGCTCTTCACTTACTTCAAAGAGATCCCAAAAGAGATCATCGAAGCGGGTCAGATGGACGGCGTGAACACCTGGGGCGAGATCAAGGAAATCCTGATCCCGCTGGCTTGGGGTGGCATCGCATCCACGGCACTGTTGTGCTTCATCTTCTGCTGGAACGAGGCCTATTGGACCGTTCGGCTCACCACGACCGATGCGGCCACACTCTCAAAGTTGATCGAAGGCAACCGCGCACCAGAAGGTCTCTTCTTCGGTCGTCTGTCAGCGGTCTCCGCCGCCGCCGTTGGCCCCATCGTGGTGCTTGGTTGGTTCTGTCAAAAACAATTGGTCCAAGGCCTCACCTTTGGGGCGGTTAAGTAAAACCTTCCGCGCTCAAGTAGCGAAGCGGTAGCGCAAAAAGGAAAAGTTCATGGGACAGATCGTTCTAGAAAAAGTGAGCAAAAGCTTCGGCGAGACACAAGTGATCCCGCCACTGGACCTGACAATCGAAGATGGCGAGTTTGCCGTGTTCGTCGGTCCCTCGGGCTGCGGTAAATCCACGCTCTTGCGCCTGATCGCGGGCCTTGAGGATACAACATCGGGCACAGTGAGCATCGACGGCGAAAACGTCACCGAGGTCTCGCCGTCCAAACGCGGCCTGGCGATGGTGTTCCAAACCTACGCGCTCTACCCGCACATGACCGTGCGCAAGAACATCGCGTTCCCCATGCGGATGGCGGGCCTGTCCGAAGAGGAGCAGGACAGGCGCATCATGGCCGCAGCGGAGTCGCTCAACCTGGTCGACTATCTTGATCGCAAACCCGGTCAGCTTTCCGGTGGTCAACGTCAGCGTGTCGCCATTGGCCGGGCCATCGTCCGCAATCCATCGGCCTTCTTGTTCGACGAACCGCTCTCGAACCTGGATGCGGCGCTGCGTGTTGGCATGCGCATCGAGATATCCGAGATGCACGCCCGCATGAAGACAACCATGATCTATGTGACGCACGACCAAGTCGAAGCAATGACCATGGCTGACAAAATCGTCGTGCTCCAATCCGGTGTCATCGAACAAGTTGGCAGCCCGCTTGAGCTTTACAGCGCGCCGCGCAATCTCTTTGTTGCCGGCTTCATTGGCTCCCCTAAAATGAACCTCATCGACGGCGAAGAAGCCGCAAAGCATGGTGCCAAAACCATTGGCATCCGTCCCGAGCACATCGACGTGGTCGAAGATGGTGGTATTTGGATGGGCACAATTGGCGTGGCAGAGCGCCTGGGGTCTGATACGTTCTTTCATGTCAACGGAACCGGTCTTGCCGAAACCCTCACGGTTCGCGCTTTGGGCGATGTCGCCCTGCGTCATGGGGATACGATCCACCTCAACCCACGTGCCGACGAAATCCACCGCTTCGATGCGCAGGGATTACGTGTGTCATGACGCGGCTCGCTGGCAAATCCGCCCTGATCACCGGGGCCGCGCGGGGCATCGGGCTCGCCTATGCGCGTAGGTTCATCGCCGAAGGCGCTCGCGTTGCCATCGGCGACATTGATGTCGCGCGCGCGCAAGCCGCAGCGGATGAGATCGGAGCATCTGCCGTCGAACTGGATGTGACAAACCAAGCGAGCATCGACACGGCTGTTGCCAGCGTTGTAGAGGCCTTTGATCAGATCGATATCCTTATCAACAATGCAGCCATCTTCACCGCCGCCCCGATCACTGAGATCGCGCGCGCAGACTATGATCGTGTCTTTTCCGTCAACGTCTCCGGTACCCTGTTCACATTGCAAGCAGTGGCCAAGCACATGGTGGGCCAGGGCATCAAAGGCAAAATCATTAATATGGCCTCCCAAGCCGGGCGTCGGGGCGAAAGCCTCGTCGCCACTTATTGCGCGTCCAAAGCCGCTGTGATCAGCCTGACCCAAAGCGCCGGGTTGAACCTGATCCAACATGGCATCAACGTTAACGCCATCTCACCCGGCGTGGTGGATGGCGAACACTGGGATGGCGTCGACGCTTTCTTTGCCAAATACGAGCAAAAAGCGCCTGGACAAAAGAAAGCCGAAGTCGGTGCGGGCGTGCCTTATGGCCGCATGGGCACTGCGGAAGATCTAACCGGAATGGCCGTTTTCCTTGCAAGCAACGAGTCTGACTACGTTGTGGCACAAACCTATAATGTAGACGGGGGCCAATGGATGAGCTGATGAGAGACCAAGACCTAGCCCCCATTCCGCTCAGCGATGCGACGCTCTCCGAAATACCAAATGACATTGAGCGGCCGACCTATGACCGCAGCGCGTTGTCTCCGGGTATCGTGCACATCGGCTTGGGCAATTTTCACCGCGCGCACCAAGCATGGTACGTGCATCGGCTCATGCAAAAGGGCCAAGCCTTGGATTGGGCCATCATCGGAGCCAGCGTTCGCGCCGAAGATACACCGCAAAAACAGCGCCTCGCACAGCAGGATTTTCTGACAACTCTGATCGAACTTGATCCCTCTGGCACATCCGCCGAAATCATTGGTTCGATGATCGACTATCTACCGATCGAAGAGGGGCACGCCCCCCTGATCGCTTGCATGTCAGATCCTAAAATACGGATTGTCTCGCTGACCGTGACCGAAGGCGGCTACTTCCTAGACCCAGCCACAAAGACGTTCGACCCGGCTGCTCCCGACATCGTGCATGACGCAGGCAGCCTGATCACGCCGCGTACGGCGTTTGGTGCCATGGTCGCAGCACTTAAAGCGCGACGAGCCAATGGAACAAGTCCTTTCACCTGCCAAAGCTGTGACAACCTTCCGGGCAATGGCGATATACTGCGCTCGGTCGTGGTGGGTTTGGCCGAATTGGCGGATCCTGATCTTGCGTGGTGGATCACCGAACACGTCAGCTTTCCCAACTCGATGGTCGATTGCATCGTGCCAACCACGGGCCACGATGAGTTGGCTTTGAGCGAAGAGCTCGGCATCGCTGACCGCGCGCCCGTCACCCATGAAAACTTCCGCCAATGGGTGATCGAAGACAATTTCTGCGCGGGCCGTCCGCCTTGGGAAAGTGTCGGTGCCATCTTCTCTGACCGCGTGCACGATTTCGAAGCGATGAAGCTGCGTATTCTCAACGGGGGGCACCAAATGGTGGCGAACCCTGCAGAGATATTGGGCCTCTCCACAATCGCCGAAAGCATGGCGCATCCCCTCATCGAGGGCATGTTTCGCAAGGTGTGTTTGGAAGAGGTCGTGCCGCATGTCCGCGATGTTCCAGGTATGACGCCGGCTGACTATGTTTCGTTGATCAGCAAAAGATTTGCCAACCCAGCCATCCGCGACACGGTGCGACGTGTGGCATTCGACGGCTCATCACGACACACTGGCGCCGTTCTCCCAATTATCAGGGACGCAATCTTTGGAGACACACCTTTGAGTGGACTAGCGTTGAGCCAGGCGCTCTGGGCCTGGATGTGCATTGGCGTGCGTGAGGACCAAAGCGTCATCGAAGCGAACGATCCCATCTGGGACGAGCTCAACGCCTGCGCGACCACTGCCAAGGACCGGCCCATAAGTTGGCTGGAACAGCAACAAATCTACGGCGAGATTTCGGAAGACGCTGCCTTTTGCTCGCGCTTCGAGCACTGGTTCAACAGTCTCAAAAACCACGGTGTGGATCACACTCTTCGTGCCTATTTGAATGATGCATAAAAGGTTCTGCAAAGGCGCCAAGCCCTCTCCCCAGAGTGTGATCAAAACATGCGCTCGCCTATGCCAGACACTATATTAATGCTTTCAAAATCAGTGGTGCTGAATCTGGGGGCTAGACACGAACGCTTTCCACCTGGACGATAGCAGGCCAGATATCGCCGTCATTGCACCAGTCCTATTCATAACCAGCCGAAGATGAATGACACGGTGCAACAACTGCAATCAGGCAGTTATTGAGCTGGTAGGAGGTCGACGACCATTCGCTTCGCCCGTTTCTCACCCAGCATCAACATCGCCGGAGTTACCACCAACGTAAGGACAGTTGCGATGACCAAGCCGCCGGCGATGGCCGACGACAGTTCGGTCCACCACTGTGTGGATGGTGCGCCGTAGACAATCTCGCGGGTGAAGAAGTTCAGGTTCAACCCGATCACCATCGGCATAAGGCCCAGGGCCGTTGTCACAGACGTAAGGATGACAGGTCGCAGACGTTGTGCCCCTGTTCGAAGGGCGGCCTCCAGGGGAGATTGACCTGATCGCTTCAAATCGTTGTAGGTGTCGATCAAAACGATGTTGTTGTTCACCACGATGCCCGCCAGGGCAATCACACCGATGCCCCCCATGACGATACCGAATGGGCGCCCCGTGACGATGAGGCCAAACAATACACCCCCGATGGAAAAGATGATTGCGCTCATCACCACAAACGCTTGGTAGAAGTTGTTGAACTGAAGGACCAGGATCACAAACATCAGAAGGATGGCCGCAATAAAAGCTCCGATCAGGAAGACCATGCTTTCCTGCTGGTCCTCTGCCTCACCTGCGAAGTTGAAGTCCACTCCTTCGGGAAGATCAGCTTCGTTCAACGCAGCTGTCAGGGCGATGACCTGATCATTAACCAGAACATCTGGTGCGACGTTCGCTTCAATCGTGGTCACTCTTTTCTCATCAATGCGGCGGATGATGCCTGTGCGCTCGGACGGTGCGAAGGTGACGAAATTGGAGATCGGAACCAGCCCTGCTGATGTCGGCACACGGAGGCTACCCAGTTCGGCCAAGGACCTTTCTTCACGGGGGAAACGCACTCTGATGTCCAGCGATCCATCCACATCATCAGGGCGGTAGTCGGCCACTGTGATGCCTTGTGTCAGCAGTTGAACCGCTTGGCCCAGCAGGCTGACATCAGCCCCGAAACGTGCGGCTTCGGCGCGGTTCACAAGGATCGATACCTCAACGCCAGGCACCGGCCGTGTGTCTGTGATATCTGTGAAACCACCAATATCATCCATGATATCGCGTATTTGCTGCACCGCCTCAACTTGCGCATCTGGATTTCTAGCGGTGATCTGAAGGTTAACGGGCTTGCCAGCCGTCGGGCCGCCGCTTTCGGTTTGGACCTGCACATCAATACCTGCAATGTCGGCCACGCTTTCACGTATATCTACGCCTATCTCCGCGGCGGTGCGGCGAGTGTCCCATTGGGTTAGTTCGAGTTGCAGGGTGCCGATGGTTTCCTCATCGCCTTGGCCTGCTGACATCATTGAGCGGGCATAGACACTTGCAATTTCATCATAGCCTAGGACGCGATCCTCAACAGCCCGCACCAAGGCATCCCGTTCAAATATGGAGAAATTATCCCTAGCACGAACTTGCACTTGCATAAAGTCAGGTTCGACCGACGGGAAAAAGGTGACACCTTTTCCGACTTGGCCATAGGCTCCAAAACCGCCAAGCAGCAAGGCGACCGCCAAGAGCAAAGTCGCAGCTGGGCGTGTGATCGCCCATTCCAGCACTCGGACATACGCCCCGGTCAGACCACTCATACCACGTGGGTCACCAAACTCGGCTGCGTGAAGCGCGGCCTTGGCATTGGCGGATTGCGGTTGCCGTTTGCCGATAAGCCCGCCCACCACAGGGATAAAGATCAAAGCCATGAAGAGCGATGCGAACAGCGTCAGGATCACAGTGATCGGCAGAAACTTCATGAACTCCCCCACCATCCCGGACCAGAATAAAAGGGGGAAGAAGACGCTGAGCGTTGTCGCAGTGGACGCGATGATTGGCCATGCCATCCGTTTGGCCGCGAATGCAAAAGCTTCGCGGGTCGGGGCGCCTTCTTGGAGTTTACGGTCGGCCAATTCGGTAGTGACGATTGCGCCGTCCACCAGCATCCCAACCACCAGAATCAATGAGAATAGGACAACGATGTTCATGGTGTAGCCCATCGACCAGAGCGCGATGACACCCGCCAAGAATGCGCCAGGAATGGCAAGTCCCACCAAGACGGCAGAACGTAACCCCAGAGCCAGAACAATGACAATCATAACGAGGATCACGGCCGCGATGACGTTGGCCTCCAAATCGCTCAGCATGTCTTTGACCTGCTTAGATTGATCTTGCAGGTAGGTCACTTCGACACTGTCAGGCCAATCGAGCCGAAGTTCCTCGACCAGAGCCTTCACTTCGGCCACGGTTTCAATGATGTTCGCACCAGATCGTTTTGTGACTTCTAGTGCCAAAGCGGGTTGACTGTTGATGCGAGCGAACGAGTTGGGGTCCTCAAACGTGCGCCTAATCGTGGCGACATCACCAAAGGTGACGACAGCATTGCCCCGCACTTTGACAGGCATTGACATCACGTCTTCGAGGTCTTCGATCAAACCGGGCACCTTCAGGACAATCCGACCTGAACCTGTTTCAATCGCGCCCGCGGCAATCAGACGGTTGTTGCGTTGAATCTGGCCGATGAGTTCATCGAACGACAGATTGTAGGTCTGGAACACCGTAGGATCGATCAGAACTTCAAGAAATTCAAATCGCTGTCCTCCAATCTCAGCCTCCAGGACACCTTCCAATCCTTCAATTTCTTCTTGAAGCTGTTCAGCCAGAGCATTCAGCGACCGCTCTGGCAAGGGGCCTGACAGGATCGTCGTGATGATCGGGAACAGGGCCGTATTGATCTCAGTTATTTTTATATCGCGGGCGTCTTCGGGCAGATCGCTTTGCGCCCGATCAGCAGCTTCGCGAACCTTATCAAGAGCCTCATCATTGTCGCCACCAGGTGTGAACTCCAACTGGATGCTGGTGAAGCCTTCCGTGGCGTCTGACTTCATACTGTCGAGACCTTCGATGGACCCAAACTCGGCTTCCATTGGCTCTAGCAGCAGGCGTTCCGCATCATCGGGGCTGATCCCATCGAGCCCCGTAGAGACGTAGAACAGCGGCAGAGGCACCTCAGGGTTGGATTCCTTGGGTATCGAGCTGTACGCGAATACGCCGACGGTCAGGATCATGACCAGCGCCATGACAACAACCCGTGAACGGGAGAATGCGGCGTCGATAATAGCGTTCATTCCGCGGACTCCTGATAGCTGGGTGCCACGGCTTCACCGATATTCACAAAGCCTTGTCCTACTGTGATGATGTCGGCGGTTTCCGGCAGGCCCGTTACCCAGATGCCGTCGATCTGCGCTTTGACCACCTGTATCGCGTAGAAGGCCACGACATCATCAGCATCGACTGTCTTCACGCCTAGGTTCCCTTCGGTATCCAGGGAGACGATTGAAGGAGACAGAAAATGCGCAGTTGCCTCACCCGTTGGGATGACAATCTCAGCGGAAATCCCTGCAGGGATGGCACTATCTTCGTTGGCAACTTCAATCTCGGCAAGGAAGGTTCGGGTCTCTGTGGCGGCCGACGTGCCGACAAAGGTGACTGTTCCTGCGCGTTCTTCACCCGTAATAAAACGCACTTTAGCGGGTTGGCCAACGGCAAGTCTGGTCAACGACTGTTGTGGGACCTGGATGGCGACCGTCAGTGGCGTAATATCAACGAGGCGCCCGACATCGGTTCCCGCTGATACATATTCGCCTTCATCAATGTCGAGCGTCTCAATACGCCCGCCAAACGGTGCTGTGATGGTCAATGCCTCAGCGGCTTGCTGAGCTGCAATGACCTGCGCTTGTGCTGTCGCCAGGGTCGCCCTTGCTTGCGTCAAACGATCTTGCGTGGCCACCCCTCGTTCCAAGAGTTGCTTGGCATTGTCGAACTCTCGCTGAGCACGGATCAATTCTTCCCCAGCACGTGTGGCGTCGGCGTCATTGGAGGCTGTATCAAAGCGAGCGATAATATCACCTGCGGACACGTCCTGTCCTTTGGTCACGAGCACTTCGGCCACGTCTCCGGACGCTTCAGCCCGCAAAGCTGTGTCACGATCAGGAAGCGCTTGTCCCTCAGCTTGATAGAATTGGGTAACTGTCTCGGCCACCGAGGTTGTCACAGCAACTGCAACAGGTTTGGGGTCCTGCCGTGTCTGAACGACCTCTGCTTGCTCCGACGGGATAAAGAAACCACTGCCCATCCAGCCCACAATGGCAATGACCAATATCGCCGCGATCCAGGTTGAGCGTGACGCACCTTTGTCAGACTTAAACGTCAGGCGCTGAGTTTCAGGCTCTTGGTTTTGTTCGATGTCAAGAGCCTGCGATGAAGATGACTGTGATGGTTTTGAACCTAACGTGTCGGCATCGGCGCTGTCCGCCAGATTGGAGTCATTTGTCATACATTCAGTCCTTCTGGAGCACAGCGAGATGTCCTGTCACTTGGTTGCTTCGTTGGTAAGCTCTTGTCCGTCGACAAGGATTTTGGGGCAAATGCTGATCTGATCTAAGAGAGGGTTTGGCTCATGTGATTGTTTAGATTATGCGGCGGATGTGCAGTGACGCAAGCGTGGCGTGTCGATGATCCTTTGCTTGAACCTTTTATCATTGTTCGAGGGTGGACTGTTGGCGCCCAAAGTAGACATCGGCCAGGTTGAGATTTTGTAGTTTCCCTTGGTAGCGCTGACCCTCCAATTTGCGGGACAATCTATCCCAGTCGATGGACCAGTTTCAGAGGACTACTCCAGACTTGGAAAGCTAACCAAGATGAATGTCCGCTTTTTGCGAGCCGCAGCGCAGCAATTTGGTCATAGGGCCAAGCGCGGCTTTGGGCCGAATCGACAATTCTAGCCAGTTGCGCCGGTGACACATCAATAATTACAATTTTCGCGCTTCCACACCTATCAGTCAAAAGCAAAAGACCGCCCAGAGGCGGTCTTTAAGCATCTGTTTCTCAACAGATATTATTGGTTGCGGGAGTAGGATTTGAACCTACGACCTTCAGGTTATGAGCCTGACGAGCTACCGGGCTGCTCCATCCCGCGCCAATTAGAAGCCCTAACTACGAAGCCACGGCTTGGTCTGCAACCAGAAAATGACCTTCTTCGTTGCCTTTTTGAGAAGATTGCTTTTCGTCAAACCGAGAAGTGAGCCACGCCTCTAAACGTGCCGCTAATGGAGCCGCAAAGGGATCACGCAAGATGCGGTTATGGTAACCAGGCAAATCCCACATCTCAACATTTGCGCCGAGTTTCTGGCGCCAATAGTGACGATACGCCTCTTGATCGTCTTTGCCATCCATGGCGCAACCCAAGAGGACCGGAATACCGCTCAGGGGCTCGGGGATATAAGACCAGAAGATGGCTTCGTCGGCCACATCCAACTCATGAGCCGCGCGGCCAAACCAAATATGTCCAGCCCTATTCAAGGTCGTCGTGAGAGCTCCGCGTTTGAGTAGCGGGCTCAAAATGCGACGGTAGTGCCAGCTGCGATACAACGGTTCCTGCTCGACAATCATTGGATCAAGCAGAATCAGCCCGGCAACATTCCGGTTGCGTGCCTGCAATGCCCGGGCCGTCTCGATCGCCAATTGCGCTCCTGCGGAGAACCCCGCAAGGACATATGGCCCATCGGGGTTTTGGTCGATCATAGTCTGGGCCGCTGTGCGCCCGAGGTCCTGCGCCGTCAATTTAGGGAAGTGGCTGCGTTGCGTGATATCTCGAGCGTGCAAGCCAATGAAGTTGCGTGTCGGTGACGCGGCGTTGAGCATATAGAGCCAATCAGAAAACTCGCCGTTCTCGACCGGTAAAAGGTAGAGAGGTGTCTTGTCACCGCCTTCTTTCAACAAGAGCGTCTGCGGCGCTTTCTCCATCACAAGCGCTTCATCAATGCGTTGCGCAATATCTGCGATGGTCGCACCTCGCATGATCAAGCTTTCGTAACCGATGCGGACAGGAAAATGGCGCTCAATGCGAATGACAACTGCCATGGCTTGCAACGATTCCCCGCCAATGTCGAAGAAGTCATCCGTACGTGTGAATGCACGGTGTCCCAAGACCTCAGTCCATATGGCGGCGACCTGGGCTTCCGTCTGGGTCGCGGCGACCAACGGAGGCGTGTTGGCTGCAACCTCGTCAAATGGGCTGGGCAACGCGCGTTTCAGTATCTTTCCCGTGTCAGTCCGAGGCAGGTCGTCGTGCTGGATTAGGTAGCTTGGCACCATGTAGGCAGGAAGTTCGGCAGCTAGAGCGGCGCGTATTTCGTCGGTTTTTGGGGTTTGGCCCTCAGCTGCTGTGAAATGCGCAACCAATTGTCTCGTGCCATGGGGAGAAAGCACGGACGTTACAGCAACATTGTGGAGCTCGGACAATGTCGAAAGAACGGTTTCAATCTCTGAATACCGTACGGAATACCCACGTATTTTTACCTGGTCATCTACGCGGCCGACGATGACGAGGTGTCCGTTCATGTCATATCGCGCCAGATCCCCTGTGTTCAGTGAGCGCTTGCCATCGGGTTCCGAATTGTAAACATCTTTGCTGAGTTCTGGAGCATTCAAATATCCCTGGGACATGTGCTGTGCTTTGGCTATCAAGCGACCAATTGTGCCAGGCTCGACCGTCTCACCTTCTGCTGTGAGCAGTTCAACTTCCGCTTCCGGGATTGCCCGGCCAACGGGCAAGCCAGAACCGGCAGGGCGAGGTGCTCCGTGATCATGGGTATAAGCGGTGATCAAGCTGCACTCTGTGGAGCCGTAATAATTGATGAGCTGCGATCCTGCATGACATATCCGCTCGAATGCGATGACGTCAGTTGGTAGCACATTTTCACCCGCCAATTTGACGAGGCGAAGATCGGGAAACGGTTCGGATGCGGCATCCGCAATTGCCCGGAATGCAGCGACAAATGTTTGTATTACCGAGACTTTAGTGTTCCGAAGCCATTCAGGAGCGGTTGCTGCACCGAGTCCGCGTAGGTCGTAAGCGGCAAGTGTAGCACCAACCCAAAGGCCAGAGAGGAGTGTGTCGAACCACATTTCACCCAGCAAAGCGACAGTGTCGTCACCATTGATATCCCCCAAGGCGACCTGTGCGGCGATATAGTGGTTTAGTGTGTCGTGATCAATCGGGACAAGTTTGGGTGTCCCCGTGGATCCAGAGGTCGGCTCGATGTAGCTTAGTGTGTTGCCGGCAGGTACGGGTAGATTGGTGATCCGGCTATGAGGTATGTCGTCCAAAGCGCATATAGTGGCGTCTATTTTCGCAACCGCGTCGGCCGCCTGTTGGCTGTCGACGACAATGAGTTTGCACTCAGCAGTCTCAAAGACGTTTTGGACTCGCGTCTGAGAGTCCCGGGCGTCGAGGATCGCAAAGGGATGCCCCGCTTTGAGACACCCGAGACCGACGACAAGCGTCGTCGTCATTGAGGTTTTAACGCAGCCGATTACCGCGTCGGACGTTGGAGCGCGATTGATGACGAACTCAGCCAATGCGTCTGAGCGCGCGTTGAGTTCGGCATAGGTCAGCATTCTGTCCGCATCGATGAGTGCGGGCTTATTTGGCAGCGCCCGTGAGTGAGCACGGAGTAGTTTGATAATCGTCATTACGATGCCCAAATTGACATCCCCCAGTCATGTTAGACCAGTCAATTGAGGCAAAATATGGACAATTTTGTCGAAAATCGTCCAATTCGAAATTGTGGTTAAGTACCAGTCTGCGGGGAACGTGGGCGAGATTTGCTCTCGTCCCACTCTACAAATACCTGTTCTCGATAAGACCATAGGTGGACGCGATTGTCCTTCACCGCAGCGGCATTCGGTGTGTAGCGAACTAGTTCGTGCGAGTGCAGAGTTGGTGATGCGGAATATGTGCGCGCGAAGATCGATTCACGAGACAGCAAAGATACGATTTTCCCGGATCGGAGTTCTGCGCGAATAGAAAGGGAAAGTAAGCGTTGTATCTTGCCCCCGGAAGCACCTCTTTGCCTTGGCTCAGGAAGGCTTATATTGGCGCTTAGCGCCAATATAAGTCTGAACCATGGCTTCCCCTTGGTTGGTGGGTAATGACGATGATACGCAGGTCCTCACAAATTTTTGTATGGAAGGTCTTCTGTCAATGCGATCCCCGGAGTTGTGATCCAGTTATGCAAATCTGCAATCGTTAGGTTGCCATCTTTCACTCGAAGATAGGCCTCGGCCAAGTCCGCCAATTCCACAATACTCAGGTGGTTACATCCTGAAATCGCCGTTGGGACACTAGGCTCGACACCTGGGCTGCAAATTGTAGTTACAGGCGCGCCTCCCATACCGGCGATCGCAGCCGCACTTATGACTTCAATTGCATCGGTAAGCGGGACAAGAGCTGTTTCTTTCTCTTTGGTTTTCACTTCCGCAACAACGTCGGTCACCAAACCATTTTTTGAAAATGCTATTTTCAGATCTGGCCACGCTGGTCTAGTTCCATCGTCGAGCAAGTTACATTCGATACCGATATCTGCAAAGATCTCCATTAAGACGGCTTCTAGCGTTTTACCCTTAGCGTCGTATAATCTTGAGATTAATTCAGAGCATCCGTGGCGAACCGCATTTTTTGTATGTCGCGCTCTAAAGTGCTGCCTTTGATCAACTTTCCAACTTCGAGCGGCATCCCTAACGAGATTAGGATATCCTATCCCTCCAGTCTTTGGCAGCGCCGCTTCTCTGCGAGCGTCATACTCTGGGCTTCCATCCATCAAGAGATGTGGTTTCGAGAGACCGTGTTGATGGATACTCAGGATCTGCTTGCGAGTTAGCCGCTTCGCCGGACCTTTAAGTTCTAGCTCTTGCAGCCAATGGCATTCAGATGGCAAACCTGATGCAACGCGGACTGCATACCTGCGAAGTACACGTGCAAACTTTCGAATTTCAGGCAGGCTTGGATTTGTGGAAGCTAGAAGAGGATGCCGTGCCGCGTCAGCTAGAGTAGGTGACGACGAAGATGAAATTACTTGAGAAACGGCGGACAAAAGCCAGCTAACGTCTCGGGCAGTGTTTTCTATCAGGCCGAGACGAACTTCGGGAAGGATTTCTCCTAAGTCGTTCCGGCTCGCACCAGATGCCCACTCGGACAAGGCTCGCGCACCGTTGGCGGCTCCGGGGTTTGCAACCCAAGGCCGTTCGAACAGAACGTGCTCTAACCTTTGGGCTTGGGGATTTGTAACCGCCCCGAGGTTTTCAAACCGCCAACTGAGGTTTCTTGTACGAGGACCACCAGTCAGGTTGTACTCAGGTGACAACAGGCTTCCGTGGCAAAAAATGAACAGAAGATCGTCGTCTTGCCCTTCATGGTCTGGCGAAGGGAGCATTCTGGAGATGTGTTCTCCATTGCGGCTTAGGAAACGAAGGAAATGCTCTGCTGTTTCTGGCTTAAGACTACTTTTTGCAACCGCCTTACCGAAATCCGTGACTACAAGCCGCTCACTCGTATCCATGAGGCAATGAGTGTCGATAAGTCTATCAATTTGTACGTCGAGGTGTTGCCTCCAATGCTCTACATTCCCAACACCTCGCTCGGCTTCGCGGCTTGCACTTAGTGTAGATGCCATAAGTTCGAAGGCCCCTTGCCGCGTAGAACAAAGTCCGCCCGCAAACAACTGTATCACTAGAGATCCAAAATCGGATGGTGAAATTCCTACGCCAAGTGTTTCCTTCGTTGAAAAATCCATTAGTCGTTGAAGGTCACTAAGCTCAGATACACTGCTAGCTGTCGCAAGAACGAGCCCCTCATCAGCTTCTTGTCCCGTTCGGCCAACTCGCCCAGCCATATTCTGAAACTCATCACGTCGGATTGGTTGATGCGCTCTTTTGTCGAAATCCCACCTTTTCCATTTTGAAAATACTGCGCTGCCAAGCGGAAAATTTACACCGGCGGCGAGAGTCGAGGTAGCGAAAACAACGTCAATTGTTTGGTCTTGCATGAGACCTTCTACATAAGCGCGTTCAGCCTCACTCAGTTCCGCATTGTGAAAGGCACAGCGTTTGTTGATCAACGCCAGAAGAGAGGAGTCTAGATCCAGCCCGGCGGGGGGAACCACATTCTGTGTAAAGGGCTGGCTGGATGCCCAGCCCTCTGCGAGGGTATAGGTATCATCAACTTTCATACAAAAAACGATTACGGGCTTCTTCTCTCCGGAGAGTAGTTCGTCAACCATCCCGTTGAGCTGCATTTCTTTAGCATTGGGTTCTTGCACAAGAGGGCTAATTCCCTCTGGAGTAGAAGTCGCAACGAGACATCCATTCCGCCATCGGCCTTCAATTTTAAGTACCTTTTCGCGTGTTTCGACTTTTACGAGGGACAGATTGAGCCAATTGGAAAACTGGGCTGCGCCGTTGTCGTCCATAACAGCCGACAAGCCTACGAACTGATACCAACCTGTACGCTTGAGTACTGAAAGCAACAGCTCGACATGTTTTCCTCGGCTGCCATCACCAATAAGCTGCACTTCGTCACATACAAAAACAACATCTGACAAATCTTGGGGCGGCCCGCCTGCCGAAATAAGTGCTAGGTATTTTTCATATGTGGCAACAAGAACGGTGGCGGAAAGAGGCGCGCTGTTGGCACGACCACTTCCATCCACGACGCCATCCCCTGTAGCGCACACCAAAGTCGTTGTATCGTTTTCTAGCCATTGCCGCTGAAACAAAGACTGTATCTCTTCGAATTTTTGTGAAGCAAGTGCCCGGTGAGATACCAGATAAACGAACTTCTTGCCCCGCTCGAGGCCGGATGCTGCCGCCCACCAGCCGATTAGCGTTTTTCCGGTCGAAGTAGGAGCCGAAATTAGTAGACTTTTGCCATCAGATAGCCCTGCATCCAGTGCTGCATATTGAGCGTCTGTGATGCTAAAGGTGCCATTCACACGCGGCATTAGATTTGGGGTACTTAGTATTCTTTCAGTGAGTGTACAGCCCGATGGCAAAATGGTCTTTACTGAATTCTCCTAAAAAATTGTCATCCCATGCATTGCGCAACCTAATGGAGAAACTTGGTGGATGTCGAACTAAAACAATGTTTGGAGACATTTGGTCTCAACAGCTCAGCGAACAAACTCAGAGGTTATCAGCCGGCAAAGTGCTATACTTGAAACTGGTAAAAGCAATAGCATTGCATATCAAATTTCGACGTTCTTGCTACACATTGCCTTTATCAAGCTCCTCTCGGTCCAGCGGAGTGACCTTACACAAATTTCTGGTCGTTATCGGGATAGAAGTGTGAAATTCTCTGAGGCATCCATTTTCATGCGAAACGACGAATTTGGATGAAGGCAATTCTGTTGGGTTCATCCACGCGCTTGCAGTTCTGGTAGAGCGTTCCAAGGCAGCAGCTTGTCGTATTGGCTGCGAGGCAGCTTGCCAGCGATCTGATCCAGAACCCATTTCAGGTATTGTTCCACATTCACTCCATTGAGTTTACACGTCTCGACTATAGACGACAGAATGGCCCATGCTTTTGCGCCTTCTTCACTGCCCATGAACAGGACGTTTTTGCGCAACAATATAGTCGGCTTAAACATGCGCTCGACTGAATTCGTGTCTAAGTCAATTCGCCCGTCGTCAAGAAACAGTACAAGTTCTGCCCAGTGTTTTTGGACATAGGCAATGGCCTTCGCCATTCTTGTTCTGGGTAGATGGCGCTCAAAGCACTCCTCTAGGAACTGCTTAAGGCGTTTTAATATGGGAGCGCTGATAGATTTTCGATGCTCCATTCTGTGTACCGGTGATCGGCCTCTTATCTTAGCTTCCTCGGCATAAAGTTCGGCGATCATCTCGATCACGGTTTGAGCGTCTTCTGTTCTGTTGAACTCGAAATCATCGGTGAAGTGACGCCGTGCGTGCGCCCAGCATTTCACGCTGACCACGCCTTCAACGACCGTTCCCTTTCGGCCTAGTTGGCCATAACCGGCGTAGGCGTCAGTCTGAACAATGGCCGTTACGCCCGCCAATACGTCATGGATTGCAGCCATTGATCTGGTCTTGCTTGGAATGTACGCGACAACCGGCGGCTTGTTCCCGCCAAACGAGCGATCATCGCGATGAAGTGCAAACATGTAGTGATGCTTGGCTTTGCCTGCACCTTGCATAAGCATCCGGACAATTGTCTCGTCCATCAAAAGACGTTCACTATTTTTTCGGAGTTCGTCGAGCATCATCTCGTAGATTGGGAGAAGTGCTTGCGTGGCGGTACGGTTTGCCCATTTCATCAAAGTACTGCGAGACAGTTTAATCCCGCTGGCCAGAAGCAGGGTTTCTTGGCGATTCCATGGCTGATAAGCACCGAAGCGCAGGAAAATCGCGTGGGCTACAACGCTGTTCGTCATCCATGAGTGGGGAAAGACATTTGGAGCGTAGGGAGTTCCAACAATTTTGTTTTTTGCCCGGCATCGGTACTTCGGGTACATTCTTTCGGCAACATAGTGCTGTGCCGGTATAGTTTCGAGACGTCGGTCGGTATCATATCCAAGGATCGTTCCGCCACAGCCGCAGGGACAAAGCTTGTCCTCCGTGCCCATGTAGATCTTTTTTCTTTCGAGATGTGGTGGAAACTCACGTTTCTTGCGCCCTTTTGACTTTGAATGTGAAGTCGTTCGCTTCCCGGAATTTGTTTTGCCCTTGCCTGACCTCGAACGGTTTTGAGGTGCCTCTGATGAGCCATTGCCTTGTCCAGATGCCGATTTGGTATCGTTGGGGTTGTGGTCTTTTTGTGTATCAAACACCACCTTATTTAGCTTGGCGATCTGCCCTTTTAGCTCTCGGATTTTGGCGTCTTTGTTTTTGAGCTTCGCTTGGGCTTTAAGCAAATCACGTTTAACGGTTGCCAACTCTTTCCCCATAGCACGGCATAACTTTTCGAGGCTCTTGGCTGGGCGCATTGCGTCCGCAGTCGCGTGCACCAAAATATCAGCCAAGTGGTCTTCGAACGTATCGGTCACGTGTTTCCAAGCGGCTCAAAGGCCGCCTCCTTCATCCAATGTTTAAGCGGAAATCGCTTAACTCACGCCAAGGTTGCTTGAGCGGGATATGGGATGGCGGCCAAAAAACTGAAAAACAAGAGAAATCAGCTTAACCAATTGTTTTTATTATAGTTTGTCATTCAGCGTGACTAGTTGCGAGTTTCAGTGACCAAATCGCGGTGTCAACGTTTCGAAAGGTGATTTTCTGTTACCGATGACACTTTTTCTTACCTGCAATTTCGAACGAGCTCTGTCCTACTCCACTGAGAATCCAAATGATTCGGGACCGTTTCTGGGGCTATCGGGTTAAGCTGTTTTCGGAAGATAATACTCTGCCGACGCAACCCGTCTCCAATCCAACCCTTCAAAGAGAGCTTCAAATTGAGCTTTCGTCATGGAAATTGTGCCGTCACTTAACTTCGGCCAGACGAAACCGTTACCCTCGATACGCTTGTATACGAGTACTAGGCCTGTGCCGTCCCACATAAGGACTTTAACTTTGTCCTTTCCCTTCGACCGAAACACAAAGAACGCACCGGATAGCGGATCGAGATCGAAATTTGAGCGCACGTAATTGGCCAAGCCATCCATGCCTTTTCGAAAATCTACGGGCTGGGTTGCCAGAAAAATTCGGTAGGTGTTGGAAGGAGCAATCATCGGACGCCTCGAACCGCGTCGATGAATTTGCGTAGATCATGTTCCGCAACAGACAGCGGCAGGTCTATAGCTACCTG